>NZ_JBFUJQ010000024.1:0-657 GCF_056401275.1 Polaromonas sp. P4_F6 | reverse complement strand
CGACTGCGGAGGGGGTCTGGCTAAACTCGCTACGCTGCGCTTCGCTCAGACAACGCCAGCCCTTATCCCTCCTCCGTCTGCGCTGCTCGGCCCAGCCAGGACGGGGCAATCGGGATCGGGGACAGAAGACAAATACCAAAGAAAAAATCAATACAAACAAGGACACGCCATGGCGTGTCCTTGTTGTTTTCGGTTTTCTGTCTTCGGCTGTTTGGTATTCCTGTCCCACCCCTTGTGGATGCGCCGAGGAGCGCAGGGCCAGACGGATCAGGGCTGGCGTTGTCTGAGCCGAAGGCGAGTTTAGCCAGACCCCGGCTGGACCGAGCACCGCAGGTTGCCCGCAGCGAAGCGGAGGGACGCAGCAACCAGGGTCGCCTTTTCTTTGCTTGGCGGTCTCAAGGGTGAAGTGCAACACTGCTCAACCCCAAAGACAGGAGCAGCATGACGAGCCACTACAGACACTTGAGCGCGGAAGACCGTGGAGCCATCATGACGATGAGTCTTCAGGGATGCAGCGCCAGAGCTATCGGGCGCGCCTTGTGCCGAGCCCCCAGCAGCATCACGCGTGAACTGCGGCGCAACGGCTACCTGCCTGTTGCCCATCAAACACACATGGGCAGGCCCAAACACACATGGGCAGGCCCCGAATCGCAGGAG
>NZ_JBFUJQ010000023.1:0-1137 GCF_056401275.1 Polaromonas sp. P4_F6 | reverse complement strand
GTCTCAAGGGTGAAGTGCAACACTGCTCAACCCCAAAGACAGGAGCAGCATGACGAGCCACTACAGACACTTGAGCGCGGAAGACCGTGGAGCCATCATGACGATGAGTCTTCAGGGATGCAGCGCCAGAGCTATCGGGCGCGCCTTGTGCCGAGCCCCCAGCAGCATCACGCGTGAACTGCGGCGCAACGGCTACCTGCCTGTTGCCCATCAAACACACATGGGCAGGCCCCGAATCGCAGGAGGCTATGACGCCGTCAGGGCGGGCGTACGCGCCCGGCGCGTCAGGCGGCTTGCGCGCAGGCCCCGCAAGCTCTGCCAGGGCGGTGCCCTGTGGGGGCGGGTTCGCGGCCTTCTTGAGCAATTGTGGTCGCCCCAGCAGATCGCCGGTATCCTCAGGCGAGACCATCCTGGACAAGCCGCATTGCAAGCCTCTCACGAAACCATCTACACCGCCATCTATGCCAGGCCCAAGGGTGAGCTGCGCAAGGAGTTGACGGCGCTGCTGCGCCAGAGCCGGGGCGCGCGCAGGCCGCAAAGCCGCGCTGGCGCCGTAGGTGGAAGGGGAGTGCTGCAGGACATGCTGAGCATCCACGTGCGCCCGCCCGAGGCCAACGACAGGCTGGTGCCCGGCCATTGGGAGGGTGATCTCATAAAGGGCGCCAGGAACAAATCCTCGGTGGGCACGCTGGTGTGCAGGAGAACCTGCTTTGTGATGATCGTCAAGGTCGACGGCGCGACGGCACTGGACGTGTTCAGGGGCTTTGAAGCGGCGTTCGGCCCGCTGGATGAGGCCTTGCGCAAGACGCTGACGTACGACCAGGGCAAGGAGATGGCGCTGCACAAGAAGCTGGCAGAGAGCACGGGATTAAAGATTTACTTTGCTGACCCGCACAGTCCCTGGCAACGTGGCCGCAATGAGAACATCAATGGCCTGATCAGGCAGTACCTACCAAAGGGCACAGACCTGAGTGTGTACAGCCAGCGCCAGCTCGACCAGATCGCCTGGAGCCTGAACACGAGGCCACGGGCAACATTGGACTGGAAAACGCCCGCTCAAGCCTTCTTCGAAGACTGCATCGCGCACAATGCCCAGATTCCCCCAGGTGTTGCACTTGGTCCTTGAGACCGCCCGCC
>NZ_JBFUJQ010000022.1:0-2347 GCF_056401275.1 Polaromonas sp. P4_F6 | reverse complement strand
CCGCGCCAGGTCGGGCGCCAGGGCAATCGCCTGGTCATAGCGCCGCAAAGCCTCTTGCGCTTGCCCTTGCTGCTCAAGTTCCATGCCTTGTGCCAGCAGATCATCGGCGCTCAATGCCGGACTCTGCGCAGCGGGCACGTCACCTTTTCCGTCCGCACGCGCCACCCGCGCAAATCGGTCAAATAGTCCCATTGATCGCCTCTTCAGCCTGCCGCGGCGGGTATAGGGTTCTTCTCGCACCACACTTGCCACATGCCGCGCAGGGCGGCCTCGAAATGGACGGCAAAGCGCGGCGCGTCGAAGATGGGTGAGGCCAGCACCTGCTGCCGCAAACCTGCGCGCAGCCTGGCCAGACTTTGCAAGTCACCGGCATGCGAGACCGCACGGGCGACATAGTCCTCGGGATCGGTGGCGATCCATTCGGGTAAACCGGCATTCATCAGCAAGCCGACGCCCTGGCGCGACAAAAAGCGCTCTCCCGCCAACGTCAGCACGGGTATGCCCATCCACAAGGCTTCCGCCGTCGTTGTCCCACCTGGGTAAGGAAAAGGGTCCAGCGCTATGTCCACCTTTTGATAAGTGGCCAGGTAATTCTCCCGGGGAACATAGTCTTCCAGAGTCAGCCGTCCAGCTTCGATGCCGTGAGCCGCGAAACGATCAATGACCTCGTGCCGGGCGGACGCTTCCATCAACTGGCGGGCCTTGAGGAACAGACGGCTCGACGGAACGGCTGTCAATATTTGCGCCCACAGTGCCACAACGGCGCTATTCATTTTGGTTAAATTGTTGAAACAACCGAAGGTGACATGACCGTTGGAAAGTGCCGGAAGCGGCGAGACGGCAATGTTCGAGCGGGGCGGCGTGAAACACAGCCGGGTCTCCGGCAGGCGCCAGATTTTCTCCGTGAAGTTGTTTTCCTCGCTCGCCGGCAAGGTCCAGGGATCGGCGAGCAGGTAGTCCATGGCCTGCACGCCGGTGGTTGCGAAATAGCCCAGCCAGGACAGCTGCACCGGCGCGGGTTTCCAGGCGAACACGGGCAGACGGTTGTACCCGGTATGCCCTGAAAGGTCGATTAGGATGTCAATACCGTCATCGCGTATCAGTTCGGCCGCATGTTCATCGGAAAGCCCGATCAAGGGGTGCCATGCGCGGCAGCAGGCCTTCAGCCTTTGGCTTAGTTCATCATCGCAGGCGCGCGTGGGATAGGCGAACAACTCCAACGAGACGGCATGGGTTTTCAGCGCCGTCACAACCGCATCCAGAAAATAGCCCACGGGGTGGATGCAAAGATCACCGGAAACTACGCCCACCCGCAGTCGGCGCTGGGTGTCGGGCGTATTGGCCCAGGCCTGTGCCGGCCGGGCGCGGCGGGCGATGATCTCTCCAAATCGCCTGGCCTGGGTCAACAAATGCGCAACGGGTTGATCGGCCAGGTAGTTGTGCACGAAGAGCAGGTTGTTGTGAGCTTCAGTGAAGTCCGGCTGGAGTTCCAGTGCGCGGCGGGTACTTTCCAGGGAGTTTTCAAGCTGCCCCAGCTCCTGCAGGGCATTTCCGAGATTGCTGTGGGCCTGCGCGTAATCAGGCTTGATGGCTAATGCCCGCCGGTGGCATTCAACGGCCGCGTCGAATTCCCCCTGTGACTGGAAAACCGCACCCATGGCGGTAAGCGATTCGGCGAAATCAGGATTGATCGCAAGTGCTTGACGGTAGCTCGACAAAGATTGCTCAACCTGCCCCAATTCTGCAAGAAGATTGCCCAGATTGTGGTGAGCCTCGATGAAGTTCGGCTGGATCTCCAGCGCCCGATGGTAGCTCTCCGCCGCATCCGTCAGTTGTCCCAACGTACGTTGGGTGGCGCCCAGGTTGTTGTAGGCCAAGGCATTCTCCGGGTCGACCGTCGTTGCCTGGTGAAAGCTCGCGGCCGCATCCTTGAACCGTCCTTGTTTTCTCAGGGCGGCTCCCAGATTGTTGAGCCAGTCCACATTGTCGGGCTCGAGTTCCAGCATCTGGCGATAAGCGATCACCAGCTCACCGGAGCGCCCGAGCCGTTTCAGGAGGTCAACCTGCTTTTCTCGGGCCTGGGCATGGTCGGGCTGGTTCTTCAAGGCGCGGTGGTAGCTCTCCACGGCTGCTTCGTCCTGCCCCATCTCTTCCAGCGCCGCCCCCAGGGCGACTTCCGCCTCCACGAACTCTGGCTTGAGTGCGAGTGCCCGTCGATAGGCCTGCGCGGCCGCCTCATGCTGAGCCAGCCGTGCGTGGGCGGCCCCGATGTTGAAGTGGGCGCCGGCCGAGTCCGGTTTATATTGCACAGCCTTGGCAAAAGCCCCTAGTGCATCCTGTGCATCGC
>NZ_JBFUJQ010000021.1:0-6763 GCF_056401275.1 Polaromonas sp. P4_F6 | reverse complement strand
GGCGGCGCTGCCAGCGTGGTGGCCACGGCCGCCAATGCCCGGCTGATCGTCGCCGGCGGCGGCGGTGGCGGCCAGGGTGGCGCGCTTCAGATAGCGGGCCGAGCCGGGCTCCCCGCGACCACGACGGTCGGCACCTTGCCGGGCGCGGCGGGCGGCACCGGCGCGACACGCACCGGTGACGGTTCCGGCGGTGGCGGCGGTGGTGCCGGCTGCGCGGCCGGTGTGGGCGGCGCGGAACTGGTGGACAGCGCCGCCACCAACAACACCGCCCAGGCCACGGGCGGCGGCTCCTGCCGCGACGCGGCAATTTCGGCCTTCAGCGTGACCGCCTCGCTGGGCGGCGCGGGCGGTGTGCCGGTGACGGGTACGGCACCGGCCAGCGGTAACCCTGGCGGCAACGGCTCTGTGATCATCACGCCGATTTATCCCACGCTGACCGTCACCAAATCCCAGCCCAGCCCGGCGCTGCAGGTGGGCATCAACAGCGTCTACAGCCTCACGGTGGCGACCACCACCACCACACCGGCCTTTGTGGCGCGCGTGGTGGACCAGTTGCCCGTCAACATGGCTTATGTCAGCAGCAGCGGCACCGGCTGGACCTGCTCGACCGCGGCCAATGCCGGCGGCACACTGGTGACATGTGATTTTGTCGGCACCATCGCCGCCAGCGGCGGCACCTCGGTGCTGCAGATCACCGCCAGGCCGACCAGCAATATCACGGTCACCAACTACACCGCCGTGGACCCGGCCGGCGGCACCAGCCCGCCCACCCCGACCACCTGCACGGCCGCCAACACGCCCAGCGCCGGCTGTGCCGCGCCCGTGGTCAGCACCGTGGCCCTGGGCTTCGGCGGCAATGTTTACAGCGACCCCAACCACAACGGCAACTTCGATGCGGGCGAGGCCGGCATAGGCGGAGCCACGGCCCTGTGGGTCAAGCTGGTGCCTCGCTCGGGCAGTACCTGCAACGGCCCGGCCACGGTGGCGGCCTCGGTCAACCTCACGACCGGTGCCTACAGCTTTACCAACATACAGCAGGGCAACTATTGCCTGGTCGTGGACGGCAACGCCACCCTGAGTGACATCACCACGAGCTACCCGGCCGGCTTTATCGGCACGCAAAACCCGACCGGCATCATCCAGTTCAGCATCGTGGGCGCGCCGCCCGTCCCGCAGAACTTCGGCTTGTACAGCGGCAGCACCTTGAGCGGCACTGTGTTCGCCGACAACGGTGCCGGCGGCGGCACGGCCAACAACGGCGTGAAGGCCGGCACCGAGCCTGGCCTGGCCGGCATCACCGTCAACGCCACGCAGGGCGCGACCACGCTGGACAGCGAGCCCACGGCCAGCGACGGCAGCTTCACGCTCTGGATCCCCGGGGCCACCAGCGGCACCGTGGTCCTCACGCCCGTGCTGCCGGCCGGCTACACCGCCACCGGCGGCTCGGCCGGCACCACAGGCGGCAGCTACACCCGCCCCAGCGTGAGCTACACCGCCGGCTCGGGCCTGGCCCGCACCGGCATCAGCTTCGGCATGGTGGCGCCCAACACCTTAAGCCCCAACGGCGCGCAGACCGCCCAGCCCGGCACCGTGGTGTTCTACGCCCATACCTACAAGGCGGCCACCGGCGGGTCAGTCGCCTTCTCGATCGCCAACACCGCCACGCCGGCCAGCCCGGCCTGGAACCAGGTGCTCTACCAGGACAGCAACTGCAACGCTGCGGTGGAGGCCAGCGAGACGCAGCCTGCCGCGACCATCACCGTTACCGCCGGGCAGACCGTCTGCCTGGTGATCAAGCAGTTCGTGCCCGCGGGCGCCGGCCAGGGCGCGCAGAACAGCGTCACGCTGAGCGCCGCCTTCACTTACACCAACTCGGCTCCGGCCCTGGCCGTGAGCACCTTGCTGGCCACCGACATCACCACGGTGGGCCAGGCCGGCGACCTGTCGCTGGCCAAGCTGGTGAGCAACGTGACCCAGGCGCTGCCCGCGGCCACCAGCGTGAACGCCAACCCCGGCGACACGCTGCAGTACACCTTGACGGCCACCAACAACGGCACGCAGCCGCTGTCCACGCTGTTTGTGAGCGATTCGACCGCGGCCTTCACCGGCTTTGTGTCGGCCGCCTGCCCGGGCACGCTGCCCACGGGCATCACGGCCTGCACGGTGACGACGCAGCCGGCGGTCAATGCGCAGGGGGCGCTGAAGTGGACCTTTACCGGCTCGCTGGCTTCGGGCGGCCAGCTGACCGTCACTTACCGCGTCAAGGTTGACCAGTAGGCCGGAGCAAGACCCGGCTAAAGCATCTCATCCGGCGCGAGCGGCCCTATCAGCTTGAGCATCAGCTTCAGGCCCAGGCTTGCGTCCGGTTCCACCCGGGAGTCCTTGAGCTGCGAGCCCTGGGGCGCGCGCCAGACCATCTGGCCCTGCTCGTCCAGCTCCACGCGGTAGGCGCCGGCGCCCAGCGTGGGTTCGATCAGGCGTGTGGCCTCGGCCGAGATGGCGCGGTTGCGGATGACGATGGCGACCTCGCTGTTTTGCAGCTGGGAACGCAGGTCCAGGTTCATGGAGCCGACCACCAGCAGGCGGTCGTCCATCACCACCACCTTGGAATGCAGGCTGGCGCGCGAGCCGCTGGTGGAGCCGCCCGTGGAGCCGCCGCCCAGCGCCGATGAGCCGAAGCTGGAGAAAGAGCCTTGCTGCTCGGCGCGCATTTCATAGAGCTCTATGCCCATGTCGAGCAGGGCCTTGCGGTAGCGCGCGTAGCCGACATGGGCTGCGGGCGCGTCGTTGGAGGCCAGCGAATTGGTCAGCACGCGCACGCGCACGCCGCGCCGGCGCAGTTCGGCGAACTGCGCCATCATGCGTTCGCCTGGCACGAAGTAGGGCGAGACGATGAGCAGGTTGCCCTTGGCCTGCGACATCAGCTGCAGCAAGCCGTCCACCGTGGTGTCCTGGGATTCGCCGGTGGTGTCGGCATCGGCGGCGATCTTGGAGGGCTTGTCGACCAGCAGGACGGAAGGCGCCCAGGTCCAGGTCAGCAGGCGCAGGTCGGTGGAGTCGGGCAGCGCGGCGGCCGATGCCGCGGAAGCCGCGGAGGCATTCGATTCGGCGATGGCGGCTTGCGTGGCGCTGGCCAGCGTCGCTGGATCTTCCCGGTTGAGCTTGGCGGCCTGGGCGCCGGCGGGCGGTGGCTTGAGGGCCTCGATCTCCTTGGCCGTCATCAGCGACTGCACCGGGTAGGCCAGCGGGTTGTTCCAGTACTGGTCGAAGCTGGCGGACAGGTCGCGCGCGATGCGGCCGGCCGCGATGATGTCGATGTCCACAAAATTCGTGCCCTTGCTCTGGCCGAAGTAGGTCTCGCCCAGGTTGCGCCCGCCGGTGATGGCGACTGCGTTGTCGGCCACAAACATCTTGTTGTGCATGCGCCGCTGCATGCGCGCGGCATCCTTGAGGTTGCTCAGGATGCGCATCATCATGGAACCGCGCCCGCCGGGCAGGGGATTGAACAGCCGCAGCTCGAAGTTGTTCTCGAAGGCGAGTTTGAGCACCTGGGCGTTCTTGCCCGAGGTGTTGAAGTCGTCCAGCAATATGCGTATGCGCACGCCGCGGCCGGCGGCCTCGCGCAGGGCCTCGAACATGCGCTCGGTGGTGTCGTCGGCAAAGATGGCGTAGTACTGGATATCCAGGGTTTTTTGCGCGGCCTTGATCAGGGTCATGCGGCTGGTGAAGGCGAGTTCGGCGTCGCCCACCAGCGCAAAGCCGGAATCGTTGCGTGTGCCGGCCTTGGCGGCGCGGGCCGCCACCAGCGCGCCCAGCCGGGTTTCCTCGGGTTTGGCCAGGGCGGTGGACACCGGCCTGTCCACCTCGCTGGGCAGGGAGGCGCAGCCGGCCAGCCACAAGGCGGTGAAGGCCAGCGCCAGCGCCGGCAGCAGTTGCCGGAAGGCCGGGAGGACAAGCTTGCGGGAAATTGCGCTGGGGGCGCTGGGGGTGGTCGGCATGGTGCGGACCACTGTAGCCTAAGCAGATGTGCCGGATGCCGGGGCCGCCTGCGCGGGCGCCGACTCTTTGTGTAGGAGCCCGGCTTGACCGCGCAAGCCCGGCCCGGAGGGATCTACCAAAGAGAGTGGGCGCTTACGACGGCAGCTTTACGATGACAGCGTTTCCCAGCGCTGCAGTGCTTCCATCAGTTCTTCCTCGATCTTGCTGTTGCGTGCATTGAGCTCGGCCGCCCGTTTGGCATTGGTGGTGTAGAGCGTGCCGTCGTAGAGCTCCTGCTCAATTGCTTTTTGCTGCGACTCGAGCTGCTGGATCAGCGCCGGCAGGCCGTCGAGTTCGCGCTGCTCCTTGTAGCTGAGCTTCTTTTTGGCGGTGGGCGCTTCGCCCGCGTCCTTCCTGGGTTCGCTGCTGCTTTTGCCGGCGGGCTTGGGGCTGGAAGCGCCGGGGCCGGGCCGGGCGCCGCCGGTGATCTGCGCGGCACGCTTGGATTGGGTGATCCAGTCGGTCACGCCGCCTTCGTATTCGCGCCAGAAGCCGGGGTTCTCGGGCGTGCCTTCATAGGCGATGGTGCTGGTGACCACGTTGTCGAGGAAGCGCCTGTCGTGGCTGACCAGAAAGACCGTGCCCTCGTAGTTCTGCAGCAGGTCTTCCAGCAGCTCCAGGGTGTCGATGTCCAGGTCGTTGGTCGGCTCGTCCAGCACCAGCACATTGGCCGGCCGGGCGAACAGGCGCGCCAGCAGCAGCCGGTTGCGCTCGCCGCCCGAGAGGGTGCGCACCGGCGAGTTGGCGCGGGCCGGCGAGAACAAAAAGTCGGTCAGGTAGCTCTTGACGTGTTTTTTGGCGCCGTTGATCTCCACCCATTCGCTGCCGGGGCTGATGAAGTCTTCCAGCGTGGCGTCCAGGTCCAGGCTGTCGCGCATCTGGTCGAAATAGGCCACCTGCAGATTGGCGCCCTGGCGCACCTTGCCGGGTGGCGTGGTCGCGTCGGGCTGCAGCTCGCCCAGGATGAGCTTGAGCAGCGTGGTCTTGCCGGCGCCGTTGGGGCCCAGCAGGCCGATCTTGTCGCCGCGCAGCAAGGTGCCGGTGAATTTGTTGACGATGAGCTTTTCGCTGCCGGGGTGGCCGAAGCTTTTGCTCACGTTGCTGAGCTCGGCAACGATCTTGCCGCTGCGCTCGCCGCTGGAGACATCGAGGTTGACGCGGCCGACGGCGTCGCGCCGGGCCGCGCGGTTGGCGCGCAGGGCTTCCAGGCGGCCGATTCGGGCCACGCTGCGGGTGCGCCGCGCTTCCACGCCTTTGCGTATCCAGATTTCTTCCTGGGCAAGCAGCTTGTCGGCCTTGGCGTTGATGACGGCCTCCTGGGCCATCTGCTCTTCCTTTTGCACCAGGTACTGGGCAAAGTTGCCGGGGTAGCTGTTCAGCTTGCCGCGGTCCAGTTCGACGATGACGGTGGCGACCTGGTCCAGGAAGGCGCGGTCGTGGGTGATGGTGATGATGCTGCCGTTGAAATTGACCAGCAACTCCTCCAGCCAGGCGATGGAGTCCAGGTCCAGGTGGTTGGTCGGCTCGTCAAGCAGCAGCACGTCGGGCTTGGCGACCAGCGCCTGGGCCAGTGCCACGCGCTTTTTGGTGCCGCCTGAGAGCGAGCCGACGATGGCGTCCTTGTCCAGGTGCAGGCGGTGCAGGGTTTCCTCCACACGCTGCTCCCAGGTCCAGCCGTCCAGCGCCTCGATTTCCGACTGCAGGGCGTCCAGGTCGGTGTTTTCGTCGGCCGCCAGGTATTGTTCGACCACGTGGCGGGTGCGCGCCAGGCCCGCGCTGGCCGCGATGAACACGGTGGCATGCGGGTCCAGGCTGGGCTCCTGCGGCACGTAGGCGATGCGCAGGTTCTGCTGCAGCTGCAGCGCGCCGTCATCGGGTTTTTCGAGGCCGGCGAGGATTTTGAGCAGGGACGACTTGCCGGTGCCGTTGCGGCCTATCAGGCCTATGCGCTGGTTGCTCTCAAGGGAAAAATCTGCGTGGTCCAGCAGTGCGACGTGCCCAAAAGCGAGTTGGGCGTCCAGAAGGGTAATAAGTGCCATATAGAAGAGGGATTATCCGTCCCCGCGCGCGGGCCGGCGTCCGCGCGGCGTTCACGGCGCACCCGGCCGGTGAATACAAGTCCTTACGATTGGCGGCCTGGCCAGTGTGGCGCGGCCGCCCTATCGCCTGCCGGGGCTCGCCGATATAGTCATCGGCTTGGGCGACGCATCACTGAGGGAGATTTCGTGGAACTGCAAATCAACGGCCGGCTCGTCCAGGCCGACGCCGATCCCGGCATGCCCCTGTTATGGCTGCTGCGCGACGTGCTGAACATGACCGGCACCAAATTCGGCTGCGGCGTGGCGGCCTGCGGGGCCTGCACCGTGCGTATCGACGGCCAGGCCGCGCGTTCCTGCTCGGTGCCGGTGTCCGCCGTGATGGGCAAGCGCATCCAGACCATTGAAGCGCTGGGCACGCCGGACAAACCCCACGCCCTGCAACTGGCCTGGATCGCCGAGCAGGTGCCGCAATGCGGCTACTGCCAGTCGGGCATGCTGATGGCCGCCGCCGCGCTGCTCGAGGCCAACCCCAGGCCGACGGATGCCGACATCGACGCGGCCATGACCAATATCTGCCGCTGCGGCACCTACCAGCGCATACGCGTGGCCATCAAGCGGGCGGCCGCCATGGCACCCGCGGGCGCCGCGAAGAAGGCCAAGGCATGAAGCGGCGGGCCTGGCTGTTC
>NZ_JBFUJQ010000020.1:0-7061 GCF_056401275.1 Polaromonas sp. P4_F6 | reverse complement strand
GCGGCGGCGCGTGCCGCCGGCGCTGCCATGGCGGGGGCCGCGGCTGGCGCGGCGACCGGTGCGGCGTCCCGCATGGAAGAGGCCGCCTGCCCGCCCACCACCGCCTCGGCCGGGGGGGCAGGACGTGCGAGTTGCGAGCTTTCTTTGGCGGCGGTAACTTCCGGCGCGGGTGGCGGTGGAGCCGCCGGGGCGGGGGGCGGCGAAGGCGCGGGTGAAGGCGCAGGTGGGGGCGCCGCGCTTGCCTCGGGCGGCGGCGCGGCTTCGGTTTCGGCCTTGCGTGCCACCGAGCCTGTGACGGAGGGCTGGGGTGAGGGTTTTCCGGCGGAGGGTGCCGCGGGGGCTTTCAGGGGCGGCGGCTGGCCCGTCTTGGCGCTGCGGCTATCGGCCTGGGGTGTTTGTTGCGGTGCGGCGGCTGGTGCTGCCTCAGCTGCGGGTGGCGCGCTCGCACTGGGCTGGCCAAACGCCAGGTCTTTTTCTTCGTCGGTGCCGCGGTCGTATTGCAGCACCAGCAAGCCGGTCAAGCCGGCCAGCGCCAGCCCGGCCAGCGCGGAAATTTTCCAGCGCGACTGGTTGGCGGCGGTCGCTGTGGGTGCGCTGTCCGCCGTCGTGGAGGCTTTGTTTGCGGCGATCATCATCTGCGCGTGGGCGCGCACCGCCTCCCGCACATGGGCGCCGGGGCGGCGCGTGTCCTGCGCGCTGGCCTCGCGGTAGCGCTGCGCCAGCTCATCGCCGGGCGGGCTGCGGTCAGGCTCTGTCATGCAAACTCCTGTAGCTGCTGGCGCAGGCTGTTTCGCGCATAGCGCAAACGGCTTTTGGCGGTCTCGAAGTTCACGCCGGTCGCGGCGGCGATTTCGTCCACGCTGAGGCCGGCTTCGGCCTGCAGCAAAAAGGCTTCGCGTTGCTCGCGCGGCAGGCGCTCGACCGCCGCGATCAGCGCCGCCGCCTGCTCGCTGGACTCGAGCCGGCGCAGCGGGCCGAAGCCGGAATCGGCGGCCAGTGTGTCGCCGATTCCCGGGCTGTCTTCGTCGCCGCCTGCGTCAAGGCTCACATGGTGGCGTGCGCTGCGAAAGTGGTCAACGAGCCGGTTGTGCGCCATGGTGAATAGCCAGGTCTTGAAGCGCGCCGACACCGTGTAGGTGGGGGCGCTGCGCGCCACGGCAAACCACACGTCCTGCAGCAGGTCGTCGGCCACCGCCTGCACCCGCACGCTGCGAAACACATAGCGCCACACGCCGAGCTCGTGGCGCGCATAGAGCGCATCGAAAGCCGCGATGTCGCCGGCCGCATAGCGCAGCATCAGCGATTCGTCGCTGTCTTCGGCTGCGTTGTCTGGCGTCGGGGCGCTGGGCATGCGCCAGATTATCACGGCGCAGTTGCACGCTTTCAGTATCGGCGCAGAGGAGGGTCGGGGACATAGGACGTGCTGCCCGATTGCGGGAAGGGATCGGGAATGGGGTGGTGCGCCACGGGTTCGCGGATCACGCCACTCGCAACCAGGTTCTCGCGGCTGTCATAGCGGATGCGTATCACCTCGTTGGGCTGGGCTTGCAGGCGCGCGAAGCTGGTGTGCGAGACCACCGAGCTTTCGCGGGCGCCGTGGCCCGTGCCCAGTTTGAGGGCCGGCAAGGGGGCGGCCTGCGGCTTTCTGAGCAGGCCTTCAGCGGAGGCTGATGCCTCCGCGCCGCCGAGGATGCGATCTGCCAGTGCGGATTTGCCGGCGGCCGGTGATTCCGCGGCGGGTGCTGCTGGGGCCGCAGGGGCGTCGGCCTCGCGCTCGCTGCGCCGGGGGCTGGAATACACGGGTGCCTGTGCCACCGGCTCGGGCGGCTGTTCGCGGAACAGCGCCACACCGATCACACCGACGTTGGCGGGCCGGCCTGTGCGGCCGGCATAAGAGTCCCCCAGCGCGGAAAACTCGAACGCGGCGACCTCGCTGCTGCTTTTGCGCCAGCCTGTCACCTGGTACTGCTGCCAGGGCGAAAACACATAGCCGGTCTGGTCCCAGGCGGCGGTTTCGCCGCTCAGCACATTGACGCCGTCGACGGCGGTCACGGCCAGTAGCCGCTCGCCGAGCTTGTTGCGCACGGCGATCGCGTATTTGGCGCCGTACTGGCCGGCCACCCAGTATTCGCCGCGGTGGTAGTACAGCGGCAGTGTGGCGCCGGTGTTGCGGTCCACCACGGTGACGTCGGCCAGGCGGCCTATGGCATGGGCCGGCAGGGCCCAGGCGGACAGGGCCAGCAGGAGGGAGGCAGGGAGGATGTGGGGTTTCATGGGGGCTCCAGAAAGAGGGTGGAGCTCCCTGAAACGGGGCAACTGGGGAAAAGGGGTTAAGCGCGGCGCTCAATACCCCGGTTTCGGAGATTTGAGGCCCTTGCGGCCCCTTCCGCTTATTTGGCGGGAATGAAGAATTTGTCGAACAGCACCGTCAGCGCCGGGAATTCCCGGGTGAAACGTTCGCGGTTGACGAAATAGGCCTCGCAAGCCACGGCGAAAAACTCCGCCGGCGAGTTCGCGCCGTAGGCGTCCAGCCACGGCGGCTCGGCGCCAAAGCGTTTGGCCATGGCGACTTTTTCGCAAAATTCATCAAAGGCGGGCTGCATCACCGAGTGCCATCCGCTCATGGCGCTGCGGGTGGGCATGGGCGGGCAGCCGTCGGCCGCGCCGTCGCGCATGTCCATCTTGTGGACGAATTCGTGGATCACGACGTTGTGCCCATGCTCGGCCGCGCTGCCCGCGGCGGCCACGTCCTGCCAGCTCAGGGTGACGGGGCCGCCGTCCATGGCTTCGCCCAACAGCTCTTCGCTGTAGCGGTGCACCACGCCGGCCTGGTCGGTGACTTCGCGGCGCGCCAGCATCGCACCGGGATGCACCACGATGCCCTTGAAGTCGTCATACCAGCGCAGGCCCAGGTGCAGCACGGGCAGGCAGGCCTGCGCGGCGATTGCGACGGCCATCTCGTCGGTGACCTTCAGGCCGTGCGCGCCGGTGAATTCCTTTTGCTTGAGGAATTTCCCGGCCATCTCGTGCAACTGCTGCAGTTCGGCCACCGGGCGGCGGGCCAGGAAGGGAAACTGCAGCAGGGTGTCCATCCACAGGGTATCGGGAATGGTCTTGGTCGGGGCGCTTTGGCGCCCCAGCGTTCTTAACCAGTTCAGCATGGGGTGGGTGTCTTGGTCGTAGGCAAGGCTTAAAGAGTGGAAAAAAGGGTCAGCACAGGGCGATGCGCTGCGGGCCGGCGGCGGACAGGCGCAGCACGTCGGCACGCGGAACCGGGGCGGCCAGGTCCCAGTCGCTGAGCACCACCCGCGCCAGGCCCTCGCCCAGGTCGTGCACGGCCGGCTTGTGGGTGTGGCCGTGGATCAGGGTGGGGGCTTTCGCGGCGCGCAGCCACTGGCGCGCGGCCCCGGTATCGACGTCGGCATAGGATGCGCCCGATTGCTTGCGCGCCTCGCTTTGCCGGCGCAGCGCGCGCGCGATCTCCTGGCGCTCGGCCAGGGGCTTGGCCAGGAAGGCGCGCTGCCAGTCGGCACCGCGCACCTGCCGGCGGAATTCCATGTAGTCGGTGTCGTCCAGGCACAGGGCGTCGCCGTGCGACAGCAGCCAGCGCCGGCCCGAGCCCGCCGGAAACTCCAGCACCGTCGGGTCGTGCAGCAAGGTGGTGTTGCACAGGTCCATCAAGGCCTGGCCCACCAGAAAGTCGCGGTTGCCGTGCATGAAAAAGAGCGCCAGCCGGCCGGCGGCTTCGCCCATGGCGCGCGCGCAGCGCGCCTCAAAACCGGCCGAAGGCGCGCTCAGGTCGTGGCCGACGGCATCGTCACCGACCCAGACTTCAAAAAGGTCGCCCAGGATGAAGACCGCGTCGGCGGGCGTACTTTCAAGGTAGTGCCGCCAGGCCTCGAAGGTGGCGGGCTCACCGGCCTGCAAGTGCAGGTCGGAAATGAAATCGACCGTGCGCCAGGACGGCGGCGCCAAAAGCTCCGCGATCTCGGGGACGGCCTGGGGGGTGTTCACCGGCTGGGTGGGCGGGCTCAGTCCAGCGAGATGGCTCGCTGGATGATCACGTCTTCCATGGGCACGTCGTCGTGAAAGCCCTTGCGGCCGGTCTTGACGGCCTTGATCCTGTCGACCACGTCGGTGCCGGCGATCACCTTGCCGAACACGGCATAACCCCAGCCCGAAGCGCTGGGCGCGGTGTGGTTCAGGAAGCCGTTGTCGGCCACGTTGATGAAGAACTGCGAACTGGCCGAGTGCGGCGCGTTGGTGCGCGCCATGGCGATGGTGTAGTTGTCGTTCTTCAGGCCGTTGTTGGCCTCGTTCTCGATTTCAGCGTCGGTGGGTTTTTGTTTCATGCCGGGCTCGAAGCCGCCGCCCTGCACCATGAAGCCGGGAATCACGCGGTGAAACACGGTGTTGGCGTAGTGGCCCTTGTTGACGTAGTTCAGGAAGTTGGCGACGGTCTTGGGCGCCTTGGCGGCGTCCAGTTCCAGGGTGATGACGCCGTATTCGGCGATGTGGAGTTCGACTCTGGGCTTGCTCATGATGGTGTCCTGTAGGGGGGAGGGCGGTTAATTGACGAGGGTTGCTGATTTGATGAGGACGGGCGTCTTGGGAGCGTCGCTCGGGAAGGGGCCGCCCGCGCCGGTCGGCACCGACTTGATCCTGTTGACCACGTCCATGCCGCTGACGACCTTGCCGAAGACGGTGTAGCCGTACAGCTGGGGCGCGTTGACGAGCTGCGCGCGCGGGGTGTTTTCATAGACGCGGCCCTGGTATTCGAATTTGGGCACCGGGTCGCCGGGCGGGATCACGGTGGGGTCCAGGAAGTCGTTGTCCTTCACGTTGATGAAGAACTGCGCCGAGGCGGAGTTGGGATCGTTGGTGCGCGCCATGGCCAGGGTGCCGACCACATTCCTCGGGCCGCCTTTGGCCAGCGCTTCACGGCCTTCATGCGGCACGGGCGGGCGGGTTTTCTTCTCGGCGTAGGTGGCGTCGTAGCCGCCGCCCTGCACCATGAAGTTGCTGATCACGCGGTGGAAAATCGTGCCGTCGTAGTGTTTGTCCTTGACGTATTGCAGGAAGTTCTCGACGGTCTTGGGGGCTTTGTCGGGATAGACCTCGACCACGAAGTCGCCCTCGCTGGTGGCGAATTTGACCTTGGGCGCGCTTTGCGCGAGCGCCGGGCCGGCCAGCAGGGCCAGGCTCGCGGCGGCGGCCAGCGCAAACGCCGCGCGGCGCAAGGGGGAATGGAGGGAACGCAGAGAAGAGGCGGCGGACATCGCCGGCCTGGGGTGAACTGCCATCAAATGGCTCCTTCGAAAAATATTTTCCACTGGCTGCCCTGGCGGACCCAGTACTGGCGCTTGGTGCGGCCGGTCTTGGCGCCCTTGACCAGTTCGCCAAAGGTTACCACCATCGTGTCGGCGCTGTCGGTCCAGCGCAGGTAAGACACGTCCTTGAGCTGGATACCGCGCCCGCCCAGCTGCTTGAGCTCGCTTTGCAGGGCCGGCGTCCATTCAACCAGGGTCTTGCCGTAGCTCGTGAAATCGGGGGTGTACCAGGCGGTGAGCTTGGCGATGTCGCCGCTGGACTTGGCGCTGTGCCAGCCCTGCAGCACGTTCTCAAAGGACTTGATGTCGGACGCCAGCGATTGCGGCGCCACCCATTTGAGGCTGTGCGCGATGACGACGGGCGTGCTGCGCACCTCGACGGTGCGGATGATGCGTTCCAGGTCGGGGTTGGCCAGCACCACGCAGCCGTCGGTGGACAGCGGCGCGCGCGAAAACTGCGCCGGCGGCGTGCCGTGCAGCCAGATGCCGCCGCCGGTCTTGCCGCGCTTGACGTCGAGCTGGTTGGGGTAGTTGATCGGTAGCGCGCCCGAGCCGTAGAAGTCGCGCAGCGATTTGGGGTCCAGGTTGCTGGTGATGAAGTACACCCCCAGCGGCGTGCGCAGGTCGCCCTCGACGGATTTTTCAATGCCGGACTTGCCGACCGAGATGTAGTAGTCGGCCACCAGCTTGATGCCGGTGGGCGTGTTCTCGAACAGGTAAAGGCGCGACCGGGAGGCGTCGACGGCGATCGCATGCTTGTTGCGTGGCGACAGCGCCAGGAACTGGGAGGGCACGGTGCCCGGCGCGGGGCGCTCGCGCAGCGCGCGCAGCCTGAGCAGCGATTCCTGGCGCAGCTCGGCCAGCAGCGGGGCCGCGGCCTTGTTGGCGGTGATGTCGGGCACGTCGCCGGGCGCGCGCAGCGGGCGCGTGAAGCCGGCCAGCAGGTCGCCGTAGACCAGTTGCGCGAGCTGGAAATTGGGGTGGTCCTTGACCAGGCTCTCGGCCTTGCGCAGCGCTTCGCGGGGAGCGGCCTGGCCGATCAGCTTGTAGATTTCAATCAGGCGGGCTTCCGCTTCGCCGTCGCGTGCCGCGCGTTGCGGCGCGGCGGCACTGCGCGTCACGGCCTTGACCGCGGGTTCAACGCGCGCGGACGCAAGCGCCGGCACCAGGCAAGGCGCCACGAAAAAAAGGGCGGTGAGCACCTTTTTCATGCAAGTTTCCGAGGCAGGGTGCCGGCCGGCGAAGAGGGGCAGGGACGGGCTGGGTAAAACACGTGGGCCAGGTCAGCCGCCGGTGGATTCCTTGACGATCACCCAGCGGTCACCCACCTTGGCGAGGTCCAGGGTCTTGCGGCTGGAGATGTTCAGCGAATCGGCGCTGTAGTCCTGCTTGAAGCGGGCCGTGGCCTTGTTGCCCTGCACCGAAATCGACAGGTTGGAAAGTTTCACGCTGATTTTGGACTTGCCGACGATGCGCGCGCGGCGGTCTTCTTCCCAGGCCTTGCGGGCCTGCTTGCCGGGCGGCTCGAAGTTCTGCCCGTAGCTGCCGAGGTAGCCGCCCATGTCCTTGTCGGACCAGGCCTGGGCCCAGCCGCGCACGGCGGCTTCGACTTCCTTCTCGGCGCCGGTGGCAGCGGCCGGGCTGGGTGCAGGTGCCGGGGCGGTGGCGGCGGGCGCCGGCGTCGCGGCGGGTGCTGGGGCGGCGGGAGCGGCCGCAGGCGCGGGTGTGGGC
>NZ_JBFUJQ010000019.1:0-10572 GCF_056401275.1 Polaromonas sp. P4_F6 | reverse complement strand
GCAGGTAGCCGTTGCGCCGCAGTTCACGCGTGATGCTGCTGGGGGCTCGGCACAAGGCGCGCCCGATAGCTCTGGCGCTGCATCCCTGAAGACTCATCGTCATGATGGCTCCACGGTCTTCCGCGCTCAAGTGTCTGTAGTGGCTCGTCATGCTGCTCCTGTCTTTGGGGTTGAGCAGTGTTGCACTTCACCCTTGAGACCGCCCTTACTTTTCTTTGGCGAAGCAAAGAAAAGTGAGTTGCCGCCGGGCAACCCCGGCCAGCCACCCTCAACAGAGAGCAAGCCGCTGGAACAAGCCCGCCCTTGCGGAAGGGGGAAGCCGCAACGCCCCTTTTGTAACAACCACCCCGCGCCGCGAGCAAAAACCAAAACCTACTCCCTAGGGTTTACGTGAATTTGTCACGAAAACCCGCCCTGTGTACTTGTGACTACTTGTAAGGCGACAAGATGAAAAATTACAATAAGTCACAGGTGAGACTCCAATTCAACCCGGTTTTGCGTGTTTTCTCACAGAAATCTGGGTTTTCTATTTGTTTTTTGGCGAATCGTGATTTAGTCGAGCCAAAAAAGAGCAATCAGTAACATAAAGTTACGTTCAAAGGTCTGTAAGCGCATACAGGCCATGCCGCCGACCACTGGCGCTGTTATCCGCCGACTTGTAACGAAAAGGATGTGAACCATGAAAACAGTTCTGAAATTTTGCATTTTTGCCGCCGGCCTGGCCCTGGGCCAGGTGGTTCTGGCGCAAGCCTCGCCGGTGACCTCCCAGCTGCTGGCGCAGCGCGTGGAGATGGTGGCCGGCAAACCGGTGCTCAAGCCTGCCGGCGACGGCAAGCCGGGCGACGTCCTGCAATACAGCGCCACCTACCGCAACAACGGCACGGCCGCCGCGGGCAAGCTGCTGGCCACCGTGCCGGTGCCGCCCGGTACCACCTTCATCGCCGCGAGCGAGCAGCCCGCCCCGGCCCAGGCCTCCACGGACGGCAGCAGCTTCGCGCCCATGCCGCTGACCCGCATGGTCAAGCAGGCTGACGGCAGCACGCGCAAAGAGCCCGTGCCCCTGGCCGACTACCGCGCCCTGCGCTGGGAACTCGGCAGCCTGCCCGCGGGCGCCACCTCGGTGGTCAGCCTGCGCGTGAGCATCGATGCGCCGGCGGTCGCCTCGGCGGCCAAGCCCTGATGGCGGCCGGATCCGTCCACAGCGCCCTTCCCAGTTTCTGTTGTTAGTTGTCTGTCGATTCACCGTTGTCTTGTAGCCAGGAGAAATACGCCATGTATGCCACCCCCCCGAGTCCGCGGCCCCTAGGGCTGCCGCACTTCTTCACCCACTGGATTGTGGGCTTGCTCGTTGCCTTCGCGCTGGTGATGGCCGGAACGGCTGCGCACGCCGCACCGCCGCCCGCCGGCACGTCGATCAGCAACCAGGCCTCGGCCACCTACTCGGATGCATCGGGCATCACGCGCACGGTGACCTCCAACGTGGTGCAGACCACGGTGCAGCAGATCGCCAGCCTGACGCTGGCCGCCAACGGCGCGCAGAACGCGACGCCGGGCAGCGTGGTGTACTACCCGCATACCCTGACCAACACGGGTAACGGCACGGACACCTTCAACCTGACCACCAGCAACACCGGTGCCTTCTCGATGGCGAGCGTGCAGATCTTTGCCGACAACGGCAGCGGTACCCCCACGGGCCCCGCGATCACCTCGACCGGCGCACTCGCCGCGGGCGGCCAGTTCAAGTACATCGTGGTTGCCACGCTCCCGGGCACGGCCACGGCGACGCAGACCAACACCATCACGGTGACCGGCACCAGCGTGTTCGACAACACCAAGACGCAGTCCAACACCGACGTGACCACGGCCACGACGAATGCGGTGGTGACGCTGACCAAGTCGGCCAGCGTGTCCAGCGGCGCGGCCGGCACGGCCATCACCTATACCCTGACCTACACGAACACCGGTAACAGCACGGCCACCGCCGTGGCGATTACCGACGTCCTGCCGGCAGGCCTGACCTACACCGCGGGCTCCGCTCGCTGGAGCGTGACCGGCGCCACCGCGCTGAGCGACAGCGGCGGCTCCAGCGGCTCCGCGCCCAACACCCTGACTTCGGGCTACACCCTGGGCACCAAGACCCTGCTGGTCACGCTCAACCAGGTGACGGCCGGCCAGTCGGGCACCATCAGCTTCGGCGTGACCGTGGCACCGGGCACGGCGCCCGGCGTGCTCAACAACACCGCGACGACGTCCTACAACAACGGCGCCACCACGGTGACGGGCGGCTCCAACACCGTGCCCTTCACGGTGCTGCAGACCGCCGCCGTAACGCTGACCGGCACCACGGTGCCCGGCCCGGCCGCGCCCGGCTCGACGGTGAGCTTCACCAACACGGTGACCAACACCGGTAACGGCTCCGACACCTTCAACATCACGCTGAGCGCGGGTAACTTCCCGGCCGGCACGACCTTCCAGCTGTTCAAGAGCGACGGCGTCACGCCGCTGGTCGACACCAACAGCGACGGCACGGTCGACACCGGTCCCCTGGCTGCCGGCGCCGCCTACAACGTGATCCTGAAGGCCACGCTGCCGCCGAACGCGACCAACACCGGCTCGCCTTTCATCATCACCAAGACGGCGACCTCCGTGTTCGATCCGACCAAGACGGCCAGCACCCCCGACCAGCTGACCGCCGTGGCCAACGCAGCGGTTGACGCCACCAACAACCTGCCGACCGCGGTGGGTGTCCCCGGCGTGGGCGTGTTCGCCAACGGTGAAGGCGCAGCGCAGGTCACCAACACGCTGAACCCCGGCGCCTCGACGGTCTTCACCATCGTGGCCAACAACACCGGCCCCTCGCCGGACAGCTACAACCTGGGCGCCAGCACGGTGAACACCTTCGCCAGCGTGACGTTGCCGGCCGGCTGGACCGTCAGCTTCCGCGCCGACGGCGGCGCGGGCAACTGCTCGACCACCGGCGCGACCATCACCAATACCGGCTCCGTGGCCGCCGGCGGCAACGTCGTGGTCTGCGCGGTGGTCGGTGTGCCGGCCGGCTTCGCGGCAGGCACCACGCAGCTGTACTTCCGCACGCTGTCGCCCACCTCGAACGCTTCGGACACGCTGCATGACGCGGTGGTCGTGAACGCCGTGCGCTCCATCACCCTGACGCCCAACGGCGCCGGCCAGACCTACCCCGGCGGCTCCTACGTCTACAGCCACACCCTGACCAACACCGGCAACGTGCTGGAAGGCAACGGCACGGTCAGCACGGTGACCCTTTCCGGCGCCGACAACCAGGCCGGCTGGACTTCCGCGCTGTACTACGACGCCAACGCCAACGGCGTGCTCGACGCGACCGACCCGCAGATCAGCGGTGCGCTGAGTGCTGCCGGCGTCCTGCCCGCGGGCCTGGCCCCCGGCGCATCGATCACCGTGTTCAACAAGGTGATCGCGCCCAGCGGCGCGACCCCCGGCGCGGTGGATGCCACGACCATCACGGTCACCACCAGCAACGGCAGCTATGTGACGACGGTTCCTGCCGTGGCCACTGCCATTGACAGCACCACCGTCATCGCCGGCAACCTGACCCTGTCCAAGGCGCAATCCCTGGACACGGCCTGCGCCGGCGCCAACGGCGGCACGGTTTACGCGGCGGCCACCCTGAGCGCCCGTCCCAACCAGTGCGTGCTGTACCAGATCACGGTGACCAACGTGGGATCCGCGAATGCGACCTCTGTCGTCGTGTCCGACGCGACGCCGAGCTACACCACGCTGAGCAGCGCCGCTGCCAGCACGGTGGGCACGGTCACCGGCCCCGCCGCGGGCGCGGCCGGCACCGTCACCGCAACGATCGGCACCCTGACCCCCGGTCAGTCGGCTGTCGTGACTTTCGGTGTGCGCATCAACCCCTAACCCGGGACTGACCTCCAGCGCGGGAAGCGAAAGCTTCCCCGCTTTTCCAAGGGCACGGCAACGCGCCCTTTGGAAAGCGACGCCCTGCCGCAACCCACCACCCACCCAGCCCACATGCTCTTTCGCCCGCTGCGCAAACTGCTGATTTCCTGCATGTTGCTGCTCTTCTGGGCAGCCGCACAGGCAGCGCCGACCCCGGTGGGGACGGTGATCAGCAACACCGCGAGCGCGACCTTCACGGACACTGCGACGGGCCTGCCGGTGCGCATCAATTCCAATACCGTGAACACCACGGTGGCGGCGCTGGAAGCGCTTACGTTGAACGCCAGCCAGAACCTGCTGATCGGCGTCGGCTCCTCCTTCACCATCAACCACAACCTCGCCAACACCGGCAACACCACCACCAACTACCTGGTCACCGCCAGCGTGGCCGCCGGCAGCGTCTTCACGCCGCTGAACCTGCAGGTGGTGCTGGACGTCAACGCCAACGGCCTGGTCGATGCCGGTGAGCCCGTGGTGCCCGCCGGCGGCGTGGTGCCGGTGGCCGTCGGCGCCACAGCGGGCCTGCTGATCACCGGCCAGATTCCGCCCGGCGCGGTGCCCGGCCAGACCGCGCAGATCAGCTTGCGCGCGATCAGCCAGCTGCAAAGCGCCACGGCCACCAACACGGACACCCTCAACCTGACCAACGGCGCGGCCGTGCAGGTCAGCTACGCGGCATCGACGGCCACCGCTACCCAAAGCGTGGCGCTCAGCTTCACGGCCAGGGCCATCAACAACGGCAACATGGCGGCCAGCCCCGCCAACGTGACGGTCAACGGCGCGCCCGCCGCGCTGTTCGTCCTGCGCGCACCGGTGCCGGTGAACACCACCTTCACCTCGGCCCAGCCCGCCACCAATCCCGGCGCACAGACGCTGTACCACTTGCAGGGCGCCGCCACCGGCAGCTATGTCACCACTGTGCCGGCCGGCGGCGTGGTGGACGCGGTGGCCTGGGCCATCGCCACCTTGCCGCAGGGCGGTCTGTTCCTGGGGAAGTTCAGCGTCATGGTGAACTCCAACGCCTCCGGCAACGTGAGCGGCGCCGCCTATGCCGACTGGACTGACGCCGCCGCGCCGCTGACCACCGCCAGCAACACCGTGGTGCTGCCGCTGCCTGCGCACACGGCGAGCATCCAGTTCTATACCAACAACACTTACTCGGCGCAAGCCACCCAGAGCATTCCCGGCAACGCACTGTTTGTGCAGGCTGACGCGTCCATCTGCAATGCCGACCCAAGCACGATAGGCACCGTGCCCATCACCATCGTGAGCCAGCTCACCGGTGATTCGGAAACCTACACGGCCGTGGAAACCGGGCCCAACACCGGCGTGTTCCGCATCCTGCCCAGCGTTCCCACCGCGAACGCGGCTTCACACATCGTGGCCTCGGGCGACGGCATCCTCGAGGTGCTGCGCAACGACACCGTGACCGCCAGCATCACGACCTGCGGCGGCATAACGGTGTCGGTCACCACCACGCTGCTGGTCGACCCTTCGGGCACCGTTTACAACTCGGCCACCAACCAGCCCATCGCCGGCGCCACGGTGCAGCTGATTGACGTCCTCGGCGCGGGCAACAGCGGCAACCCGGGCGGGCCGGCCGTGGTGTTCCTGATGGACGGCGTCACGCCGGCGCCCAGCGTTGTCGTGACGGCGGCCGACGGTTTTTTTGAATTCCCGCTGGTGCTCAACAGTCGCTATCGACTGGTGGTTACCCCGCCGGCTGGCTTTTCTTTTCCTTCGCGGGTGCCTGTGGCGTTGCAACCGGCCGGCCGGGTGATAGACACGCCGGGGTCTTATGGCGGCAATTTTCTGGTGGCGCTGGCGCCGGTGCATTTCGACGTGCCCCTGGACCCCGGAGCCGCCGTCGGCAGCCTGTTCATCCAGAAAACCGCCAACAAAAAAACCGCCGAGATCGGCGACTTTGTCGATTATTCGGTCAAGCTCAACAACGTCTCGACCGTGCCGCTACCGGCCACCGTGGTCAGCGACAGCCTGCCGGCCGGCTTCGCCTACGTGCGCGGCAGTGCGCGCCTCAATGGCGCGGCGCTGGCGGATCCCGCCGGCGGCGCCGGCCCCAGCCTGCAATTCGCCGTGGGCACGCTGGCCGCCGGCGCGCAGCCCGTGCTGACCTACCGCGTGCGCGTGGGCGCGGGCAGCCAGAGCGGCAACGGCATCAACACGGCCCAGGCCGCCAGCGGCGCGGTGCGCTCCAACAGCTCCAGCGTGCGCGTGCAGGTGGTGGGCGGCGTGTTTTCCAACAAGGCTTATGTGATCGGCAAGGTGTTCGCCGACTGCAGCAGGGACGGCGTGCAGGACGCCGGCGAGCCGGGCATTCCGGGCGTGCGCATCTACCTCGAAGACGGCACCTATGCCGTGACCGACGAAGAGGGCAAGTACAGCTTCTACGGGCTGGAGCCGCGCACCCATGTGGCCAAGGTCGACAACATCACGCTGCCCGCGGGCGCCACGCTGGCCGTGCTGAACAACCGCAACGCCTTCGACGCGGGCAGCCGCTTCGCAGACCTTACCAACGGCGAGTTGCACAAGGCCGATTTCGCGATTGCCGAATGCACGCCCGGCATCCACGAGCAGATCGCGGCGCGCCGCAAGGCGCTGGGCAATGCGTCGGAAATCACCCAGGCCGCCGGCACGCTGCTGCAGGCCAACCGCGGTGCTGCCGCGGCCGACAGCCGCACGCTGCCGGCCAGCGGCGCCATGGGGCTGCCGGGCGCGCAGCAAAACAACGCCGGCAGCAATGCCGTGGCGGCGGCGCCCCTGCCGGGCACCCTGGGCGCCGTCGGCGACACGGGCGGCCCCACGGCGCCCAATGCCCGCCTGCCCAAACCCATCTACACGCCGGCCAGCGTGGAGCCGGTCCAGCCTGCCGCGCCCGCCGGCGCCGAAGCGGCCGCGGTTGAACAGGTGCTGCAGCCGCTGGAAGACCTGTTGCCGGAACTGGACGCCGCCACCGGTTTTGTCAGCCTGGTGGACGAACAGCTGCTGCCGGTCGCGCAGACCCGGGTCCGCGTGAAGGGGCCGCTGGGCGCGCGTTTCGAACTCACCGTCAACGGCCAGCCCGTGCCCGCGACCCAGGTCGGCAAAAAGAGCAGCCTGGAGAAAAACAAGGTCCTGGCCTGGGAATACATCGGCGTGGACCTCAAGCCCGGCCGCAACACCCTGGCCGTGCGCGCCCTGGACGGCTTCGGCAATGCCCGCGGCACGGCACAGATCACGGTGCGCGTGCCCGGCGCGCTGGCCAAAATCGAGGTCGCCGCGCCCGCGCAATTGATCGCCGATGGCGCGACCGCCGTGCCGGTGATCATTTCGCTGCGCGACGCGCAAGGCCTGCCCGTGGCCGTGCGCACCCAGGTCAGCCTGCAGGCCAGCCAGGGCCAGTGGCAGACGCCCGATCTCGACGCGCGCCAGCCCGGCACCCAGGTGTTTGTCGAAGGCGGCGAAGGCCGCTTCCTGCTGCTGCCGCCGGCCCAGCCCGGCAAGGCCGAACTCACCGTCGCCAGCGGCACCGTCAAGTCCGTGTCACCCATCGAGTTCATGCCCAATCTGCGGCCCATGATCGCCGCCGGCATCGTGGAAGGCACGATCAACCTGCGCCGCCTCAATCCTTCCGCGCTGCAGCCGGCGCAAAGCGGCGACGTGTTCGAGCGCCAGATCCAGAGCAGCTCGCGCAGCTTTTCCGGCGGCAAGGGCGAGGCCGCCGCGCGCACCGCGCTGTTCCTCAAGGGCAAGGTGCTGGGCTCCTCGCTGCTGACGCTGGCCTACGACTCGGACAAGCCCTCGGACACGGCGCTGTTCCGCGACATCCAGCCCAGCCAGTTCTACCCGGTCTACGGCGACTCGTCGGCGCGCGGCTTTGACGCGCAGTCCACCGGCAAGCTTTATGTGATGCTGCAAAACGGCAGCAACTACGCGCTGCTGGGTGACTACTCGACCCAGACCGACAACCAGGCGCGCCAGCTCACGCAGTATTCGCGCGCCCTGAACGGCGTGAAGGGCCGCTACCAGGACGGCGCGGTCACGGTGGAAGGCTTTGCCAGCCGCACCGCCACCACGCAGCTGGTGCAGGAATTCCGCGCCAACGGCACCTCCGGCCCCTTCCTGCTGAACATCAACGGCGTGATCAACAGCCAGCAGGTCAACATCCTCACGCGCAACCGCAGCCAGGCCTCGGTCATCGTCAACGACACGCCCCTCACGCAGTTCACCGACTACGAGATCGAGCCCATGAGCGGCCGGCTGCTGCTCAAGACACCGGTACCCAGCGTGGATACCGACCTCAACCCCATCTTCGTGCGCGTGAGCTACTCGGTCGATTCCGGCGGCGCCAAGCACACGGTCGCCGGCGCCGAGGCCCGCGTGCAGGTCACGCCGGCCGTGACGCTGGGCGTCTCGGCGCTGCGCGACACCGACCCGGCCAACCGCCAGAACCTGGACGGCCTCAACGTGACGGCCAGGCTCGGCGAGAAGACGGTGGCCACCGGCGAAATTGCGCGCAGCAGCACCGACCTGCAGGGCAGTGGTTCGGGCCAGCGCGTGGAGATCCGCCACGAAGACCAGGCGCTGCAGGCGCGCGTCTGGGGCGCCAAGACCAGCGCCGGTTTCTACAACCCCAACAGCGTGCAGTCGGCCGGCCAGTCCGAATACGGCGCCAAGGTCGGCTACGCCGTGGACGACAAGAACCGCGTGGTCGGCGAAGCGCTGCGCACCGCCAACAGCGTGACCGGTGCCTCGCAGACCGGCGCCGAGCTCAAGCTCGAGCACAGCATGGCCGGCAACGTCAAGGTGGAAGTCGGCGTGCGCTACAGTGCCGCCAACACGGCCGCGGCCCTGTCCGGCCCGGCCCTGCCGGGCAGCACCCAGCCGATCGTGCCATCGGCCACGGCGCTGGCGGCGGGTTCCTCCGAAGAAGTCGGCACCACCACCGCGCGCGTCAAGGTGACGGTGCCCGTGCCCGACGTGCCGCAGGCCGACGTCTACGGCCTGGCCGAGTACGCCATCGACGGCAGCGGCGGCCGCGAAGTCGGCGTGGGCGGCAACTACGCCATCAATTCGACGACGCGCCTCTACGCGCGCCACGACTTCATCAACAGCCTCAAGAGCATTTACACGCTCAACGCCTCGACCTCGCAATACACCACCGTCGCCGGCATCAACACCGAGCTGACCGACAGCACCCAGCTGTTCAACGAATACCGCATGGGCGACAGCATCAATGGCCGCACCAGCGAAGCCGCCCTGGGCCTGCGCCGGCTCTGGCGCCTGGACAACGGCGTGGGCCTGACGGCCAGCGTGCAGCGCATCAAGCCGCTGTCCGGCGTGGTGGTCGACGACTCCAGCGCCGTGACGCTGGGCGCCGACTACACGGCCGCCGCCACCTGGAAGGCCTCGGGCCAGCTGCAGTGGCAGACCTCGACCAACTCGAGCAGCTGGCTGCTCACCGGCGCGCTGGCCAACAAACTGGACGACAGCTGGACGCTGCTCAACCGCGGCCTCTACAGCGAGCAGTCCAACCTGGGCGCCGGCGGCGGCAGGCGCGAACTCATCACGGCGCAGTCCGGCGTGGCCTTTCGCCCGGTCGACACCGACAAGTGGAATGCCCTGGGCCGCATCGAGTACAAAAAAGACTCCGACAGCACCCTGGGCCCGGGACTGAGCCGCGACGAGTCCGGCCTGATCCTGTCCACCCACCTCAATGTGCAGCCCAACCGCCACTGGACCATGAGCGGGCGTTACGCCGCCAAGTGGGGCAGCGACCGCTCCAACGGCATCAGCAGCCGCTCCTTCACGCAGCTGATCGGCGGGCGCTCCACCTGGGACCTCACCGAGCGCTGGGACTTCAGCCTGCAGGCCTACCGCATGTGGGGCAACGGTGCCGCCGAAACCGCCGTGGGCGTGGAAGTCGGCTACCTGGCCTGGAAAAACATGTGGGTGTCCGTGGGCTACAACGTCAAGGGCTTCAAGGCCGCGGACATGGCGGGCGAGGCCTATACCCAGCGCGGCCTCTATCTGCGTGTACGCTTCAAGTTTGACGAGAACGTGTTTGGCGAGCCTTCCGGCGCGGCCGCGGCTTCTTCTTCCCGCACAGCGGCCCTCCCACAATGATGTTTTTCCAGTGCCCCGTTTTCCGCCCAGGCCTGCCGCGCACGCCGGCTTATTCACGCGGCCTTGCGCGGGCCGCATGGGGCGCCGCCTTGCTGCTGCTGGCCGCGCCCTGGGCGATGGCGCAAACCACCCTCAATTACACCGGCGCTTTGCAGACCTACACCGTGCCGGCGGGCGCGGGCGGGGTGATCATCCAGGCCTTCGGCGCGGGCGGCGGCAGCGGCGGCAACGACTTAAACGGTGACGGCGGCGCGGGCGGCGCGGGCGCGCGGGCCACAGGCACTTATTACATCGCTCCCGGCACCGTGCTCAATGTGGCCGTCGGCCAGGGCGGGCGCCCCGGCAATACCTCGCAGGGCGCATTTACCTGCACCAATGCGGCCGGCGCGGGCGGCCTGGCGGGCGGCGCTCCAGGCTGGGCCGGCGGCTCGGGCGGCAACCCCGGCTGCAGCGGCTGGTCCGGCGGCGGCGCCGGCGGCGGCGCTGCCAGCG
>NZ_JBFUJQ010000018.1:0-11697 GCF_056401275.1 Polaromonas sp. P4_F6 | reverse complement strand
CCCCCCCCGCCGCTGCGGCGGCCGCACCGGCTGCCGCGGCAGCTTCGGCCCCGGCTCCTGCCGCCGCTCCCGCAGCGGCGGGCGGTTCCATGGCCGGCGTTCCCATGCCCGCCGCCRCCAAGCTGATGGCCGACAACAACCTGGCCGCCGGCTCCGTGCCGGGCACCGGCAAGGACGGCCGCGTCACAAAGGGCGATGTCCTGGGCGCGACCGCCGGCGGCGCCAAGCCCGCCGCCGCCGCGATTCCCACGGGCGCGCCGACCACGGCCCTGCCGCAGGTCGCGGCTTCGGCCAAGCCCGCCGACCTGGGCGAGCGCCCCGAGCAGCGCGTGCCCATGAGCCGCCTGCGCGCGCGTATCGCCGAGCGCCTGCTGCAATCGCAAGCCACCAACGCCATCCTGACCACCTTCAACGAAGTCAACATGGCCCCCGTCATGGAAATGCGCAAGCGCTTCCAGGAAAAATTCGAAAAAGAACACGGCGTGAAGATCGGCTTCATGAGCTTCTTCGTCAAGGCGGCTGTGCATGCCCTGAAGAAATACCCCGTGCTCAACGCCTCGGTCGACGGCAATGACATCGTCTACCACGGTTATTTCGACATCGGTATCGCCGTCGGTTCGCCGCGCGGCCTGGTGGTGCCCATCCTGCGCAATGCCGACCAGATGAGCTTTGCCGACATCGAAAAGAAGATCGCCGAATACGGCGCCAAGGCGCGCGACGGCAAGCTGGGTATTGAAGAAATGAGCGGCGGCACCTTCTCGATCTCCAACGGCGGCGTGTTCGGCTCCATGCTGTCCACCCCCATCATCAACCCGCCCCAGTCGGCCATCCTGGGCGTGCACGCCACCAAGGACCGCGCCGTGGTCGAAAACGGCCAGATCGTGGTGCGCCCGATGAACTACCTCGCCATGAGCTACGACCACCGCATCGTGGACGGCCGTGAAGCCGTGCTGGGTCTGGTGGCCATGAAGGAAGCGCTGGAAGACCCGGCACGCCTGCTGTTCGACATCTAAGGCTGTCGATGCGCCGCATAGTCGCCTGCCTGGCCTGCGCGTTGAGCGTGGGCCTGGCTGCGGCTGCGGCACCGGCTGGCGACAGCTGGAGCGGTCATTACGGGCTGAAATGGCTCAGCGTTTCGCAGCCGGAGTCCCGGGTAGTACTGGCGAAGGCGCCGGATGCCGATCCCCGAAAGCTGGTTGACGAATACCAGTCTGACCTGGTCCGGTGGACCATTGCCGATGTGCGAACCCCTACAGAGGCCGTCCCCCTGCGCCGCTTTCTCGTGGCGGAGTACGAAGGCTTTGGCTGGGCCGCCCTGCATGCCGCAGGCGGAATTGAATGCCTCGATGCCAGGCATCTGTTTGTCTGCAGGACCACACCCGGTACGACCGTGAAAATCGGCCGCGATGGCCCCCAGCAAGAAAGCCTGTTGGCGAGCACCGGTGTATTTGGAATCGTCCTCCACGCGGGGGCGTTTGAACTCAAGAAGGAATAGAAAACATGTCTAAACAATTCGACGTCATCGTCATCGGCGGCGGCCCCGGCGGCTATATTGCCGCCATTCGCGCAGCGCAGCTGGGCTTTAACACCGCCTGCATCGACGAATGGAAAAACGCCAAGGGCGGCCCCGCACTGGGCGGCACCTGCACCAACGTGGGCTGCATTCCTTCGAAGGCGTTGCTGCAGTCGTCCGAGCACTACGAGCAGGCTGGCCACCACTTCGCCGACCACGGCATCGAGGTCAAGGGCCTGAGTCTGGACGTCGCCAAGATGCTGGGCCGCAAGGACACCGTCGTCAAGCAGAACAACGACGGCATCGTCTACCTGTTCAAGAAGAACAAGGTCACCTTCTTCCACGGCCGCGGCTCCTTTGCCGCCGCCAAGGACGGCCTCTACGACATCAAGGTCACTGGCGCAGCTGAAGAAACCATCTCCGGCAAGCACATCATCGTAGCCACCGGTTCCAATGCCCGTGCATTGCCCGGCGCGCCGTTTGACGAGGAAAACATTCTCTCCAACGATGGCGCACTGCGCGTTGGCGCGGTGCCCAAGAAGCTGGGCCTGATCGGCTCCGGCGTGATCGGCCTGGAAATGGGCTCGGTCTGGCGCCGTCTGGGTGCCGACGTGACGGTGCTCGAAGGCCTGCCGACCTTCCTGGGTGCGGTGGACCAGCAGATCGCCAAGGAAGCCCACAAGGCTTTCACCAAGCAAGGCCTGAAGATCGAGCTCGGCGTCAAGGTCGGCGAGGTCAAGTCTTCCAAGAAGGGCGTGTCGGTCGCCTATGTCGATGCCAAGGGACAGGCGCAGACACTGGAAGTCGACAAGCTGATCGTCTCCATCGGCCGCGTGGCCAACACCATTGGCCTGGCGCCTGAAGCCGTGGGCCTCAAGCTCGACGAACGCGGCGCGGTGGTGGTTGATGATGCCTGCAAAACCAACCTGCCCAACGTCTGGGCCATCGGTGACGTGGTGCGCGGCCCCATGCTGGCGCACAAGGCCGAGGAAGAGGGCGTTGCGGTTGCCGAGCGCATCGCCGGCCAGCACGGCCATGTGAACTTCAACACCATCCCCTGGGTGATCTACACGAATCCCGAGATCGCATGGGTGGGCCAGACGGAAGAGCAGCTCAAGGCCGCAGGCCGCGCCTACAAGGCCGGTACCTTCCCCTTCATGGCCAACGGCCGCGCGCGTGCGCTGGGCGACACCACCGGCATGGTCAAGATGCTGGCCGACGCCGCCACGGACGAAATCCTGGGCGTGCACATCGTCGGGCCTTTTGCCAGCGAGCTGATCGCCGAATGCGTGGTGGCCATGGAGTTCCGCGCCAGCAGCGAGGACATCGCGCGCATCTGCCACGCGCACCCGTCGCTCAGCGAGGCGACCAAGGAAGCCGCGCTGGCGGTGGACAAGCGCACGCTGAATTTCTGAGCCGAGCCAAGCAGGTACTGAATCGGTGGCTCAACCGGTACGCGCGGCGTATGACGCCGAACTGGCGGCGCGGGGTTATGTCAGCGACCCCGCGCAGCTGCGCGCCGTCGAGGCGCTGGAACGCTGCGCCTCCGAGTGGGCCAACTTCAAGGAGCAGCGCTCCAACGCCTTCAAAAAGCTGATCAACCGGCCCGACATTCCCCGCGGCGTGTACATGTACGGGGGCGTGGGGCGCGGCAAAAGCTTTTTGATGGACTGCTTTTTCGGGGCGGTGCCGCTGCGGCGCAAGGTCCGGCTGCATTTTCACGAGTTCATGCGCGAGGTGCACCGTGAACTGCAGGACCTGCAGGGCACGGCCAACCCGCTCGACGAGCTGGGCCGGCGCATTGCCAAGCGCTATCGGCTGATTTGCTTTGACGAGTTCCACGTGGCCGACATCACCGACGCCATGATTCTCCATCGCCTGCTCTCGGCCCTGTTCGAGAACGGCGTTGGCTTTGTCACCACCTCCAACTTCCAACCGGACGAGCTCTATCCCAACGGCATGCACCGGGACCGCGTGCTGCCGGCCATCGAGTTGCTCAAGGCCAATCTGGAAGTCCTCAGCGTCGACAACGGCACCGACTACCGCAGGCGTACCCTGGAGCAGGCCAGGCTCTATCACACGCCGCTGGGGCCCCAGGCCGATGCCGAAATGACGGAAACTTTCAACGCGCTGGCGGAGTCCCAGGATGAAAACCCGGTGCTGCAGATCGAGTCCAGGCAGATCCAGGCCAGGCGCAAGGCGGGCGGGGTGGTGTGGTTCGACTTCAAGACGCTGTGCGGCGGACCGCGTTCGCAGAACGACTACCTGGAGATCGCGACCCAGTTCCATACCGTGCTCTTGAGTGACGTGCCTTACATGCCCTTACGTATGGCCTCGGAGGCGAGGCGATTTACCTGGCTGGTGGATGTGCTCTACGACCGGCGGGTCAAGCTCATCATGTCGGCAGAAGTCGCTCCCGAGGCGTTGTACACCGAGGGCCCGCTGGTGCACGAGTTTCCCCGCACCGTCTCCCGGCTCAACGAAATGCAGTCCAAGGAATTCCTGGCGCTCGACCGCCGCAACGTGGATACCACCCTCACATGAAAAAATTCGCCGCCGCATGCTTTCTCGCCACCCTGGGCGTGCTTGCGGGCGCGCAATCCGCGGCGCAACAGCCGGCCGTGCCCGCCGAGGCCCCCCGTAGCATTGATGCCGAGCGCGCCAGGATCAGCGCGGAACGCGCCCGGCTGGAGGAGGGTTTCCTCGCTGAAGACGCCGAGTGCTATAAAAAATTCGCCGTCAACAGCTGCCTGGGCAAGGTCAACGAGCGTCGCCGCGAAGTGATGGGCGACCTGCGCCGCCAGGAAATCCTGCTCAATGATGAAGAGCGGCGCAACCGCGGTGCCGAGCAGATCCGCAAGACCGAGGAAAAGGCTTCACCCGAAAACCAGCAGGAAGCCGCCGACCGCCGGGCCAAAGCCGCAGCCGACTACCAGTCACGCCTGGAGCGTGAAAAGCAAAAGAACGAGGACCGTGCCGCCGCCAAGGCCGCTGAGCAGGGCAACAGCGATGCCAGCGCCGCCAGGCTCAAGGGCAGCCAGGACAAATCCCAGGCCAGAGTCGGCAAACAGGCCACGGCGGCGGAAGAAGCAAAAAAATACAACGACCGCGTAAAAGAGGCGCAGGAGCGCAAGGCCCAGCACGAAAGCGATCGGCTCAAGCAGACCAAGCCGCCGGCCAAGTCCCTGCCTTTACCCCAGGACTAAGCGGGGCGGTGGCTCAGGCGCCAGAGGTTCGAGCTTGACGATCACCAGCGAGAGGTTGTCGCCGCCGCCGCGCGCACGCGAGCGGGCTTTCTGGATCAGGAACTCGGTGGCTTCACGCGGCGACAGCATGGACAGCGCGGAGCCCATTTCGCTGGCGCTGAAGTAGTGCCAGACGCCGTCGCTGCAGGCCAGCAGCACGTCTTCCGGGCGCAGCTGTGGGATGAAGTGATGCGTAATGGGCGGAGCGTCTTCGGTGCCCAGGCAGCCCATCAGGATGTTGGACTGGGGATGGACATTGGCTTCGTCCTCGGTGATCTCGCCCTTGTCGACCAGCGTCTGCACGTAGGAATGGTCTACCGTCCGGTGCACCAGTTTGCTGCCCTGGTAGTGGTAGATGCGGGAGTCGCCGGTGTGCACCCAGTGGCAGTCGCCGCCCGGGTTGATCAGGAAGGCCGCCAGCGTGCTGTGGGGTTCCTGTTCGGCCGAGATCGCCGTGAGCTTGATCACGATGTGCGCTTCCTCGACGATCTGCTTGAGCATGGCGGGGGCGTCATCGGTCTCCGGCGCGTAGCGGTCAAAGAGCTGCTTGGCGGTCAGCATGACCTGGTCGGAAGCCTTGCGCCCGCCGCTGCGGCCTCCCATGCCGTCAGCCACGATGCCCAGCATGCAGCCGGGAATCCGCGAGTGGCTGAACAGGTTGACCTGGTCTTGCTGGTAGTCCCGATCCCCTTTATGGATACCGGTGGAAGCTGTGATTCGATAACCTTTGGACATTGTGTGGTCGTTCGGGCACGAGGCTCGATTTATGGTCGCAATCGACGTATTATCAAGCGAAGCGGCGCGTACGGATAAAAAACCTTGGACTTAAATTTACATTCCCCGGAACGGCAGCTGATTGAACTCAGGATGGAGCATGCGGACCTCAACGCGCTGGTGGACATCGCGGCGCACACCATGCCCATCGACGAACTGCTGCTCAGGCGCCTTAAAAAGCGGCGCCTGCAGCTGCGTGACCAGATCGCTCAACTCGAGTTGTCGCTGGACCCCCCCGAGCCCGCCTGATGACGCTTGCGCTTGAAGTCGAAGAGGCTTTTGCGCCCGGCGGCGTGCTGTCGCGCGCGGCCGAGCACTTCACGCCGCGCAGCGGGCAGACCGAGATGGCCCTGGCCGTGGCCCGCGCCATCGAGGGGGCCTACCCCCTGGTGGTCGAAGCCAGCACCGGCGTGGGTAAAACTTTTTCCTACCTGGTCCCGGCGCTGTTGAGCGGTGAGCGTGTGCTGCTGTCGACCGCGACCAAGGCCTTGCAGGACCAGCTGTTCGGCCGCGACCTGCCGCGCCTGGTCGAGGCGCTGGGGCTCCCCGTGAGCACGGCCTTGCTCAAGGGGCGGGCCAGCTACCTGTGCCTGCATCGCATGGAGATGGCCCGCCAGGAGGCCTACCTGCCCGACGGTGTTTCCGTGCGCGCCCTGGCCAGGATTGAAGAATGGTCCAAGGCGACGCGCACCGGCGACCTGGCCGAGCTGCCGGGACTGGACGAACGCTCCCCCATGATCCCGCTGGTGACGTCCACGCGCGAGAACTGCCTGGGCGCCCCATGCCCGCGTTTTCGGGCCTGCCACGTGAACCTGGCCCGCAGGGAGGCCATGGCGGCCGACGTGGTGGTGATCAACCACCACCTGTTTTTCGCCGACCTGGCGGTGCGCGAATCCGGCGTGGCCGAGCTGCTGCCCTCGGTGCGCATCGCCATCTTCGACGAAGCGCACCAGCTCAACGAAACCGGTGTGCAGTTCCTGGGCACCAATCTGACCACCGGCCAGTTGCTGGATTTCGCCAGGGACATGCTGGCCACCGGCCTGCAACTGGCGCGCGGCCTGGTCGATTGGCAGGAGGTAGTGTCCGCCGTCGAGCATGCAGCGCGCGAGCTGCGCCTGTGCGCGGGCAAGCAATACCCCGGAACCAAGCTCAGGTGGGTGGATAAATCCCCCGAGGGCCTGGATGCGGACGAATGGAATGGCGCGCTGCAGGCCGTTCACGCCTCTTGTGAGCAGGCCTGCGCGGCCCTGGATACGGTCAGTGAAATCGCCCCCGACTTTGTCCGCCTGCATGAGCGCGCCTCGGAACTGGCCGAACGCGCCAGGCGCTTTGTCCATGCCTGTGAGCCGGGCTGCGTGCGCTGGGCCGACGTGGGCACCCAGCTGCGGCTGGTTGAGTCGCCGCTGGATATTTCCAAGGCCGTCAAAAGCAAGGTGCTGGGTGCGGGCAATGGCACCGATAAAACCTGGGTGTTCACCTCGGCCACGCTGGGTGACGACGACAAGCTCAGCTGGTTCACCCAGCCTTGCGGGCTGGAGGAGGCCGAGGTTTTGCGCGTCGGCAGCCCTTTTGACTATGAACGCCAGGCGGCGCTCTACGTGCCGCCGGCCTTTCCCAAGCCGGGCGATCCCGCCCACACGGTGAAGGTGGCCGAGTCCGCCGCCAGGTGGTCGCGGCACCTGGGCGGCCGCACCATGGTACTGACCACCACGCTGCGGGCCTTGCGCACCATTGGCGACGCGCTCAGGGAGGCTTTCCGGGAGTCTTCCGACATGGAGGTGCTGGTGCAGGGGGCCATGCCCAAGCGCGTGCTGATAGAGCGCTTCCGCGAGGGCAACGCCAACGGCGGCAAGGGCTGCGTGCTGGTGGCGTCGGCCTCGTTCTGGGAGGGCATAGACGTGCCGGGCGACGCGCTGCAACTGGTCATCATCGACAAGCTGCCTTTTCCGCCGCCCAATGACCCGCTGGCCGAGGCCCGCTCCAAACTGCTGGAGTCACAGGGGCGCAGCGCGTTCAACGATTATTTTCTGCCCGAGGCGGCCGTGGCGCTCAAGCAGGGCGCCGGCCGGCTGATACGCCGCGAAACCGATGAGGGCGTGCTGGTGGTGTGCGACAGCCGCCTGGCCTCGATGGGCTACGGCAAGCGCTTGCTGAGGGCGTTGCCGCCCATGCGGCGCCTGGCGTCAGAGCAGGAGCTGACGGACAGGCTGGACGCCCTTACCAGAACTTGTACCAGGGATTGTCTGCAGCCTTGAAGCCTTTGGTGAGGTAGGGGCTCTGCGGATAGTTCTTTTCCATGATGCGGCGGGTGTCGTCGCGCAGCTCGGCCATGCCCAGGGCATCATAGGATTTGTAGAGGATGTAGACGGCTTCTTCCAGTGCGGGCACGTCGCGGTAGTCGGCGATCGCGGTCTGCGCGCGGTTGATGGCGGCCACATAGGCGCCGCGGGAATAGTAGTAGCGCGCCACATGCACTTCCGATTGCGCCAGCGAGTTCACGATGTAGCTCATGCGCAGGCGGGCATCGGGCGTGTACTTGGATTCGGGGAAGCGGGTGACCAGTTCCCGGAATGATTCAAACGATTCCTTGGCGGCCTTCTGGTCGCGTTCGGACAGGTCCTGGCGCGAGATGAAACCGAAAATGCCCAGGTTGTCGTTGAAATTGACCAGGCCCTTGAGGTAGAGCGCATAGTCGAAAGCGGGGCTGGCGGGATGCAGCTTCATGAAGCGGTCTAGCGTCGCGATGGCCTGGGCCTGCTCGCCGCCCTTGTACTGGGCATAGGCTTTTTCAAGCTGGGCCTGCTGGGCCAGCGGGGTGCCCGCCGCGCGGCCTTCGAGCTTTTCATACAGGGGAATCGCCTTGTCGTAGGCGCCCGAGCTCGCTTCATCCTTGGCTTCGGCGTAGATCTTGTTGGGGCTCCAGGTGGCCGTCTTGTCGGGGGCAGGTGTACTGGAGCAGCCGGCGATCACGAAGGACAGGGCGCAAACGGCTGCAAGAAGCGGCATTGCATTGGGAACAACCGATAATTTGGTGGAAAACATTGCAATCGACCTTCTTGATGACTGATTCAGAACAAAGCAAATTGATTATATCGGCCGCTGCTGCGCCCGAAAGCGTTCCGGACGAGGCCCAGGAAGAGGGGGACACAGCGGCCGAGATGGAGTTGCGGCAGGTGACGGTTCCCGTTGAGAGCCACGGCAGCCGGCTTGACCGCGCTTTGGCCGCCATTGTGCCCGAGTTCTCGCGCACTTATCTGCAGCAATTGATCGAAGGCGGCATGGTGAAGCTGGCCGGTGCGCCGGCGACCAAGGCCTCGGCCAAAGTCAAGGCCGGGGATGAACTCCTGATCGAGTTGCGCCCCACGCCGCAAAGCCAGGCTTTCAAGCCCGAGGCCATGGCACTGGACATCGTGTTTGAAGACGCTTACCTGATGGTGGTCAACAAACCGGCGGGGCTGGTGGTGCACCCCGCACCGGGCAACTGGAGCGGGACCCTGCTTAACGGCCTGCTGGCGCATGACCCCCAGGCCGTGTTCCTGCCGCGCGCCGGCATCGTCCACCGCCTTGACAAGGACACCAGCGGCCTGATGGTGGTCGCCCGCCAGCGAACGGTGATGGACCAACTGGTCGGCCTGATCGCCGCCCGCGAGGTAAGCCGGGAGTATGTGGCTCTGGCCCATGGCGCCTGGCAGGGTGCGAAGACCCGCCAGGTCGACGCCCCCATAGGCCGTGACCCGCGCAACCGGTTGCGCATGGCGGTGGTGGACCTGGAGAAAAACGCCGGCAAGACGGCCTCCACAGTGGTGTCGCTGCTGCAAAACGCCGGCAAGCACTGCCTCGTCAAGTGCAAGCTGCATACCGGGCGCACCCACCAGATCCGGGTCCACATGGCGCTTCTGGGCCATCCGCTGGTGTCCGACGAACTCTATGGCGGAGCGCCCGCCGGGGGCCTGGACCGTCAGGGCCTTCACGCCTGGCGCCTGGCCTTCAACCATCCCGTCACGGGCAAGGCCCTGGAGTTCCGGGCCGAGCCGCCGGCCGACCTTCAGGCCGCCATAGCGGGTTTGGGCCTGATATACAATCAAATTCAGTAGTCTCCAGCTACCTGCACCATGGCTCCTGACCAGGAGATTGCGCATGGATGCATGCGCGAACAAGCGCCGAACCCACGTTTTCCCGGCCTTTTTTTCCGCCCTTTTTCGGAACGACCACAATCATGAATACGACGGATGCAAAGCGCGTCCTCGAAACAGCACTTATTTGCGCGCAGCAACCGCTGCCACTGCGTGAAATGGGTGTGCTGTTCAACGGGGTACTGACTGCCGACAGCCTCAAGCTGGTACTTGAAGAATTGCAGAACGACTGGTCGGGCCGCGGCGTGGAACTGGTGCACGTCGCGACCGGCTGGCGCTTTCAAAGCCGGCCCCAGATGCGCGAGTACCTGGACCGGCTGCACCCGGAAAAACCGCCGCGTTACAGTCGCGCGACGCTGGAAACGCTGGCCATCATCGCCTACCGCCAGCCCGTGACGCGCGGCGACATGGAAGACATTCGCGGCGTGACGATCAACAGCATGATCCTCAAGCAGCTGGAGGATCGCGGCTGGGTCGAGGTCATAGGCCACCGCGAGACCGTCGGGCGGCCCGCCCTGTATGCGACCACCCGGCAATTTCTGGACGACCTGGGGGTGGAATCGCTGGACCAGCTTCCCGTCATGGAAAGCAACGCCTCAACCCCAGCCGCCATGCTTGAGCAGATCGAGTTCGGCATGGCCGGGCTGGCGGACGGCGAGGCACAGCTGGAAGGCCTGGAGCTTGCCGTGCAGGCGCAGGATGCCGACCTTTCGGAGGGTCCAGCCGGCGTGAGCGAATCTCCGGAGTCGGACGCCGTGGGCGAAGCCGATGAACCGGCCGGCAGCGCCGAGGCGGCTGACATTGAAATGCCCGAACCCGTGGAAACGGCGGCCGAGGCCTCGCAGCCGCAAGCCCCCGGCGACGGCGATGCCGAGGCTTCCGGGCAGGATGACGTCGATTTCCCCGTACGAATGTAAAAAATGACCCAACAAGATCCTCCCGTCTCGCAACCCGTGGAAATGCCCGCTGGTGAAGACCAGGTCAAGACGCTGCCCCAGGAGCAGCCCGCGCAGGAGGCTCCCGAGCTGACCACGCCGGTGCAAGCCGATGCGCCGCCGCCCGCGCGGCCTGCCAGGGGACGCAACGCCGCCCCCGCCGCCGGCGCGATACGCTTTGAAGACGTGGTGACCGGGCAGTTTGACGCCGACGAAGAGGACGTCGCCCTCGCGCCGCCCAAGCGCGTGCTGTCGCCGCAGCCCGAAACCCCCAAGCTGCACAAGGTGCTGGCGCAGGCCGGCCTGGGTTCGCGCCTGGAGATGGAGCAGTTGATCCTGGAAGGGCGGATTTCGGTCAATGCCGAGCCGGCCCACATCGGCCAGCGCATCCAGTTCGGCGACACCGTGAAAGTCAACGGCAAGCCCATCCGCGTGCGCATAGACCCGCCGCCGCCCCGCGTGATCGCCTATCACAAGCCCACGGGCGAGGTCGTCACGCATGACGATCCGCAGAACCGCCCGACGGTTTTCCGGCGCCTGCCCAAGCTGTTCCAGGGCAAATGGCAGTCGGTGGGGCGGCTTGACCTGAATACCGAAGGCCTGCTGCTGCTGACCAGCTCCGGCGAGCTCGCCAACAAGCTGATGCACCCGCGCTTCGGCCTGGAGCGCGAGTACGCGGTCCGCGTGCTGGGGGCCCTGAACAACGAAGAGAAAAACCGCCTGCTCGACGGCGTCACCCTGGACGACGGCGTTGCCCAGTTCGGCTCCATCGAGGCCGGCGGCGGCGAAGGCGCCAACTGCTGGTACCGGGTGACGATTTCCGAAGGGCGCAACCGCGAAGTGCGGCGCATGTTTGAGGCGGTCGGCCACGCCGTGAGCCGCCTGATCCGTATCCGTTACGGGGCTATGGTGCTGCCGCGCGGCCTCAAGCGCGGTGCATTTGTGGAGCTGGACGAGCGCGACATCTGGGCCCTTACCAATGCCGTGACGCGTTCCGAATCCCGCCCCGATCCGCGCGCGGTCGCGGCAGGCCCCCAGGCGGGCGCGCCGGGCGGCGAAGGCGGCGAGCAGCGCCAGGGGCGGGGCCCGCGCAGGAA
>NZ_JBFUJQ010000017.1:0-31038 GCF_056401275.1 Polaromonas sp. P4_F6 | reverse complement strand
GGCAACGTGGCCGCAATGAGAACATCAATGGCCTGATCAGGCAGTACCTACCAAAGGGCACAGACCTGAGTGTGTACAGCCAGCGCCAGCTCGACCAGATCGCCTGGAGCCTGAACACGAGGCCACGGGCAACATTGGACTGGAAAACGCCCGCTCAAGCCTTCTTCGAAGACTGCATCGCGCACAATGCCCAGATTCCCCCAGGTGTTGCACTTGGTCCTTGAGACCGCCAAGCAAAAGAAAGGCGACCCTGGTGTCTGCGTCCCTTCGCTTCGCTACGGGCAACCTGCGGTGCTCGGTCCAGCCGGGGTCTGGCTAAACTCGCTACGCTGCGCTTCGCTCAGACAACGCCAGCCCTGATCCGTCTGGCCCTCCGCTCCTCGGCGCATACACAAGGGGGTGGGGACAGGAATACCAAACAGCCGAAGACAGAAACCCGAATACCTGAAAAAAACAAGGACACGCCATGGCGTGTCCTTGTTGGTATTGGTTCCCGCTCCCGATTGCCCCGTCCTGGCTGGGCCGAGGAGCGCAGACGTAGGCGGATCAGGGATCGCGCTTGTTTGAGCCGAAGGCGAGTTTGCGCGAGACCCCGCCGTAGTCGAGCACCGCAGGTTGCCCGTAGCGCAGCGGAGGGACCCAGACTGCGGGTCGCCTTTCTTTTGGGTACTTTTCTTTGGCGAAGCAAAGAAAAGTGCCTCGCCCGCCGGGGCGAGACCCGGCCAGCGGAACTAAGAAGAGGAGGGAGGAGGGAGAGCGCGCAAGGCCGGAGCAAGACCCGGCTACTTCACCGCATCTCTCAACCGCGCAAACACCTTCCAGAACGCCGCCTCCTGCGTGGTCGCAAAATTGATCCGCATCAGCGTGCTGGGTGCCCGCACCGCGTGGAACAGCGCTCCCGGGGCGATCAAATAGCCCTCGTCGAGCATGCGCTGGGCCAGCGCGTCGGTGTCGACGCCGGTGTCCACCCACCCGAACAGGCCGGCGGGCTCGGTTGCGAAGCTGCAGCCGTGGGCGATCGCCAGCTTGACGCTGCGGGCGCGTGCCGCATCGAGCCGGGTTCGTATGCGCTCGGCATGGCGGCGCAGCTGGCCCTGGTCTATGCACCAGGCCAGCGCTTTTTCCAGCAGGGCCGGCGTGGTCAGCGTGGCCAGCAGCTTGGTGTCCAGCAGGCGCTCGACCAGGTCGGGCGGCGCGGCCATGAAGCCGACGCGCCAGCCCGGCGCGAGGATTTTGGCGAAACCGCTGACGTAAATCGTGCGCTGCAGGCCGTCCAGCGAGCACAGCCGGGTCGCGTGTTCGGGCGCCAGGTGGCTGTAGGTGTCGTCTTCAACAATGTGGAAGTTGTGCTGCATCGCCAGCTGCAGCACGCGGTGCGCGCTGCCGGGCGTGAGGCAGTAGCCGGTGGGGTTGTGGAACACGCTGACGCTGACAAACAGCTTGGGCTGGTGGATCTCGCAGTACTGCGCCATCACCTCCAGGTCGGGGCCGTCGGCGCGGCGCGGCACCGGCAGTATGCGCATGCCCAAAGCGTCCAGCCGGGCGAACTCCACGGCCCAGCCGGGCTCCTCCACCATCACGCAGTCGCCGGCGCGCAGCAGCGTGCGGCTCACGATGTCCAGCGCATGCGTGGCGCCCACGGTGGTGATGATCTGCTCGGGAACGGCATGCACATTGAGCGCGCTCAGTTTCTGCGACAGCGCGCGGCGCAGGCCGCTGTCGCCCATGGGCTCGCCGTACTGCAGCGAAAAATCCCGCAGCGCGCTGACACTGGTGACCTTGCGCACGGCCGCGGGCATGAAGGTGGTTTCCAGCCAGTCGGGCGGGAACACGCCCATGCCGGGCTGCGGCTTGTTGCTGACCTTGTGGAACATGCCGCGTATCAGCGCGGTGGCGTCGACCGGCGCCTGGCGTGTGGCGATCCAGCTGGCGGTGCTCCAGGTGCCCAGCGGCGCCAGGTCGGCCGCTTGCACCGGCCCGTGTTTTCCGGGGTTCGCCGCCGGCGCTTTGGCGACGGGCACCGAGGCCGCGTTGAGCGAGGCATCGCGCACAAAAAAACCGCGGTTCTTGCGCGCCACCACCAGGCCTTGCGCCAGCAGCTGGTCATACGCGGCCACCACGGTGGACACGCTCACGCCCTGCTGCTCGGCGCACAGCCGCACCGAAGGCAGGCGCGCGCCCGGCGCCAGCAGGCGGCTGCGTATGCGCTCGGCAAAACGCGCCGAGAGCTGTTCGGTCAGGGACTGTGAAGCGGCTTTCATCAACATGGCGCGGCCTTTTTCCTGTTCACCGCCCTCGGCAGGGCATGGTGTGCTGATTATTTGACCAATACAGTTTTGGAATTTGTACCGTTAACTGTATTGGTGGTGTATTGCTTTCAACTATAAAGTGGGAAACATGAACTGGCAAGAATTTACGGCTTTACTGGTGCTGGCCACGGCGATGAGTTTTTCGCCCGGGCCCAACACCACGCTGTCCACCGCGCTGGGCGCCAACCACGGTTTCCGCCGCGCGCTGCCGTTTGTCTGCGCCGTGCCCGTGGGCTGGGGCGCGCTGCTGCTGGTCTGCGCGCTGGGCCTGGGCGCGCTGGTGCTGGCGGTGCCGCTGCTGAGCTGGGCCGTCAAGATCGGCGGCGTGGCCTACCTGCTGTGGCTGGCCTTCAAGGTTTCCCAATCGCGCCAGCTCAGCCAAGCCGACGCCTCCCGGCTGAACGTCACCTTCTGGCAGGGCGCGGCGCTGCAGTTCGTCAACATCAAGGCCTGGATGCTGGCGCTGGCCATCGTCAGCGGCTGGATCGCCGGCCGCGAGGCGCCCGCCCTGCGCCTGGCCATCGTGCTGCCGGTGATGCTGGCGTATGCCTTTGTGAGCAACATGGTGTATGCGCTGGCCGGCTCGCTGCTGCGCGACTGGCTGTCCGGCCCGGCCGGCAGCGGCCTGCGGCTGCGCTGGTTCAACCACGCCATGGCGGCGGTGCTGGTGGCCACCGCGATCTGGATGCTCTTTATATGAGCCCCCACGCGCACATCAGCAAAGGCCTGTGGCTGGGCCTGCTGGGCACCGTGATCTTTTCCGTCACGCTGCCCATGACACGGCTGGCCGTGGGCACGCCCGACGCGCCGCAGATGTCGGGCATCTTCATCGCGCTGGGCCGCGCCGTGGTGGCGGCGGGCCTGTCGGCGGTGTTCCTGTTGGCCACGCGCGCGCCCCTTCCCAAGCGCGAGGACTGGTGGCCGCTGGCCGCCACGGCGGGCGGTGTGGTCTTCGGCTTTCCGCTCTTCACCTCGATGGCCATGCGTTATGTGGAGGCCGTGCATGCCGCCGTGATCATCGGCGCCCTGCCGTTGGCGACCGCCGCCGTGGGCGCCTTGCTGCACCGCCAGCGGCCGTCTGCCGGCTTCTGGCTGTGCGCCGCCCTGGGCAGCGCGCTGGTGGTGGCTTTTGCCCTCTTGCGATCAGGCAGCGGCGGCCTGTCCATCAGCGCGGCGGACTTGCTGCTGCTGGCCGCCGTGCTGTGCGCCGCCGTGGGTTACGGCTACGGCGCCAGGTTGTCGCAGCGCATGCAGGCCGAGCATGTGATCTGCTGGGCGCTGCTGCTGTCCCTGCCGCTGACCTTGCCGCTGGCCGCCATCAGCTGGCCGGCCGGCGCCATCAAGGCGTCTGCCTGGTGGGGCTTTGGCTATGTCGCGGTGTTTTCGATGTGGCTGGGCTTTTTCGCCTGGTACCGCGGCCTGGCGCTGGGCGGGACGGTGCGCGTGAGCCAGGTGCAGCTGCTGCAGCCGTTTTTGTCCATGCTGTTCGCGGTGCCCTTGCTGGGCGAAAGCCTGGACGCGGTGACCGTGGGCTTCGGCCTGGCGGTGATCGCCACCGTGTTCATCGGCAAAAAAATGCCGGTGCACCAGCCGGCCGCCATGCCCCCTTCATTGCTGCACCCGAGGAAGACCTGATGTACTGCGCCTCTTTTATCTTCGAACCCGGCACCTATGACGAGCGTTTCCACGCACTGGACGCGCTGATCGAGGAAGCCGCCCACGCCACCCCGGGCTACCTGGGCGCGGAAACCTGGCGCTCGCCTGACGGCACGCGCAGCAACGCAACCTACTTCTGGGACAACCAGGAGGCGCTGCGCGCCTTCTCGGCCCACCCCAAGCACCTGGAAGCCAAACGCCAGTACACCCCGTGGTACAAGGGCTTTCACATCGTCATCTCGCAGGTGCTGCGCTCCTATGGCGACGGCAAGATCGAACACATCACGCCCAACCAGCGGGGCCGCGGCCAGGGAGTTGCCGCATGAACATCGCCAACATCCCTTTCGGCACCACCGACTGGTCCGCCGTGGACCGCACCGAACATTCGGCCCTGGAAGGCAAGGCCTTCTGGCGCACGCAGAAGTTCGGTGATGTGCGCGTGCGCATGGTCGAGTACACGCCGGGCTATGTGTCCGACCACTGGTGCAAAAAAGGCCACATCCTGCTGTGCCTGCAGGGCCAGCTGCATACCGAACTCGAGGACGGCCGCCGCTTCACGCTGGAGCCCGGCATGAGCTACCAGGTCGCCGACCAGGCCGAAGCGCACCGCTCGACCTCGCCGCTGGGCGCCACGCTGTTTGTGGTGGATTGAGCGGCCGTACCGTATGAACTGTCTCTTGCGCAAAACCGCCAGGCTGCGATCATGCGCCATGGCCCTATGCCATGGGACCCTGAATTTTTCAACCATTTGTGTGAGCCGGGCCGCCCGAGGCGGCCCCCAAGGAGGAGAGTGAGATGAGCGACATGACATGGACCCAGGCGCAACGCGCCCACAAGATGAACCCCTCGGTGATCCGCGAGATCCTCAAGGTCACCGAGAAGCCCGGCATCATCAGCTTCGCCGGCGGCCTGCCCTCGCCCAAGACCTTCCCCGTCGCCGCCTTCCGCGAGGCCTGCGACAAGGTGCTGCGCGAGGACGGCCATGCGGCGCTGCAGTACGCGGCCAGCGAAGGCTATGCGCCGCTGCGCGAAATGGTGGCCGCCATGCTGCCCTGGGAGGTCGACCCGGCGCAGGTCTTGATCACCACCGGCTCGCAGCAGGGCCTGGACCTCATCGCCAAGATACTGATAGACGCCGGCAGCCGCGTGCTGGTGGAAACGCCCACCTACCTGGGCGCGCTGCAGGCCTTCACGCCCATGGAGCCCGAGGTCGTGGGCGTGGCCAGCGACGAGGAAGGCGTGGACATCGCCGATCTCGCCAGCAAGGCCGCCGGCGCGCGTTTCTTTTATGTGCTGCCCAACTTCCAGAACCCGACCGGCCGCACCATGAGCGAGGCGCGCCGCGCCGCGCTGAGCGCGGAGGCCGCGCGCCTGGGCCTGCCCATCGTCGAGGACAACCCCTACGGCGACCTGTGGTTCGACACGCCGCCGCCGCTGCCGCTGACGGCGCGCAATCCCGAGGGCTGCGTCTACATGGGCTCCTTCTCCAAGATCCTGGCACCCGGCCTGCGCCTGGGCTTCATGGTCGCGCCCAAGTCGCTCTACCCCAAGCTGCTGCAGGCCAAGCAGGCCGCCGACCTGCACACGCCGGGCTTTAACCAGCGCATGGTGGTCGAGACCATGAAGAACAACTTCCTGGAGCGCCACGTGCCGACCATACGCGCGCTCTACAAATCGCAGCGCGACGCCATGCTGGCCGCGATGACGCGCGACATGCCCGAAGGCGTGAGCTGGAACACGCCGGCCGGCGGCATGTTTTTGTGGGTGCGCCTGCCCGAGGGCATGAACGCCATCGACCTGTTGCCCAAGGCCGTGGAGCGCAACGTGGCTTTTGTGCCCGGCTGGGCCTTTTACGCCGACCATGCCGACGCCCGCACGCTGCGCCTGTCCTTTGTGACCTCCAGCGTCGAGCAGATCAACATCGGCATCGCCGCGCTGGCCGCGGCCATCCGCGAACAACTGCCCACGGGCCTGCCTGAACTGCACGCGGCCGCATGATGGACACGGGCACGCTGTCGCTGTTCGTGCTGGCGGTGCTGGCGCTTTTCATCTCGCCCGGCCCCAACATGGCGTTTGTGCTCTCGCACGGGCTGGCGCACGGCGTGCGCGGCGGCTTCGCGGCGGCCATCGGCATCTCGGCGGCCGACCTGGTGCACACGCTGTGCGCCGCGACGGGCGTGACCGCGCTGGTCGCGGCCTGGCCCCCCTCCTTCGACGTGCTGCGCTATGCCGGCGCGCTCTACCTGCTGTGGCTGGCCTGGCAGGCCTTGCGGCCGGCCGGCGCGCGCGGCGACAAGGCGCCGGCCCCGCCCGCCGGTTTCGCGCGCATTGTGCGCATGGCCTGGCTCAACAACCTGGTGAACCCGAAGGCGCTGCTGTTCTTCATGGTTTTCCTGCCGCAGTTCGTGAACCCGGCGCGCGGCCACGTGACCTTGCAGCTGCTGGTGCTGGGCGTGCTGCTGTCTGCGCTGGCGCTGGTTTTCAACACCATGCTGGGCGCCTTCAGCGGCCAGATAGGCCGCCGCCTGCAGGCGCGGCCCGGCGCCGCGAAATTCCAGCGCGGCCTGCTGGCTTTGACCATGGCCGGGCTCGCGCTCAGGCTGCTGTTTCTCGACCGACCTTCCAAAGGAATCTGACATGCTTCATCTCTGGGGGCGCATCAGCTCCATCAATGTGCGCAAAGTCGTCTGGGCCGCGCAGGAACTGGGCCTGACCCTGCAGCGCACCGATGCCGGCGGCCAGTTCGGCATCGTCAAGGACGCCGACTACCGCCGCAAGAACCCGAATGCGCTGGTGCCGCTGATGGAAGACGGCGAGGTCCTCGTCTGGGAGTCCAACGTCATCGTGCGCTACCTCTGCGCCAAATACTCGCCGGGCAACTTCTATCCCACGGCGCTGCCGCAGCGTTTTGCCGCCGAGCAATGGATGGACTGGCAGCAGACCACCTTCAACCCGGCCGGCCGCGTGGCGTTTGTACAGCTGATACGCACGCCGGCCGAGCAGCGCAATGCCGCGCTGATCGCGCAATCGGTGGCCGCCACCGAGCCGCTGCTGGCGCTGCTCGATGCGCACCTGGCCGAGCACGCCTATATAGGCGGCGAGCAATTCGGCATGGCTGACATCCCGCTGGGCTGTGAAATGCACCGCTGGTTCGGCCTGCCGCAGCCACGGCCCGCGCGGCCCCACCTGGACCGCTGGTACCAAAACCTGCTGGCGCGTCCCGCCTCGCGCGGCGTGCTGGACCTTCCCTTGTCATAACTTTTAAAAACCACCTGGAAAACCGAGAGCCCCCATGAAGCAGCGCGCATTCAAGCAAGTCGACGTATTCACCCCCAGCCCTTACTACGGCAATCCCCTGGCCGTGGTACTGGACGGTAGCGGCCTGGACGATGCCGCCATGCAGCGTTTTGCCAAATGGACCAACCTGTCGGAAACAACCTTCCTGCTGCCGCCCACGGACGCCGCGGCCGATTACCGCGTGCGCATCTTCACGCCGGGCGGCGAGCTGCCCTTTGCCGGCCACCCCACGCTGGGCAGTTGCCACAGCTGGCTGGAGGCCGGCGGGCAGCCGCGCTCCAAAGACTTCATCGTGCAGGAATGCAAGGTGGGCCTGGTCAAGATCCGCCGCGAGCCGGGCACAAAACGCCTGGCCTTCGCCGCGCCGGCGCTCAAGCGCTCGGCGCCCAGCCCCACGGTGCTGGCCCAGGTGGCCACGGCGCTGGGGCTCAAGGCCAGCCAGGTGCTGGCCGCGCAATGCCTGGACAACGGCCCGCTCTGGCTGGGCCTGCTGCTGGACAGCCCCGAGACCGTGCTGAGCCTGGCGCCCGACCACAGGGCGCTGGCCAAGCTGGGCACCAAGGTTGGGGTCGTCGCGCGCTACCCGCATGAAGACGCCGCGCCGCTGATTGCGCGCGCCAACCGCGAGGCCAGGGCTTTTGCGGCGTCCCAGCCCTCTTTTGCGCCCGACTTTGAGGTGCGGGCCTTTGCTTCACCCATAGGCGTCGACGAAGACCCGGTCACCGGCAGCCTCAACGCCAGCCTGGCGCAATGGCTGATCGCCGAAGGCCATGCGCCCGAGCGCTACACCGCCTCGCAAGGCGTGTGCCTGGGCCGTGCGGGCCAGGTGCACCTGGAGCGCGACGCGGACGGCCAGGTCTGGGTCGGCGGCGAGTCGGTGAGCTGCGTGGACGGAAGCGTCACGCTTTAAGGCCTGCCAACACCATGGAAACCGCCACCGCATCCTCCCCGCTGGCCTCGCAGGTCGACCACCTGGTGGTGGTGGCGGCCAGCCTGGAGCAAGGCGTGCAGTGGTGCGAGCGCGTGCTGGGCATCACGCCCGGGCCGGGCGGCGAGCATGTGCTGATGGGCACGCACAACCGGCTCTTCAGCATCGCCTCGCCGGCCTTTCCCACGGCTTATTTTGAAATCATCGCGATCCAGCCGGGCAAGCCCTGCACGCGCCCGGCCCCGGCCAGGCGCTGGTTTGACCTGGACGACCTGGAGCTGCAACTGCAGCTCAGCAAAGGCGGGCCGCAGCTCGCGCACTTCGCGGCCTCCACCGCCCGGGCGCAGGGCGGCGCGCGCGCGCTGGCGCGCCTGGGGCTGGACCGCGGCGAGCTGCTGGAGGCTTCGCGCATGACGCCGCAAGGCCTGCTGTCCTGGAAGATCACGGTGCGCGAGGACGGCCAGCGCCTGTTCTACGGCGCGCTGCCCACGCTGATCCAGTGGGGTGAGGCCCATCCCAGCCAAAGCATGGCGCCCTCGGGCATCACGCTGCAGTCGCTGCACGCCAGCCATCCGCGGCCCGACGCGCTGCGCGCCGGCTACGAGGCCATAGGCCTGGCCGGCGTGGGCCTGTCACAGGGCCCGCCCAACCTGATCGCCACGCTGCAGACGCCGCGCGGCCTTGTCACGCTTGAATCCAAAGGAATCTGAACCATGTTCAACACCACAGAACTCGCCTGGTTTGCCCTCGCCGCCTTTGTGCTGGTGATCACGCCCGGGCCCAACATGATTTATTGCATCTCGCGCACGCTGTGCCAGGGTCGCGGCGCCGGCCTGGTGTCGCTGAGCGGCGTGGCCCTGGGTTTTGTGGTGCACCTGCTGGCCGCCTCCTTCGGCCTCACGGCGCTGTTGCTGGCCGTGCCGGTGGCTTTTGACGCGATCAAGGTCGCGGGCGCGGCCTATCTGCTGTGGCTGGCCTGGCAGGCCGTCAAGCCGGGCGGCCTCGCACCTTTTGAGACACGCGAGTTGCCGCACGACCCGCCGCGCACGCTGTTCCTCATGGGCTTTATGACCAACCTGCTCAACCCCAAGGTCGCGATGTTTTACCTCTCCTTCTTCCCGCAGTTCCTGCATCCCGAGCGCGGCAACCTGCTGCTGCAAAGCCTGACGCTGGGCGCGGTGCAGATCAGCGTCAGCACCAGCGTGAACACCGTGCTGATCTGCTTTGCCGCGGCGATTGCCGGTTTCCTCAACCGCAACATCAGCTGGATGCGCGTGCAACGCTATGTGATGGGCACGGTGCTGGGCCTGCTGGCGCTGCGCCTGCTGACCGAAAAACGGGCGGCCGCATGAGCGCCGTGCTGGATCGGGCACCCGGGCTGGAAAGCACCGGCAAGCTGCTGCCCTCGCTGCGCGAGATCGAAGACGCAGCCCGCGTCGTCTACCGTGAATTCCAGGCCACGCCGCAATACCGCTGGGGCCTGTCCAGCCAGCGCCTGGGTACCGACTGCTGGATCAAGCACGAGAACCACACGCCGGTCGGCGCCTTCAAGCTGCGCGGCGGGCTCACCTACTTCGAGGCGCTGCAGCGGCGCGGCGAGCTGCCCGCGCAGGTCGTCAGCGCCACGCGCGGCAACCACGGCCAGAGCATAGGCTGGGCGGCGCGCGCCCACGGCGTGGCCTGCACCATTGTGGTTCCGCACGGCAACTCGACCGAGAAAAACGCCGCCATGCGCGCGCTGGGCGTGACGCTGATCGAACACGGCGAGGACTTCCAGGCAAGCCGCGAATTCGCCATCGCGCTGGCCGCCGAACGCGGCGCCCACATGGTGCCCAGCTTCCATGCCGACCTGCTGCGCGGCGTCAGCACCTACTGGTGGGAATTCATGCTGGCCGTGCCGCAGCTGGACGTGGTCTATGTGCCGATCGGCCAGGGCTCCGGCGCGTGTTCGGCGATTGCCGCCAAGCTGGCGCTGGGCCGCAAGCTGCGCATCGTCGGCGTGGTGAGCGCGCATGCCACCACCTATGCCGACTCGCTGGCCGCCGGCCGCGTGGTGGAAGCGCCCGTGACCACCCAGCTGGCCGACGGCATGGCCTGCCGCGTCGCCGATGCCGATGCGCTGGCCATCCTGCTGCCGCAGCTGGACCACATCGTGAAGGTGACGGACGACGAAGTCGCCCAGGCCATGCGCGAGCTGTACGCCGACACCCACAACGTGGCCGAAGGCGCGGGCGCGGCGAGTTTTGCCGCCGCGATGCAGGAGCGTGCGCAATTAAAGGGCCAGGTCGTGGGCATTTCGCTAAGCGGCGGCAATGTGGACACGGCGACTGTCGCCAAAGTGCTAGCTGCCGTCTAAGCCGTCGCACGCGGGACTGGGGCGGCCGCCCGCGGCCGCCACAATCCGCCCATGGGAACCCTCTACCTCGTGCGCCACGGCCAGGCCTCGTTTGGCGAAGACGACTACGACGTGCTCAGCCCCATGGGGCGCCAGCAAAGTATTCGTCTGGGGGAATACTTCAAGTACAAGGGCATCGCCTTTGACGCGGCCTTCACCGGCACGCTGCGGCGCCAGATCAACACCTTTGCCGGCATCTGCGAGGGCATGGGAATTGACATGCAGGCCGAGCAGCGGCCCGGGCTCAATGAATACGACAGCCATGCCGTCATAGGCGCGATACACCCGCACAAGCTCGAAAAACCCACCACACCCGAGCAATACCGCGGCCATTTCCGCCTGCTGCGCGACGGCCTGACGCAATGGATGGCCGGCGTCGTCAGCCCCAGGGGTATGCCCAGCTATACCGAATTCGTCGCCGGCGTCACCGACGTGCTGGACCACATCCGCAGCACGCACAGTGGCAATGTGCTGCTGGTCTCCAGCGGCGGGCCGATTTCGACGGCCGTGGGCCATGTACTGGGCACCAGCCCGGAAACCACCATAGAGCTCAACCTGCGCATACGCAACTGCTCACTCACCGAGTTCGCCTTCACACCCAAGCGCCACATGCTGGTGACTTACAACACCTTGCCGCACCTGGACGCGCCCGAACACGCAAGCTGGATCACTTACGCCTGAACCGCTTTTGGCGCAAGGGCCGCAAGAGGCCGCGTGGTGTTTTTACCATTGCCGGGATCGCGCCAAGCAAAGATACTCTTCGGCACATGAGCGCAGCCCTCAGCCCCACTCCCAGCCTCGCCGTCGCGGGCATACACCTTCACGCCGGCACGGCCGATGCGCTGGCGGCGTCCAGCTACCGCTTCCTGGTGCAGCTCGAGCAGCTGGGCCTGCAGGACGCCGTGGAGACCGAGGAACTCCCTGCGCGCGAAGGCGCCGCCGCGGGCCGGCGCTTTCGCCTCAGGGCCGGCCTGGCCCAAAAATGGGCGCCGGGCCTGGACACCCTGGGCCTGGCCGAAAACCTGCAGCTCGACACCGTCAATAACAGCGAGGACCTGGAGCGCGAAATCCTGCTGGCCATGCTGCTGAGCCCGGTTGCCTTCGAGTTTCCCAGCCATGAAGAGCTGGCCTCGGCGCTGCGCGTGCGCCGCAACATCGTGGTCGCCGCGCGCAAGACAGCGCTGGAATTCCACACCACCGAGGTCAACCGGCCCGAGGACTGCTGGACTTACTCCGAGGACGACGGTTTTACCGTGCGGCCCGGCCATGCTTTGATCCCCGCTTTGCAAAAAGCCACCCAGCCCGAGGCCTCCGGCAAGCTGTATTCCTTCTCGTGCTACCGCGCGACCGAGTATGTGATCCTGCTGGCCATCGCGCAGGAGCTGGAGGCCTGCAACCCGGCCCTGCTGGCCGGCCTGCAGCAGCGCTGGGAGCGGCGCGCCATCATGTCGGGAAAATTCCACGACGTGTTCCTGCGCGAATACGGCTCCATGGAGCAGCCGCTGCCGCCCAAATATTACGTGCCCGGCGACCGCCTGTGGTTCCGCAACCCCGATGAGCACTCCTCGGACGTCTCAGGTTACGAAGGCTCCTGGGTGTTTTACATCGGCAACGGCCTGTTCACCAACTTCTGGAAGCGCGAGCAGCCCTACACCCTGACGGCCAAATGCCTGGAGCTGTTCCACTGGCGGCATGCCACCTATACCGACGAAGCCGGCGAGCTGCGTATCAACGAAAGCATTGTCGAAGCCGGCGTCAAGGCCTCCAGCGCAGACCCGGCCGAGACCGCGCGCATCCTGGAGCTGATGCTGCGCATGCGCGAGCCCAAGGGCGTCTACCAGTCGGGCGGCTGCATAGACACCTCGCGCGAGTACCCGCGCTGGATGCGGCCGGGCACGGCGGACATGGTGCTGCCGCCCTGAGCCGCTCAGCCCGGCAGCAGCGGCAGGTCGGCCTTCTTGAGGGTGCGCAGCACAAAGCTGGACTTGCTGTGGCGTATGCCCTTGATCTTGTAGAGCCGCTCGCGCAGCAGGCGCTCATAGTCCTTGGTGTCATGCACCGCGATGCGCAGCAAATAGTCGTATTCGCCGGACACCAGGTAAGCCTCGACCACCTCGGGAATCGCGGCCAGGGTTTCACCGAATTTTTCGAGTGTGTTGTCGGAATGGCTGTCCAGCGTGACCTGCACCATCACCGTGTCGCCCAGGCCCAGGGCCTGCGCATTGAGGCGCACGGTGTATCCCTCGATCACGCCGGCTTCCTCCATCTTCTTGATGCGGCCCCAGCAGGGCGAGGGGCTCAGGCCCACGGCCTGGCCAATGTCTTGCAGGCTGGTGCGCGCATCGGCCTGCAAAACCTGAAGGATTTTCCGGTCCAAAGTATCCATTCAGCTAATTTATCTGATTTTTAGGAATTTGCAGATTTTTTATCTGTATCCGGCAAATCCGGCAGCAAATCAAGCAAATTATTCGGCCCCGTCCCGGCGATACTTTCTTCCATGGCAGCGGACTTACCGGTCCGGCTGGCAAGACAAGGCCTCCAGCAAGTTACCGCTCGCTGGGGGCTTTTGACTTTATTCCATTGCCAAATCAACGCGATAGGTCGTTGCGCCGCCTTGCCGTGCTGTAGCACTGTCTGCGGCGGCGCGCCTACTCTCGCGCCGATTTGGCAATGGAATCAGGCGCCGGCCGCGCACTGCAGGCGCAATTCGAGGCAAACGCCATCATCCAGGTTGCGCGCGCTGATGGTGCCGCCCATCTTGGCCATATAGGTCTTGGCGACAAACAGGCCCTGGCCGCGCTGGCCCGGTGCGCCGGCATCGGTGTCGGGCAGGTCGGACACGCCGTATTCAAAAATCTTGTCCAGCATGCCGGCGTCTATCCGCGGGCCCAGGTTGCTGATGGCGATCAACGCTTCGGGCGCCGTGGCGCCTTCCCGCGCCTGCAGCGACAGCGTGATGCGGATCAGGCTGCCGGGCCGGCGGTAACGCTCGGCATTGCGCAGCACATGCGAGACCACGTCTTCCAGCGAATATTCGTCAGCGCGCACCGTGACCGGCTGGGCCAGGGGCTCAAAAGCCACGCCGGGAATGCCCGCCGCCGCCGCGTTGCGCGCCACGTGGCTCAGGAATTCATTGGCGTCCAGGGTCTGCACATTGAGCGCGGTGGACTCAAACGCCTCGCTGGGCGAGGCGCTGCCATAAAGCACACGCACCGCCTGCTGCATTCGGCTGATGTAGCGGTGCGCCGGGTCGTCGGCGCTGCCGTGCAGCACCATGAGCGACTGCAGCGGCGACATGATTTCATGGCCCACCGCATGCCAGGTGTCTTTTTCCTGGGCCACGCGTATCTGCTCGCGCCGCACGTCCTCATTCACGCGCTGCAGCAAATCCTGCAGGCCGCCGGCCAGCACGCCCAGCTCATCGCCGCCGCGCAGGTCGGCCAGGTCCACCGCCGCCAGGCCGTCGCTGGCGCGCACGCCCTTGGAGACGGTGGCGGCGCGGCGGGTCAGCTCGGTGATGCGGTGGATGATGCGCAGCTCGATCGCCAGCCAGGTCACAAAGATCGCCAGCAGCATACCGCCCACAAACCAGGACACGCGGGTGGCCACGGCCGTGAGGGCCTTGTTGACCGTGCGGATGTCGCCGGTCAGCGTGAGTTCATAGCGGCCCAGCGGCGTGCTGATGATGTCGGTGCTGGTGACGGGCGCGTCGTAGCCCTCCACCTGCAGCCGGCGGATCAGCCAGGCGATCAGCGGCGAGGCGCGCTCCGCGGCCTCGGCGCCGGACAGCGCCACGATGTCCTTGCCGGTGCCGCCCGCGCCCAGCTTGCGTATGCGCAGCTTTTCGCCGGGCAGCAGCAGGGGGCTCAGCTCGGCCCAGGAAAAAGGCGCGGTGGCGCCCGCGGCATTGCTGTCGAACAGCGGCTTGCCCTCGCCGGGGGCCAGCATTTCCACTTGCACCTTGATCTGGTCCAGGTCGGCCGGCGGCCAGACGATGCCGGCCGGGCCCTTGGCAAACAGCGCCTCGCGAAACAGCTCCACCGGCAGGCGCACGCTGACAAAGGCGCGCCGCGCGCAATCCGGGTCCGCCGCCGGCGCGCCGTCCACGCAGCGGCCGTCCTGCCAGAGCCAGCCGCGGAAATCGCGCACCGGCCGGCTGGCCGGCGTGATCGGGCCGTCGTCGGCAAAGCCCACCAGCCGCCCCCGGGTGTTGGCAAAAGGCGAGGCGTTGCGGCCCTCATCGACGGCCTGCATGGCCTGGAAAGGCGCGATCCAGCGGTAGCGCTGGCCGCGCATGTCGACCGTGATGCGGGCGCGGTGCGCCAGGCTCAAGTCCAGCGTGCCCGAACTGTGCGAGACCAGCGGTCCGCTGTTGAAGCTGCCGACGGCGTAGAGAAAACCGCCGGCAAAAGGGTTGTTGCCCACGGCCACGCACATCGAGGCCGCATCGGGGTATTGCACCAGGCAGCCGGCCATCTCCACCGCCTGCTGGGCCTTGTTGCGATCGTCAAAATCGAGGGCCGAAAACGGCAGCACCAGCGGGCGCAGCGGCGTGACCTCATGGTCGTAGGCGGTGGGGTTGAGCAGCACCAGCTGGCCCGTGGGATGGCGCAGCTTGGCCGCGATCTGCGCCTGGTTCTTGCGAAAGCCGTCCTGGTAGTTGCGGTAGCTGCGCTCTTTTTCATCCTGCAGCACGGCGACGGCCAGTGCGATGGTGGCCAGCCCCAGCAGAAAAAAAGCGCCGCGAAAGAACACCCGCAGGCCAAAGGGCACGCGCGCCGGCAGCAGGCGCTCGACGTCCAGCCCCGCCGGCAGCTTCACGCCCGGCCCTTGCCGCGCGGCGCGGTATCGGCCTCGGCCCAGCGAAAGCCTCGCATGGGCACGTTTTCAATGCCCTCGAAGGCCGCGTCGATTTCCTTGAAGGCGTCGCGTATGGTGCTCACGTGCTTGCGGATGTTGTCGCGGTTGCGGCCGCTTTTGACCACCTGGTAGAGGTCTTCATAGCTGACCACCTCGCCCCGGCGCGCATGCAGGGCCGCCAGGATGCGCTGCGCCGTCAGCGGCAGGTTCACGCGCTGGCCGCGCCAGATGGCGGTGTTCTGGCGCAGCGGGTCCAGCTGCAGTTCCTGGCCGTCCGCAGCGGGCGCCTTGCCCGCGGGGTTTGCCTTGGCGCTGCGCAGGATGTCCAGGAAGGTTTCGATGAAGTCGGCTTCCTCAAACGTGGTTTTTTGCAGGTAGTCCCAGGCGTCCAGGGCTTTCATGATGCTGCGGTAGATGGCGGCCGGCATGGCCGAGACCACCAGCACCGGCGTGCCCTGCCGCTGCTTGTTGATGGCGTTGATGATGGCCACGCCGGCATGGCGTTCGCGCCCCAGTTCGATGTCCAGCACCACAGCGTCGTAACCCTCGCGGGCGATGGCGGCTTCGGCGTCGTCGCGGCTGAACCACTGGTCGACCTGTATGCCCGGCCGGGCCGATTCAATCCAGCCCCTGAGCTGGTTGCTCATGGGCAAATCGTCTTCGATGACGGCAATTTTGGTCATGGGGCGTGCGAAGTAAAGGGGTGGCCTGATTATGGGCGCGGGCCGGCCCCGGCCGTGTGAGTGTTTCTTCCGTTGGCGGATGAATGCCGCCGCCCAGGCGCGCAAAGACACCGCGCAAGCGCATTGAATGCTCCGGGCCCGCTTCGAACAATGGAGGCCAGAGAGAACGCAGCCCGCGCCTCTCGCCAAACCAGACCGGAGGAGCCCGTCATGAACCCACGTTTTAGCCGCATCGCCCTGCGCATACGCGCCATCTTTTCCAGGGGGGTGCACAGCACCCGCCGCATCGCCGCCACGGGCGTGCGCCGCGCCGCCGGCGCCCGCAGCCTGATGATCGCCACCGCCGCGGCGGCCGCGGCCGGCTACCTGCTGTGGGTACACCCGCCGCTGGAATCCGTGGCGCGCGGCGACGTGGCCATACGCACCAACCAGCTGACCGGCGGGGTCGACGAGTTCCGCGAAGGCTCGCTGCTGCTGCTGCCCGGCCTGCACGAGCTGCGCACCTTCTCGCTGCGCGACCAGGTCTACCGCCCCGAGGGCAGCAGCCGCGCCGACGGCCCCTCGCCCTTCCAGTCGGTGGAAGGCATGTCGCTGGGCGTGGACCTCACGGTGCGTTATGCGCTGGACCCGGCCAAGGTCAACGCGCTGTCGAAAAACCTGCCCGACGACATCGCCGGCCAAATCGTGCAGCCCGCCGTGCAGGGCGTGATCTACAAGACCTTCACCCGCTACACCGTGCGGGAAATTTTCTCGAGCAAGCGCGCCGAGATCCAGCAGCTCATCGAAGCCGAACTCAAACCCAAGCTCGCGGCCGACGGCATCCTGCTGCGCGGCGTGCAGATGGGCAAGGTGGACCTGCCCGCCGACTACCGCCAGGGCATGGACAAGCTGCTGGCCGAGGAGCTCGCGACCGAAAAAATGCGCTACACCCTGGCCCTGAAGGAAAAGCGCGTCAAGGAAACCGAGCTGGACGCGATGGCCGAAAAAGTGCGTCGCGAGACCAATGCGCAGGCCGCCGCCAGCGAACAGGTGATCGCGGCCAGGGCGCAGGAGGAAGCCATGAAACATGTGCTGCCCTTCAAGCAAAAGCAGATAGAGCAGCGCCAGCTCGAAGCCGAAGCCGAGAAACAGTCGCGCATACGCACGGCCGAGGGCAGAGCCCAGGCGCGGCGCATCGAGGCCGCGGGCGAGGCCGATTCGCGGCAGAAACTGGCGGACGCCGAAGCCTACCGGCTGGACCGCGTGGGCAAGATCAACAGCGAGCAGATGGCGCGTGAAGGCGTGCTGGTCACGCGGCACCCGCTGCTGATCCAGAAAACCATGGCCGACAAGCTCAGCGACAAGATCACCGTGATCATCGCCCCGCCCTCCACCAGCGGCGGCTTTGTGGGCGCGGGCCTGCTGGGCGGCGCGCCCAAGGCCGGCCGCAGCGTGGCGCAAGCGCCGCGCGATGCCGGCACGCAAGACAACGACAACAAAGAAGAGGCCGAATAATGATCACCACCGCACTCCTGACCCTGGCCATCGTGACGCAGGACCAGGCCAGCCTGCGCGCCGCGCCGCGCGACTCGGCCGCACAGCAGGCGGCGCTGTGGCAGGGCGACGCGCTCGAGATACGCGGCCAGCGCATGGACTACCTGCAGGTTTACGATCACAGGCGCGAGCGCGCGGGTTTTATCCACGTGAGCCAGGTGCGCACCGTCTCGCTGCAGCCCGAGGAAGCGCCGCAGCTGCTCTCGGTGGTGCGCTTCCTGCGCGAAAGCCCGGGCGCCGAGGCCTTGGGCATCGCCTACACCGCCGCCTACCTCAAGGCCGCGCCGGCCGAGGCCATAGGCGCGGAAACCTTCGACGCACTGGGCACCATGGCCGAGCGCCTGGCGCGCCGCGCCTCCATGAAACACGGCAAGGCCACCAGCGACGTGATTTCCGCGCACATGGAAGTGGCCAGCTTTTACGGCGTGGGCTTCAAGGGCTATGAGCAGGGCGGAAGCATGCAGCTTTGCTACAACGGCGAAGCCTTTCGCCGTGTGCTGGCCCTGCCCTCGGACGCCGAGCAGCGCGCCCGCGCCGCCCTGGCCCTGACCCGCCCCGACTGCATGAGCCCCGACCTGCACCCGCAGGAGCGCCTGGCACAGGACCAATGGCGCGCCGAGGTGCTGGACAAGCTCGGCGCCGCGCAGTTTGCGAGCCTGCCCGAAGTCAGCAAAAACCGTTTACGCCTGCGCCGCGCCGGCGTGTTGGCCAGCCTGGCCTTTGAGCAGGCGCGCCGGGGCGAAGCGCCCACGGCCACGGCCCAGCGGGCCCTGGCGGAACTCGCCGCGGTGAACAAGCTGGAACTGAGCGACAACGACCGCCAGGACTACAACGACGCGGCGATCCGTGTGGGCGCATCGCGCTGGGCCGCCGAAACCGCCCTGCCCCGTTTTGCCAAACTGACGCTGGCGACCGAAGCCGGCCAGGCCGGCGAAACCTGCGTGGCGCTGTATGAAAACAAGGCCGACGGCAAACCGGGCAAGGAGGCCGTGGCCAGGCGCTGCACCTATGGCATTGTCTGGGCCGCATCGGCGAGCGCCCATCCCGACGGCCAGGCCCTGGCGCTCGCGGTGCAGCCGCTGGATGCCTGGCGCGAGCTGTGGGTGTTTCGCAAAAGCGCAGGCAAGTGGGCGGTGGAGGTGCTGCCGCCCGCCAGCAACGGCCCCGAACTCGGTTATGTGGAATTTGCTGGTTGGGTGCGCGGCGCGCCACAAATGCTGCTGGCCCGCGAAACCCGCATCGCCGGCCGCCTGCGCCGCAATTTTGAGGTCGCGCGCCTGGACACCTTGACGACCGAGAAGCAGGCCGGCGACCCGGGCACACTGGCCGCCTTCCGCTGGCAGGACGCCGCGTGGAAGCGGCAGACAGTGATCCTGCGTTAGAACGCGGTCTTGCTGTTCAGGGTATCAGCCGGCAGTTGGTCGATCTCCACCAGCAGCTGCGCCAGGCTGCGGCCCGCCGCGCCCAGCAGGGCGCGGCCTTTTTCGGCGGTGGCGGCGGCCGCATTGCCCACCGCGCCGTTCGGGTTGTAGTCCTGCATCTGCCAGGCCAGCTTGGCGCTGCGGCCGTCACCCAGGAGCTTGAATTTTTGGGCGCGGTCCTGCGAGCTCGAATGAAAATTTTGCGCCTTTGCCATGTCGACCTGCCCCGGCTTGAGCGCCAGCATCATGGAGGTTTCAATCTCGCCGGCATGGATGCCGAAGCGGTGCTCCTCGGCGCTGAACAAATCGTTCACCGATTTGCCGTCTTCAGCCAGCAGCGGCAGGTTGAACCAGTTCACGCTGTAGACCAGCATGCCCAATCGGGCGCGCAGGTCGCGCGCCACCACGTCCAGCAAGCCAACCTGGCCGCCGTGTGAATTGAGCAGCACCAGTTTCTTGACACCCGTCTGCGCGACCGACTCGGCCAGCTCGGTCCAGAGCCGTATCACCGTTTCGGCTTTCAGCGTCAGCGTGCCGGCAAAACGCGTGTGCTCGGGGCTGAAACCCACGGCTTGCGTGGGCAAAAACAAAATGGGCTGCGCGGCCGGCAGGTGCGGCAGGGCGGCCTCAATCACGCCGTCCACCAGCGTCGCATCCACATTGAGCGGCAGGTGCGGGCCGTGCTGCTCGGTCGCCGCCACCGGCAGGACCGCGATGCAGCGCGCCAGGTCCAGCTTGGCGAAATCCGGGGTTTTCAGGGTGGACCAGTGGCGGGGAGGGGTTGGGGTGGGCATAAAGGGTATTTTGAGGTATTTACGCGGACTCAAGCCGCCGCGGCAGCCTTCTGGATCTCTTCCTTGTGCCCGGCCTGCTGCCCCAGATGCCGCCCCTGCCGCTCGGCACCGTGCCGGCCGGCCCGCAGCGGCGCCGCCACCCGCACCGAAACCAGGGCGTCGGCCAGGCACTGCGGCCTTCCGCGCGCACCGCCGGCCAGGTAATCCGCCAGCAGCGCAGCGCGTACATCTTCCACAGCCAGGCCGCGCACGGCTGTCAGGTGATCAAACAGCAAATCCACCAGCTTCTCCAGCGCAAACTCATGGGTCTTGGCGGTGCTCAACCACAACCAGTCGCTGAAACGCAAAAAGTTGCCGAATGCCGAGCCGGGCGCCAGCAGCAACTCAAGCCCCCGCGCGAAGCGCCCAGAATTCGCGACCATCTCCCAGTAGCGCGCAAAACGGTTGATGCGCTGCATGGTGGCGAAGTCGATCGTGGAGTTTTGCAGAATCGTGTACGGCGTCTGCGGGTCGTAGGCCATGGCGAATTCCGCCGTGTGCCTGGTGATGGGTGTGCCGCGCAGGCGCTTGAGGATACCGAACTGGATTTCATGCGGCGCGAGTTCGTACAGGCGGTCAAAGCCGTCGGCAAAACTTTCCAGGGTTTCACCGGGCAGGCCGAAGATCAGGTCGGCGTGCACATGGGCCTGGCTTTCCCTCACCAGCCAGCGCAGGTTGTCGGCGGTTTTGGCATTGTCCTGCTTGCGCGAGATGCGCTGCTGCACCTCGGAATTAAAACTCTGGATGCCGACCTCAAACTGCAGCGAGCCGGCCGGGAACTGCGCGATCAAGGTCTTCAGGCGCTCGGGCAGGCTGTCAGGCACGACCTCGAAATGCACGAATAAATCAGGCGCCATGCGGTCGAGGAAGAACTGCAGGATGCGCACCGAGTTTTCGACCTTGAGGTTGAAGGTGCGGTCGACAAACTTGAAATTGCGCGCGCCGCGCTGGTAGAGCGCGTCCATTTCCGCCATAAACACGTCCAGGTCAAAAGCCCAGGCGGTCTTGTCCAGCGAACTCAGGCAGAACTCGCATTTGAAGGGGCAACCGCGCGAAGCCTCGACATACAGCAGGCGCTTGGCCAGGTCTTCAGTGGTGTATTCGTTGTAGGGCAGGGCCAGCGTTTCCAGCGGCGGCTGTTCGCCGGCAATCACTTTCATCAGCGGCTGGGGGCCGTCAAGCAGCGCGCGGCACAGCTTGGGGAAACTCACGTCGCCCCAGCCGGTGACCACATGGTCGGCCAGGCGGCAGATTTCCTGCTGTTCGGTCTCATAGCTGACCTCGGGCCCGCCCAGCACGATCTTGATATCCGGCCGCAAGGCCTTGAGCAGGCGCACCAACTGGGTGGTTTCGACCACATTCCATATATAGATGCCCAGGCCTATCACCTCGGGCTGCAGCACCAGCAGTTCCTCCACGATCTGCGTGGGCCGCTGCTGGATCACAAATTCGCGCAGCTGCGTGGCCTGCCGCAGCCCGGGCCCGCCATGCCTGTCCATATTCGCCAACAGGTAGCGCAGGCCCAGCGAGGCGTGGATGTACTTCGCGTTGAGGGTGGCGAGGACAATACGGGGCATGACCCTATTATCGGAGTTGGCTCTGGAATGGGCTGTAATCGGTTGGCTGGCGCGCAAGCCCGGCGCCGGCCGCCCCAGGAACTAATGCCCCCACCGCCCGCTCACACCCCCACCATGGATTTCAAGCGCCCCCTGTTCGCCGCCCTGTCCGCTACGCTTTTGATAGCGATTGGCGCAATAGCCACGGTGGCAAGCGCCCAGAACACGCCTTTGAACTTGCCGGGCAAAAGCAGCCGGGGCGCGGCCGCCAGCGTGGTCACCACCGAGCAGGTGCGGGCCGAACTGCTGGCGTGGGCACCCGAGGGCGTGGAGCCGGGCAAGCCGGTCTGGGTGGGGCTGCAGCTCACGCACCAGCCCGAGTGGCATACCTACTGGAAGAATTCAGGCGACTCGGGCCTGCCCACACAGCTCGACTGGCAGCTGCCGGCCGGCATTGACGCGGGTGAGATCGCCTGGCCGACGCCGAAAAAGATTCCCATAGGCACGCTGGCCAACTACGGCTATGAAAAAACCGTGCTGCTGCCGGTGCCGCTGACGGTGGCGCCCAGCTTTGCCGGCAACCAGCTTGAGGTCAAACTCAAGGCGGCCTGGCTGGTGTGCCGCAAGGAATGCATTCCGCAAGAGGGCGAGTTCGCGCTCAGCATCCCGGTGCGCAGCTCGACGGCCGCCAGCAGCCAGCTGTTCCAGGACACCTTTGCCGCCACGCCCAGGCCGCTGGCGGCCGGTGCCAGCCAGGTGGAAGTCGGCGGCGGCAAATCCATCAAAATTTCCCTGGCCGGCCTGCCCGCCGCGCTGCAGAGCAAGACACTTGCGCTGTATCCCGAAACCGGCAGCGTGATCGAACCCGCGGCCGCCTGGCAGCAAGCCTGGCAGGGCGCGGTCTGGACGGCGGAGGTGCCCTTGTCCGGCCAGCGCAGCGAAAGCCCGGCCAGTATGCCGCTGGTGGTGGCCCTGGAGAATGTGGCCTACCGCATAGACGCGCCGGTCAAGGGCAGTTGGCCCGCGCCGGCGGCCGCCACCGTGGTGCCGCCCGCCCTCGAAGCCGCCCTGCGCGCCAATGCCGCTGCCGGCGCCGCGCCGGTGCAGGCCGGCGGCACGCCGCCGCCCGTGGGCCTGCTCGCCGCGCTGCTGGGCGCCTTGCTGGGCGGGCTGGTGCTCAACCTCATGCCCTGCGTGTTCCCGGTGCTGGCCATCAAGGTCGTCGGTTTTGTGCAGGTGAAAGACGCCGCCACGCGGCTGACCACCGGCCTGGCCTATACCGTGGGTGTGGTGCTGTCCTTCCTGGCGCTGGGCGCGCTGCTGCTGGGCCTGCGTGCCGCGGGCGAGCAACTGGGCTGGGGCTTTCAGCTGCAGAACCCGGCGGTGGTCGCGCTGATGGCGGCGCTGTTCACGCTGCTGGGCCTGAACCTCGCGGGCCTGTTTGAATTCGGCAATGTGCTGCCGGGCCGGCTCGCGGGCTGGCAGGCGAAAAATCCCACAGTCAATGCGTTCTTGTCGGGTGTGCTGGCCACGGCGATCGCCTCGCCCTGCACCGCGCCTTTCATGGGCGCCTCGCTCGGTTATGCGGTGGGCCTGCCGGCCCCGCAGGCGCTGTCGGTGTTCGCGGCCATAGGCGTGGGCATGGCCATTCCCTACCTGGCGGCCAGCGCCATCCCGGCCGTCGCGCGCGTCCTGCCGCGCCCCGGCCCCTGGATGCTGACCTTCAAGCAGCTGATGGCCTTTCCGATGTTCGCCACCGTGGCCTGGCTGGTCTGGGTGCTGGGCCAGCAAAGCGGGGTGGACGGCGCGGGCGCGCTGCTGGCCCTGCTGGTGTTGATGGCGCTGGTGATCTGGGCTTTCACCTTGCGCGGCACGGCGCGCACGCTGCTGGCGGCTTTTTCCATCGCGCTGGGCGCGCTGGGCCTGTGGGCCGTGGGCCCGAATATCACGCGGCCTGTGGCCCTCACGTCGGTTAACTCGGCCGCGCCGGCCGCCGGCGGCTGGCAGGCCTGGGAACCGGGCCGGGTTGACCAGCTCGCCGCACAAGGGCAAAGTGTGTTCGTCGACTTCACCGCCGCCTGGTGCGTGACCTGCCAGTACAACAAGAAGACCACCCTCTCGAATGCCGCGGTGCTGGCCGACATCCAGGCCAAAAACGTGGCGCTGCTGCGCGCCGACTGGACACGGCGCGACCCGGCCGTGACGGCGGCGCTGGCCCAGCTGGGCCGCAACGGTGTGCCGGTGTATGTGATCTACAAGCCCGGCCGCGCGCCCGTTGTGCTGTCGGAGATTTTGTCGGTCGATGATGTGAGGGCCGAGCTGGCCAAGCTGTGAGATCTTGCTGTTCCCGCCATTGATTTCTTCGCCAAGGAGTTCAAGCCATGTCGAATCGCAACCCCGCTGTTTCACCATTGACCCGCCGGCATTTTTCCAGCGCCCTGGTCGCCGCACCCTGGCTGGCCTCGGCTGCGCTGTCCCCGCTTGCTGCGCAGGCCGCGACGGCCGCCGTGGGCCAGGCGGCGCCCGACTTTTCCGCCGTGGACACCGCCGGAAAAACCCACCGCCTCAGTGACTACAAAGGCAAGCTGGTGGTGCTGGAATGGACCAACCCGGGCTGCCCCTTTGTGCGCAAGCACTACAGCGGCAATATGCAAAGCCTGCAAAAAGAATTCACCGCCAGGGGCGTGGTCTGGCTGGCCGTCAACTCCACCGAAGCCGGCAGCAGCGACTACCTGGCGCCGGCCAGACTCGCCGGCTGGATGGCCGAAAAACAGGGCCAGCCCAGCGCCACGCTGATGGATGAGTCGGGCCAGGTGGGCCAGCTCTACGGCGCCAAGACCACGCCGCATATGTACATCATCAGCCCGCAGGGCCAGCTGCTGTATGCGGGCGGCATAGACAGCATTCCCTCGGCCCGCGTGGACGACATCAAGACCGCCACCAACTATGTGCGCCAGGGCCTGACGGAAGCGCTGGGCGGCAAGCCGCTGAGCGTGGCGAGCAGCCGCGCCTACGGCTGCTCCGTCAAATACAAGGACGCGGCCTAAGCAGCCGCCGGGCATCTTTATGACCACACTATCCCCCGCCGAGCGCATGCCGCACATCCTCAAGCACTACCGCAACATCGCGGTGGTGGGCCTGTCACCGCACCCGCACCGCGCGAGTTTCGACGTGGCGCGCTACATGCAGGCCAACGGCTACCGCATCATCCCGGTGAACCCCAATGCCGCCGAGGTGCTGGGCGAAAAAGCCTATGCCTCGCTGAGCGAGGCCGCGCGCCACGAGAACATCGATCTGGTGAACTGCTTTCGCAACAGCGAGGACATTCCGCCCGTGGTCGACGAGGCCATTGCCATAGGCGCCAAGGCGGTCTGGATGCAGCTGGGCATCAGCAACCCGGCCGCGGCAGCCAAGGCCGAAGCCGCCGGCCTGCTGGTGGTGCAGGACCACTGCATCAAGATAGACCACCGCGTGCTGCAGTCGCGCGGCCTGCTGGATAGCGCCCGCAGCGGCACGGCTTAGGGCCTGTTAACAGGCCCTAGAGCCCGGGAAAGCCAGGCTTGCGCGGCCGCGCATGGCCGCTGAAAATGCGCCATGTCCCAGCGCACGGCACCCACCTTCACCACCACTCCCGCCGTTCCGCCTTCACTTTTCCCCTTCTTGCGCCTTTCCCTGCCGCTGGCCCTGGCGGCGCTGGCCGGCTGCGCCAGCGATGCGCCCACCCACAAAGGGGAAGCCCAGGCCGCGCCCATAGCCGCCGCCGAGGTCGGCCAGTCGGACGCGAACCGCATGGCCACGCTGGGCATGCGCGACAACCTGGAAAGCCTGCTGCGCCTGGCCGACAAGCTCTACCGCCGCAACCCCGCCGAATGGCGCAAGACCAGCGCCGTCAGCCGCGATGCGGCCCTGGCCCAGCTGCGCGTGGCCGTGGACACGCGCACGCCCTGGCCGGAGCTGCAGGGCAAGCGCGACATCGCCGCGCTGTCGCTGGCCCTGGGCCCGGACTTCAAGGGCGACCGCGTGGCCGCCTTTATTTATGCCAGCGCCGACATGGTGGTGACGGCCCACGGCGGCAAGACGTCCTTCTACCTGACCGACAGCCTGGACGCGCAATACATCTACAACGCCGCGCGCAACATCGAGATCGCCGTGTGGATGCTGTCGAACCGCCGCAATGCCGCCGGCCAGCCCCTGCTGCTGGCCGACGAGATCACCGAGCGTGAACGCAACCTGAGTTTTGAGCGCGAGTTTGGCAAGGTCATAGGCCGGCTGGACTTGCTAGCCTCGGTGCTGACCGAGAAATACCGGCGCGCGGTGATTACCTATGTGCAGAACCTATTAGGCGGTACCTTCCTCCAGTTCTTACCCGTCAGGTAGTCTCTTGTCTTAACCAAGTGACAGCACGGAACCGGCTTCGCCGGGCCGTAGATGTCGCCCCCTGAGGGGGGATCCCGCTACACGAAGTGAGCGGAGAAGGGGGGAGACATGTCTGCCGCCGTAGACAATAGCGGTTTGCCGTCCATTTCCGGAAATCCCATGCCCGATAACTACCTGCCCGAGGTCAGAAACCAGTACGAAGCCCTGCCTTACCCGCCCTGCAACCCGCAGGACGATCACAAGCGCCTGGTGCTGACCTGGCTGGAAGACCTGCCCATGATCAACCACTACTGCTTTGCCGGAAAGCAGTCCTTCCAGAAGGGCTTCCGGGCGCTGGTGGCCGGCGGCGGCACGGGTGACGCGACCATCTTCCTGGCCGAGCAGCTGCGCCACACCGACGCGCAGATCGTGCACCTGGACATGAGCCAGGCCAGCATCGCGCTGGCCCAGGAGCGCGCGAAGATCCGCGGCCTCAGCAACATCAGCTGGGTGCATGACTCGCTGCTGAACCTGCCGGCATTGGCCGCGCAGCTCGGCAGCTTCGACTACATCAACTGCAGCGGCGTGCTGCACCACCTGGCCGACCCCGACCTGGGATTCAAGGCGCTGCAAAGCGTGCTCAAGCCGGACGGTGCCATCGGGCTCATGGTCTACGCCACCACGGGCCGCATAGGCGTCTACCAGATGCAGGCGCTGATGCGCATGGTCAACGGCAGCGAGACGGACGCGCAGCGCAAGATCGCCAACACCCGCGACATCCTGGCCAGCCTGCCGCCGGGCAACTGGTTCAAGCGCAGTGAAGACCTGCACCACGACCACAAGGCCGGCGACGCCGGCATTTACGACTTGCTGCTGCATTCGCAGGACCGCTCGTACAGCGTGGGCGAGCTCTTCGACTGGCTGGGCGAGGGCGCGGCGGGCGGGAAACAAGGCCACGGCCTGCACCTGGCCTTCAGCGACGTGCAGCGCGGCCGCTCGCCCTACCTGCCGCACATGGTGCTGGGCAGCAAGCCGCCGGCCATGGCCGCGGCGCTGCGCAAGCTGCCGCTGCGGCAGCAGTATGAAATGGCCGAGCTGATGGGCGGCGGCATCATCACGCATTCGCTGTACCTGACGCGCGACGCGGCCTGCTGCGCGCCCTACGGCGACACCGACTACGTGCCTTTTTTCTACCACGAGCCCTTGACCGGCGAGATCGCGTCCCAGGTCTTCGGCAACAGCCGCGGCCAGCCCTTCATGCTCAGGCACCAGCACTCGGGTGTGTCCGTGACGGTCAACCCCGGCAAGTACGGCGCGAAGATTCTCGCGCTGATCGACGGCCGCCGCAGCTTCGGCGAGATCTTCGAGCAGTTCCGCGCGGCCTGGCAGGGCAAGGCCGCGGCGCCCGACAATGCCGCGCTGTTCGCCGACTTCGCCGAATCCTATGAGACGCTCAACGCGCTGGAGCGCCTGCTGCTCAGGCACGTTTCGGTCGCTGCAGCCGCGACATAAACAAAGGCCCTAAGCGGCGGAGCTCCACAGGTCCGCGCTCGCGGAGGGAGGCTGCTCAGCCAGCAAATCCACGACCACCACCAGCTCACCGCCAAAGCGGCCTATGCCCAGGCCGCTCATGAGCTTTTGCTCCTCTTCCTCCGAGGCCATGCGCACAAAACACAGGGCCTGCTGCTTGCCGGCATGGGCGGCCGGCAGGACGTTGACCTGCCTGACCGAACCAAAGCGGGCGCACAAGGTCCTCAAGGCGGTTTCCAGGGTGGCGATGTCGGGGCATTGTTGCAACTGCTCGAGTTCTGGGGGGCTCATGGGTCCTTGCCTGGAATAAAAAATACGGGAACAACGGGAAGATAGCGTCGATAGCGCCGGGAGGTGGTGCAGCATGAAGGGGGATGCGGGCATACCTCGTGGGGAGCGTGCGATCCACAGCGTAGGACAAAACCGTGTGCCGGTAAGTGACGGAACGTTTTGCAACGCTTTATCGCCAACACTTGCAAATCTCGCGTTAAAAACCACCGCACCATGCCTCAGCATGTCTGTTGACTCCCTGAGGTGCTCGCCCCGTGTCCGTTTCCGTTCCCAACCTGGCGCCCGCCTTCGCGCTCCATGTGCTGCCGCATTCCGGCGCCGACCGGCTCGCCCGGCTGGCGGCCCGCGCCTGCGGCGCACCGATTGCCCTCGTCGCCGGCCTTGACAACGGCGAGGCCAGCTTCATCGCGGGCACCGGTTTTTCCGCGCAGGAGCGTGAGGGCCTGCTCGCGCTGTGTGGCGCCAGCCTCGATACACCGCCGCGCCAGCCGCTGTTGCCGGCGCGCGGCGCGCCCGAGATCGCCTTTTACCGCGGCCTGCCGCTGAGCCGGGAAGACGGCACCCTGCTGGGCGTGCTGGCGGTCATGGACAAGGCGGCGCGCACACTCAGCGCCGACCAGGAGGAAGACCTGGAGACCCTGGCCGGCCTGGCCGCCGCCCAGCTCGATGCGCCGCGCACCCAGGCACTGCAGCAGACCGGGGAAGACGCCCAGCGCCTGGCCACGCGCCTGGGCATCACGCTGGAGAGCATCACCGAGGGCTTTTACACGCTGGATCCGCAGTGGCGCTTCAGCTACCTGAACCGCGAAGGCGCGCGCCTGCTGGGCCGGCCTTCGACGGAGCTGCTGGGCAAAAGCATCTGGAAGGAATTCCCGGGCGCCATCAACACCCTGTTCTCCGAAAAAGTGCGCGCGGCGGTGGCGGGCAACTACCAAGTGGAGTTCGAGGCCCTGTATGCGCCGCTGGACAAATGGTTCGAGATACGCGCCTACCCCTTTCCCGACGGGCTGGCGATCTACTTTCGCGACGTCAGCGAGCGGCGCAAGGCGCGCGAGCAGCTCATGCTGCTGGAGACCAGCATCTCGCGGCTCAACGACATCGTGCTGATCGCCGAGGCGGTTCCCTCGGGCCGGCCCGGGCTGCGCATCATCTTCGCCAACCATGCCTTCGAGCAGCACACGGGTTACAGCCTGGCCGAGGCGCTGGGCCATTCGCCGCGCCTGCTGTGCGGGCCGCTGACGCAGCGCGGCGAGCTCGAGCGCATACGCAACGCCTTCCAGAAGGGCGAGCCGGTGCAGGCCGAACTCATCACCTATAAAAAGAACGGCCGGCATTTCTGGATGGAAGTCGACATCGTGCCGGTGGCCGACGATGCCGGCGTGTTCTTCACCCACTGGGTGGCGGTGGGCCGCGACATCACGCGGCGCAAGGTGGCGGAAAGCGAGATCAAGCACCTGGCTTTTTACGACCCGCTGACCCAGTTGCCGAACCGCCAGCTGCTGATGGACAGGCTGGACAAGGCGCTGAGCCACAACCTGCGCCACCCGCGCGAAGGCGCGCTGATGTTCATCGACCTGGACAACTTCAAGACGCTCAACGACACCATGGGCCACCAGAAAGGCGACCTGCTGCTGCAGCAGGTGGCCAAGCGCCTGGCGGCCTGCGTGCGCCAGACCGACACGGTGGCGCGACTGGGCGGCGACGAGTTTGTGGTGATGCTGGAAGACCTGGGCCAGGACCCGCGCGAAGCGACCGTGAAAGCCGAGGTCGTGAGCGGGCAGATCCTGGCCGCGCTGTGCGAGCCCTACAGCCTGGCGGGCTACCAGCACTACAGCACCTGCAGCATAGGCGTGACCGCCTTCAACCAGACGCTCAACAACATCGGCGACCTGCTCAAGCAGGCCGACCTCGCCATGTACCAGGCCAAGATGGCCGGGCGCAACACGGTCTGCTTTTTCAACCCGGCCATGCAGGCCGCGGTGACCGCCAGCGCCGCGCTGCAGTCGGACCTGCGGCGCGGCCTGCGCGAAAAGCAGTTCCTGCTGTACTACCAGCCGCAGGTGGGCCGCGACGGCCGCATGACCGGCGTGGAGGCCTTGCTGCGCTGGCACCATGGGGAGCGCGGGCTGGTGCAGCCCGCCGAATTCATCCCGGCGGCCGAGGAGGCCGGGCTGATTTTGCCGCTGGGCCAGTGGGCGCTGGAGACCGCCTGCCGCCAGCTCGCGGCCTGGGCCCAGCGCCCCGAAACCGCGGCGCTGAGCATCGCGGTCAACGTCAGCGTGCGGCAGTTCCGCCACCCGGAGTTTGTCGACCTGGTGATGGCCGCGCTGAAAGAAACCCAGGTCAGCCCGCACAAGCTCAAGCTGGAGCTGACCGAAAGCCTGCTGGCCGAGGACATGGAAATCACCATCACCAAGATGGCCAGACTCAAGAAGATGGGCGTGACCCTGTCGCTGGACGATTTCGGCATGGGCTACTCGTCGCTCTCCTGCCTCAAGCGCCTGCCGCTGGACCAGCTCAAGATCGACAAGTCTTTTGTCGAGGACATACTGCGCGACCCCAACGACGCGGCCATCGCGCGCACCATCATCGGCCTGGCGCAAAGCCTGGGGCTGGGCGTGGTGGCCGAGGGCGTGGAAACCGAGGCGCAGCGCGATTTTTTATCGCGCCACGGCTGCGACTGCTACCAGGGCTATTTGTTCTGCAAGCCGCTGCCGATTGACGAGCTGGAAGCCTTTATCAAGACGCTGCGCATGTGACGGCGGGCGCGGGTGCGGGTGCGGTTTTGTGGTGTTCCAGCCGGAAGATCACTTCCTTGACGATGCCGTACATCAGGGCCCGGTCGCGATTCGGGTGGTCGGAAAACTGCACATGAGTGGCGCCCAGGGTCGCGCCTTCGGCCTCAAAAACCACGCTGATGCCGTGGGCCGCCAGCAGCGGCCCGCAGGCCGCCCAGTCGCGCGTCCACTGCGGCAGGGCCTGGGCGCTGTCCCAGAGCGTGCCCGCGCTTTCGTAGCACTCCTCGATGTGGGTGTGGCCCAGCAGCTGCGCCAGGTGCCGTTCCTTGGCGATGCAGCTGCGGAAATACTCCTGGTCGTTCATGCGCATGGAATGCTCCTGGAAAGCCCTTGCGGCCATGGTAAATCCGAAGCGGCGAAGAGGCCAGCGAAAGCCGCCCCACACCTAAGAGCCTGTTCAATGTCTAAACGGGGCCGCGTTGGGGTGCAATCGGGATGAGTGGGCCGACCGGGCACGCCGCATGGGCTAATGCCCATGCAAGGGCCTGGGTGGCTCAATCGCCCGACCGCCCAGCCGGCCGGCTGGGCGTCGTGCGGCTGCCCCAACGGGGATGCAAACGCGACCGCGTTTGCGTCACCCCAACCCGACCCG
>NZ_JBFUJQ010000016.1:0-77786 GCF_056401275.1 Polaromonas sp. P4_F6 | reverse complement strand
GGGCGCACCAGCGCCCGCCTTGCCTTCGGTGTCAATTTTGGCGATCACCTGGTCGGACACCACGGTGCCGCCGTCGGCAACCACCAGCTCGGTCAGCACGCCGGCCGAAGGCGCGGGCACTTCGAGCACGACCTTGTCGGTTTCGATTTCGATCAGGATTTCATCGATGGCGATTGCTTCACCGACTTTTTTCTTCCACTGCAGCATGGTGGCCTCGGCCACGGACTCGGACAGCTGGGGGACTTTGACTTCTACGATAGCCATGTTGTTTCTTTCGTGTACGTTCTTGTGTTCTGTATGGTGAAGTGGCCGGCCTTACTTGGACAGCACAAAGCCCTTGAGCTTGCCGAAGGCGCCATCCACCAGCGCCTTTTGCTGCTCCTGGTGCAGGTGCGAGTAGCCCACGGCCGGCGACGCGGAGGCGGCACGGCCTGAGTAGCCCAGCTTCTGGCCATCAAGCATGTTTTCGTGGATGTAGTGCTGCACGAAGAACCAGGCACCCTGGTTTTGCGGCTCGTCCTGGCACCACACGATGTCGGTGGCGTTCGGGTAGCGCTTGAGCTCGGTGGCGAAGGCCTTGTGCGGGAAGGGATAGAGCTGCTCGACACGCAGGATGACGGTGTCGTCCGCGCCTTTTTCCTCGCGCTTCTTGGCCAGGTCGTAATAGACCTTGCCCGAGCAGGCGATGATGCGCTTGACCTTGTCGGCCTTCTTGTTGATCTCTTCCTTGTTCTCGGGGATCACGGTCTGGAAAGCGCCCTTGGTGAACTCGGACAGCGGCGAGGTCGCGTCCTTGTTGCGCAGCAGCGACTTGGGCGTCATGATGACCAGCGGCTTGCGCAGGTTGCGCACCATCTGGCGGCGCAGCACGTGGAAGATCTGGCTGGCCGTGGTGGGCTGCACCACCTGCATGTTCAGGTCGGCCGACAGCTGCATGAAGCGCTCCAGGCGAGCCGAGCTGTGCTCGGGGCCCTGGCCTTCGTAGCCGTGCGGCAGCATCAGCGTGATGCCGTTGACGCGGCCCCACTTCACCTCGCCCGAGGCGATGAACTGGTCGATCACGACCTGCGCGCCGTTGGCGAAGTCGCCGAACTGGGCTTCCCAGATCACCAGCGTGTTGGGATCATTGGAGGCGTAGCCGTATTCAAACGCCAGCACCGCCTCTTCGGACAGGATGGAGTCGATGACGACGAACGGAGCCTGGTTGTCGGCCACGTTCTGCAGCGGCACATAGGTGCCGGTGTCGAACTTCTCACGGTTCTGGTCGTGGATCACGGCGTGGCGGTGCGTGAAGGTGCCGCGGCCGCAGTCTTCACCGGACAGGCGCACCGGGTAGCCGCTGGCCACCAGCGAGGCGAAAGCCATGTGCTCACCCATGCCCCAGTCCACGGGGATGTCGCCGCGGCCCATGGCGGCGCGGTCGTCGTACACCTTCTTGACCAGCTGGTGCGGCGCCACGGTGGACGGGATGGCGGTGATCCTGTCGGCCAGGCGCTTCCACTCGGCCATGGGGATGGCGGTGTCGCCCGCGTCGGTCCACTTCTTGCCGAGGTAAGGGGTCCAGTCGACCGCGTACTTGCTCTTGAAGTTGGTCAGCACCGGGTCGAAGGTGCTCTTGCCGGCGTCCAGCGCCGCGCGCGTGGCCTTGACCAGGTCGTCGCCCAGCGTGTCGCCCATGCCCTGGGCCGCCAGCTTGTCGGCGTACAGCTTGCGCGTGCCGGGGTGTTGCGCGATCTTTTTGTACATCAGCGGCTGGGTCAGCGCGGGCGTGTCCTGCTCGTTGTGGCCCAGTTTGCGGAAGCAGATGATGTCGACCACGACATCCTTGTGGAACTCCATGCGGAATTCGAGCGCCAGCTGGGTGGCCAGCACGACGGCTTCAGGATCGTCGCCGTTGACGTGCAGCACCGGTGCCTCGATCATCTTGACGACATCGGAGCAGTACAGCGTCGAGCGGCTGTCGCGCGGGTCGCTGGTGGTAAAGCCGATCTGGTTGTTGATCACGATGTGCACCGTGCCGCCCGTGAAGTAGCCACGGGTTTCGGCCAGCGCCAGCGTTTCCATGACCACGCCCTGGCCCGCGAAGGCGGCGTCGCCGTGCACCAGCACGGGCAGCACCTGCTTGCCCTGCGGGTCGGCACGGCGGTCCATGCGGGCGCGCACCGAGCCTTCCACCACGGGGTTGACGATTTCCAGGTGCGAGGGGTTGAAGGCCAGGGTCAGGTGGACCGGGCCGCCGGGGGTGGTCACGTCCGAGCTGAAGCCCTGGTGGTATTTGACGTCGCCGCTGGGCAGATCTTCAGGGGCGGTATGGTCGAACTCGGCGAACAGGTCGGCCGGGACCTTGCCCAGGGAGTTGACCAGCACGTTGAGGCGGCCGCGGTGCGCCATGCCGATCACGATTTCCTGCACGCCCTTGATGCCGCCCTGCTGGATCAGCTCATCCATGCTGGCGATGAAGCTTTCGCCGCCTTCCAGCGAGAAGCGCTTCTGGCCGACGTACTTGGTGTGGAGGAAACGCTCCAGGCCTTCGGCAGCCGTCAGGCGGTCCAGGATGTGGAGCTTCTTTTCCTTGGCGAAGTTGGGCTTGCTGCGAATCGATTCAAGCTTTTGCTGCCACCAGCGCTTGTGGTTCTGGTCGGTGGCGTACATGTATTCGGCGCCAATCGTGCCGCAATAGGTTTCGCGCAGCGCATTCATGAGCTCGCGCAGGCTCATGGTGTCCTTGCCGAAGAAGGTGTTGCTGGTGTTGAACACGGTTTCCTGGTCGGCGTCGCTGAAGCCGTAGAACGAGGGCTCCAGTTCGGGAATCTTGTCGCGTTCGGCGCGCTTGAGCGGGTCCAGGTCGGCCCAGCGTGCGCCGACGTTGCGGTAGGCGGCGATCAGCTGCTGGACGGCCGTGCGCTTGCGGCCCATTTCGGAGTCGGCGCCGCTGGCGACCACGACCTTGGTCTGGCCTTGTTTGGCGCGCTCGGCGAAGGCATTGACGACCGGCAGGTGCGGAACGTCCTTGGCATTGCTGCCGTCCACGGCGGGAACGTGCTGGAGTGCGTCGAAATACTCGCGCCAGTTGTCAGGCACGCTGCCGGGGTTGGCGAGGTAGTTTTCGTACATCTCTTCGACATAGGGCGCATTGCCGCCGAAGAGGTAGGTGTTGCCTTGATAGGCTGAATAGACGGACGATGCCGTCGGGCTGGAACTCATATCCGCTGACCTCCGTTTCCCTTAAGGAAACATTAGCTGGTTAAAGCTGGTTGATTAACCTTCCGCAACACGGCTGGACCGATTAGCGGATGCGACTGTGGCAGGAAGGGCCTTCAGAAACACCCCAGATTGTGCCACCGAACTGTGACAGCCGAAAGACCGTGGTTATGCGTATCTTGAATGGACCACAGCTTTTACAAGCCTTCACATGCCGGCATTGACAGCTGTTTGACAGATTGGGGCGAAAGCTCAGGCGGCAAGGCCCGGGTCACCGGCCACGCCGACCAGCTTTGGCGTGTTGGGTTTAACGGGTTTGATGACTTTTTGCATCTTGAGGTAGCTCTCCACCACCTCCCAGACCGGCGGGCCGGCGTTTTTACTGGCTTCGGCCACCGGCGCCCAGCCGGCCACCTTGTAAGTCTTGCCGGCCTCGATGAGTTTGCCGCCCAGGCGCATGTCCTGAATGCGTTCGCCCATTTTGGCGCCGGGCTCGCAGGTATAGGTGAGGCCGCCCACGCGCACCATGTCGCCGCCCTGCTGGTAGTACGGGTCGGGATTGAACAGGTTGTCGCCCACGTCTTCCAGGATGGTCTTGATCATGTCGCCGCGCATGTCGGTCAGCGTGGTCCAGGGATAGCTGATGGCCGTCTGGTCCATCACATGCTCGCGCGTGATGGCCTGGCCGGGCAGCAGCGAGGTGCCCCAACGGAATCCCGGCGAGAACGCGATCTCGGCGCCGCGCACTTTCATGAGCGCATCAAGGATCAGCTGGTCGAAGCTGCCGTTGAAATTGCCGCGCCGGTAGAGCGTGCCTTCCGTCACTGCCAGTTTTTCGCCGAGTTTGGCGGTGTAAGGCGCCCTCACCTTCGCGATCAGCTCGTTCATGGCCGCGTCGGCCGGCAACAGATTGGCGAACACCGGCAGCAGCCGGTAGTTGAAACCGGCCACCTTGCCGTCCTTGACCTCAAGGTCCAGCACCCCCAGGAACTTGCCGTTGCTGCCGGCATTGGTCACGATGGTCTGGCCGCCCGGGTTTTTGACGATGACCGGCACCGGCACGCCGTCGTGGGTATGGCCGCCCAGGATCGCGTCTATGCCGCTCACGCGCGAGGCCATCTTGAGGTCCACGTCCATGCCGTTGTGGCTCAGCAGCACCACGGCCTGGGCGCCCTTGGCGCGCGCCTCGTTGACGGTCTCCTGCATCTCGCTTTCGCGAATACCGAAGGTCCAGTTGGGCGTGAGCCAGCCCGGGTTGGCAATCGGCGTATAGGGAAAGGCCTGGCCGACGATGGCCACCGGCACGCCGTTCATTTCCTTGATCACATAGGGCTTGAATACCGGGTCGCCGAAGTCGCTGGTTTTGACGTTTTGCGCGATGAAGTCGACCTTGCCGGCGAAGTCCTGCTCGACGATTTTTTTGATGCGCTCCTCGCCGTAGGTAAAGTCCCAGTGGCCGGTCATCACATCCACGCCCAGCAGCTTGGCCGCGTCCACCATGTCCTGGCCCTGCGTCCAGAGCGCGGTGGCACTGCCCTGCCAGGTGTCGCCGCCGTCGAGCAGCAAGGCGCCGGGGCGCCCGGCCTTGAGCTGTTTGACCAAGGTGGCGAGATGGGCGAAACCGCCCACCTTGCCGTACTGGCGCGCGGCCCGCTCGAAGTCGAGAAAGGTCAGCGCGTGGGCCTGGGGCGTGCCCGACTTGAGGCCGGCCGCCTTGAGCAGGTGCTCGCCCACCAGGTGCGGCGCCTGCCCGCGCATGGCGCCCACGCCCAGGTTGACGGAGGGCTCGCGGAAATAAATCGGCAGCAGCTGGGCATGGCAGTCGGTCATGTGCAGCAGGTGCACATTGCCGCTGCGCGGCAGCTCATACAGGCCCGCCGCCTGGGCGGCGCCGGCCTCACGCTGCAGGGGGAAACCGGCGGCCAGGGCGGCCGCCATGACACTTGCGAATTCGCGGCGGGAGAGATTCATGGCGTTGGTCATCCTGCCCGGCGCACCAGGCATGCTTTCAGGTTGCGGTCGGTCCGGGCGCCGTAGCGCCGCGGGTCACTTGTTGACGGGTGAGTTCGGGTCCAGCAGCAGCGCCATCACGTCGCGGATCTGCTGCTCGCTCAGGATGGACGCGTGGCCAAAGCGGGGCATGTCGGAGCAGGCGTTGTAGGCCTTGGCGTTCCAGAGCTTGCCCCAGGTGTAGTCCACGATGGGCTTGCTTTCGGGCGAAGCCGGGTTGCTCACGCCGCGCAGCTTGCCGTAGTTGTAAAGGCTGGGACCTATGGAGCCGAAAGACAACTCGGCCTTGCTGATCTGGTGGCAGTTGTAGCAGCTGCCGCCGTTGGCCTCGCCGGGTTTGTCGCTCCAGGTCAGGCCGCGGCCGTTCTGCGCGATTTTTTCGCCCTCGCTCCAGTTGCCCAGGTACTTGCCGTCCGAAGGCGGCTTCACGGTTTGCAGGTTGGCCTCTTCAATGGACTTGGCGAGCTTTTCGTCCAGCGGCTTGCCGGCCGCTTCCGAGCAGGCCTGGTTGGAAGCGTCCAGCGTCAGCCGGTCCATCTTGGCGATGCCCTGCTCGCGAAAGGAGCTTTTGAGCACCTGCTGGGTGGCTTCATCGACCTGCTGGGCCGTGGGCGCGGTGGCGCAGCTGGACAGGAAAAAAGCCGCGAAAGCCAGGCCCGCCGCGGACAGCGCTGCTTGTGTGTAGGAGGTATTCATGGGGGTGTCCTGCCGGATTAACGTTTCAAGGCGGGCGCGATCGACACGCCGCCCTTGCTGTTGACGCCCATGTACACGCCCAGGGCGATGGTGGCATCGGAGGCGTAGCCCGGGAAGGGGAAGCGCTGCTGCCGGTAGCAGTCGTTCAGGCGGCGCTGCATGCTCCACAGGTCGCCGCTGGAGACGCGGTAGGCCGGCCAGGCGCCGAAGCCGTTGCCGGCGCCGGGCTGTTTGGTCAGGTTGGGCAGGTCCTGCAGGCGCACGCGCTTGTTGTCCTCGCCGTGGCAGGACGCGCAGGAGAAGTCATACGGGCCGCCGCGAAGGTAAAACACCTTCTTGCCGACTTCGTACATCAGCTTTTCCTTGGCATGCGACTGCGGCACATTGAACGCCATGTCGCGCGACTCGGCCGAGAGATAGGCCACCAGCGATTCAATCGATTTCTGCTCGCCCGCACCGAAAGGGGTCTTGGCGATCTCGGCGGCGCTAAAGCCCTGCAGCTGTTCCATGCAGGTCAGCAGGCGCGACTCCAGGTCCTGCACGCGCTGGGTGTCGGCGAAAAAACGCGGCAACTCGACAAAAGCGCCCTTGACCACGCCCGGCCCCTTGCCCAGGTCGCATTTTTCCAGCGAGGCGTTTTTCGGGCCGCGCGCCTGTTTCCAGAGAGCCTCACCCTTGGCTTCGTAGAGCTCGGCGGGGTTGCCGTCGGCCAGCATGGCGCGGTATTCGGCAATGCCTTCGGCCGTGCTCTTCTGCGCCGCCGCCGGCAGCGGCAAGGCGGATAGGGCGGCCAGGGCCGCCAGCCCAAACAGGCTCAATTTCATCGTGCTCTCTCCTCAAATATCGTTGTGGGCGGCCGGGGCCGCGGCGCGCAAACCGGCGGGGAACTCAGGAAATGACGGCCTCGTCGGTACGCTTGTCGCCGTGGTTGTCGGTCCAGCTCACAGCAATTTTGTCGCCGGCCTTGCCACCCTTGAAGCTGAACTGCACAAAGGGGTTTTTGGAGACGGCCGTGCCCCACTGGGCGCTCATGACGGTCTTGCCGTTCCAGGTGGCGCTGATGTTCTGGATGAACCAGGCCGGCACGGTCTTGCCGGCGGCATCCTTGCGCTGGCCGCTTTCCATTTCATGGCTCACGAGCACACGCACCGTGGTTTTATCGCCTTGGGCCTGGGCCCGGATCCGCATGGGGTCTGACATTTTTTTCTCCTGATTTCAAGCTTGGGTTGGTAGACGGGGGATGGGACGGATCAACCGCCGCAGCCGCCTAGCGTGACCTTCACTTCCTTCACCGCATAGAAGTACTTGTCGCCGGCCTTGGCCAGCGCGTAGACATTGGAGGACTGGCCCATCTTGATATTGGTCGAGACATTGGCGTCGGTGCCGGCCGGGATCTCGAACATGGCGGCCAGCGCGCTGGGGTTCTTTTCAACGACCAGAGCGATCTGCGTGGTATTGGCGATATTGCTCTGGGCGCCGACGCGTACCACGTTGCCGTTTTCGGCGATCTCGGGCGCCTGCAGCAGCAGGTCCTTGCTTTCGACGGGCGCGCTGGTGGCGCCCATGGCCTTGGCCGCGTCGGCCAGGGATTTGCTCTCAAAAGCGGCCTTGTTCCAGCCCGGGGCGTTTTGCGCGTAGGCCGGGCTCAAACCCGAAGCGGCTGCCAGCGCCAGCGCCGTGGCACCGGAACTGCTGGCCAAAAAATCACGACGTTCCATGGTTGAACTCCTCTTTTATATAACTTGAATGTCTTAAAAACTTAGTCCGATTGGACACCAAAAACCGAAAAATCCGGGAGGGTATTTCTCCCAAGCATGCCTCAAAAAAACACCGCCGGCCCGCCGCCCCCTACTTCGCCGCGCCCTGCGCCAGCCATTGGGAAATCTGCGCCGACTCCGCCGCGCTCAAAGCCTGCGGCGGCATCGGAATCGCACCCCAGACGCCCTGCCCGCCCGCCTTGATTTTGCCCGAGAGGTAATTCACCGCGTCGGCGCGATCCTTATATTTGTTGGCTATATCCCTGAAGGACGGCCCCACCAGTTTGCTGTCCATGCCGTGGCAGGCCACGCAGGTATTTTTCTGCAGCAACGGCATCACCGACGCGGTGCCGGAGGCCGCCGCCTTCACCACGGCCGCCACCGGGATTGCGGCGGCGGGCGCGCGCTCGGCCTGCGCCACGGCGCCGCCCGATTGTCCCGCCGCGGCCGGCCGCGTCGTGTCCACCCCGCGGCTTTCGCCCACCAGGCGGGACTGCTCGGCCAGGTTGCCATGGGCGTTGCGCGCATAGTCGGGCAAAAAGCTTTTAACCACCACTTCGGCCTTGCAGTTCACCATGCAGTTCGAGCCCTGCACGTCGGGCCTGGCCGTGCCGCCTAATTCCTTGCCGGGCCACATCGCATGCGCCGTCGTCATGCCCTTGCGGTTGGGCAGGCGCTCCTGCACCTCGCGGATGTTGGCGTCAGACAGCGTGAAGTCTTCCGGCAGCACATTGCCCAGGAACAGGATGTAGGCCGTCGCGGCATAGACCTCGTCGGGCGTCAGCGTCTTGGGCGCGCTCCAGGGCATGGCGCGGTTGATGTAGTCCCACAGCGTCGACAGCGTGGACACCTTCATCAGCGTGGTGCGGTTGGGCTGGTTGGCGCCCGGCATCAGGCCGTCGACCCGGCCGTTTTGCACGTCCTGCGCCGTGGTGCCGCCGGCAATCGGCGTGAACACCTCGGACGACTCGGCAAAACTGCCGTGGCAGGAAGCGCACTGCGCTTCCCACAGCACCTCACCCTGGCGCACCGAGCCCTGCCCCTTGGGCAGGCCCTTGAAATCGGGCCGCACGTCGATGTCCCAGGCCTTGACTTCGGCGGGCGTGGCAGTCCGGCCGATATTGGCCAGCGCAGCCTGCCGCGCGGCCGGGGTCGTCTGCGCGAATGCCGTGCCCATCGTGCAAAGGCAGGCGAGCACCAGCAGCGAGCACCGGGCGCGTTTAAACCTGGACATTTTTCACCTCGCCGTTTTCTTCCAGCGACCACGATTGGATGGCGTTGTTGTGGTAAATGCTGCGCGAGGCGCGCACCTTGCGCAGTTCGTTGTAGCTCGGCTGGATCTGCCCGGTTTCGTCCACCGCGCGGCTCTGGAAAATCGCCGGCTTGCCGTCCCAGACGAAGTCGGCGTTAAAACGCGTGAGGCATTTGGCCAGCACCGGCCCTTCGAGCCGCGCCTGCGTCCAGTTGCGGCCGCCGTCGACCGAGACATCAACCCGGCGTATCTTGCCGCGACCGCTCCAGGCCAGGCCCGTGATGTTGTGAAAGCCTTTTTGCAGCAGCACCTGGCCGCCGCTGGGCGAGGTGACCACGCTTTTGACTTCCTGGATGCTGGTGTACTGCCGGTGCAAGCCGCTGGGCTGCAGGTCCACATAGTGAATCGTTTCGTCCTTGGCGCCGTAGGGCATGTCGCCCACTTCGATGCGGCGCAGGTATTTGACCCAGCTCACGCCCTGCACGCCGGGCACGATGAGCCGCAGCGGGTAGCCGTTTTCAGGCCGCAGCATTTCGCCGTTTTGCCCATAGGCGACCAGCACCTCGCCGCTCATCACCAGGCTCATGGGAATGGTGCGCGTCATGCCGGAGCCGTCGGCGCCTTCGGCCAGGATGAATTTCGCGCGCTTGAGGTCGGCGCCGCAGAGCTCCAGCAGGGTGCGCAGCGGCACGCCCGTGAACTCGCTGCAGCTCAGCATGCCGTGTGTGTACTGCACCGTCGGGACGGCGGCATTGCCCCATTCCATGCCGGTGTTGGCGCCGCACTCGATGAAGTGCATGCGGCTCACGCTGGGCAAGCGCATCAGCTCGTCCATATTGAAGACCATGGGGCGCTTGAGCATGGCCTCGTCGGAGCCGTTCAGCATCAGCCGGTGTTTGGACGGGTCTATGTCCCACCAGCCCTGGTGGTGGCGCTCAAAGTGCAGGCCGCTGGGCGTGATGATGCCGAACAGGCCTTGCAAGGGGCAAAAACTCACGCTGGCCTGGCTCACGCGCGTCAGGCCTGGGCTTTCGCGGCGCTGCAGGTTTTTCTCGAACTCGCTGGGCAGGCCGTAGCCGCGGGCCGCCACCGGCTGGCCCAGGCCCTTGCTGTGCGGCGGAAGGTTCAGGATTTCAGCTTCGCCTTCGGCGGGCATCGTCGCGCCCTGCGCAACGGCCCGGCCCGCGGCCACAGTGCCGGCCGCGGCGGCAAAGGCGCCGGCCAGAAAGCCGCGGCGCCCCGCCCGTACTTCTTGTATCTGCTCGCGCGAAAGAAAGTTTTCAGGCGCGCGCTGTAGGAATCGGTTCAGCATGGGTGGCGTCTTTCGGTTCAGGCGTCCTGCAAGCCGGGGCGCGGTGACAGGCTTTGCCCTGGCGGCAGCGCGCCCGGCTCATCCAGTTCGATGGCGATCTGGGTGCAGACACTGCGGCACAGCGCCACGGCTTTTTCGCTTTGCACCCGGTAAATCACCTGGGTGCCTTCCCTGCGCTTGGCCAGCACACCGGTGCGGTACAGCACGGCCAGGTGCTGGGAGAGATTGGGCTGGGTGGTGTCGATCTCGGCCAGCAACTCGTTGACGGATTTTTCGCGTTCGCACAGGGCGCTCAGCACGCGCAAACGCATGGGCGTGGCGAGCACGGCGAACAGCTCGGCAGCCAGCTCAAACACCCGCCCCCGTTCCACCTGGGCACTGGCCTGAATCATCTCGTCCATAGTGACTTCTTCTTAATATAAGCAATTACTAATATTATTCCGGCAAACCAGGAGCGCGTCCCCCGTGAATACCCTTGGCCGCCCCCTGAAATTGGTGAATATCACCAAGTCGGTGCCAAAGCCCGAAAAAGGTGTTGCCGAGCCGCACTTGCGCCCTCTGTAGCAGGTGTAATAAACCCCTGAAAGTCATCCTCGCGTGATATAAAACTTTTGTTGCTTACGGGTTGTTACCTGGGACCTTTATAAAATAATACTTATGTATTCAAAAAACAAACTTTTCTCGGGCGGGGTCACTGTTCTTCTTGCCATCCTGGCCAACGGCCTGGCGCATGCAGAAGTCGACGCACTGGTCAGCAACGCCCGCACCCTGCTGGACCAAAGCCAGGCGCAAAAAGCCTTCGACCTGCTGGAGCCGCAAGAGGCGGCGCGCGCGGGCGACCCGGACTTCGACACCGTGCTGGGCATTGCCGCGAACGAGACCGGCCAGTACACCCGCGCGGTATTCGCCCTGGAACGCGTGCTGGCCGTGCAGCCCGGCAACTCGCGGGCACGCGCCGAACTCGGCCGCGCGCTGTTTTCCGTCGGTGACACCAAGGCCTCGCGGCAAGTGCTGCTGGAAACCAAGCAGGACAACATCCCGGCCGAGGCCGCCGCCACCATCGACCAGTTCCTGCAGGCCATTGACCGCACCGAAGAAGCCGCCCGCTCGTCGGTCAAGCCCTTCCTGGAAGCCAGCATAGGCTACGACACCAACATCAACAGCGGCCCCGGCAACCCGAACGTGGCCGTGCCCGCTTTCGGCGGCCTGATCTTCACGCTGAACCCCGCCGGCGTCGAAACCAAGGACGCCTTCGTGAGCCTGGGCGGCGGCCTGTCGGCCCGTTACGTGGTGGACCCGCGCTGGTCGCTGATCGGCAACGTCTACGGCAACGCGCGCGTCAACAGCAAGTACAACGACTTCAACACCGGCCAGGCCGATGTGAATTTCGGCGCCAGCTACCGCTACGACAAACACGAGTTCTCGGGCGTGGTGCAGGCCGGGACTTACACCGTGGCCGGCTCGCGCGCCCGCGACCAGCTGGGCCTGGTCGGCGAATGGACTTACCGCATCGACGGCTTTCGCCAGTGGAGCACCTACATCCAGTGGGGCGACCTGAGCTACCCCGGCCAGTCGCTGCGCGACGCGACCCGCACGGTGGTCGGCACCTCCTATGCCCATGCCTTCCGCGACAGCAACATCGTGGTCTTCGCGGGCGGCTACGTCGGCACGGAAAAAGAGCACGCCGCGGGCGTACCGCAACTGGGCCATGACCTTGTCGGCCTGCGTACCGGCATCCAGAAAACGCTTTCGGACGCGCTGGCGCTGTTCGGCAGCCTCGCCTACGAAGACCGCAAATACGGCGGCGCCGACCCGCTCTTCCTCGTCACCCGCCATGACAAGCAGTGGAACCTGAACATCGGCCTGAACTGGGTGCCCGCCAAGCTGTGGCGCGTCACGCCCCAACTGGCCCTGACCTCGGTGAAATCCAACGTCGCGATTTCCGACTACAAGCGCAGCCTGTTCTCGGTCACGGTGCGCCGCGACTTCTGAATCCACGGTGCCAACTGAACACGCCCGCCCCCGCCCAGACAGCCCCATGAAAACCCGACGGGAATTTCCCCTCAGACGCGCCGCCCTGTCGGTCGTGGTTGCGGCGGCCTTCCCCGCCCAGTCTTTCGCCGCCGGCTCGGCCGGCGTCGCCCAGTTCATCGCCGGCGACGTCAACGTGCTGCGCACCAACGGCAAGGCCGAGGCGCTGGCCAAGGGCAAGCCGCTGGAGAGCGGCGAATCCATACTGACGGGCACGGCCGGCCGCGCCCAGGTACGGTTTTCCGACGGCGGCCTGGTGTCCCTGCAGCCCAACACCGAGTTCAAGATCGCCAACTATGTCGACGAGGCCGACCCCAAGCAGGACCGCTTCCTGGTCGACCTGCTGCGCGGCAGCATGCGCGCCATCACCGGCCTGATCGGCAAGCGCAACCGCGAGAACTACAAGGTCACCACCACCACGGCCACCATAGGCATACGCGGCTCAGGCTTCAGCGTGGGCTACAACCCCGACGGCTCCCTGGGCATCACGACCGAGCTGGACGCTATCGAGGTCTGCAACGCCGGCGGCTGCGTGGGCCTGACGGCCGGCGAGTCGGTGCGGGTCATCAACAGCTCCGAAGCACCGGTTCGCACCAATGTGCGGGCCAATGTGCCTACGCCCGCGCCGGAACGAGAGCCGGTCACCGTGGGCGACAAGGTCGACGACAAGGGCACACCCACCGTTGTCCCTGCCCCACCCCCTCCCCCACCCCCTCCCAAGCAGGCGCCCGTCACGCCGGCGCCCGTCAAACAGGTGTTCACCGACCTGGCCGCGGCGGTTGCGTTTACCGACAGCACGACAACCAGCTCAATCGTCGAAAGCTACTACCCCGAGGCCGGCACCGCCGTGCTGACCAGCTTTCTGAGCGGCAAGCCGATCGACTTCGACAGCGTCGACAGCCGCGACGTCCGGACCCAGTTCCGCAGCACACCCGGCCTCACCAGCATGGAAAAGGGCGCGCTGGGCGTGCCGTCCGATCCCGACTTTGTCGGCTGGGGCAGCTGGGTGACGGGGCAAAAAATCGTGGCGGGCTCGACCACCGCGATTGAATCGGTTCACTTTGTGATGGGCCGGCCGACGCCGACGGCCCAGATGCCGGCCGACAACATGCAGGGCACCTACCAGCTGGCCGGCGGCACCGCTTTCTCCAGCCTGCTGGGCGCGGGCCAGCTTGTCGGCGGTTCGCTGGTCGCCAACTTCGGCGCCTACAGCCCGGGCCAGGGCTATGGCAGCCTGGACCTCACCGCGCGCTTCGGCGGCAACGACTACGGCATCAGCAGCAACGTCGACATCAACAACTCGAAAATCACCAACACCTCGGGCACCAATGTCACCGGTTTTTTCACCGGCAACAATGCCAGCCGCGCCGCGCTGGTCTACAGCGCGCCGTCGGTGACCGGCACAGGGCCCAGCACCGGCCAGGTTTCGGGCGCTGCCGTTTTCCAGCAGACCAACCTGGTCCTGAGACCGCCGCTCTGAGCAGGGCCGACTGGTAGCCCCCCCCCATCAGCCCAGTGCGAGCCGCTTCAAAAAAATACCCGGAGAAACCACCATGACCCCGCATATCAAGCTCCAACACACCGCCCTGGCCATGGCGCTGGCCGCCATTTACCCGCTGCAGGCTTTTGCCGCGCCTTCCGCCGGCGTGGCCCAGTTCATCTCCGGCGATGTCAACGTGCGCCGCGCGGACGGCGCCACCACGGCATTGGTCAAGGGCAAGGACATCGAAAGCGGCCAGGCCATACTGACCGGCGCCAGCGGGCGCGCGCAAGTGCGCTTCACCGACGGCGGCCTGGTGTCCCTGCAGCCCAACACCGAATTCAAGGTGGCCAACTATGTCGACAAGGCCGATCCCAAGGAAGACCGTTTCCTGGTTGACCTGCTGCGCGGCAGCATGCGCGCCATCACCGGCCTGATCGGCAAGCGCAACCGCGAAAACTACAAGGTCACCACCACCACGGCCACCATAGGCATACGCGGCTCCGGCTTCAATGTGGGCTACAACCCCGACGGTTCGCTGGGCGTCACGACCGAGCTGGATGCCATCGAGGTCTGCAACGCCGGCGGCTGCGTGGGCCTGACGGCCGGCGAATCGGTGCGGGTCGTCAACAGCACGGATGCGCCCGTGCGCACCAACGTGCGGGCCAATGTTCCCACGCCCGCACCGGAACGCGAGCCGGTCACCGTGGGCGACAAGGTCGACGACAAGGGCAAACCCGAGCTGGTCAAGTCCGTCGGGCCCGTAACGCCACCCCCCCCCACGCCGCCCGCGCCTCCCCCACCGCCCCCGCCACCCGACCCCAACACCGGCACCTTCACCAACCTGACGGCTGTCGCCCACTACCACTTTCCCCCGGTCACCTCCGACCCCAACGGCAGCTTCACCGGCCCGGTGGCGTCCGCCTCCGTCGTGATGAACACCGGCAAGGTCAGCGAATTCGAGTCGTCCGGCAACGTCTTCACGCCCACCGTCAATACCGCGGCCGGCTCATTCGGCTCCATGGCCACCAACGACTTCATCGGCTGGGGCAACTGGGCCAGCGGCTCCAAGAACGGTGCCACCAACCTGGCCCAGCTGCACTACATCGTGGGCCAGGCCACGCCGGTCCTGCCCACCACCGTGGGCATCTCCAGCTACACCTTGATCGGCGGTTCGGCACCCACGTCCTACACCGGCACCAGCGGAACGCTCAACAGCGCGACCTTCTCGGTCAACTTCGACCCGGTCCAGGCCGGAGGGCCCATGCTCAGCGTGAACATCAACACCTCCTTCGGCAACGTGGTGGAAAACTTTGTCTACTTCTCGAGCTCCAGCTTTGCCAGCGGCAGCGGCGCCGTCAAGGGCATGTTCACCGGCTCGAACGCCAACCGCGCCGGCCTGGTCTACACCGGCAGCTTGTCGCCCGCCGGCTCGTATTCCGGCACTGCGATCTTCCAGGCGCCTTAAGAAGCCGCAGCAGATTCGAGGTAGAAAGCGATCTCGCGCTGCGTGGCCTCGGGGCCATGCACGGCCAGCGCCTGCGCCCTGCCCGCCTCGCCCATCTGCCGGCACAGCCCGGCGTCGCCCGCCAGCCGCGTCACCGCGTCATAGGCCTCCTCCTGGGACTGGACCAGCAGGCCCGACACCGTGTGTTCCATGACTTCGGCATAACCGCCGCGGGCATGGGCCACCACCGGCAGCCCGGCCGCCATGGCCTCCACCACCACCCGGCCGTAAGCCTCCGTGGAAGCCCCCGTGCGGTAGAAAAAGGCGTCAAGCGAGCGGTAAAAATCGGCCGCGCTTTCGGCGCCGGCCGGCAGCAGCTCCACCCCCTCGACGCCCTGCAGTGCGGCCGCCAGGCAGGTTCCACCCATGATGCGCAGCTTGAGGCCTCGGCTGGCCAGCATGCGGTAGAGCGCCGGGTCTTGCGGGTGGTGTTTGTCCGGCGCGTCGCGGCTGACGCGGCCCACGGTAAAAGGCCGTTCCGCTGCCCGCGCGAAACGCTCATCCGCCACCGCGAGAAAAGGCTGCAGGTCCATCAGGCTGCGCGCGATGCGGCCGGGCAGGCCCACGCTGAGCTGCAGCATCCTGGAGACGAACACCAGCTCCGGGTCCAGGCCCGTGCTGTCGCGCAAGGCCTCCATCGCGGCAAACAGCTGCGCGTGGTTGGCCAGGTTGTAGAACAGGATGATTTTTTCAAAACCGGCGTACTTGAGCCAGATGCCGGGCCGCATGTGCACGCCGGCGATCAGCAAGGTGCCGCCCCGGGGAAACTGCTGGGCAAAGGGCTGTATGGTCGCGATGCCCTGCCCCGCGTAGGCCGGATGCGGCGGCACGTCGGACCAGAGCTTGACCGGCCGGCGGCCCTCCAGCAGGCGGCGTATGTCCAGCAGCTCGCGTTCCGCGCCGGTAAAGGCCTCGCTGAAACGCCCGAGCAGGTGCAGGGTGGTGGGCTGTGCGGAGGGGGCATTCATGCTGCGCCGATTATCCCTGCGATCCCCGTTGCTAACGGGGCCGCTGCCACATAATCCGGGCTATGCACAACACGCCCGCGAGCGCTCCCGAAGACAGCCAAAGCTGGATGCAGCGCGGCGCGCAGCTGCATGCCGAGGGCCGGCTCGAGCAGGCCCTGATCGCGTTTGAGCAGGCCCTGGCGCTGGCACCCGATGACGTCAACGCCGCCTCGGCCTGCGCCACGCTGCTGTCCGCGCTCTCCCGGCCCGCGGCCGCCTACAAGGCGCTGCTCTCGGTCGAGGCCGCGCTGCTGCAGACCGCCGACGGCGCGGCCAACCTGGCCATCGCCGCCGAAAGCTGCGGCGACCTGGCCCGCGCCAGCATGGCCTACCAGCGCGCGCTGGCGCTGGACCCCTCGCATGCACGCGCCCTCAACAACGTCGGGCTGATGGCCGCCGTGCAAGGCCAGTGGGAGGCCGCGCTAGCCTGCGCCCGCAAATGCCTGGCGCAAGACCCCGGTCACGCGCCCTACCACGTCAACCTCAGCGACTACCTGTGCGGCGCCAGGCGCTACACCGAGGCGCTGGCCGCACTCGAAGCGGCGGCCCTGCGCTTTCCGCACGACCTGGACATACGCATACGCGGCGCGGCCGTGCTGGCCTTCAATGGCGACTTCGACGCATCCCGCGAAGCCAGCCAGCGCTTTGATGCCGACACCCTGGCTTACTTTCGCGACTTCCTGGGCCGCGCCATCGCGCCGGCCTACCTGGACCACAAGCTGCGCCTGCAGCAAGGCGAGCTCCCCGACGCCCGGCAGCTTTACTGCGGCCAGGTCTATGAGGCCATGACGGTCTGCGACTGGCGGGAGAACGAACGCCTCACGGCCACGCTGCGGCAGATGCTGGACGAATGCCTGCGCACCGGCCGGCGCCGCGACTGGCGCGACGCGCAGTTCTACGGCCTGATGCTGGACATGGACGAGAACGAACTCGCCCAGGTGCGCAATGTCTCGGTCGCCAAAATCAGTGAAGGCATGAAGTCGGCCTTGCCGCCCTTCGCGCGGCGCGCCGCGCCGGTGGGCCGACGCGATGAGCGCATCCAGGTCGGCATGACGGTGCAAAGCCTGCGCGACGAGCGCCACGCCCACGCGCTCAAACGCCAGCTCGCGCTGCATGACAGCAGCTGCTTCGCCATCCATATCTATTCGCCCACACGTCATCCCGAGCTCGAGCACGCCGAGAGGCTCAAGCCGCATGCCGCCAGCGTCACCGAAATCGCCCACATGTCGGACGTCGAAGCCGCCGGCCGCATGCGCCTGGACCAGCTCGACGTGTTTATCGATATGACCTTCGACACCGCCTGGTGCCGGCCCGAGATACCCGAGCTGCGCGTCGCGCCCGTGCAGCTGCGCCAGCTCACCTGGCACCGCCACAACCCGCCAAGGCCCTGCGACTACAACATGTCCGACCGCTTTGTGCACCCCGACGGGCTGGACCTCGCGCCCTACGGCGCCGTCGTGCGCCTGCCGCACAGCTGCTGGCTGGCCGCCCATGACGAGACGCCGGAACCCGGCTGGGACAGCCGCGAGCAAGCCGGCCTGCCGGCCGACGCGCTGGTGCTGTGCGCCACCGTGCCCTCGGTCATGCTGGACCCTGCCAGCTTCGCCGCCTGGATGAAAATCCTGCGCTCGCTGCCCGACGCGGTGCTGTGGCTGCCTGCCTACAGCCTGGCCATCGCCGCCAACCTGGTGCGCGAGGCCAATGCCGCTGGTGTGCATGAAAGCCGCCTCATCTTTACCCACAGGCTCACGCGCGCCCAGTCCCTGGCCTGCCTCCGGCATGCCGACCTGTTCCTGGACACCTTGCGCTTTAACGCCAACCTGGGCCTGGAAGACGCCTTGCGCATGGGGGTTCCGGCTCTCAGCTGCGCCGGCGAGAGCATGGCTTCGCGCCTGGGCGGCAGCATCATTCGCGCGGCGGGTTTGCCGCAATGCGTGATGGAGAGCCGGCCGGCTTATGTGGCCGAAGCCCTGCGCCTGGGACGCGACCCGCAGGCCCTGCAACAGCTGCGGCAAAGCCTGCAGGCGGGCAAGGCCGCGGCGCCGCTGTTTGACCTGCCGGCGCGCGTGCGCGAATGGGAATCGGCCTGGGCCACCATGGCCGAGCGCTCACGCGCCGGGTTGCCGCCCACGGCCTTTGACGTGGCCGCCGCTTAGGGCGCTTGGCGCTCAGGCGGCGGGTTTACCGGCCGGCACCGGTAGCTCGCAGACCTCGCCCGTAGGCGCCAGGCCGGCCTGGGCCTTGGCCTCGGCGACGCCCACGGCGCGCGGCAAGGCCACCTGGTTCTTCACCGCCGTGAGTTCGGCCAGGATGGAAATCGCGATCTCGGGCGGCGTCTTGCTGCCGATGTACAGGCCTATGGGGCCGTGCAGCTTGCCCAGTTCCTCTTCAGTCATGTCAAAGTGCTCGGCCAGGCGCTCGCGGCGGCGCTGGTTGTTCAGGCGCGAGCCGATCGCGCCCACGTAAAAAGCCGGCGAGCGCAGCGCCTCCATCAGCGCCAGGTCGTCCAGCTTGGGGTCGTGCGTGAGCGCGATCACCGCGCAGCGCGCGTCCAGCTTCATGGCCTGCACCACGTCGTCGGGCATGCCGGTGGCCAGCTCCACACCGTCGACCTGCCAGCTGTCCCGGTATTCCTCGCGCGGGTCGCACACCGTCACGGCGTAGTCCATGCCCTGGGCGATCTGCGCCACAAAACGCGAGAGCTGCCCCGCGCCAATGATCAGCAAACGCCAGCGCGGCCCGTGCAGGGTCAGCAGCGCGGCTTCGGACACCTGCATGGACTGGCTGGGCTGGGCCGTGCCCAAGGTGACGGCACCGGTATGCAGGTCCAGCCGGCGCGCCACCAGCTCGCCGGCCTGCAGGCGCCGCAGCAGCTCATCCACCTGGCTGGCCGCCGACAGCGGCTCTATGGCCAGCTCTATGGTGCCGCCGCAAGGCAGGCCGAAGCGGCGCGCCTCGTCGGCCGAAACGCCGTAGGTGACGATGGCCGGCCGCGCGCGGTCCAGGCCCTCGCGGCGGGCCCGGTCAATCATGTCGTCTTCAATGCAGCCGCCCGAGACCGAACCCACCACCCGGCCGTCTTCACAGATCGCCAGCATGGAGCCTTCGGGCCGCGGGCTGGAGCCCCAGGTCTTGAGCACGGTCACCAGCTCGCAGCGCAGGCCCGCGGCCAGCCACTGCGAGGAGGTTTTCAGAACTTCGAGGTCTATGTTGTCCATGCGCCGGATGCTAGCAGCCCGTGCCCATTTCCGCCTCGGCCCATCGCCAATTCCCTCATGCCTTGGCCAGGTTGTCGTTCAGCGGCAGCGTGCGCACCCGCTTGCCGGTGGCCGCGAACACCGCATTGGCCACCGCCGGCGCCACCAGCGCCGTCGCCGGCTCGCCGATGCCGCCGGGCTTTTCGGTGCTGGGCACCAGCGTAATGTCCATCACCGGTGCTTCGTGCATGCGCAGCACCGGGTAGTCGCCAAAATTGCTCTGCTGCACCCGGCCCTTGTCCAGCGTGATCTGGTTGTTCAGCGCCGCCGACAGGCCGAAGACGATGCTGGACTGGATCTGCGCCTGCACCGTGTCGGGATTGACCATGCGGCCCAGGTCGGCCACCACCGTGATCTTGTGCACCGTGACCTGGTTGTCCTTGACCGACACCTCGGCCACCTGGGCCATATAGGTGTCGTAGCCCTCCATCAGCGCGATGCCGCGGCTGCGGCCGGCCGGCGCCGGCGTACCCCAGCCGGCCTTGTCGGCCGCGAGTTTGAGCACATTGGCAAAACGCGGCTGCTTCTCGAGCAGCGACATACGGTAGGCATACGGGTCCTGGCCCGCGGCCAGCGCCATCTCGTCCACAAAACTCTCGTTGGCAAAGGCATTGAGCGCATGGCTCACCGAGCGCCAGTAGCCCACGCGCAGCCCGCTGTCGTGGATCACCAGGTCGTATTGCGTGTTCGGGATGTCGTAAGGCATGACACCGGCCTCAGCCATGAACGGGTCCAGCGTGTCCTTGGGCAGGCCGAAGGCGCGCTGCGTGATGGACTGCGAAGTCACCTTGAAATTGAGCGCCACCGGCTTGCCGTCGGCCCCCAGGCCGGCCGAAAGCTGGTTGACCGCCATGGGCCGGTAGAAGTCGTGCGTGGTGTCGTCCTCGCGGCTCCAGAGCAGCTTGACCGGCTTGCCCACGGCCTTGGAAATCTGCGCCGCCTGCACGATAAAGTCCAGCTCCAGCCGCCGGCCGAAGCCGCCGCCCAGGAAAGTCGTTTTCAGCGTGATGTCTTCGGGCTTGATGCCCAGCGCCGCGGCCACGCTGCCTTCGGCGCCCTGCTGGAACTGCGTGGGGCCTATCAGCAGGATTTTTCCGTTCCGATAGTCGGCCGTGAAGTTCATGGGCTCCAGCGTGGCATGCGCCAGCAGCGGCGACACGTACTCGGCCTTCAGCGTCTTGGCCGCACCTTTCATCGCGCCGGCGACGTCGCCCTTGGGCGCCACGATGGGAATCGGCTTGCCGCTGTCGGCCGCCTTGCGTATGCCCTCCAGCATGCTGGCATTGCTGATGGCCGCGACCGGGCCTTCGTCCCACTGCACCGTCAGCGCCTGGCGCGCCTTGAAAGCATGCCAGTAGCTGTCGGCCACCACGGCCACGCCGTCGGGAATCTGCACCACGTCGATCACGCCGGGCATGGCCTTGGCCTTGGCGGCATCAAAGCTGGTGACCTTGCCGCCTATGACCGGGCATTGCTGCAGGCTGGCATACACCATGCCGGGCAGCTTCACGTCGATGCCGAACTCGGCCGTGCCGTTGACCTTCATCGGCGTGTCCAGCCGCTTGGTGGGTTTGCCGATGACGGTGAAGTCTTTCGGGTCCTTGAGCACCACTTTCTCGGGGACCGGCAGTTTGGAGGCTGCCTCGGCCAGCGAGCCGTAGGTCGCCTTCTTGCCCTTGGGGCCTATGACCATGCCGTTCTCGGCCTTGAGCGTGGCGGCATCGACATTCCATTTGGCAGCCGCCGCGGAGACCAGCATGCTGCGCACCTGGGCGCCGGCAATGCGCAGCTTTTCCCAGCCGTCGCGCACCGAAGTCGAGCCGCCGGTGATCTGCGCGCCCAGCAAGGCATTGGTGTAGACCTTGCCCGGCGGCGCGATCGCGACCTTGACCTTGCGGATGTCGACGTTGAGCTCTTCGGCGATCAGCATGGGCATGGAGGTGTAGACGCCCTGCCCCATCTCGGAGCGCGCCGAGATCAGCGTGATGGTATTGTCGTCGGCGATATGCACCCAGGCATTCGGGGTGTAAAGCGTGCCGGCGGCCTGCGCGGCCGAGGGCACGCCCAGCGTGACGCCCAGCATCAGCCCGCTGCCCGCGACGGTCAGGGCCGATGAGGTCTTGAGGAAGCTGCGGCGATCAAGGGAGACCAGTGTGTTGGTAGTCATGATGGTTCTCCTCAGGCTTTGCGCAGGGTGGAAGCGGCATCCTTGATCGCCGCCTTGATGCGCGGGTAGGTGCCGCAGCGGCAGATATTGCCGCTCATCGCGGCGTCGATGTCGGCGTCGCTCGGGTTCTTGTTGGCCGTGAGCAGGGCCGCCGCACTCATCAGCTGGCCCGACTGGCAGTAGCCGCACTGCGGCACGTCATGCTTGATCCACGCCACCTGCAGCGGGTGCGTGTTGTTGCGCGACAGGCTTTCAATCGTCGCCACCTTCTGCCCCGCAGCCGCCGACAGCGGCGTCTGGCAGGAGCGTACCGGCTGGCCGTTGAGGTGCACGGTACAGGCGCCGCACAGCGCCGCGCCGCAGCCGAACTTGGTACCGGTCATGCCCAGCTCATCGCGTATCACCCACAGCAGAGGTGTATCGGGTTCGGCATTGACGGAAACGGCCCGGCCGTTCACGTTGAGTTTGGTTGTCATCTGGAGTCCCCTTTGTTGGAATATGGCAGGGCCCCCAAAAGTCAGTCAGCTACTACCCCAAGGCCTTGCGCGAGTCATGCTACGACCGGGCGCAAGGGGGTATCCCGGTAGAAACCCTTGGCTGAAACAAAGTGTTGAGAAGTTTTCTCAAGATGAGACAGCGCGACGCCAACTATCGTGGCATTTGGACTTACTGAGCCAAAGGTATGTTGTTGGCTCCTTTGGTGACCACTTTCAATGTCAAAAGAATCCGTTAGGCATTAACGCAGTGGTCCTGATATAACGCCCTAGTCAAGAAGAGATCAACATCACAGCGAATCTTCAGTATGTTCTGGTCGAAATTTTCGACCTGTAGCAGGTTAGGACAAATGCATTGCGCCTTATGTCGTGAAGTTAGAGAAATTCGAACGTCTCACATCATTCCGGAGTTTCTATATGAGACGCTCTACGATGAAAAGCATCGACTCAATCTCTTGTCAGTCATTCCGAACCAAGGCAATTCATTCCAACAAAAAGGCTTAAAGGAAAAGCTTCTGTGCGATGTGTGCGAGCAAAAAATTTCCGTCTGGGAAGGCTATGCAAGAAACGTCCTTAAGGGCGGTGTTCCTCTAGTAACTCGGACAGAGGGGAACCTCATCTTCATTGAGGGACTCGACTACAAGAAATTCAAGCTATTTCAGTTATCGATTCTTTGGCGCGCCAGCGTTTCGAAACAACAGTTCTTTGAGTATGTTGACCTTGGGCCGCATGAAGAAATCATCCGCAACCAACTGGTGGAGGAACACGCTGGAGTCTCGAGTCGCTACCCGTGCTTCATGTTCGGACTAAAACATGAATCTATCGTAGTAACCGATCTAATCATTCAACCAAAGAAGACCAAGCTTAATGGTCAAGTGGCTTACAGTTTTGTCTTCGGCGGCATCCTTTGGGCTTTCGCCGTCTCCAATCAAGACGCGACCGAGGCCTCTTTAGCCGCGACACTTCGCGAAAATGGAACTGCCGTGATTCAAGTTCGCAGCGTGATGGAAATGCAAAGCCTTTTTAGATTTACAAAAGAACTGTCAAAGTTGGGTAGAGCACCGTGAGAAATAGCTTTGCTATGTGCACAAAGAGCATTTGTCCCGAAAAGCCGAGTTAAGACTCCCATGTCTAAAGATAAAGCTCTCGCCGCACCTTCGACTTCGCCCGACTTCGAAGTCCAGCTCGAGTTATTTCGTACGGAAGCGCAAAGCGCCATACAGTTTTTCTATGCGTGGGATGCAACCCACGCAGTCGCCGCAAAGAACAAGGCGGTGGTCCGGTTGCTTAATGAAGCGCCGTTATTCTGGAATACCACTCTTGCCGCACTGCAAGCTTCGGCGCTTGTGGCTCTTGGGAGAGTATTTGATCCAGACACGAACAATCACAGCGTCACCAGATTGCTCACACTCGCACACAGCAATCTTGAAATCTTTTCCAAAGAGGCGCTGGCAGGCAGGAAACGAAAGCTCAGCTCGAATGCCGATGAATGGTTAAGCGAATACCTCAAAACGGTTTATGTGCCTACAGGTGACGATTTTCGTCGCCTGAAGCGGCTAGTCGCTCCGAGGCGAAAGATTTACGAAGAGAAATATCGTCCGCTGCGTCACAAGGTATTTGCACATCGTGGGGTAACAACATCAGATCAAGTCAACGAGCTATTTGCGCATACAGATCTTCGGGAACTTCGGAAGTTACTGGTGTTTCTTGGGAAGCTATATGAGACGCTTTGGCAACTGTATTTCAACGGTCGAAAACCCACGCTACAACCTGCTCGCTTCTCTGTGGATCGGATACTCGAGCAGCCTTCGCCGAGTTCGAATCGCGGCCAACTGCAAGAGCGTCTAGTTCACGAGACAAAACAATTCTTCGGAAAATACAGCCAAAAAGCTTAGCCAGCCACCCGATCCCGAATCTGCTGCAACGCCGCCGGATCATCCATGGTCGTCAAGTCCCCCGGGTCCCTGCCCTCGCACACCGCCTGAATCGCCCGGCGCAGCATCTTGCCGCTGCGGGTTTTGGGCAGGGCCGATACGAAGTGCACACGCGCCGGCCTTGCGACAGCGCCCAGGTCGCCGTCCACGCGTTTCATGATTTCGCCTTCGAGCTTCATCGCCGCCGCGTTGTCGGTGAGCACACTCGAATCCTTGGGCACGGCAAACGCCATGGCGACCTGGCCCTTGAGCTGATCGGCCACGCCGATCACCGCCACCTCGGCGACGCCGGTGTGGCCTGAAATGCTTTCCTCGATCTCGCGCGTGCCCAGGCGGTGGCCGGCGACGTTGATGACGTCGTCGGTGCGGCCCAGGATAAAAAAGTAGCCGTCCTCGTCGCGTATGCCCCAGTCGAAGGTGGAATACACCATCTTGCCGGGCACGCTCTTCCAGTAGGTGTTGACGAAGCGCGCGTCGTCCTTCCAGATGGTCTGCATAAAGCCGGGCGGCGTCGGGCCTTCGATGACGACCACGCCTTTTTCATGGGGCTGGGTCAGTTCCTCGCCGGTGGATTCGTGCAATATCTTGACCTTGTAGCCGTACATGGGCACGCCGGGGCTGCCGAAGCGGCTGGGCTTTTTTTCGACGGCGTTGGCGAGGGTGATGATGGGCCAGCCTGATTCGGTCTGCCAGTAGTTGTCGATGATGGGCACGTTCAGGCCCTCGCTGATCCAGCGCGCCGTGGGTTCGTCCAGCGGCTCGCCGGCCAGGAAGAAGGCGCGCAGGCTGGAGAGGTCGTGCTTCTTGAGCAGGCCCGGGTCCTGCTTTTTGAGCACACGCACCGCGGTCGGCGCGCTGAACATGCCGGTGACCTTGTATTTCTCGACCAGGCTCCACCAGATCGCGGCGTTGGGCTGCTGGTCCATGCCTTGTGTGGGCAGGCCTTCGTACATGATGGTGGCCATGCCGGCGATCAGCGGGCCGTAGACGATGTAGCTGTGGCCGACCACCCAGCCAATGTCGCTGGTCGAAAAATAAGTTTCGCCGGCGCGGCCGTCGAAGATGTGTTTCATGCTGGCGGCCAGCGCCACCGCATAACCACCGGTGTCGCGCTGCACGCCCTTGGGCTTGCCGGTGGTACCGCTGGTGTAAATGGTGTAGCTGATGGCGCTGGAATCCAGCCATTCGCAGTGCACCTGGGCGTGCATGTACTTGGCGCGCAGCGTTTCCCAATGCAGGTCGCGGCCGGCCACCATGGTCATGGGCGCCAGGCCGCGGTCCACCAGCAGCACGGCCTCGGGCTGGTGTTTCGCCAGGCGAATCGCTTCGTCGAGCAGGGGCTTGTAGGCCACGACTTTGCCGCCGCGCGAACCGGCATCGGCGCTGATGATGACGCGCGGCGTGGCATCGTCAATGCGCGAAGCCAGCGATCCGCTGGCAAAACCGCCAAAGACCACGCAGTGGATGGCGCCTATGCGCGCGCAGGCCAGCATGGCAAAGGCGGCCTCGGGGATCATGGGCATGTAGATCAGCACCCGGTCGCCCTTGACCACGCCCATGGCCAGCAGGCTGGCGGCCATGCGCTGCACTTCGGCATGCAGCTCGCGGAAGCTGTAGGTTTTTTCGGCACCGGTTTCGCTGGAGACGTAGATCAGCGCGGCCTGGTCGGCACGCTCCTTGAGGTGCCTGTCGACCGCGTTGTGGCACAGATTGGTTTGCCCGCCTTCAAACCACTGAACGAAAGGCGGCTTGTCGTCGTTGCAGACGCGGGTGAAGGGCTTGTGCCAGTCGATCAGTTTGGCTTGTTCCGTCCAGAAGGCGTCGGGCTGCTCTATGGACTGGCGATAGAAGTCTGCGTAACTCGTCATGTCTTGTCTCCGTTTTATTTTTGGGATTCTTCAGATTTTGACGACCACACGGCCGCGCACTTTGCCTGACATCAAGTCGGCCGCTTTTTCGGCGGCACGGGCCAGCGGCACTTCCTCGACCATGGCTTCCAGTTTGGCCGGGTCCAGGTCGCGGGCCAAGCGCTCCCAGGCTTGCTGGCGCTTTGCCAGCGGCGCCATCACGCTGTCTATGCCGGCCAGCGTCACACCGCGCAGGATAAAGGGCATCACGGTCGCCGGGAAGTCCGCGCCCTGGGCGAGGCCGCAGGCCGTCACCACACCGCCATAGCGTGTCTGCGCGCAGGCATTGGCCAGGGTGTGCGAACCCACGGCGTCCACCACCGCGGCCCAGCGCTCTTTTTGCAGCGGCTTGCCGGGTGCCGACAGTTCGGCCCGGTCGATGATGCTGCTGGCGCCCAGCTGCTTTAAATAAGCCTCTTCGCTGGCCTTGCCGGTGGCGGCCACCACGCTGTAGCCCAGCTTGCCGAGCAAGGCCACGGCCACGCTGCCCACGCCGCCAGTGGCGCCCGTGACCAACACCTCACCGTCTTTGGGTTGGACGCCGTGCCGCTCCAGCGCCAGCACGCTGAGCATGGCGGTATAACCGGCCGTGCCTATGGCCATGGCCTGGCGAGTGGTGAAGGCAGCCGGCAACTTGACCAGCCAGTCGCCCTGCAGGCGCGCGCGTTCGGCCATCAGGCCCCAGCGCGTTTCACCCAGGCCCCAGCCGTTGTGCACAAAACGGTCGCCGGCCTTCCAGCTCGCGTGGGTGGATTCGAGCACCGTGCCCGCGCCGTCAATGCCGGCCACCATGGGCCAGTTGCGCACCACCGGCCCCTTGTTGGTGATGGCCAGGCCGTCTTTGTAATTGAGGGTGGAATATTCGACCTGCACCAGCACGTCGCCGGCGGGAAGCTGGGCCTCATCGGTATCGGCCACGGCAGCCGAAAACCCGGCCTCCGACTTGCTGAGCAAAAGGGACTTGAACACGGTGTTGTCTCCTGAGGGTTACCTGTCTCATGGCCAGAAATGCTGAGAAACCAGAAAAACTGAATTCTTAATTATGGATAACGGGCTTTCAGGAGGCTGACGAATCGGAACGTGAGGTACCCGATCTCCTCAACGCCGCGGGCATAGCGCCGGAAGCGATTTACGAATCGTTGCGTCCTGATCGAAGACGCCCAAAGAAGACTCTAGTCATAGAACGACTCTTTGTGCACCTCTGCCTCGGCATATGCGATGGCTCGCTGAAGCTCAGAGAGTGAAAAAACAATGTCTCGGTCAGGGAAGTGCAGCACCACCTGCATCCCCAACTGCTCATCCTCGCGGAACGTCAGGATTGGACTGGCGGTGCCATCAGCCTTCACGGATGCTGAAACTTCGACATGTATGCCATCCCCGACCGCAGAGAATCGAGAAAGGTGGATCTCGGAAAGAATATTTGGCTCTTCTGTGTGCATGACTTCAGCGGGTTAAGGTTCGAGCTAAGCCAACCACAATGAGTCAGCGCTTGAGCGAAGCATTGCGCCCTATTGCCAGGGCTCATGCTCGTTTCACAGGGAGTCCCAGATCAATTGATGATTTGGCCCATGCCGTTCTCTACGCGGGCTCTCAGTTGCTGAATGAACTCCGGGTCATACAGTTCCCAGGATTCGAGCTCGCCAACAACTTTCAAAGGCAGCCTGCTTCGATAGGACCGCGTCGGGTTGCCCGGGAACTTCTTGTCGGTCACGTTGGGATCGTTCTCAAACTCCCCCGTAGGTTCAACGACGTAGACACGCGGCCTGCCACTGCCTTTGGCTATTTCCGCGGCAAGCCCGGCGCCTTTGGCAATGGCCGTGAAATAAATGTGGTTCATCACGAGGCTTTCGTCGTAATTCGATGTGAAGCCAGGCTTTAGTAGATCGCCTGTTTGCAATTGGGCTTTTGTGCCATGAAAAAAAGGGCCGGAGTCTAAAGCTGCCATGGGTTGTTAAGTGGAAACGCGGTGAATATTGAGGGCACCTAAGGTTGAAATGAGTGGGCCGCCAACACTCGCGGTGAAACCGCCTCTTGTTGCTGTGGGTCCGCTTCGATTGACATATTAAGTCGAACCACCATTGCGCTCACTGGTCAGCGCCTTTGTTCTACGCGAAATCCACCGGGTGAATACGGATGTGGGCACGGCTGCGCCCCACCGCCTCCGACCATTTCAATTTGAACTGTGCCAGGGGGTGCGCTTTGATCTCCACCGTAAACCTGCCCCACCCGTGTTTCTACGCCAACGAGTGAAGCGGGTACTCCGTATGTGCGCAGCAGGCTCGCAAGATAGTCGGCCCGGCTGCTGGCGAGTTTTTTCACATGGTCGGGCGGCCCTTCCCTCGGATCTTCATACACTGAGACATAGGCGGCCTCAAAGGCGCACCAATCGCGATTCCGCACCGTGTCCAGGGCTTTAATGAGTCCTTCACGCTCTTTGGCACTCAAGGACGCAGCCGACTTCGCGAAGTGAACATCAACACCGTAGGTCGGCTTCTGAAATGCGCAGATGGAGGCGGACGCAGCGGCGAGGACTATGCCTGCGAGAAACCGTATGTTGATTGACATGTTATGCGCCATTGTCGCTCCGGCCTTGTGCCAGCTTATGCGCCGGCCGGCAACCGGACCAGCGGATAAAGGAGCAGCACCGCCGCGGCCAGCGCCGCCAGCGTGCGCACATGGTTCCACATCGTCCAGCCGGCCACATAGCCGCGCCAGAAGGTGGCGGCCTCGGCGCTGGCCGCATCCTGCCGCGCCAGCGCGTTGTTGCGCGGGACATTAAAGGCCATCGTCACGCCGAAGGTGCCCAGCAAATAAAGAAGGCTGCCCGCCCCCAGGCAGAAGGCGCCGGGCGCCTGCCAGTGCCAGAGGGCGACCAGCATCAGCACGGCGCATACCAGGGCCGTGCCCATGAACAGACCCAGGAAACCGGGATTGAGCACCACCACATTGATGGACTGCATGGCCGCGATGCCCGAGGCCGGCGCCACGCGGGCCAGGGCTCCCATTACAAAGTTGGAAAACGCCAGGAAGATACCGGCAATCAGCGCGCTGCCCAGGGCCGCGAGCAAGGTCAGGGCAAACAGCAGGACGTGGGTGGATGGCATGGGCCCTCGCAGGTCGGTGCGGAATTGGAGGGCTTACTGTACTGCCGCCCGGCCACGGCGGCAATCCACGCGCGACGCGCCTGCAAACTATCGCGCGACGCCCGCCTCGGCCATCGCCTTTTGCATCGCGGCTTTCATTTTTTCCATCAGCTGCGGCATGCGGGCCTGCATGGCGAGGGCGGACTTCTGCATGACAAGAGGCATTTTGTCGACAAAGGCAGCGCCGGCCGGGCTGCGGTAAAAGGCAATCAGTCCGTCGATCTCGTCCTGGGTGAAGGTCTCCTGGTAGATGCTGATGTACATCGACTGCATCCGGCTCCATGAAAGGTCTTCTTTCATGACGATGGAGAACTCCCTGCGCGCAGCGTCGATCATCCGTTGTTGCTCCGGCGAGAGTTGCCGGCCACCCAGCATTTGCCCCAGCGCCTGGCCCATCATCTGGTCAACCTGGCCGTGCATGCCCGCGATGAGCGCCTCGGTTTTGGTCACGGTGAGAAGCGTGTTGATGGACTCCGTCGACGCGGGCGCCGCAGAGCAGGCGACGGAGGCGGACAGCAGCAGGGAAAGAAGGAATGAGTTACGCATGGCGAATGGGTAGGTGAAGGAATGTTGGGACGGTGCGGAACGTGCGGGTTTTAGCAGTGAATGAACGGCTCAGTCAATCAAGGATGAACTGGATCGGTTGGATAGACCACGAATCCACGGCACGGCCCGACCGGGTTCGTGCGGGGTTGAATTTGAACTTCTTCATGCCCGCCACCGCAGCCGCGTCCAGCCTGTCAAAGCCTGAACTTTTCTGAAGCTGCACCTCGCCGGGGTCGCCGCTGGCCAGCACCTGCACCCGCAAGGTCACGCGGCCCTGCTCCCCAAGGCGCCTGGAGAGGGTGGGGTATCCAGGGCTGGGCGAATTTGCCTGACTCGCGGGCTGCACAATTTCGTCCGGGCCGGAGGCACAGCTCGCCACAAGCATCAAAAGAACCAGCCATGACAAGCGCATGGCATAAGCAAGCTGGAAGCCGGCCTGCCTCACTTCACCAACCCCAGCACATCCTTGAAGGCCTCATGCTCGGCCGTGCGCAGCCACTCAAACGCCACCATCTCGGTGGTCACCAGTTCAGCGCCGTTGCCGGCAAGGCGGTCAAAGGCGGCGTCGCGGTTGCGTTCGCTGCGCGAGCTGCAGGCGTCGGTCACGACCCAGACCTCAAACTCTTCTTCCAGCAAGTCGAGCGCGGTCTGCAGCAGGCAGACATGGGCTTCGCAGCCGGCGATGACGATGGTGCTTCTGCCCTCTTCCGGCTCGGGCGCGGCTTTTTGCAGCTGTTTGGGCAGGCTGCGCGCATTGCGGCCCTGGCTGGGCTGGCGCACCGGCGGGCGCAGCAGGTCGGACAGGCCGTCGGCCACGGCGCTGAATGACATCTTGTCCAGCACGCGGCCGCCGGCGGCGGCAATCGCGGCCTGGACCTCGGGCACCAGCGGGCCCAGGCCGCCGGGGTTTTCGGCCGTGCCCCAGACCGGCACTTCGAGCAGCCTGGCCATGCGGGCCAGCTTCACGGCATTGGCCAGCACCAGGCTGTTCTCAAAAATGGCGGGCATGAGGCGGGACTGGTAGTCCACCAGCACCAGTTGGGAGTCGTCGGCATCGAGCAGCATGGAGGGGTTCCTGGAAATAATTGGGGAGAGGATGGCTAAATGTAAAGGCAAGATTTGGCTGGCCGGGTCTCGCCCCGGCAGGCGAGGCACTTTTGACGCACAAAAGAAAACCCGCATTGCGGGTTTCGATAAAGGTGAGTTGCCGCCGGGCAACCTCCGGCCAGCAGCTCTCAACAAAGGAAGGAGGACGATGAGGAGGAAGAGCGCGCTCAGCCGGAGCAAGGCCCGGCCTAAATAGACCCCAAATCCTGGATGGCATCCACCACCATACTAGTCCCCACCGCAATCAGCAGAATGTCGGTCGCAACCCGCACATACTTGTGTCCGGCGGGCGGGGCACCCAGCTGCACCACCACAGCCGCGGGCACGGGGTAGTACACGATGTCGCGCGGCAGCGGCTGGCCTATGGCGTATTTCTTGGCCTGGCCTGGGGGCAGGCAGCCGTTGTTTTTCTTGGCCAGGCCCGGAGGGCAATGGCCGGCCTTGAACTGCTTGCCGTAGTAGTTCTGGACCACCACACGCTGCTGCGGCACAAAATAGCCGCCGACCTTGACCTCGGCGGCCTGCTTGTTTTTCTTGGCTTTTTTGCCGCCCGGCTCTTGATTGCCCTGGTCGGACTGCTCCGCCTGCTGCTCGTGCTTGTTGCCTTTGTTTTTGCCGCCGCCTGCCCATTCGGGTTTCTCGGCAAAACTCGTGGAACAGGCCAGGGTCGCGACCATCAGCAGTGCAAGGCTGCGTGTCATCGTGGTGGTTTTCATTATGGTTCTCCGGTGGTTTTGACAAGGGCATGCAGCAAACAGGGCGTTGGCCGCATGCCTGACTATTCAACGGAGGGCTGGCGCGGCCGTTGACGGGGCTTTACCCATTCTCGCCATCGGGAAAGGAAAAGGCCTGTAGGGCAACCAGCTGAAGCCGCGTCCTACATTTGCTCACATTCAGGCAGCGCAGCCCTAGCTCGAAGGCTCCGCGAATTTCAGCAGTCGCGTCGCCAGCAAGGTTTCTGCCAGAAAGCACACCAGGGCCAGAAGGAAGCAAACCACGCCCGACAGAAAGCACACCGTTGCGATCCGCAAGGTGGGCAGCTCGCTGGTCTCGCCGAGGAACAGCAGGATGATGGTGGTTCCGATCAGGATGGCGCAAAAAGTCAGCAAGGCGATGCAGATGTTGACCAGCCAGCCGCGGTGGCGGAGTTCGCGCAGTTCGGCATACATGCGCTGCGCGCGGGTGTCTTCCACGCCGCCGGCTTCCAGCCGGTTTTCCAGAAAGCGCGCGCGGTCGATGATGCGGGCCAGGCGGCCGGCCACGGCGGCGATCATGCCCGAGACGGCGGTGAGCAGAAACACCGGCGCCACGGCCAGCTGGATGCCGTGGGTGACCGTGGCAAGGTCGGGCGCGAAATTCATGCAGGGGCTCCGGGCGTCATGGGTTGGCGATGGGGTATTTTGTCATGCGGGCTGCGCAAGGGCCGCTGTTTCATGGCGGCATGGACGCCGCCCTGCGCCTGGCGCCCGCCGCGCGCCGGGCCCGCCAGCTCTTCACCGCGTCGCAGGCTTCGAAGTGTTTGAGCAGGTTCTGTTTTTGCCGATCCAGCAGGCTGCTGGCCTCTATCATCTGCGGCCACAATTCACAGGCCTTGCCCACCGCCTCATTGAGCACGCCGCGTACGCGTGTTTCAAACATGCCGGTGGCGTTGCAAAAGCTGCGCAAGGTCTGGGCCGTGAGCCTGGCCTGCTTTTCGCCACCGGGCACAAAACGCAGCGCGTGGCCGCGCCCGCCCAGGTAGGCCGCGTAGGCCACCACGTCGTAGGCCGGCGACAGCTCGGGCGTGCGGCCGTCACGGTACAGCACGCCGAAGTTCTTCACGTGGGCGTCGTAGTTGCCCAGCATTTCATTGACCATGACGCGGCGTATCAGTTCCTCCGCCGCGCCCTCGCCCACCTGGGCCGGCAGGCTCATGCCTTCGCGCAGCGTCCTGGCCATGGCGGCGTAACTCGCGGCCGGGTGGGTGTATTTTTCTTCGGGCTGTATGCGCAGGATCTGCGCGAAATCCTCGCAGTGGATATGCCCCTGGGGGCCGCGGTCAAAACGTTTGACGGCCAGGAAATGCCGGCTCTCGCCGAGCACAAAAGGCTGGCCGGTCGTGATCTCGTCCAGGGGGGCCAGCCAGGCTTCGCACACGTTTACGCCCGCGGCCCGCGCCAGGCGCAGCGAGAGTTCCTCCACCTCGGGCAGAAGGGCAAACTCCGCCGTGGGCAGCTTGGCGATGATGTGGGTGCCCTGTGCATTGCGGGTGCGCGCCACATAGCGGCCCTGCTGCTGCACCAGCGCGAGCTTGGGCTGAACGCCGGACAGCGAGGTTGCGTCGGGCAAGGGCTCGGCGGTGACGGACATTTCCAGCGCGTCATGGTGCTGGGTGACCACGCCGGCCAGCGCCTGGGGATCGAGGTGTGCCGGGTAGGCATAGACATTGCCCGGCAAGTCGGTGCCGCAGGCGGCCAGCATGTCGAAATGGTCGTTGGGCCCGCAGCCGCGCAACTGCTCGAGATGGCGGCGCAGCGGCCCCTCGGGCAACAGGTTTTGGAAAAAGGCCGGCAGGCGCCCGCCTTCGGCATTGAAGAACGGGGTGCTGACGTAGCTGCGCCAGAAAATCTCGCGGCGCTGCGCGTCGTCGTCCGTGGCGGCCCAGGAGAATACCGGCGATGCCGGATTCGACCAGAAGGCCTCGTCGGGAATGAAACGCGTGAGCGCCGTGCTGCCCGTGCCGTACTGGAACAGCAGCCCGGCGCGCAGGGAGCCCAGGTAGATATCCAGCGCCAGGACGTTCATGGGCGCTCGCCCTTGGCCCTTTTTCCGCCTGCGGCGGCCGCGGCGAGCTGCGAGGTTTCGGCCACGATGCGGTCCACCCGCGACAAGGCGGGCGGCGCAGGCTCCTGGACGCTGTGCGCCTGCAGGCCGGCGGCCGCCACCTTGGGCAGCAGCAGCACCTCCAGGCCCAGCTGGTCGGCAATCGCCATCAAGGTGGTGATGCGCGGCGCGCTGCGCCCCTGGAGCACGTTGCGTACCGCCAGGGGTGTGAGGCCTGTCCTTTCGGCCAGGGCCTGATAGTCCAGCATCAGGCGCTGCCGCTCCGCTTCAAGGAGGATCGCCATTTCAGACAGTGTTTTCATAAATAGAAAAATATCGTTTTTTAAATTAACGATAGTATTTTATCTATTTTGATATTTTCAATCAATAGTTAACAATCTTTTAATGAAGAATAGATAGTTAAATATCGTTCTATGGGCTTGAAGCTGCGGCTGTTGCCAGCAGCGTCTTTGCCGCCGGCTGCTAGCCGAACTTGCGCACCGCGTCGAGTGCCAGCCCTGCCCCAATACTGCCGAAGCGGTCGCCCTCCACGCTGCGCGCCTGGGGCAGCAAGGCGGAAATCTGCTCGCGCAGCAGGGGCACGCCGCTGGAGCCGCCGGTGAAAAACACGGTGTCTATGGCGTCCGGGTCGACGCCGGCATCCTTGAGCAGGCCCAGGACAGTGCGCGACACCGTGCCCACCAGTTCGCTGATGGCGCCGTCAAAGTCAGGCCGGTGCAGGGTGAGGGTCTCGCCGGGGGCGATGCGCCCCAGGTCCATGACGGCCTCGGGCGCATCGGACAGCGTGATCTTGGCCGCCTCGACCTGCATCGCCAGCCAGTGGCCGGCACGCTCGCGCACCAGGTTCTGCAGGCGGTCCAGCTTGTCCTTGTCGACCGCGCCGCGCCGTATGTCGCTGATCTGCGTCCAAGACTTCTTGCTGTAGACCTGGTTGATGGTGTGCCAGGTCGCGAGGTTGAAGTACTGGGCCGAGGGCACCTCCAGCCCGCTCACCAGCCGGCTGCCCAGGCCCAGCGTGGGCATGACGCTGGCCAGGCTCAGGTATTTGTCGAAGTCGGTGCCGCCTATGTGCACGCCGCCGCTGGCCAGGATGTCATCCCGCCGCTCGGCCTTTTTCGCGCGCTCCGGCGACAGGCGCACCAGCGCGAAGTCCGAGGTACCACCGCCTATGTCCACCACCAGCACCAGTTCTTCACGCCGGATCTGGGATTCATAGTCGAAGGCCGCGGCAATGGGCTCGTACTGGAAGGCGATGTCTTTGAGGCCCACCGCATGGGCGATTTCGGCCAGGGTGTTTTCGGCTTTCTTGTCGGCCTTGGGGTCGTCGTCCACAAAGAACACCGGGCGCCCCAGCACCGCCTGGCTGAAGGATTGGTCGGCGGCTTTTTCGGCGCGGTGCTTGAGTTCGCCGATGAACTGCGCCAGCAGCACACGAAACGGCAGCGCACGGCCGCCGACCTCGGTGTGGTCGTCAATCATGGCCGTGCCCAGCAGGCTTTTGAGCGAGCGCATCAGGCGCCCTTCATAACCGGCCAGGTAGTCGGCCAGCGCCGCACGGCCATAGCTCACATGCTCGTCCTCGGCATGGAAAAACACCACCGAAGGCAGCGTCGGCTTGCCGCCTTCGAGCGGCAGCAGCGCGGGCAGCCCGGGCCGGCTCCAGCCCGCCGTCGAATTGGAGGTGCCGAAGTCTATGCCGCAGGCCTGGGGCGCGCTCACCGGCCGGCCGGCTTGGCAAAGCCGCTTTCAGCCCAGGCCACGGCGCTGGCGCGGTTGAGTTTGAAGGACGGCGCCACGCGCACCTGCGCCAGTGGCTCGCCGGCCTCGTCGGCGGCGCTGAGCAGGCCGTGCGGGTTGTCCTCATCGGGAACGATGTCCAGCGTCACCGTGACCCGCGCCGCATGGGCGGTCACCGTGATGCTCTGGTGCAGCGTGGCATGCAGCTGCTGCTCGTGCCTGCGCACGAATTCCGAGGCGGTTTTCACCAACGTGCTGAAGGCGGGCCCGTCCAGCGGCTTGGGATTTTTCTTGTCGCGCCCCATGGTCCAGGGGCCGACCAGCGCGGGCTCGGGCTCGCCGTCCTTGATCATGGCAACGGCCCAGCCGTCGTCGTCCTCGTTCTTGATGACCTTGGCCGTCCAGCCGTCGCCGCGCCAAAGCCGCGGCTCCTGGAGAACGGGCTGCTCGTCGTGGGGGGATTCGTCGTCCGGGCCGGCCGGCGGGGTGTGGGAGTCAGTCAAGGCGGAATCACTCGGGTCGGGCGCCCCGGCGGCAGGCCGGGGGCAAATTCAGGTCACGCACCGCCTTCAAACAACACGGTGCGCATGGGGGACACGGATTCTACAGCCCCGCCCCCATCCCTTCACAAGCCAAGGTCGCTCAGGCTCGGGTGGTCGTCGGGCCGGCGTCCCAGCGGCCAGTGAAACTTGCGATCGGCCGCCTTGATCGGCAGGTCGTTGATGCTGGCGTGGCGCACCGCCATCAGGCCGCTCTCGTCGAATTCCCAGTTCTCGTTGCCGTAGGAACGGAACCAGTTGCCGGCATCGTCATGCCACTCGTAGGCAAAACGCACGGCAATGCGGTTGCCGCCAAAAGCCCACAACTCCTTGATCAGTCGGTAGTCCAGCTCGCGCGCCCATTTGCGCGACAGCAGGCCGACGATTTCCTCGCGGCCGGTGACGAACTCGGCGCGGTTGCGCCAGCGGCTTTGCGCCGTGTAGGCCAGCGACACACGCTGCGGGTCCCGCGTATTCCAGCCGTCTTCGGCGGCGCGGACTTTCTGCACCGCGGTTTCGTGGGTGAAGGGTGGTAGCGGTGGCCGGGTTTCCATGTGTCGTCCTTTGAATGAAGAGAAATCGAGGGATAGTAGACAACTCTGTCTACCTACCGAAATTCTGGCACAAGTAGACAGATCTGTCTACAACCTCTAAGATCAACCCATGGACATTTCAGCCCCCTCCCCGCGCGATCGCATCCTGCTCACCGCGCACGACCTGTTTTACCGAGACGGCCTGCGCGCCACCGGCATAGACCGCATCATTGCCGAGTCGGGCGTGGCCAAACTCACCTTCTACCGCTGCTTTCCAAGCAAAGACGAGCTGATCCGCACCTTCCTGGACTACCGCCATGAGCGCTGGATGGCCTGGTTCGTCGATGCGCTGGGGCGGCACGGCGCGGTGTCGGGCGGCGGCTTGTCGCCGCTGCTGCCCGCGCTGGCCGAATGGTTTGCCGACCCGCTGTTTCGCGGCTGCGCCTTCATCAACGCCATGGCCGAAGCGGGCACCCTGCCCGGCGTGGCGCAGATCGTGCAAAACCACAAAAACGAAATGCGGCAGGTGATTGCCGGCCTGCTGCCGGCCGGCCCGCGCCAGCAGGCCACCACCGGCGCCGCGGCGCTGGCCGTTGACGGCGCCATCGTGCGGGCGCAAATGGAGGACGGCGAAGCGGCGCTGGCCGGCTTGCGCGTACTGCTCAATGCGCTGGATGCGCCTGCCGCCTAAGCTTTCAGGGGTCGGCGCGGCTTGGCCTTGGGGCGGGATTTGAGCGCCGGGCCCGCGCGCTCCACCACCTTCACCGCCGGGCGTTTGCCCGAAGCCACCCACTCGTCGTAAAAATCGATCTTGCTGTCCAGCAGCCTGAGCGCCAGCTGCCATTCGGCAATCATGTCCCTGACCTGCTCACGGTGCGCCGACAGCAGCGCCTGCCGCTTGGCCAGCGTGCTGCTGCCCTGCTTGACCAGCGCGGTGTATTCGCGCATTTCCGCAATCGACATGCCGGTGCGCCGCAGCCTGTCCATCAGTTCCAGCCAGCTGATGTGCAGCTCACCGTAGACGCGGCGCCGCCCGCCGTCGCGCGCCACGCCCGGGATCAGGCCCTGCGCCTCGTACCAGCGTATGGTGTGCACGCTGCGCCCGGTGCGCGCGGCGAGTTGCCCGATCAGGAAGGTTTCAGCCATGCATCACTATAGAGCCGCTCAGGCGGCAAGCGCCTGCGCTGGCGGTGCCTCCAGCGCCGAACTCACGAGCGCGGTGTCCAGGTACTCCATCAAGTCCCTGATCTGCCCGTCCTCCATGCGGCAGACATAGCAATAACGGTTGTTGTAGGCCTTGCCGGCTTTGGTCGTGACCCGGCCGTCGAATTCGATGACAACCATGTCGCCGTCGGCCATCACGCGGCGCGTGCTGCTGATGTAGGGCGTGGCGAACTGGGCATACAACGGCCGCAGCAGTTCATGGACGACCGCCTGCTTGCCGCTGTAGGTACGCGACCATGGTGTGTCGCCGGGAATGGTCCATGAAACGTCGTCGGCCATGGCCTCGACAAAGGGCTTGCCATTGCCTTTGTCCAGCTCGGCCATGACCTGCCGTATGCGTTGCCTGTTGGCTTCGGTAGTGGTGAGGATGGATGCTGTGCTCATGAGGAATCTCCTGGAATGCCCGTCGCACCGGGCGTGGGGCCCCGCAGGTCGCGAGGGCTTGCAGGGATTAAAGATCCTCGAGTGCACTCAAGGTCAAGCGCCGCCATGGAAAAAAATACTGCCGCCTTGAGGCCAACCCTACAATGCCCGCATGAACCAGAAACGACCGGCCGCCAGCGAATGGGTCAGCAAAATGCTGGCGGTGCTCAAAAGCGGCAACACGACGGCGGCCATCGCCCAGATCAAGGCCACCACCAGCAGCAAGGATTTGCGGCAGCTGCACGCCACGCTTGAAAAAGCCCAGATGTTCAAACAGCTCCCCGGTGTGGAGACGGCGATTTCCGACCAGTTGCAGGCCCTGGCCTCGCCGCGTCTTAGCCGCTCACCCTGAACCGGTCTAAGCCGGGCGAATCTCGAACTGCGCATCGCCCATATAACGATGCGGACCCAGGGCAGCCGTCACGGCCGCCAGCTCCGCCGCCTGCCACTGGCTGAAGATCTCCAGCTCGTCGGCCGACAGCACATCTTCCGCCGGTGACTCGCCATAGGTCGCGACCAGCCGCATATAGGCGGTGTAGACCGGCAGCACCAGGCTTTCATGGCCCAGCGCATCCTCCAGCGCCGTGCGAAAGCGCTGCTCGGCCGCCCGCAGCTCTCCCTCGGACGCATCTTCATAAGCGTACAGCCTGAGCCGGTAACTCACAGTGTTTCCCTCACGGCTTGGCGGGCGCTGGCGTGTTTTGCGTCAGTTCGATACGGCGGCGCAGGCGGTCGGCCTCGGCGGTGTTGCCGCCCTGCTCCGCCAGTCGCAGCGCCACGCCCAGCCAGGCCAGCAGCGGGCGCCGCCAGCCCTGGGCCGAGGCGATGTCCGTCGCCTGGCGGATCACGGCCGGGTCGGCCTTGCCGGTTTGCAGCAGCACGCCGGCCGCCACCAGTTTCGACAGCGGGTCGTTGATGCCGGCCAGCGCGCCCGCATTGCCGGCCGCGGCGGCGCGCTGAGATTCAGGCAGCAGCGCAATGCCCTGCGGCGCCACCCGGCCCTTGAGGTAGTCCGCATAGGCGCGCTGCGCCTCGGTGGCATCGGGGCTCAGTTTTTCAAAACCAGTGCAGGGCTCGTCCAGCACCAGGCTGGCGACGCGCGTCGCGCAATGCAGCAGCTCGGCCGTGGCCAGCAGATCGGCACGGCCCGAACGCGTGAGCTGGCCGCGCGCGCGCTCCAGCTCGGCTGTCTCGACGCGGCTGTTGCCTTCCATGTAGGCGGCGACGGAACGGTCCATGGAGCCTTTGGCTTCGAGCTGCCAGTCCGGCGCGCGCGGTCCGCTCGAGCAGGCGGCCAGCAGCCCGGCGGCCAGCCATATGGCGGGTTTCATGGTGCTGATGTTCATGGCAGTTTCATCTCCGCCTGGCTCGCATCCTTGGCGAAAGGCCATTTGCGGCTGATCTCGTTGATCAGGCCTTCCACCTTGCGCAGGCTGGCTTCCACGTCGGCGCGCAGCGCGCCCAGGTCAGCCGTGGCGTCCTTGGCATTGCGGGTCACGGCTTGGGCGTCCTGCAGCAGCGCGTCGACCTTTTTGAGGCTGGTGCGGGCTTCGCCCAGCATGGTGTTGAGCTGCACCACGGTGGCGCGGGTTTCGGGCATCAGGCCCTTGTCACCGAAGACCTGGGTGTCGGTCTTGGCGGCCAGGCCGTCCAGCTTGGTGAGCAAGGCATTCGTACGGTCCAGGGTGGCGGCGAATTTTTTGGCCTCGGCCTCGCTGCCCAGCAACACGGTGAGCGCGCCGCCTGGGCCGTTCAGCCTGTCGGTCAGGGTTTTCAAGTTGGCCAGGCTGGCGCCCACCGAGCCGCCCTCGCCGGTCAGGGTGTTGAGGTTCTCGATCAGGTCCTTGGCCGCGGCAATCACCTTGGGCACCTCAGCGGCCGCGTCGCCCAGCAGCACGGTGCGCTCCGCCCCCTCGGGCAGCGGCGGGTCGTTCAGCAGCCCGGTGTAGGCGCGTATGGCGGTGCCGCCCACCAGCCCGCGCACCAGCGTGAACACGCTGCTGGTGCGCAGCCAGTGGGCGTCCTTGGCGGCCACGTCAACCAGGATGCGGGCCTTGCCGTCGGGCGCCAGCTCCACACGGTTGACCCGGCCTATGGGGAAACCCGAAAACGTCAGGTCCATGCCGACCACCACGCCGTCGGAATCGTCGGCGATCAGCACCAGGCGCTGGGTGGACTCAAACGCGCCGCGCGCATACATCACGTACAACGCCGAGCCGCACACCAGCAGCAGCATAAAAAGCAGCAGCAGCCTGGCCTTGAACTCCAGGCTGCGGATTTCCGCGGGCGAGGACTGCTGGGCCTCGCGCGCCGGCTGCAGCGGGTCCGGCCTACCGGGCGGCGGGTTGGGATTGTCGTGGGGTGAACTCATGGGCTTGTTTTCTTCTTGTTGGGTCAATAGTAATTGCCGACCAGCGATGCCACTTCAATCAGCAGGATCACCGCGAACATGCGCACCAGCCCGCGCATCTCGGCGCTGGTGCGCACGCTGGCCTCGGACATGCCGTACAAGGCAGAGGCCATGGGTATCAGCGACACGGCCAGGCAGAAAAACAGGGTCTTGAGCACAAAGATCAGCGTCACCGCCGGGCTGAACACCTGGCCGAACAGCCGCGTGTAAGCCGCCAGGCCCGACAGCGCGAAGCCGTAGGTCGCGATATAGGCCACCACCAGCGCCACCACACAGCTCAGCGCCGCCAGCGTGATGCCCGAGAACATGCCTGCCACCACGCGCGGCAGCACCTCGCGCCGCACCGGTTCAATCCCCTGGCGCCGCATTTCGTCGAGCTCGCCGCTGGCCTGCATGGCCGTCAGTTCGGCGCCGTCGGGAATCGTGCAGCGCAGCGCCACAAACAAGGCCGCCGTCAGCGGGATCAGCTCCAGCACCAGCACCCGTATCACAACCTGCAGCGCATACTGCGACAGCCCATAGCTGAGCGCCGTCACCAGCACGATGCGCGTGAGCACCACCGTCACCAGCGCGCACAGCACCGTGAACCACAAAAGAATGGGCGCGGTGTTGACGTAAATATGGCGCGACAGGATGGCCCGGCTTTGCGGGCTGTAGCTGGACGGCGACAGCGTCAGGACCAGGATGATCGCCCCCAGGTGCACCAGCCGCCACCACTCGATCACCCACAGCTGCGCGGCACGGCCGGTTTGCGTGAGTCGACTTTGCGCGTATCCCCTGGAAGCCATGCGGCATGATACCTGCGGGCCTGCCCGGTTCGTTGTAGGATGGCAGGCGTTTTTACGCTCCTCATCCCTTTCTTCCTGACTCCCTGATCGCAGACACACCATGGCCCTCGACACCTGGACCGCCTACTTCCTTGCCTCCATCCTGATCGCGCTGTCGCCGGGTTCGGGGGCCGTGCTGGCCATGAGCCACGGCCTGAGTTTTGGCATGCGGCGCACGCGCGCGACGATTGCCGGTTTGCAGATCGGGCTGGTGGTCATCCTGCTGGTGGCGGGCGCGGGTGTGGGTTCGCTGCTGGTGGCGTCGGAGCTGGCCTTCAGCGTCGTCAAGATACTGGGCGCGCTGTACCTGATCTACATAGGCTGGGCGCAGTGGCGCTCGTCGAACGGCATCACGGCGGATGGCGAGGCCGGCGTGGCCGACAGCAACAGCCTCTCGGCGAAACGCCGCTTCCTCACGGGCCTGCTGACCAATGTGACCAACCCCAAGGGCATTCTGTTTATGGTGGCGGTGCTGCCGCAGTTCATCAGCCCCAGCCGGCCGCTGTGGCCGCAGCTGCTGGTGATGGCCGTGACCACGGTGGCGGTGGACACCGTGGTGATGCACGGCTATGCCTTCGCGGCCAGCCGGCTGCAGACGCTGTTCAAGAATGCGCGCGCGATCCGGCTGCAAAACCGCGTTTTCGGCGGCATGCTGATGGCGGTGGGCGCGGGCCTGTTCTTTGTGAAGCGCAGCCACGCGGCGGCGCACTAGGTTTCATGCTCAGGCCTTAGGGGCCTGGGCCGAGACAATCGCCGCCAGCTTTCGCAGCGCCTCGTCGACCTGGCTGGAAAAGGGCTCGCCGCAGCTGATGCGCAAAAAGTTGTCGAAGCGCTTCGAATTGGAAAACATCGAACCCGGCGCGACGCGTATGCCCTGGCGTATGGCGGTGTCGAACACGGCCTGCGCCGAGCTGCCGGCCGGCAGCTCCACCCACAGCATCATGCTGCCCCTGGGCACCGACAGCCGGGTGCCGGCCGGGAAGTGGGCCGCGATGGCCTCGGCCATCTGCTCGCGCTGGACATTGAGCATGCGGCGCAGCCTGGCCATGTGGCGGTCGTAGGCGCTGGAGGCCATGAACTCGGCCACGGTGTACTGGGCCAGGACTTCATTGGCGCGGCTTTGCGCGTACTTGATCATCTGGATGCGGGCCTGCCAGCGGCCGCCGGCGACCCAGCCCAGGCGCAAGCCGGGCGCCAGGGTCTTGCGCAGCGAGGCGCAGTAAATCACCCAGCCGTCACGGTCCCAGGCCTTGGCGGCCTTCAGGGGAATGTCGTCGGGGCCCAGGGCGCCGTAGGTGTCGTCCTCGATCACCGCGATCCGCTGGCGCTCGCACAGGCGCACCAGTTTTTCTTTTTCGGCATCGGGCATGACGCTGCCCAGCGGGTTGTGGAAGTTGGGCATGACCACCACGGCGCGAATCCTGTCGTGCGTGCGCAGGGCCAGGTCCAGCGCCTCGACGGAAATGCCCTGCTGCGGGCTGGTGGGGATCTCCAGCGCGCGCAGGCCCAGGCTTTCCAGGATTTGCAGCAGGCCGTGGTAGGTGGGCGACTCCACCGCGACGGTGTCGCCCGGCTGCGCGACCGCGCGCAGGGCGATATTGAGCGACTCTATGCAGCCGTGGGTGACCAGGATGTCTTCGGGCGAGAGCTGCATGCCGGCTTCCAGCGCGCGCTTGGCCAGCACGGCGTTGAGCGGCGAATCGTGCAGGAAATCGGGCGCGCTCACCAGCAGAAAGGGGTGTTTGCGCAGGGTGCGCGTGGCGGCGTTTTTGAGCGCCTCGGCCGGGTACATCGCGGGCGTGCCGTRGGTGCCCGCAAGGTTGGTGACCAACGGGTAGACATCGCATTTGGCGACAAAGTCGGAGACGCGGTCGTGCACGCCTACGTACTGGGCCGGGTCCAGCTTGCGGCCGGAGTCGGGCTCGCTGGGCGGCTGCAGGTCGGTGCGGCGGCGCTTGAGCACAAAGTACCCGGAACGCGGCCGTGCCTCGAGCAGGCCTTCGTCCTCCAGCGTGTGGCAGGCCTCGACCGCGGTCGACAGGCTGACCTGGTGCAGCCGCGTCAGCGCCCTGACGGAGGGCATGCGTTCGCCGGGCAAAAGCACGCCGGACTGGATCGCCTGCCGGTAATGGCTGGAAAGCCGCAGGTAAAGCGGCTGCGAGGGAGCTTGCGCGGGGCTTGGGGCCAGGGGTGACACGTCCATGGGCTGAATGATCCGTGAAGGGGCTGCGGCGACACAGCCACAGATGGGGCAAAACCAGACCATAACAGATGGGGAATTAGCCCTCTGTACCGATACAGAAAGAGCTTGTGTGCATCTGTCGGGAATGGGGCGCTTTCCTTAATCTTGCAGCCATGCCCTCCCCGACCGACCACCCCTGATTGGAGCCGCCATGCAGCACCGCCCCGCCCCTCGCCGCCTTGAGCTTGACGCCGGTGAATCCCTGTTCTTCCACAGCAAGGCCGGCAGCGCGCTGATCAGCACCTCGGGCACGCTGCTGGTGACAGGCGCGCCGCGCTGGCTGGGCGAGCAGGTGTTTCGCGACGCCGCGGCGCTGGAGCTTGGGCAGTCGCACGTCGTCACCGAGGACGGCTGGGTCACGGTCACCGCCCAGCACGGCGGCGCGGCCTGCCTGGTGAGCCAGCCGGCGCGCGTGCCGCTGCGGCAAAGGCTGGCGGCGGCGGCCCAACAATGGCTGGGCCGGCTGTCAGGAATCACCCAGGCCGCGCGCGGGCGATACCGCGGCGCCAAGCCGGTTTGAGGCCGCCACGCTAAATTCGACCTTCATTCCCCTCCACTCTTGACCCACGCCCATGACCACTTCCGCCTGGCTTTTGTTCATCACCATTTCACTTGTGACCGCACTCAGCCCCGGGCCGGGCATTTTGCTGGCGGTCTCCAATGCCGTGGCCTGGGGGCCGCGCAAGACGCTGTGGAGCTCGGCGGGCAATGTGCTGGGCGTGTTCTCGGTCTCGGCCGCGGCGATGGCCGGCCTCGGAACGCTGCTGCACACCTCGGCCTGGCTGTTCGCGGTACTCAAAGCCGTGGGCGCGGTCTACCTGGTCTACCTCGGCTGGCGCCAGTGGACCAGCAAGACCTCGATGTTCGACGCACCCCTGCCGGAACAGTCGCAGCCCGGCAAAAGCAATGCCGCGCTGTTCCGCCAGGGCCTGCTGGTGGCGCTGACCAACCCGAAAAGCATTCTGTTTTTCACCGCGCTGTTTCCCCAGTTCATCCATCCCGAAGCGCCTGTGCTGCCGCAGTTCCTGGCGCTGACCAGCGCGTTTGCCGCCTGCGTGCTGAGCTCCCACATGGTGTACGTGCTGCTGGCTCGCCACACGCACCGCTGGTTCGGCACGCCGCGCCGGGCCCGGGTGTTCAACCGCATCTGCGGCGGCGCCTTCGGCCTGCTGGGGCTGAGCCTGCTGCGGCTCAAAAGCCCCAGCTAAGCCCCCCCAGGTTCCCATCCCCTCTCTATATAACTACCCAGAAAGAAAGCCCCTGCCATGGAAGACTCACGCGATGCCCGTTTTGCCGCCCAGGAAACCGCCCTCGGCTACAGCTTTGAGGGTGAACTCAAGATAGGCGGCAACTACGTGTCCACCGTGCGGCACGGCGACGTGGTCTATGTCAGCGGCCAGGTGCCGCGCGTGGGCAGCACCGTGGTGGTCACCGGCCGCGTCGGTGCCGACGTTTCGCTGGCCCAGGCCCAACTGGCCGCCAGGGTCTGCGCCATGCGCGCGCTGGTGCTACTGCGGCAAAGCCTGGGCAGCCTGGACCGCATCCAGCAAATCCTGCGCGTGACGGTCTACACACAGTCCGCGGCCGACTTCAGCCAGCAAAGCGAGGTGGCCGATGCCGCCTCGGACCTGCTGCATGCGGTGCTGGGCGGGGCCGGCACGCACACGCGCACCTCGGTGGGCGTGGCGCAGCTGCCCAAGAACGCGGCGGTCGAGCTGGACCTGATCGCGGCCGTCACGCCGAACTGATCAGTTCCCCGGCAGCAGGCGGATGAGTTTGCCGTTGCTGTTGTCGGTCAGCACATAAAGCAGGCCGTCCGGGCCCTGGCGCACGTCGCGTATGCGCTCGCCGAGTTCGGCGAGCAGCTTGCTTTCGCGCACCACCTTGCCGGTAAAAGGTGTCGTAAAAGGCGCCGACAGCTCGATGCGGTCCAGGTAGCCGAATTTGAGCGAGCCGACAAACAGGTTGCCCTGCCAGGCTTTGCCATAGCGCTCGCTGGTCAGAAAGGCCATGCCCGAAGGCGCGATGGACGGTACCCAATAGTGCAGGGGCTGCTGCATGCCGGCTTTTTCGGTGATGCCCTCGCCTATCTTGCCGCCGCCGTAGTTCTCGCCGTAGGTGATGATGGGCCAACCGTAGTTGGCGCCAGGCCTGGGGAGGTTGATTTCGTCACCGCCCTGCGGGCCGTGCTCATGCATCCAGAACGTGCCGTCGGGCGCCAGCGTCGCGCCCTGGGCATTGCGATGGCCGTAGCTCCAGATCTCCGGCAGGGCCCCGGCTTTGCCGACAAAGGGGTTATCCTGGGGAACCGAGCCGTCTTTGCGGATGCGCACAATCTTGCCGTGGTGGTTGTCCAGCGCCTGGGCGTCTTCCTTGCGCGAAAAACGCTCGCCCAGCGTGAGGAAAAGCTTGCCGTCTGCGGCGGCCCGGCTTTCGACGATGCGGCAGCCGAAGTGCGCGCTGCTGGCCACCTTGGGTTTCTGGCTGAAGATGATTTTGAGGTTTTCCAGCCGGGTCTCGTCGGCGCTCAGGGTCGCCCGTGCCAGGGCCGTGCTGTTGACGCGGCCCCCGGGGCCGGGTTCGGAAAAGCAGAAAAAGACCGTGCGGTTGCGGGCAAAGTCGCTGTCGGTGATGAGGTCCAGCAGACCGCCTTGCCCGCCGGCGGCTATTTCCGGCAGCCCGGCCACGGGCGGCCCCAGTTTGCCGGTCGCCGAGATGACGCGCAGCCGGCCCGGCCGCTCGGTCACCAGAAAACGGCCGCCGGGCAGAAAAGCCAGGCCCCAGGGGTTTTCCAGGCCGCTGGCCACGGTTTCCGGGCGGACGGCCTGTGCCTGGGCAGGCGTGTTCATCGTGAAAATTGCTATTAAAACAAGAGCAAACTTTGTAGATGCAACCTTGAATAGCGTCATATTTCACTCCTTAAATCAAACCGGAGCCGGCAGCCGCAGCGCGGGCCACGGCGTCCTGTCCCTGGCGGCCCGCCAATGCGCCTTTTTCATATGCAAACATAGGACCTGAAGCGTAAAAAGGGGTTTTCCCGCAGATAAACTCGTTACAAATCAAGGGTTTGTAAAGCTTATCAAGAAGCCACTTGAGGTTGACGTAGGACAGATCTGTCAAGTATCCTAGGCGCCATGCGAAAAATTGCCCCTGCCCTCATCATTGCCTCTGCCGCTTTGCTGGCAGCTGGCGTGCATGCGGCGCCGGGCAACTCCAACGATGACATGGACAAGCTGCTGGCCGACAAAGGCCTGCTCACGCAAATCGGCCAGGTCCGCCAAAGCGTCAGCAACAAGGCGTCCGAGCTCGTGGTCAATGCCATGGGTTTCCTGGGGGTTCCCTACAAACGCGGCGGCAATACGGTGGAAACCGGTTTTGACTGCAGCGGCTTTGTGCGCGCCATCTACGAACAAAGCGTAGGCCTGCTGCTGCCGCGCCGGGCCGAGCAACAGGCCGCGGCCACCCAGCGCATCGAGAAAAACGAGCTGCAGCCCGGCGATCTTGTGTTTTTCAACACCATGCGGCGCGCTTTCAGCCATGTCGGCATTTATGTCGGCGACGGCAAATTCATCCACTCCCCCAAGCCCGGCGCCGAAGTGCGCGTCGAAAGCATGGGCGTGAGCTACTGGCAGCGCCGCTTTGACGGCGCCCGCCGCGTGCAGCCAACGGGCACCCCGCTGCCGGAAACCGAGCGCATGGCGGCCCTGCCGGTTTCCCAGGCGGCAGCCCGCGTCCCCGAAATCCAGGCCGCGCAAACCGCCGCACCACTGACCAGCMTGCAGTCTCAGCCGGTGCTGCAGGAACAATACCGGCGCTGAGCCGGGTTTTTTCGCCACCCTCTCCGGAGTTCTCCGGGCCCCCTTCTCTTACTCTTTCTCCCGCTCGTTTTTCGGCGACATGTCGAGTTCCACGGCCTGGCCGTTGTCCAGGGCCTCGCCGGCGCCGGATGGCGAACTCCGCACCGTGCGCACCTCGGTATCGCCCACCAGGCCGGCAGCCTGGGCCAGCTGAAGCACAGGCTGCTCTGTGGGGGCGCCTTCGGCCAGGTTGCTGCCGGACGGGATCACGCGGTTGTTTTCAGCGTTGGACGACAGTTGCTGGTTGCCCTGGGGCTTGCCGTTGACGTTGACCAGGCCGCCGCCCGAATTCGTCACCTGTCCGAAATTGCCGCTGACGCTGCCACTGGCCGCCGTCACCGTGACCTGGGAGGACGAACCTGTCACCTGGGCCTCGCCGACGGCGGCCACCGACACGACAGGCGCCACGACGTTGGCCACCACCGAGTCGCCGGCCAGCGAGGCGGAGCCCGAGGCCACCACCACCACATTCACGTCACCCTGCGGCGCCTGCACAACCACATTGTTGCCGCTGATGTTGCCGCTGATGTTGCCGGTGCTGCTGCTGATCTGCACATTGCCCTGGCTGGTGGTGGTGGCGCTGATGTCGCCCTGCGCCTGCACGACCACACTGGTGCCGCTGATGCTGCCGCTGACGTTGCCGGTGCTGCTGCTGATCTGCACATTGCCCGCACTGGTGGTGGTGCCACTGATGTCGCCCTGCGCCTGCACGACCACGTTGCTGCCGCTGATGTTGCCGCTGATATCGCCGGTGCTGCTGCTGACCTGCACATTGCCCTGGCTGGTGGTGGTGCCGCTGACGTCGCCCACTGCGGCCACCGCCACTTCGCTGGCCGTCACATTGGCCGAGACGTCACCACCGCTGGTGACCTGGACGGCACCCTGGCTGATGGTGGAGCCGCTGACGTCGCCGCCGGCGTTCAGGGTGTTGGTGGCGCTGGCGTCCTGGCCGCGCAGGGTGTGGTTGCTCAACGCGACATTGCCCAGCGCATTGATGCCGTAGCCCTTGACCCAGAGCGTGCTGTCCAGGCTGAAGGCGTTGGACACCACCTCGAACTGGCCCAGCGCATTGGCCTCGGTGCCGCCCGACAGCATATGCACATTGCCGCGGCTGGCGCCGGAGCCGGCGAGCAGGCTCAGCGCGCGAGCCGTCCCGCCGGCGTTCTGGATGTCACGGTTAAGCGAGATATCGGCGCCCAGGGTGGCCAGCGTGGTGTCGCCGAGCAGGCTGACCGGCGCCTGGAACACAATGCCGCCCGCGCCGTCGGCCGTCACCGTGCCGGCGATGCCGGAGCCGCCTGCACCGCCATTGAGCACCAGGCTGTGCAGGGTGCTGCCGCTGAAGTAGAGGTTGTAGGGATTGTTCACCACCACGTTCTCGGCATAGGTGCCGGAGCCCACGCGGATGTTGGCGCCGTTGCCCGCGTTGCCCAGCGCCGTGTTGATGGACAGGGCCTGCGTGCCGCCGCCCAGCAGGCTGCCGATGCCGACGTGGAAGTCCTGCGTGGCCTGCGCGCCGTTCCAGCCCTGCACATAGCTGGAGGCGGAGCTGCCCAGGTTGACGGCATAGTCAAACGCGTTTTGCTGCGAGGCCTGCAGCCAGGTGTACTGGTTGTTGTTGCCCGCGCTGCTGGCGTTGCGCACCGCGAAATCGAAGCCGGCGATGCTGAGCGTGCCGAAGTTGCGGCTGGCCGACTCATCTTGCAAGTAGACCGGGTTGCGCTCGGCGAAGCTGTTGTTGCCCGCTATCGTGATGTTGTTCATCTGCTGGTTGTAATAGCGGTTGGCCTGGTAAAGCGCCAGACCGCCCCAGTCGTTGTTGCGCGTGGTGGAATTGCTGACCGTCACGTTGGCGCTGTCGGTCAGCTGGATGCCCGCGCCCTGCGTGCTGCCCGCGTCATTGCCCACGGGCGCGCCGTTGGCCGTCACATGGTCGATGAGCGCGCCGTCCACGCCGTTGAGGTCCAGCTCGGCCCGGCCCGCGCCGCGGCTGGTGACGTTGCTAATCGAAAAATTGCGCAACCGAGCCGACGCGTCATTCGTACTCGAGGGCGCGACCTTGATGCCGTAGGCCGAGGCCACGTTGGCGCTGGGGCCGTAGAGCGTGAAGTCCCTGAGCGACACGTTGTCTGCGCTCACGTTGATGCCGTAGTTGTTCACCACGCCGCGTGCATCAATGAGCGTCGCGCCCTGCCCCGCGCCTGCCAGCGTGAGGCTCTTGTTGATAACGAGGGTTGACGGCTGGACATAGGTCCCTGCTGTCACGTTCACCGTGCCTCCCGCGACCACGGCATTCACACCGGCCTGCACGCTGTTCAGCGGTGTCAGCGCGCTGCCCTGCGCACCGCCGGTCCCCGTGGTGGCCACATTCACATGCGTGCGGTTGGCAGAGGTATAGGCCTGGTCCTGCACCGACCAGTCGCCATTGGCGGCGCTCAGGGCCAGCAGGGATTGCTGCCAGGAGAGGGTCGGACCCGTCGCCATCGGGTTGCTGCGGATGGCCGAGCCGTCCCAGTAGCCGTTCAGGTGCAGGTTGAGGCCCCATTCATTGCCTGTCGGCCCCTGGCTGTTGCCGGCCAGGGTGATGCCGCTGCCGTCGGTGTACTGCACCGAAATCGCGCTCTTGGTGTTTTCGATGCGGTTGCCGGAGACGCTGCCGGCGTTGCGCCCGTCAATCAGGATGCCGTTGCGCACGTCGTGGATGTTGTTGTTGGTGATGGTGAAGCCGGTGACGCCGCTGGCCACCGCGATGCCGCGGCTGATGTTGGAGCCCCAGGCGTAATTGAGGTAAGGCTGGTTCACCGGCCCGGCGATCTCCAGGCCGGTCACGGTCACGTTGTTGGCGCTGATGCTGACACCGTTGACCTGCGCAGCATCGGGCACGACGATCTTTGCGCCCGCCAGGCCGGTGAGCGTGAGGTTGGCCTTGTTGAGCGCCAGCTGCTCGGCATAGCTGCCCGCGTGCACGTCCACGGCCGCGCCCGCGCCGGGCGTGCCGGTCTTGGCGATGTTCACAGCGTCCTGGATGCGCGCGCCGCCATAGACGTCGATATGGTTGGAATTGCCGCTGACGCTGGGCGCCTGCAGCGCCGACTTGAGCACCACCGCGTTGCCGTTCACGACGATGGCATTGCTGGCCTGCTGCACGCCCTCGAGGTTGATCACGCCCGACAGCAGGTTGGCCGCGTCGCCCACGCCCAGCCGCAAGGTCGCGCCGCTCAGGCTGGCGCCGGCCTCGTTGGACACGCTGCTGCCCGTCGCCCCGCCGGCGATGGCGAATTCATACAGCCCGCCGTTGAGCGACACCGTGGCGGCCGTGGCGCCGGCCAGCGCGATGGTGCCGCCGGTCGCGATGATGCTGCCCTGGTTGCTCACCGAAGGCGCAACCAATGCCACCAGGCCGGCGCCCTGCACGGTGATACCGCCTTGCGCAGTGATGCTGCCCTGGTTGGTGATGCTGCCCGCAGCGCCCGTGATCTGCGCGCCACCGGTGCTCATGAAGTTGTTCGCGTCAATCGTGCCTGTGGTGGCGATCAGCGAGCCCACATTCACCGTGGCATTCGGCCCAAACATCACGCCATTGGGGTTCATCAGCATCACCATTCCGTTGGCCGACAGGCTGCCCATGATGTGCGTGGCATTGGTGTCGCCGTTGATGCGGTTGAGGATGGCCGACGCCGCGTTGGGCTGCACGATCTCAACCGACTTGCCCGGATTGATGTTGAAGGAACCCCAGTCCAGCACGGCCCGGTTGGAAGCCTGGGTGATGGTCATCTGGTTGCCCGCCACCGAGCCCGAAGCCGAGCCCGAAAACACCGTGCCGGTTTGCGGCAGGCCCGCCGCGCCCACGATGTCCACGGTCCAGCCGGGCGGCGCGAACAGCAGCGCCGCCGCCGCGGGAAGGGTTTTCAGTGCGAAGGACGGCCGCCGCCGTTCGGGGGGACGCAGAAGCGGGGCAGGGAGTTTGGCTTGCATGGAATCACCTCTTGAATGCAAAAAAGACAAAGCACAACAGGGACGGATCCAGTGAACATCATCAAAACCGCGCCAGCAGCGAGCCCATCAGCCGCGGATTCTTGCCGTCGGCTTGGTAGCTCGCGATGGATTTGGTCAGCGGCCAGGCCGCCTCGATGGCGGCGACCACGTTTTTTTCAAGAAAGAGGCGCAGGCCCAGGCCGGCGGAGGCCAGGCTCTGGCTGGAGGGCGTTCCGGGCGTGACGCTGCCGACCTTCCAGACCTTGCCGATGTCGTAGAAGCCGAACAGCTGCCAGGACTTGAGCCCCGGCATGCCGGCGGCGCCGCCGGCATAGCGCGGCTCGATGCGAAAAGCCAGCGCGCGTTCACCCACGAGCTCCGCCGGCTCATAGGCCCGGCCGAAGCGCCGCCCGCCCAGCGCGTACTGCTCCGACGACAGCAGCGGCGTGTTGGCCCACTGCCCGCCCACACCCACGGTGAAGGAAAAATTCGATCCGACGAACTGCGAGCGCTCGTAGTCGAAGCTGAATTTGTTGAACACGCCCTTGGCGCCCACCCGGCTCTTGAGCACATCGGACTCCTGCGTGCCGCCCAGCCCCTGGCTGAGATCGACGTCCAGCGCGTTCTGCCCGTCCAGGCTGTCCAGCACGCGCCAGCTCAGTCCCAGGCGCAGCGCGCGTATGCGGTCTTCGATCACGCGGGTGCCCAGCACCTCGGTGTGGACGTCGGAATGGTCGTAGGTCGCGCGCGCGGTCAGGCTTTCATTGCGGCCGCGCAGCAAAGGATAGGCGGCGGACAGCGACACCGTGTCGGCACTGCCGTGCACATCAAAGGACCTGAGCACATCGCCGGGCTGCGTGCGGGCGCGGGACACAGAGGCCGAAAGCCGCAGGCCTTCGGTACTGACGACCTGGCTGTAGGAAAGCTGGGTGTAGGCCATCTCGGAGTTGCCGGTCCCCACGCCGACAAAACGCCACTGGTCGTTCACGCCCAGCAGCTGGTTGCCGACCACACCCAGGGTCAGCTGGGTGGGCCCCAGGTATTTGGAGCCGTAGTTGTCGATGGAAGCAAAACCCTCCACCGTCTTGACGTTGGCAACCAGGGTCAAGTCGGCCGCCCCCGGCGCCTGCGAAGGCGCGAGCACGCTGCGCAGTTCCACGCCGGGAAAATCATTGGCGATCAGCAGGTAGCGCTCCAGCACCGCGCCCTCTATGGGCCTGGAGGCCTGGATCTTTTCGCCCAGGCGCATCAGCTGTTCCTGCACATGGGCGCTCACGCCCGGCCCGGCCTGGATGTTCACGCGGGCGATGTAACCCTCGACGACGCGCAGCGTCAGCGTGCCGTCCGCGAGCGACTGCGGCGGCACCACGACCAGCGAAAGAATGTAGCCCGCGTTGCGGTACATCGCGGTCAGCGAAGACGCGAGTTCGAGGATGTCGGCACCCGTGATCTCGCGCCCCGTGTAGCTGTCGGCGCGCGCCTGCAAGGCATTGCCCGGCAGCAAGGTGCTGCTCTCGATGCGGACTTCCTTGAGCGTGACGCGTATGGCCTTGAGCGAATCAGGCAGGGGCTCGGCGGCCTCGCTCTTGAGTTGTGCCGGCGGGGGCGCGGGCGCGGCTTCGGGCTGGATGTCGAAGCGTTCGCGAAGGCGCCCCGGATCGATGGTGGATGGCTGCTGTTGTGCCAGAGCGACGATCGGAAGTGCCAAATGCAAGGCAAGGGCAAAACAAAGAACTTCGTGCATGCCTGCACCATCAGTACGCTTCATTGCTGCATCCCACTGAAAAATCGAGAGTTACAAACTTCCGGACCAACTGCTTTACTTATAAATCAGCATTTTTCGTGAATTAGTTCACAGTAACCAATTGTGAAACTCGATACAAGGAAGAAAAAGTGATTAATAACCAGCCGCGTTTGACAGCAAGTCATCCCTGAATTTTTGGCAACGAATTCTTGTTACTTACACTTTTTGACTTTTCTCTGGATTTCTGGATTTTTTTGGATGTCTTCTGCTACTTGCGGCTTACTGCATCGCTTTTTTCCGCAACCTCAAGCGAGCCCGGATGGTCCGGAAAAAACTTGAACTGCTGTGTAAAGTTTTTGTGAAAGCCGCCGTTAACCCCGTCGCCGGCCGTTTTGAGTCCGGCCGGCGTCACAAGCGTTTCAGCCAATGCGAAAAGCCCTCTGCGATGCACAGCAGCTACCCGGCCGTCCGCAGTGAACTATTCGCGCTGTCCGCTCTCCCTGGCACGTCGCAAAATTGCGCTATAAGAGCCTGTTCAATGCCTAAACAGCGAAGGCAAACAAGAAGAACGAGACCTGCATTGCAAATCCACCTCTACACCGACATAGACACCTTGTTCGGCCGCGCCGTCCGCCTGTGGATGGATGTGCTGCTGCAAGCCGGGCACGAGGTCGAGTTCATCGACATGGGCAACAGCACCGATGCACCCTTGCCCGATGTAGGCCCTTGCGACGTCAACCTGCTTGTCGCAGGCATCTACGCCTTTGAGCGCTTTGCCAAACACGGCATGCCGCGTCACGGCAAGCATGTGCTCTGGATGTTCGACCCGCTGACGCGCAACGCCTCAGCCACGGTGCACCGCCACAAGGCCGAGTTGTTTGATGCCATCGCGCCCGGATTGCACGCCGTGATGGCCATGGATGCATCCATAGAACGCTATCTGGCCCAGCACTTCCCCGCGCTCACAAGCTTGCGCCTGCCCTACCTGGTCGCGGACAAACAGCTGCGCGCGCCGCTGCCTGAGGCGGACAGGACGCGGGACATCGTCATGCTGGGCGGCGACACGGCCAGGCGGCGCGAAGCCGAGCGCCTGTTCCTGGCGAGCCCAGGGCCGCTGAAGGCCGAGTTCATCCGGAGCGGCCTCTGGGGCACGGCGCGCGACGCCTGCCGCGCCGGCGCGCGCATCAGCCTTAATGTGCATGCCGATTCCGAGCTGCGCTACTTCGACCAGTTCCGCACCTTTGAAGCCTGGGCGGCCGGCACGGCGGTGGTCTCCGACAGTTTTGAAGGCTGGGAAGATTTCGGCATCGTTCCCGGCGAGCACATGGTGATGGCGGAACTTGAAGACCTGCCGCAGGCTTGCGCGGAACTGCTGGCCGATGTGCCGCGGCGCGAAGCCATGGTGCGCGCATCGCAAATGCTGCTGCGCGAGCGCTTCTCGCCGGCAGCCTGGCAAAGCCGCATGCTGGCGATGATTGAAAGCATGGCCTGAGCATGGCGGAGATCTCGCGGCAGGAACTGATTGCGCTGCGGCTGGCCAGCCAGCGCCTGGCTCCCGTGCCTTCCGGGCCGGCCGATTTCAAGCGGGTTGAGCAAGCGGTGCAATGGATGGGCGCGGTGCAGGCGCAGGAATATGCCCATGCGCGCTGGGCCGTCGGCTCACGCTTCGCGGCCCCTGCCGCCGTCACCGACGCGGCGATAGAAGATGCGCTGGCCAGTCGCAAGGTGGTGCGCAGCTGGGTCTTGCGCGGCACGCTGCACCTGGCGGCGGCCGCCGACCTGCGCTGGCTGCTGGCCCTGGCCGCGCCGGCCTTGCTGACCCGCACCGCGGCCGCCTACCGCGAGGTGAACCTTGATGAGGCCGCCTTCCGCAAAATCCTGCCGGCCATTCGCCAATGCCTGCAAGGCGGCCAGCAGTTGACGCGCGAGGAACTTTTCACGTCACTCGCGCGCCGTCGCATAGACACCGAGGGCCATCGTGGTGGGCGCATCCTGTACCGCGCGGCGCAGACGGGCTTGATCTGCCTCGGCGATCCGAGGGGCAAGCAGGCTCGCTATGCACTGCTCGATGAGTGGTTGCCAGCGCAGCCCGAGTTGCCCCGCGAAGACGCGCTGAAAAAACTCGCGCAACGTTATTTTGCGAGCCACGGCCCCGCCACGCTGGCGGACTTCAGCTGGTGGTCCGGACTGGCCGCCGGCGAAGCCCGGGCGGCGCTGGAGATGGCCGCACCTGGCCTCACGCACGCACTGTTTGAGGGCGGCACCGTCTGGTGGTCCAAACGCACGCAGGCGCCTGCCCAGCCGGCCGGCAAGCCGTTGCTGCAGCTGCTGGCGGGCTTTGACGAATATGTGCTGGGCTACACCGACCGTAAAGCCATCGTCGATACCGCGCATGCCGGCAAGCTCATGACGCCCAACGGCCTGTTCCGCCCGGCGTTGCTGCTTGGCGGTCGCGTGGCCGGCACCTGGCAGGCTGAAGCCAAAAAAGGCGGGCTCAGCATTTCCACCGCGCCCTTCACGCCGCTGCCGCGCGGCAGCGCCGGCGCGCTGCAGCTTGCCGCACAGCGCTATGCGGCTTTCATGGGCTTGCCGCTGGCGAAAGCCAGCTGAGGCCTTCATCACAAGGGTTTACCCGGTCAAACTTTTCAGGGCTGTCGGGGTCAGCACATTACTCAGGTATAGAAACCCCCGGTGCATTCGACATGCGCCGGCGCTACTATCTTCCGGCCCATCCAGGTTCTTTCAATTGTGAGGAGCGCATCCATGGCAAAGCTGAACGTCAACGGTACCGTGCGTGAGTTTGAAGTGGAGGACGACACACCGCTGCTGTGGGTCCTGCGCGAACAGCTCGGGCTCACCGGCACCAAATACGGCTGCGGCATCGCGGCCTGCGGTGCCTGCACCGTGCACATCGACGGCGTGCCGACGCGCAGTTGTGTGCGGCCCGTCTCCACAGTCGGCGCAGCCGAAAAAATCGTGACCATCGAAGGCCTGTCGCCCGACGGCTCGCACCCGGTGCAAAAAGCCTGGGTCGCGCTGGACGTGCCGCAGTGCGGCTACTGCCAGTGCGGCATGGTGATGGCGGCGGCGGCGCTGCTCAAGGCCAAGCCGAATCCGACGGACGCCGACATCAACGAGGCCATGACCAACATCTGCCGCTGCGGCACCTACAACCGCATACGCGCCGCCATCAAGGTCGTCGCCGCGGGCGGCAACACCAAGAGTGCGGCGCTCGCCATCCAGCACACCGACGGGAGCACGACATGAGCACCACCACCCTGCCCTCCTCTTCCGCTTTGGCATCGCCCCGGCTGTCGCGCCGCCGCTTCCTGGCCTCGGGCGCATCGGCCGGCCTGGTGGTCGCCTTCCACATTCCCTTCGCCGGCATGGCCGCGGCCCAGGGCGCCGACACCCAGGAGATCAACGCCTGGGTGGTGGTGCGCCCCGACGATACGGTGGTCATCCGCATCGCGCGCTCTGAAATGGGCCAGGGCAGCCTGACCGGCCTGGCGCAGCTGGTGGCCGAAGAGCTGGAATGCAACTGGGCGAAAGTCAGCACCGAATACCCGACACCGGGACAAAACCTCGCGCGCAACCGGGCCTGGGGCAATTTCTCCACCGGCGGCAGCCGCGGCATACGCGAGTCGCACGACTACGTGCGCAAGGGCGGCGCCACCGCGCGCATGATGCTGGTGCAGGCCGCGGCCAATGAATGGAAGGTGCCGGTGTCCGAATGCCGCGCCGCCAACAGCCTCATCACGCACACGCCCAGCGGCCGCAGCGTGAGCTACGGCAAGGTCGCGGTCGCGGCATCCAGGCTGTCGCCGCCGGCCGACGTCACGCTCAAGGACCCGAAAGACTGGAAACTCGTGGGCAAGCGCCTGGCGCGCCTGGACACGCAGGACAAGGTCACGGGCAAGCAGGTCTACGGCGCCGACCTCAAGCTGCCCGGGATGCTCAACGCGGCCATCAAGGACTGCCCAGTGTTTGGCGGCAAGGTCAAGAGCTTCAATGCCGCCGCCATCGAAAAACGCCCCGGCGTGAAGAAGGTGCTGGCGGTCGGCGACAGCGCAGTGGCCGTCGTGGCCGACACCTGGTGGCGCGCCAAGACCGCGCTGGACGCGCTGCCCATCGAATGGGACAACGGCCCCAATGCCGCCAACTCCAGCGCCAGCGTGGCCCAGATGCTCAAGGCCGGACTGGACGCGAACGACGCGGTGGTCGGCAACCAGAACGGCGACGCCAAAGCCGCGCTGGCCTCTGCTGCCAGGCGCATAGAAGCGGTGTACGCCTACCCGCACCAGAACCACGCGACCATGGAGCCCATGAACGCCACCGCGCGCTGGACACCCGAGCGCTGCGAAGTCTGGACGCCGACCCAGAACGGCGAGGCGGCGCTGGCCGCGGCCTCCGAAGCCGCCGGGCTGCCGGTCGCCAAATGCGAGGTCTACAAAATTCACCTCGGCGGCGGCTTCGGGCGGCGCGGTGCGGTGCACGACTGGGTGCGCCAGGCCGTGGACATCGCCAAACAGATGCCGGGCGTGCCGGTCAAGCTGCTGTGGTCGCGCGAGGAAGACATGCTGCACGGCCGCTACCACCCGGTCACGCAATGCAAGCTGCAGGCCGGGCTGGACGCGCAGGGCAATGTCACGGCTTTGCACATGCGCATCTCGGGCCAGTCCATCCTGGCCGGCGTGGCGCCGCAGAACATCCGCAACGGGCTGGACCCGGTGCAGTTCCAGGGCCTCAACGCACCGGGGCCCGAGGCCTCCATAGGCTACAGCTTCCCCAACCTGCTGATAGACCATGCGATGCGCAACCCCAGCGTGCCGCCGGGCTTCTGGCGCGGCGTGAACCTGAACCAGAACACCATCTACCTCGAGTCCTTCATCGACGAAATCGCCTTCGCCACCAAGCAGGACCCGCTGGCCCTGCGGCGCAAGCTCATGGGCAACCACCCCAAGCACCTGGCCGTGCTCAACGCGGTGGCCGAACGCGTCAAATGGGGCGTAGCGCCGCCCGACGTGGGCGGCCAGAAGGTCTACCGCGGCCTGGCCCAGACCATGGGTTTCGGCAGCTATGTGGCGGCCTGCGCCGAGGTGTCGGTCAGCCCGGACGGCGTGCTCAAGGTCCACCGCATCGTGGCGGCCACCGATCCGGGTTACGCCGTCAACCCGCAGCAGATCGAGGCCCAGGTCGAAGGCTCTTTCGCCTACGGCCTGTCCGCGGCGCTGTTCGGCGAATGCACGCAAAAAGACGGCCGCATGGAACAGGACAACTTCAGCACCTACCCCGTGGTGCAGATGCAGCACATGCCCGCGGTGGAAACCATCATCGTGGCCTCGGGCGGCTTCTGGGGCGGCGTGGGTGAGCCGACCATCGCGGTCGCCGCGCCGGCGGTGCTCAATGCGGTGTTCGCGGCCACGGGTAAACGCATACGCGAGCTGCCGCTGAAAAACCACGACCTCAAGAAAGCATGAACTGGCAAGGCGCCATCGCCGGCGGGATGATGATGGTGGCGCCCTGGGCCAGCCTGTCGCAACAACAGCAGCAATCGCCACCGTTGCAGATCGTCGGCGATGCCATCCCGCAAGCGCTGACAAGCACACCGGGCGATCCGGCGCGCGGCCGCGCCATTGTCGCCAGCCGACAGCACGGCCTGTGCCTGCTGTGCCATACCGGCCCCATTCCCGAAGAGCGCTTCCAGGGCAACCTGGCGCCCGACCTGGCGGGCGCGGGCTCGCGCTGGAGCGAAGGCCAGCTGCGCCTGCGCATCGCCGACGCGCAGCGCCTGAACCCGGCCAGCATGATGCCGGCCTATTACCGCAGTGAGGGCCTGGTACGTGTGGGCACCGCCTGGCAGGGCAAACCCATCATGAACCCACAGCAAATTGAAGACGTGGTGGCCTTCTTGCGCACGCTGCGAAACTGAGACGGCCATGACGCTGCCCCTGCACCCACCCGCCCTGCCCCGCCGGCGCCACATCCTGGCCGGCGCCACCGGCTTGGCCATGGGGGTGGTGCTGCGCCCCGCGTCTGCCGCCGCGGGCGACCTGGCGGTGGCCGTGGCGGCTTACACCCAGGGCGCGCCGGTTCGCGCGGGCAAGGTCAAGCTCGACATTGCCGAACTGGTGGACAACGGCAATGTGGTGCCCATCACCGTCACGGTGGACAGCCCCATGACGGCCGCCGACCATGTCAAAAGCATTGCCGTCTTCAATGAGAAAAATCCCCAGCGCGACGTGGCCCGCTTCACGCTGGGTCCGCGCGCCGGCAAGGCCAGCGTGAGCACGCGCATACGGCTGGCCACCTCGCAGCAGCTGGTGGCCGTCGCACAGATGAGCGACGGCAGCTACTGGTCGCACACGGTCAACGTCATCGTCACGCTAGCCGCCTGTATAGAAGGTGATCCCTGATGGCCCGTACCCTGATCAACGCCCCTTCCACCGCCAGGCGCGGCGAGGTCATAGAGATACGCGCCACCATAGGCCACCCCATGGAAACCGGCTTTCGCGCCGGCGAGGACGGCAAGGTCCTGCCGCGCAACATCATCCAGACCTTCAGCTGCCGCTACAACGGTGAGCTGGTCTTCAGCGCCGAGCTGTTCTCGGCCGTCTCGGCCAATCCCTACATCGCCTTCCATACCGTGGCCACCGAGAGCGGTACGCTGGTGCTCAGCTGGGAAGGCGACAACGGTTTTTCGCAGGCGGAAAGCATCCAGCTGGCCGTCACGGCATGACACGCATCCTGGTTTGCCTTCTGCTGTCTTTATCCCTTGGAAATGCCTGCGCGCAAAACACCGCCGGCAAGGACACACGCCGCTCAGGCTTTGAAGACATGGGCGCCGCCACCCAGGCCATGCAGAAAGACGACGCGCTCAACCCCGGCATGCTATGGGTGCAAGACGGCGAGGCGTTGTGGAAGCAGCCGGCAGGCAGCAGCGGCAAGGCCTGCATCAGCTGCCACGCGGCGGCACCAAGCAGCATGCGCGGCGTGGCGGCACGCTACCCGGCGTTTGACACCGGACTGGGCCGTCCCGTCACACTGGGCCAACGCATCAACCAGTGCCGCCAGCAGCACCAACAGGCCGCGCCGTTGCGCCCCGAGAGCCAGGAATTGCTGGGCCTGGAAGCCTACGTCGCGTTGCAGTCACGCGGCCTGCCGCTGGCACCGCCCGAGGACACGAGGCTGGAACCCTTTCGCGAGCGCGGCCAGCAGCTATTCGCGCAACGTATCGGGCAACTCAACCTGTCCTGCGCACAATGCCACGACGGCCTGCCCGGCAAACGCCTGGCCGGCAGCCTGATCCCCGAAGCGCACCCTACCGGCTACCCGGTCTACCGCCTTGAATGGCAGGCCATGGGCTCGCTGCAGCGCCGCCTGCGCGGCTGCATGAGCGGCGTGCGCGCTGAACCCTTTGCCTATGGCGCGCAGGAACTGGTGGAGCTGGAGCTGTACCTCAAGGCGCGCGCCAAAGGCATGGCCATGGAGGCGCCGGGCGTGCGGCCCTGAGCCGTCCTTCAAAGCAAAAAGCCCGGGCATGCCCGGGCTTTTTGTTACGCGATGCGCGGCTTATTTGCGCGCCGGCGGCAAGTCGGTGCAGCTGCCGTGCGCCACTTCCGCGGCCATGCCCATGCTTTCGCCCAGCGTGGGGTGCGGGTGTATGGTCTTGCCGATGTCGACGGCGTCTGCGCCCATTTCAATCGCCAGCGCGATCTCGCCGATCATGTCGCCGGCGTGCGTGCCGACAATGCCGCCGCCCAGGATCTTGCCGTGGCCGTGCGCTTCGGGGCTGTCGTCGAACAGCAGCTTGGTGAAGCCTTCGTCACGGCCGTTGGCGATGGCGCGGCCGGAGGCCGTCCAGGGGAACAAGCCCTTTTTGACCTTGATGCCCTGCGCCTTGGCCTGGTCCTCGGTGAGGCCCACCCAGGCGATTTCGGGGTCGGTGTAGGCCACGCTGGGGATCACACGGGCGTTGAAGGCGGCGCTGGCCAGTTCCTTGTTGCCCTGCAGTTCACCGGCGATGACTTCGGCGGCCACATGCGCTTCGTGCACGGCCTTGTGCGCCAGCATGGGCTGGCCCACGATGTCGCCGATGGCGAAGATGTGGGGCACATTGGTGCGCATCTGGATGTCGACGGGGATGAAGCCGCGGTCGCTCACGCTGATGCCGGCCTTCTCGGCGGCGATCTTCTTGCCGTTGGGTGTGCGGCCCACGGCCTGCAGCACCAGGTCGTAGGTCTGAGGCGCCGGGGCGCCCTCGCCTTCGAAGCTGACCTCGATACCAGCCTTGGTCGCCTTGGCGCCCACGGTTTTGGTCTTGAGCATGATGTTGTCAAAACGCGGCGCGTTCATCTTCTGCCAGACCTTGACCAGGTCGCGGTCAGCGCCCTGCATCAGGCCGTCCATCATCTCGACCACATCGAGGCGCGCGCCCAGGGTGGAATAGACGGTGCCCATTTCCAGGCCTATGATGCCGCCGCCCAGGATCAGCATGCGTTTGGGAACCTCTTTGAGCGCCAGAGCGCCGGTGCTGTCGACCACGCGCGGATCATCCGGCATGAAAGGCAGGCGTACCGCTTGCGAGCCGGCTGCAATGATGCAGTTCTTGAATGCGATGGTCTGTTTTTTGCCGGTTTTTTCCTGGCCTTGGGCACCGCTGGTTTCTTCAACCTCGAGGTGATGGGCGCCGACGAATTGGCCGACACCGCGCACGGTGGTGACCTTGCGCATCTTGGCCATGGCCGTGAGCCCGCCGGTGAGCTTGCCGACGACTTTTTCCTTGTGCGTGCGCAGTTTGTTGATGTCGAGCTTGGGCTCGCCAAAACTCACGCCCAGGCTGTCGAAATGTTTGACCTCGTCCATCACGGCCGCCACGTGCAGCAGCGCCTTGGAGGGGATGCAACCCACGTTGAGGCAGACGCCGCCCAGCGTGGCATAGCGCTCGACCAGCACGACCTTCAGGCCCAGGTCGGCGGCGCGGAAGGCGGCCGAGTAGCCGCCGGGGCCGGCGCCCAGCACCAGCACGTCGCAGTCGAGGTCGGCGGAGCCGCTGAAGCTCGCGGCCGCCGGGGCGGGTGCGGCAGGCGCGGATGCGGCCGGAGCAGCGGCTTTCTTCTCAGGCGCAGGCGCGGGAGCGGCGGCAGCGGCGCCGGAAGCTTCCAGCGTCAACACCACGGAGCCTTGCTTGACCTTGTCGCCCAGCTTGACCTTGACCTCCTTGACCACGCCGGCGGCGGAGGATGGGATTTCCATCGAGGCCTTGTCGCTTTCCACGGTGATCAGGCTTTGCTCGGCCTTGATGGTGTCGCCGGCCTTGACCAGCACTTCAATCACGGACACTTCGTCAAAATCGCCAATGTCCGGCACCTTGATGTCTACCAGGCTGGATGCGCTCATTTGGAGGCTTTCAATTTAAGGGTGAATATGTCGACGGGTCCGGCGGAGTTCTTGTCGAACTCGCAACCCGCATTGAGGCCGGCCATGGCCACTTCGCGCGCGGTCTTGGCCTTGTCCCAGGCGGCGTGCATGGCGCCCAGCGCGAAGCTGCGGCCCGAGCCTATGCCCCAGAATTCCTTGAACTCGAAGACTTCGCGGTAGCTGTAAAGGCCGTAGATGCCGCTGGCATTGGCGATGACGACGGTGAACTGGCTGGACTCGTAGGGGTCGTTGTCGTCTTCCTTGGTCTGCAGGAAGAACGTTTCCTTGAGCAGCGGGTGCAGCTTGACGAAGGTGTCGAAGACCTCGTCGCGCGAGCCCAGCTTGAGCTGGTCCTTGGGCAGGGCCGCCATGGCCTTGCGCAGCACCGGGAAATGCGCCACCGTGCCGGCCATGCCGACGTAGCTCATGCCGGCGGGCGTGTCGACCTTGAAGATCTTGCTGTTGGCCTCGAAGCGGTGGCCCAGGCTGGTGTCGCCGAAGGTGACCAGCGTGTCGGCGGCGATGGCAACCTGCCCCGCCTTTTTGACGACTACAAGCGTTGTCATCTTCGGATTAGAGAAGGACGCGGCGGAAGTCGGCGAGGATCTGTCCGAGGTAGGCGTTAAAACGCGCGGCGGCGGCGCCGTCGATCACGCGGTGGTCCCAGCTCAGCGACAGCGGCAGCATCAGGCGCGGCTGGAAGGCCTTGCCGTCCCAGACCGGCTCGGTCGAGCTCTTGCAGACGCCCAGGATGGCGACTTCAGGCGCGTTGATGATGGGCGTGAAGTAGCGCCCGCCAATGCCGCCCAGCGACGAGATCGTGAAGCAGGCGCCGGACATGTCGGCCGGGCTCAGCTTGCCGTCGCGCGCCTTCTTGGCGAGTTCGCCCATCTCCAGCGAAATCTGCACGATGCCCTTCTGGTCGGCGTTCTTGATGACGGGCACGACCAGGCCGTTGGGGGTGTCGGCGGCGAAGGCGATGTTGTAGTACTGCTTGAGCACCAGCTGGTCGCCGTCGAGCGAGGCGTTGAACTCGGGGAATTTCTTGAGCGCGGCGACCGAGGCCTTGATCAGGAAGGCCAGCATGGTGATCTTGATGCCGGCTTTTTCGTTTTCCTTGTTCATGAGCACGCGGAAAGCTTCGAGCTCGGTGATGTCCGCATCGTCGTGGTTGCAGACGTGCGGGATCATCACCCAGTTGCGGTGCAGGTTGGCGCCGCTGATCTTCTTGATGCGCGACATGTCCTTGCGCTCGACCGGGCCGAACTTGGTGAAGTCGACCTTGGGCCAGGGCAGCAGGTCCAGGCCGGCGCCGCCGCCGGACGATGCCGGGGCCTTGGCGGCCTGCGCCTGGGTGCGGATGCTGCCGTCCATCACCGACTTGGTGAAGGCCTGCACGTCGTCCTGCGTGATGCGGCCCTTGGGGCCTGAGCCCTTGACTTCGGCCAGTGGCACACCGAGCTCGCGCGCGAACTTACGCACCGAGGGCGAGGCATGCGGCAGGCTGCCTTGCGGCGCCGTGGTGGGGTCATGAGCAGGCTGGCTGGCGGGGGCCGATGCGACCGCCTGCGCGGGCGCGGCTGCCGCTGCTGCGGCGGGAGCAGGTGCTGGCGCGGGGGCCGGCGCCGCAGCAGGCGATGCGCCTGCGGCTGCAGAGCCTTCGAGGATGGCCAGCAGGTCGCCGATATTGACGGTGTCGCCCAGCTTGACCTTGAGTTCCTTGAGCACGCCGGCGGCCGAGGACGGGATTTCCATGGAGGCCTTGTCGGATTCGACGGTGACCAGCGACTGCTCGGCCTTGATGGTGTCGCCGGGCTTGACCAGCACTTCGATGACGGACACGTCCTTGAAGTCGCCGATGTCGGGCACGCGGACTTCGACCGGGCCGGAGGCCGCAGGGGCCGCGACAGGCGCCGGTGCGGGCGAAGCGGCTGTGGGAGCTGCCGGCGCGGCGGCCGGTTTGGCCGCTGCGGCGGGAGCCGGTGCGGCGGCTTCGGCGCCGGCCACCTCCAGCGTCAGCACGACCGAGCCCTGCTTGACCTTGTCGCTCAGCTTGACCCGGAGTTCCTTGACCACACCCGCGTGGCTGGAGGGGATTTCCATGGAGGCCTTGTCGGACTCCACGGTGATCAGCGACTGCTCGGCCTTGACGGTGTCGCCGGGCTTGACCAGCAATTCGATCACGGTCACTTCGTCGAAATCCCCGATATCAGGAACTTGAATGTCTACCACTGCCATATCTTGTCTCCGTTTGCTTCAGGCGTCTGTGCGTCTACGTCAGGGTTTTAACTCAAGCGTAAAGCGGGTTGATCTTGTCGACATTGATGCCGTATTTTTTGATGGCTTCGGTCACTTTGGCGACCGGCACCGTGCCCTCTTCGCTGAGCGCCTTGAGGGCCGCCACAACAATGTAATGGCGGTTGATCTCGAAGTGCTCGCGCAGCTTGCTGCGGAAGTCGCTGCGGCCGAAGCCGTCGGTGCCCAGCACCTTGTAGGTGCGGCCCTTGGGGATGAAGGGGCGGATCTGCTCGGCATAGGCCTTCATGTAGTCGGTCGACGCGATGACGGGGCCGGTGTGCTTTTCAAGCTGCTGGGCCACGAAGGACACCTGGGGCTTGTCGGCCGGGTGCAGCAGGTTCCAGCGCTCGGTGCCCTGGCCGTCGCGGGCCAGTTCGTTGAAGCTCGGGCAGCTCCACACATTGGCGGCGACGCCCCATTCTTTTTCAAGCAGTTCCTGCGCGGCGATGGATTCGCGCAGTATGGTGCCGGAGCCCAGCAGCTGCACGCGCGGCGTGAGCTTGGCGCCTTCCTTGCACAGGTACATGCCCTTGATGATCTGCTCTTCGGTGCCGGGCTTGAGGCCGGGCATGGCGTAGTTCTCATTGAGCAGGGTGAGGTAGAAGTAAACGTTGTCCTGTTTCTCGACCATGCGCTTCAAGCCATGGTGCAGGATCACGCCGACTTCGTGCGCGAAGGTCGGGTCGTAGCTGATGCAGTTGGGAATCGTGCCGGCCAGGATATGGCTGTGGCCGTCTTCGTGCTGCAGGCCTTCGCCGTTGAGCGTGGTGCGGCCCGAAGTGCCGCCCAAGAGGAAGCCACGCGCCTGCATGTCGCCGGCCGCCCAGGCCAGGTCGCCGATGCGCTGGAAGCCGAACATCGAGTAGTACACGTAGAAGGGCACCATGATGCGGTTGTTGGTGCTGTACGAGGTGGCCGCCGCGATCCAGCTGCTCATGCCGCCGGCCTCGTTGATGCCTTCCTGCAGGATCTGGCCCTGCTTGTCTTCCTTGTAGTACATCACCTGGTCTTTGTCGACCGGCGTGTATTTCTGGCCGTCGGGGTTGTAGATGCCGATCTGGCGGAACAGGCCCTCCATGCCGAAGGTGCGGGCCTCGTCCACCAGGATGGGCACGACGCGCGGGCCCAGGGCCTGGTCGCGCAGCAGCTGCGTGAGGAAGCGCACATAAGCCTGGGTGGTGGAGATTTCACGGCCTTCGGCCGTGGGCTCGATCACCGACTTGAAGGTCTCCAGCGCGGGCACGGTGAACTGCTCGTCGGCCTTGACGCGGCGGTGCGGCAGGTAGCCGCCCAGGGCCTTGCGGCGCTCGTGCAGGTAGCGCATCTCGGGCGTGTCGTCGGCCGGCTTGTAGAAGGGGATGTCGGCCAGCTTGCTGTCGGGGATGGGGATGTTGAAGCGGTCGCGGAAGGCCTTGATGTCCTCGTCAGCCAGTTTTTTGGTCTGGTGGACGTTGTTCTTGCCTTCGCCGATCTTGCCCATGCCGAAGCCTTTGACGGTCTTGATCAGCAGGACGGTGGGCTGGCCCTTGTGGTTGACCGCCTTGTGGAAAGCGGCATAGACCTTTTGCGAATCGTGGCCGCCGCGGCGCAGGTTGAAGATGTCCTCGTCGCTCATCTTGGCGACCATCTCGAGCGTGCGCGGGTCCTGGCCGAAGAAATGCTTGCGCACATAGGCGCCGTCATTGGCCTTCATGGCCTGGTAGTCGCCGTCCAGCGTGTCCATCATGACCTTGCGCAGCGCGCCGTCCTTGTCGCGGGCCAGCAGCGGATCCCAGTTGCTGCCCCACAGCAGCTTGATGACGTTCCAGCCGGCGCCGCGGAACTCGCCTTCGAGTTCCTGGATGATCTTGCCGTTGCCGCGCACCGGGCCGTCCAGGCGCTGCAGGTTGCAGTTGATGACGAAGACCAGGTTGTCGAGCTTTTCGCGCGCGGCCAGGCCGATGGCGCCCATGGATTCGACCTCGTCCATCTCGCCGTCGCCGAGGAAGGCCCAGACCTTGCGGTTTTCGGTGTTGGCGATGCCGCGGGCATGCAGGTACTTGAGGAAACGCGCCTGGTAGATCGCCATCAGCGGGCCCAGGCCCATGGAGACGGTGGGGAACTGCCAGAACTCGGGCATGAGTTTGGGGTGCGGGTAGCTGGACAGGCCCTTGCCGTCGACTTCCTGGCGGAAGTTGAGCAATTGCTCTTCGGTCAGGCGGCCTTCAAGGTAGGCGCGGGCATAGACGCCGGGCGACACATGGCCCTGGATGTAGAGGCAGTCGCCGCCGTGGTTTTCGCTCTCGGCGTGCCAGAAGTGGTTGAAGCCGGCGCCGAACAGGCTGGCCAGCGAGGCGAAGGAGCCGATATGGCCGCCCAGGTCGCCGCCGTCGGCGGGGTGCAGGCGGTTGGCCTTGACCACCATGGCCATGGCGTTCCAGCGCATGTAGGCGCGCAGGCGCTCCTCGATCTCGAGGTTGCCGGGCGAGCGCTCTTCCTGGTCGGTCTCAATGGTGTTGACGTAGCCGGTGTTGGCCGAGAAAGGCATGTCTATGCTTTTCTGGCGGGCGTGCTCCAGCAGTTGCTCCAGCAGGAAGTGGGCGCGCTCCGGGCCCTCGCTTTCGATGACGGCGGACAAGGCGTCCATCCACTCTCGGGTTTCCTGACTGTCTTTGTCCAGTGCGTCGTTGGCGGCGGCGCGCAAGTTGTCGCCGGCTTGGGTGGGATTGGCAGCCATTTTTGTCTCCTGAGTAGCCTGATAAAGCTTGTTTAAGCTGCGATGCGGCCTCTTATTGAGCCGCTCACAGGGCCTGTGTCCAACTTGGTCTAAACGTGTTGTAAACGCAAATTAGATTCAAGTCCCTAGTTTCTCATAATATTTGTGAGATTTCAAATAGTGCTTATTGATTTCACATTAAGAAATTTAAAAGTAAGCATACGTCGCATCCATGGGCCCGGGGCAAGCCTCTTACGCGACATTCCCGCGGCATGGCCACCGCACCGCCGCGCCCTGCTTCACCTTCAAGAATCAGGGTCAACCCTGCCCCGCACGGGGCATCTCCCTTAAACTGCACCATTCCTCCTATGACCCAGCAAGCCCCTGCCCTCGCCGAATCCGCGGTGACCCCCGCTCCCCTGGCCCTGTGGCGCCGCTGGTGGCGGCGGCAATCGCCGTCGCGCCAGGACCGCTTCATCACGCTGGGCCCGTTGCTGGCCGTCGCGCTCTTCCTGGCGGCCGTGATCGCCGCCTTCGGCTACCTGCGCATCGAGGAAATCGACCGCGAGCAGCAGGCCGTCAAACGCGACGTGGAGTACGCGCAGCAGCGCCTGCGCCTGCGCCTGCTGGAGCGGCAGGAGCAGCTCATGCGGATAGGGCGCGACGTCTCCAACAAGGAGGTCGACACCGAAGAGTTCATCACCCAGGCCGAGTCGCTGGTCAACCAGTACCCCGAGCTCATGGCGGTGACCTGGGTGGACAGCAAGCGGCGCATCAAGGTGGCCTATGTATCCCCCAGCGCCAACGGCAGCCAGTTGCGCGGCGTGGGCGAACAGCTCAAGGTCGGCGAGACCGACGGCACCTACGAGCTGGCCAGGGACCTGCGCCAGCCGGTGTACTCGCGTCCGCTGACGCCCAAGGAAGCCGGCGGCTACAACGCCCCCACCCTGCAGCTGCAGGTGCCGCTGGACGACCAGGGCAAATTCGCCGGCGTCATCATGGGCGAATACTCCATCGACGGGCTGCTGCGCTTCGGCGTCCCGACCGAGGTCACCGCCAAATACGCGGTGACCCTGATCGACGACAAAAACCAGGTGCTGGCGGGCAACCTGCCGCCGCCGCGCAATCCCGCGGCCCGGCTGCTGCCCTGGTCCGACGGCGCGGCCGAATACGAGATACCGGTCTCGCCGGTCGGCAACGGCCTGCTGATACGCGCCGAGGGCTACCGCGCCTCGCTGGGCGTGGTCGGCAGCGGCTTTTTCTGGCTGGTCAGCGCGCTGAGCGCGCTCACGGTGTGGATGCTGCTGGGCACCTGGCGCCACACGCGCCGCCGCGTGCAAGCCCAGCAGGCGCTGATCGCCGAGACCAACTTTCGCCGCGCCATGGAAAACTCCATGCTGACCGGCATGCGCGCGCTCGACCTGCAGGGCCGTATCACTTACGTCAACCCGGCCTTCTGCCAGATGACGGGCCTGACCGAGGGCGACCTGGTGGGCCGCACGCCGCCGTTTCCGCACTGGCCGGAAGGCGAGATCGACACCCTGATGCAGCGGCTGGACGACGAGCTGCACGGCCGCACGCCGCCGGGCGGCTTCGAGGTGCGCGTCAAACGCAAGAACGGCCAGATCTTCGACGCCCGCATGTACGTCTCGCCGCTGATAGACCCGCGCGGCCAGCAGACCGGCTGGATGACCTCCATGACGGACATCACCGAGCCCAAGCGCATACGCGAGGAACTGACCGCCTCCTATGAGCGCTTCACCACGGTGCTGGAGGGGCTGGACGCGGCCGTCTCGGTGGCGCCGCTGGGCAGCGAAGAGCTGCTGTTCGCCAACAAGCTGTACCGCTCCTGGTTTGGCGGCGAGGTGTCGGGCCACCTGAACCTGATCGCGCAGGCCGGCGTGCCCAGCGCCGTGCCCACCGACGACACGCTGGACGCGGTCGACGGCCTGGCCGGCTTCCCGACCGATACGCTGACGGCGGCGCAGACGGAAAACGCCGAGATCTACGTGCCCGAACTCAGCAAATGGCTGGAAGTGCGTTCGCGCTACCTGACCTGGGTGGACGGCCGCCTGGCCCAGATGGTGATCGCCACCGACATCACGCCGCGGCGCCATGCCGAGGAACAGGCCGCCCAGCAGAACGAGCGGGCCCAGACCGCCAGCCGCCTGATCACCATGGGCGAGATGGCCTCCAGCGTGGCGCACGAGCTGAACCAGCCGCTCACGGCCATCAACAACTACTGCAACGGCATGGTCTCGCGCATCAAGGGCAAGCAGATCAGCAACGAAGACCTGCTGATCGCGCTGGACAAGACCGCCAAGCAGGCGCATCGCGCCGGCCAGATCATCCAGCGCATACGCTCCTTCGTCAAACGCAGCGAGCCCAACCGCATGGCGGCCGATGTGGCCACCATGGTCAGCAATGCCATGGAGCTGGCCGACATCGAGCTGCGCCGCCATCATGTGCGCCTGAGCCACTACATCGCGGCCCGCCTGCCCGAAATCATGGTGGACCCCATCCTGATCGAGCAAGTGCTGATCAACCTTATGAAAAACGCGGCCGAGTCGATCGAGCAGGCCCACCTGCCCACAGCGCGCCGCAGCGTCGAGCTGCGCGTGGTGCCCAAGCAGATCGAAGACCAGGCCGTGGTGGAGTTTTCGGTGCTGGACACCGGGCGCGGCCTGTCGCCCGAAGTCATGGGCCGGCTCTATGAGGCCTTCTACTCCACCAAGGCCGAAGGCATGGGCATAGGCCTGAAGCTGTGCCGCAGCATCGTCGAGTCCCACCAGGGAAGAATGGAGGCAGAGAACCTCTACAATGGGGACGAAGTGGTGGGGTGCCGGTTTACCTTCTGGATCCCTGTGACACCCCTGATCCTGCCAACGGCGCCAGCCGGCGACAGCACGGCAGCCAGGAACGCAGGCGTTCACTGAAAGCCCTTCAAGAACCGTCTCTTGAGAAGTTCACGAAAGAAAGTTTGGCATGAGCTTGATTCCCAAAAAAGGTACCGTCTACGTCGTTGATGATGACGAGGGCGTGCGCGACTCGCTGCAGTGGCTGCTCGAGGGCAAGGACTACCGCGTCCGCTGCTACGACTCGGCCGAAACTTTCCTCTCCCGCTACGACCCGCGCGAAGTGGCCTGCCTGATCGTCGACATCCGCATGGGCGGCATGACCGGGCTGGAGCTGCAGGACCGCCTGGTCGAGCGCAAGTCGCCGCTGCCCATCGTGTTCATCACCGGCCACGGCGACGTGCCCATGGCGGTCAACACCATGAAAAAAGGCGCGATGGACTTCATCCAGAAGCCTTTCCAGGAAGAAGCCCTGGTCAACCTGGTCGAGCGCATGCTGGAGCAGGCCAAGGAAGCCTTCAGCGAGTTCCAGCAGTCCGCCAGCCGCGACGCCCTGCTGGCCAAGCTGACCTCGCGCGAGGCCCAGGTGCTCGAGCGCATCGTGGCCGGCCGGCTCAACAAGCAGATCGCCGACGACCTGGGCATCAGCATCAAGACGGTGGAGGCGCACCGCGCCAACATCATGGAAAAGCTCAACGCCAACACCGTGGCCGACCTGCTCAAAATCGCCCTGGGGTCCAACGCGCCCAAAGGCTGACCGCACTTTCGCTGTCTTTGCGATAGCCCTTGACGCCCGTATTGATTGGACCAGCGGGCGTTTTTACTTTGAGAAACCGATCCAAAAATGACCGCCCAGCTGATTGACGGAAACGCCCTCTCCAAACAATTGCGCGCCGACGTCGCGCTGCGGGCCGCCGCCCTGCGCGCGCGCGGCATCACGCCCGGCCTGGCCGTGGTGCTGGTGGGCGAAAACCCGGCCAGCCAGGTCTATGTGCGCAACAAGGTGAAGGCCTGCGAGGACAGCGGCCTGCATTCGGTACTCGAAAAATACCCCGCCACCCTCGGCGAAGCCGAGCTGCTGGCGCGCGTGGACGCGCTCAACAATGACCCGGCCATCCACGGCATCCTGGTGCAGCTGCCGCTGCCCGCGCACATCGACGCGCACAAGGTCATCGAAGCCATCTCGCCGGCCAAGGACGTGGACGGCTTTCACGTCGCCAGCGCCGGCGCGCTCATGGTCGGCCAGCCCGGCTTCTGGCCCTGCACGCCTTACGGCTGCATGAAGATGCTGGAAAGCATCAACTACGACCTCAAGGGCAAACATGCCGTGGTGATAGGCCGCAGCAACATCGTCGGCAAGCCCATGGCGCTGATGCTGCTGCAAAAAAACGCTACCGTCACCATTTGCCACAGCGCCACCAAGGACCTCAAGGCCATGACACTGCAGGCCGATGTGATCGTGGCCGCCGTCGGCAAGCGCAATGTGCTGACGGCCGACATGGTCAAGCCCGGCGCCGTCGTGCTCGACGTGGGCATGAACCGCAATGATGAAGGCAAGCTTTGCGGCGACGTGGATTTTGAGGGTGTCAAGGAAGTCGCCGGCTACATCACGCCTGTGCCCGGCGGTGTCGGCCCGATGACCATCACCATGCTCTTGGTCAATACACTGGAAGCCGCTGAGCGCGGCTGAGCCGCTTAGTCCGCGGCGGGCGGCTGGCCGGCTTGCGATGCCGGCACCAGGCGCCACAGCGCCAGCCCGGCGCACAGCCACTGCAGGGCATACAAGGCCGTGCCCAAGCCATGCCAGAGCTTGAGGTTGCCGCCCTCGGCGCGCGCGCTGACGATGCGTGGCGCAATGCCGAACTCCACCACCAAAGTCAGCAGCAAACCAGCCACGACGAATTTCATGGCGGCCTGCGCTTGCCGCGCGAGAGCTGCATCGTCTTTTTTATTAAGCACCACCAGCAGCAGCATGGCGCAACCTGCGCTGACCCAGGTCTGCGCGGTGAAAAGCTTGGCGGCCATGGCTCCGGCCACAGCGGGGGCGCCCAGGTTGGCGAACAGCATGGGGACGACGACAAAGCCCAAAGCCGTCAGACTGCCCCACCAGAGGGCAGCCACCATCACGGTGAAGCGCTGCTTCATCGGTAAAACCTAGATATACATCACCGCAATGATTTCGTAGCGCTTGATGCCGCCCGGTGCCTGAACTTCGGCCGTGTCGCCCTCGTCCTTGCCGATCAATGCGCGCGCGATCGGCGAGCTGATGTTGACGCGGCCCAGCTTGATGTCGGCTTCGTCTTCACCGACGATCTGGTAGGTCACCTTGTCGCCGGTGTCTTCGTCTTCCAGTTCTATGGTCGAGCCGAACACGACCTTGCCGCCCGCGTCCAGCTCGGACGGGTCGATGATTTGCGCGGCTGAAAGCTTGCCTTCGATTTCCTGGATGCGGCCTTCGATAAAGCCCTGGCGATCCTTGGCGGCATCGTATTCGGCGTTTTCGCTGAGGTCGCCCTGGGCACGCGCTTCGGAAATCGAATTGATGACCCAGGGGCGGTCCACGGTTTTCAGCTGGTGCAGTTCCGCCTTGAGGCTTTCCGCGCCGCGTTTGGTGATGGGGATGGTGGCCATGTTTTTTGCTCCTGCAAAAGCGAAACCGCCACCAGTCACCTGGCGGCGGCGCTTGAATTCAAAACTTCAATGAAACAAGTTTAATGCAAATCGGACCCGGCGAAATCCGGGAAAAACCGGTGGCCGGGCCCGGGTTTTCAGGCCCTTTCAGGCCAGTTGGGCGTGCAGCTCCTGCACGGAATAGACCGGCAGGTTGTCCAGGTACTTCATGCCCTCCACGGCCGCTTCGGCGCCGGCAATCGTGGTGTAGGTCGTCACGCGGGCCAGCAGCGCCGAGGTGCGGATCTGGCGCGAATCGGTGATCGCGTTGCGCCGCTCTTCGACGGTGTTGATGACCAGGGCAATCTCGTTGTTCTTGATCATGTCCACCACGTGCGGCCGCCCTTCGGTGACCTTGTTGACCACGGTGCAGGCAATGCCCGCCGCCTGGATGGCGGCCGCCGTGCCTTTGGTTGCCACCAGCTCGAACTTCTGCGCGGCCAGCGCGCGCGCCACTTCCACGGCACGCGGCTTGTCGTTGTTCTTGACGGTCAGGAAGACCTTGCCCGAAGTCGGCAGCTTGGTGCCCGCGCCCAGCTGGGACTTCACGAAGGCTTCGCCGAAGGTCTTGCCCACGCCCATGACCTCGCCGGTGGATTTCATCTCGGGGCCGAGAATCGTGTCCACGCCGGGGAATTTGACGAAGGGGAAGACCGCTTCCTTGACGCTGAAGTAAGGCGGCGTGACTTCGTCCTTGATGCCCTGGGACGCCAGCGACTGGCCGACCATGCAGCGCGCCGCCACCTTGGCCAGCTGGATGCCGGTGGCCTTGCTGACGAAGGGCACGGTGCGCGAGGCGCGCGGGTTGACCTCCAGCACGTAGATCACGTCCTTGCCGTCGATGTTCTGGATGGCGAACTGCACGTTCATGAGGCCCACCACCGTCAGCGCCTCAGCCATGGCCGCGGTCTGGCGCTTGATTTCGGTGACGGTCTCCGCGCTCAGCGAGTACGGCGGCAACGAGCAGGCCGAGTCACCGCTGTGCACGCCGGCTTGCTCGATGTGCTCCATCACGCCGCCTATGAAGGTGCGGCCTTCGGGGTCGCGCAGGCAGTCGACGTCGCATTCGATCGCGTCGTTCAGGAAACGATCCAGCAGCACGGGCGAGTCATGGCTGACCTTGACGGCTTCGCGCATATAGCGCTCAAGGTCGCGCTGCTCGTGCACGATTTCCATGGCACGGCCGCCCAGCACATAGCTGGGGCGCACGACCAGGGGGTAGCCCAGCGCGGCGGCTTTTTCCAGTGCCTCGGGCTCGGTGCGCGCCGTGGCGTTGGGCGGCTGGCGCAGCTTGAGCTCGTGCAGCAGCTTCTGGAAACGTTCGCGGTCTTCGGCCGCGTCGATCATGTCGGGCGAGGTGCCAATGATGGGCACGCCGTTGGCTTCCAGGTCCAGCGCCAGCTTCAAAGGCGTCTGGCCGCCGTACTGGACGATCACGCCCAGCGGTTTTTCCTTGTCGACGATCTCGAGCACGTCTTCCAGCGTCAGCGGCTCGAAATACAGGCGGTCGCTGGTGTCGTAGTCGGTGGAAACCGTCTCGGGGTTGCAGTTGACCATGATGGTCTCGTAGCCGTCTTCGCGCATGGCCAGCGCGGCGTGCACGCAGCAATAGTCAAACTCGATGCCCTGCCCGATGCGGTTGGGCCCGCCGCCCAGCACCATGATTTTTTTCTTGTCGGTGGGTGCGGCTTCGCACTCGCTGCCCTCGGCCTCGTAGGTCGAGTACATATAGGCGGTGTTGGTCGCGAACTCGGCGGCGCAGGTGTCCACGCGCTTGTAGACCGGGCGCACGCCCAGCGCGCGGCGCTTTTCGCGGATGGCCGTGTCGGTGGTCTTGAGCTGCTTGGCCAGGCGGCGGTCGGAAAAGCCCTTTTGCTTGAGCGCGCGCAGCGTGACGGCGTCAATCTTGTCGAGCGAGGTGGTTTCGAGCTCCAGCTCGATCTTGACGATCTGCTCGATCTGGATCAGGAACCAGGGGTCGATCTTGGTCAGCGCGAACACTTCGTCAACGCTCATGCCCTGGGCGAAGGCATCGCCCACGTACCAGATGCGGTCCGGGCCGGGGGCGCCGAGTTCCTTCTCGAGTACCTCGCGGTCCTGGGTTTTCTCGTTCATGCCGTCCACACCGACTTCCAGGCCGCGCAGCGCTTTCTGGAAGGACTCCTGGAAGGTGCGGCCCATGGCCATGACCTCGCCGACGGACTTCATCTGCGTGGTCAGGCGCGAATCGGCGGCCGGGAATTTTTCGAAGGCGAAGCGCGGAATCTTGGTGACCACGTAGTCGATGCTGGGCTCGAAGCTCGCGGGGGTGGCGCCGCCCGTGATCTCGTTGCGCAGCTCATCCAGCGTGTAGCCCACGGCCAGCTTGGCCGCGACCTTGGCGATCGGGAAGCCCGTGGCCTTGGAAGCCAGCGCCGAGGAACGCGAAACGCGCGGGTTCATCTCGATCACGACCATGCGGCCGTCGACCGGGTTGATGGAGAACTGCACGTTGGAGCCGCCGGTGTCCACACCGATTTCGCGCAACACGGCCAGGGAGGCGTTGCGCAGGATCTGGTATTCCTTGTCGGTCAGCGTCTGGGCCGGGGCGACGGTGATGGAGTCGCCGGTGTGCACGCCCATGGGGTCCAGGTTTTCGATGGAGCAGACGATGATGCAGTTGTCGGCGGTGTCGCGCACGACTTCCATCTCGTACTCTTTCCAGCCGAGCAGCGATTCTTCGATCAGCAGCTCGTTGGTGGGCGAGGCTTCCAGGCCGCGCTTGCAGATGACTTCGAATTCTTCGGAGTTGTAGGCGATGCCGCCGCCGGTGCCGCCCAGCGTGAAGCTGGGACGGATCACGGTGGGAAAGCCGACGCTCTTTTGCACGGCCCAGGCTTCGTCCATGCTGTGCGCGATGCCGGAGCGGGCCGAACCCAGTCCGATCTTGGTCATCGCATCCTTGAACTTCAGGCGGTCTTCGGCCTTGTCGATGGCTTCGGGCTTGGCGCCAATCAGCTCGACCTTGTACTTGTCGAGCACGCCGTTGTGCCAGAGGTCCAGCGCGCAGTTGAGCGCGGTCTGCCCGCCCATGGTCGGCAGGATGGCGTCGGGGCGCTCCTTGGCGATGATTTTTTCAACCGTCTGCCAGGTGATGGGCTCGATGTAGGTGACGTCGGCGGTGGCCGGGTCGGTCATGATCGTCGCGGGGTTGCTGTTGATCAGGATGACCTTGTAACCCTCTTCGCGCAGCGCCTTGCAGGCCTGCACGCCGGAGTAGTCGAACTCGCAGGCCTGGCCGATGATGATGGGGCCGGCGCCTATGATGAGGACGCTTTTGATGTCTGTGCGCTTAGGCATTCTTCTTCTCCCCGGCCTGTTCCATCAGCGCGGTGAAACGGTCAAACAAGTATGAAATATCGTGCGGGCCGGGCGAGGCTTCCGGGTGGCCCTGGAAGCAGAACGCCGGCTTGTCGGTGCGGGCCAGGCCCTGCAGCGTGCCGTCGAACAGGCTGATGTGCGTGGGCCTGAGGTTGGCGGGCAGGCTTTTTTCATCGACCGCGAAGCCGTGGTTCTGGCTGGTGATGCTGACGCGGCCGTTGTCCAGGTCCTTGACCGGGTGGTTGGCGCCGTGGTGGCCGAACTTCATCTTGAAGGTCTTGGCGCCGCTGGCCAGTGCCATGATCTGGTGGCCCAGGCAGATGCCGAAGGTCGGGATGCCGGTTTCAATCAGCTCGCGCACCGCGGTGATCGCGTAGTCGCAGGGCTCGGGGTCGCCCGGGCCGTTGGCCAGGAAGATGCCGTCGGGTTTGAGCTTGAGCACGTCGGCGGCGGGGGTTTGCGCCGGCACCACGGTGATGCGCGCGCCGCGCTCGGCCATCATGCGCAGGATGTTTTTCTTCACGCCGAAATCGAAGGCCACAACGTGGAACCTGGGCGTGATCTGCACGCCGTAGCCCGCGCCGAGTTTCCACTCGGTCTGCGTCCATTCGTAGGTCTGCTTGACCGAGACGACCTTGGCCAGGTCCAGGCCGGCCATGCTGGGGGCACCGCGGGCGGCCGCGACGGCTTTTTCGATCGCGGGCTGGCTCACCGCTTCGCCGGCGGGCAGGGCCAGGATGCAGCCGTTTTGCGCTCCCTTGGTGCGCAGCAGGCGTGTCAGCTGGCGCGTGTCTATGCCGGCGATGGCGACGGTTTTCTCCTTGACCAGGTATTCGGACAGGGTCATGGACTTGCGGAAATTCGAGGCCAGCAGCGGCAAGTCCTTGATGATCAGGCCGGCGGCGTGGACTTTTTCAGCTTCGACGTCTTCGGCATTGACGCCGTAGTTGCCGATGTGCGGGTACGTGAGGGTGACGATCTGCTGGCAGTAGCTGGGATCCGTGAGGATTTCCTGGTAGCCGGTCATCGCGGTGTTGAACACCACTTCGCCGACCGTGGAGCCCGCGGCTCCAATCGAATTGCCGATAAAGACCGTGCCGTCTGCGAGCGCCAGGATGGCGTGAGGGGTGTTTCCCTGTAGAGACAAAAGCACTGGGTTCTCCGGGTTGGTTACGGTTCGCCCAAGCGTGCACAAGATACGTCTCGGTCAAGACTCTTGCAGGCTGCTTTTGAGAGGGTGGTGGCTTTGTATGCGCTCGGGCGAAGCTGTGTTTTGAAAAGCCACTGATTATAGCCTAGGGACGAGGCCCCCACGCTCCCCCACTTCGTGTGGGTCGCTGCCCCCC
>NZ_JBFUJQ010000015.1:0-84713 GCF_056401275.1 Polaromonas sp. P4_F6 | reverse complement strand
GCGTGGAAATGTTCCGCAAGCTGCTGGACCAGGGCCAGGCCGGCGACAACGTCGGTATCCTGCTGCGCGGCACCAAGCGTGAAGACGTCGAGCGCGGCCAGGTGCTGTGCAAGCCCGGCTCCATCAAGCCGCACACGCACTTCACCGGCGAGATCTACGTTCTGAGCAAGGACGAGGGCGGCCGCCACACGCCTTTCTTCAACAACTACCGTCCCCAGTTCTACTTCCGCACGACGGACGTGACCGGTGCGATCGAGTTGCCAGAAGGCAAGGAAATGGTCATGCCAGGCGACAACGTGTCGATCACCGTCAAGCTGATCAACCCGATCGCCATGGAAGAAGGCCTGCGCTTCGCCATCCGTGAAGGCGGCAAGACCGTCGGCGCCGGCGTCGTGGCCAAGATCATTGCCTGATTTGTGAGGTTTGATGGAGGGGTATAGCTCAATTGGCAGAGCGTCGGTCTCCAAAACCGAAGGTTGTAGGTTCGATTCCTACTGCCCCTGCCACCTGATGGTTGATGTGTATCAGCGCTGAGGGTGGTTTGAAAAGTTAAAAAGCAAGGCCCGCCGGGAGTCAAAACTCCAGGTGGGCTTAAGCGTCTGAAAAGGCGCCCGAAGATTGAACAGGAAATCCGCCGACCATGGCCACTTCTCAAGTTGAAACCGTCAGTACCAGCGCCGACAAGGCCAAGCTGGGCGCGGCCGTTGCTCTGGTGCTGGCTTCATTGGCGGGCTTTTACCTGCTGGCCAAACAAGGCCAGGTGGTCCAGTGGGGCGCTCTGGTCCTTGGGCTGGCGGCGGCCGTTGCGGTGTTCTTGCTGTCCGAGCCGGGTAAACAGTTCGTGGCTTTCGGCCGCGATTCCTGGCGCGAAGTCAGGAAGGTTGTCTGGCCTGCCCGCAGGGAGGCCATCCAGATGACGGCCTATGTGTTCGGTTTTGTGGTGATCATGGCGCTCTTTTTGTGGTTTACGGACAAGACGCTCGAGTGGGTGTTTTACGACCTGATCCTGGGATGGAAACGATAATGAGCGATCTGAATGGCACGGTAGTCAGCGAAGTGGCGGCGGGTACGTCCCTCACGCCGACGCCAGGCATGCAGTGGTATGTCGTCCATGCCTACTCCGGTATGGAAAAAGCGGTCGAGCGCAATATCGTCGAACGCATCAACCGCGCGGGCATGCAGTCCAAGTTCGGCCGTTTCCTGGTGCCCACCGAAGAAGTGGTTGAAATCAAGAACGGCCAGAAAAAGACGACGGAACGCCGCTTTTTCCCGGGCTACGTCCTGGTCGAAATGGTCATGGATGACGAAACCTGGCACCTGGTGAAGCACACCAACAAGGTGACCGGTTTTGTCGGCGGCGCCAAGAACCGCCCGGCGCCCATCTCTGAAGAAGACGTCCAGAAGATCGTCAGCCAGATGCAGGTCGGCACCGAGAAGCCTCGCCACAAGGTGGAGTTCGAGGCCGGCGAATATGTGCGCGTCAAGGACGGCCCGTTCACCGACTTCAATGGCACGGTGGAAGAGGTCAACTACGACAAGAACAAGGTGCGTGTGTCGGTCACGATTTTCGGCCGCGCCACGCCCGTGGAACTGGAATTCAGCCAGATCGAAAAGACGTAATTTCGGTCCGGCGTTTGATTTCGCGCCTTGCAACTCGGCGCGAAACGGTCCCCAGGGACTGTTTTTGAGTTGTGTAACCCCCGGGGAGCCCGGGCCTGCCTTGATGGCGGCGCCCAGGCGTTATGACCCGCAAGGAGAAAAGTATGGCGAAAAAAATCGTCGGCTTCATCAAGCTGCAAGTGCCAGCTGGTAAGGCCAACCCGTCCCCCCCGATCGGCCCTGCGCTCGGTCAGCGCGGCCTGAACATCATGGAATTCTGCAAGGCATTCAATGCGCAGACCCAGGGTGTCGAGCCAGGTCTGCCACTGCCCGTGGTGATCACGGCATTTGCCGACAAGAGCTTCACCTTTGTGATCAAGACGCCTCCTGCAGGCGTTCTGATCAAAAAGGCCATCAAGCTCGACAAGGGTTCGTCCACGCCGCACACGGTGAAGGTTGGCAAGATTTCCCGCGCACAGCTGGAAGAAATCGCCAAGACCAAAATGAAAGACATGACGGCTGCTGACCTCGACGCAGCAGTTCGCACGATTGCCGGTACGGCCCGTTCCATGGGTGTGTCGGTGGAGGGTGTTGTATGAGCAAGCTGACCAAACGTCAAAAAACCATTGGCGACAAAATCGACAGCAACAAGCTGTACGCGCTGCCCGAGGCCCTGGGCCTTGTGAAAGAGTTCGCCGTCGCCAAATTCGATGAGTCCATCGACGTGGCTGTGCAGCTCGGCATCGACGCCAAGAAGTCCGACCAGGTCGTTCGCGGCGCGGTTGTTCTGCCCAACGGTACCGGCAAGACCAAGCGTGTGGCTGTGTTCGCACAAGGCGCCAAGGCTGAAGAAGCCAAGGCCGCCGGCGCCGACATCGTCGGCATGGACGATCTGGCCGCCGAAATCAAGGCCGGCAAGATGGACTTCGACGTGGTGATCGCCTCCCCCGATGCCATGCGCATCGTGGGTACCCTGGGCCAGGTGCTCGGCCCCCGCGGCCTGATGCCCAACCCCAAGGTCGGCACCGTGACGCCTGATGTCGCCACCGCCGTCAAGAACGCGAAGGCTGGCCAGGTCCAGTTCCGCGTCGACAAGGCCGGTATCGTGCACGGCACCATCGGCCGCCGCTCGTTCGACACGGCCAAGCTGCAGGGCAACCTGGCTGCGCTGATCGACGCGCTGCAAAAAGCCAAGCCGGCTTCGAGCAAGGGCGTGTACCTGAAGAAAGTGGCGGTTTCGTCGACGATGGGTGTGGGCGTTCGCGTCGACACGCAAACCATCGCAGCGTAATCGCGAAAATTTGGGCGGCCCCGCAAGGGCTGCCCGATGTGGTGGGCTGCCGGGGTTCTCTCCGGCAGGTCATCCAAGACCGTTGGCGCGGCAGGCTTTTTGGGCTCGCCGCTTAATCGAAAGACAGCCAACGCAGATGGCGGTCCCGCTGCTTGAATGGTTTTGCAAAGAATCTGAAAACAGTTGGTCGCTGAACATGAGCGTGTTGAAGGGTTGAAGGCCGGCGCGAGCAGGCCATCACCCGACGGCACATTTTTAAGGAGTAGACCTTGAGTCTCAACCGCAGTGAGAAACAAGCCGTCATTGATGAAGTGACCGGCCTCGCCGCTAAAGCTCAAACGCTCGTGATGGCGGAATACCGTGGTATCACGGTCGCCGACATGACCCGTCTGCGCAGCCAAGCCCGCGACAAAGGCGTGACCCTGAGTGTTCTGAAGAACACCCTGGCTCGCCGTGCCGTGGCCGGTAGCGCATTCGAAGTCGTGTCCGACCAGATGACCGGTCCGCTGATCTACGGCTTTTCCACAGATGCAGTAGCTGCCGCGAAAGTGGTATCTGACTTCGCCAAGACCAACGACAAGCTGGTCATTCGCGGTGGTGCATTCGGTGGCAAGACCCTGGACGTGAACGGCGTGAAGCAACTGGCCAACATCCCTTCCAAGGAAGTGCTGCTGGCCCAGGTGTGTGGCTTGCTGATGTCGCCCATGTCGCGTACGGCCGTTGTGCTGGGCGCCCTGGCGGCGAAAAAGGGTGGCGGCGCAGCCGAAGCCCCCGCAGCAGCCTAAGCACTGGCAGCGTAATTACCCAACTTTTTTAGGAAATCAAAATGGCATTCGATAAAGACGCATTTCTGACCGCGCTGGATAGCATGACGGTCCTCGAACTCAACGACCTGGTGAAAGCCATCGAAGAGAAATTTGGCGTGAGCGCAGCCGCCATGGCTGCTCCCGCTGCCGGCGGCGGCGGTGGCGGCGGTGCAGCTGCTGCTGAAGAGAAGACCGACTTCAACGTCGTGCTGCTCGAAGCCGGCGCAAACAAGGTGTCGGTCATCAAGGCCGTGCGCGAAATCACCGGTCTGGGCCTGAAAGAAGCCAAGGACCTGGTGGACGGCGCTCCGAAGAACGTCAAGGAAGGCGCTCCCAAGGCCGACGCAGAAGCCGCCAAGAAGAAGCTCGAAGAAGCCGGCGCGAAAGTCGAACTCAAGTAATTCTTGGTGTTCGAGAAGGCTGGAAGACCGTAGTCGGGCTTCCAGCCTTTCGTGCTTCAAGGAGCGCACTGAAAAGAGAATTGAAATCGTCCTTTTTTCAGTTTTCTTCGAAAACTGGCAGGCCTGCAGCCTGCCAGGATTCTCCGAATCCTGGCAAGCCTACCGCCTGACCAGTGTTTTGTAGAAACACTGGAAAGCAGACTTAAACCGTCTGCTTTCCAGTGTTTTCTGACCCCGACTGCAGAAAACGCCTTGGTTCGGGTGACGTGCAATGCGTCGCCGTCCGCCATGGTTGGTAGTGGCCAACCACCAAGCTGCCTGGATACGTGGTGTATCCGGGCACGAGAGTCGCCAGAGCCCATCAACGCGGAGAACTCATGGCCTATTCCTACACCGAACGTAAACGCATCCGCAAAAGCTTCGGCAACCGCGAAAGCGTGTTGACTGTTCCCTATTTGCTGCAAATGCAGAAAGACGCGTACACAGCGTTCCTGCAAGCCGACCGCGCGCCCCAGAAGCGCACCATCGAAGGCCTGCAGGCGGCGTTTGACAACGCATTCCCCATCGTCTCGCACAATGGTTTTGTCGAGATGAAATTCATCGAGTACAACCTGGCCAAGCCCGCCTTCGACGTGCGCGAGTGCCAGACCCGTGGACTCACCTTCGCCTCGGCCGTGCGTGCCAAGGTGCAGCTGATCATTTACGACCGCGAATCCTCCACGTCGCAGTCCAAGGTGGTCAAGGAAGTGAAAGAGCAGGAAGTCTACATGGGCGAAGTGCCCCTGATGACCGACAAGGGCTCTTTCGTGATCAACGGGACCGAACGCGTGATCGTGTCCCAGTTGCATCGCTCGCCCGGCGTGTTCTTCGAGCATGACAAGGGTAAAACCCACAGCTCGGGCAAACTGCTGTTCTCCGCCCGCATCATCCCTTACCGCGGCTCCTGGCTCGACTTCGAATTCGACCCGAAGGACGTGCTGTATTTCCGCGTCGACCGCCGCCGCAAGATGCCGGTCACCATCCTGCTCAAGGCCATCGGCCTGAACCCGGAATCCATCCTCGCGAACTTCTTCGTGTTCGACAACTTCCGCCTGATGGACAGCGGCGCGCAGATGGAATTCGTCGCCGAGCGCATGCGCGGCGAAGTGGCGCGTTTCGACATCACCGACAAGAACGGCAAGGTCGTGGTCGCGAAGGACAAGCGCATCACGGTTCGCCACACGCGTGAACTCGAGCAAAGCAACACCACCACCATCAGCGTGCCGGAAGACTTCCTGGTCGGCCGCGTGGTCGCCAAGAACATCGTTGACGCCGAAACCGGTGAAATCATCGCCAAGGCCAACGACGAGCTGACCGAAGTGCTGCTCAAGAAGCTGCGCGCGGCCGGCGTGCAGGACCTGCAGGTGCTGTACACCAACGAACTCGACCAGGGCGCGTACATCTCGCAAACCCTGCGCGCCGACGAAACGGCCGACGAGTTCGCCGCCCGTGTCGCCATCTACCGCATGATGCGCCCCGGCGAGCCGCCGACGGAAGACGCGGTGCAGGCCCTGTTCCAGCGCCTGTTCTACAACCCGGACACCTACGACCTCTCGCGCGTGGGCCGCATGAAGTTCAACGCCCGCGTCGGCCGCGATTCTTCCACCGGCCCCATGGTCATGACCAACGAGGACATCCTCGCCGTGGTCAAGATCCTGGTCGATCTGCGCAACGGCAACGGCGAAGTCGATGACATCGACCACCTCGGCAACCGCCGCGTGCGCTGCGTCGGCGAACTCGCCGAGAACCAGTACCGCACCGGCCTGGCACGTATCGAAAAAGCCGTGAAGGAGCGCCTGGGCCAGGCCGAGCAAGAGCCCCTGATGCCGCACGACCTGATCAACAGCAAGCCGATCTCCGCCGCTCTGAAGGAATTCTTCGGCGCATCGCAGCTGTCGCAGTTCATGGACCAGACCAACCCGCTGTCCGAGATCACCCACAAGCGCCGTGTTTCGGCCCTTGGCCCGGGCGGTTTGACCCGCGAACGCGCAGGCTTCGAGGTGCGCGACGTGCACGTGACCCATTACGGCCGCGTCTGCCCGATTGAAACGCCCGAAGGCCCGAACATCGGCCTGATCAACTCGCTGGCCCTGTATGCCCGCCTCAACGAGTACGGTTTCATCGAAACCCCGTACCGCCGTGTGGTGGACAGCAAGATCACCGACCAGATCGACTACCTGTCGGCCATCGAAGAAGGCAAGTACGTGATCGCCCAGGCCAATGCCGCGCTGGACGAATCCGGCAAGCTGACCGGCGACCTGGTGTCCGCCCGTGAAAACGGCGAGTCCGTGCTGGTCGGCGCAGAGCGCATCCAGTACATGGACGTGTCGCCCGCGCAGATCGTCTCGGTCGCCGCTTCGCTGGTGCCCTTCCTGGAGCACGATGACGCCAACCGCGCGCTGATGGGCGCCAACATGCAGCGCCAGGCCGTGCCTGTGCTGCGTCCCGAGAAGGCCTTCGTCGGCACCGGCATCGAGCGTGTTTCCGCGGTCGACTCCGGCACCGTGGTGACGGCCAATCGCGGCGGCGTGGTCGACTACGTCGACGCCACCCGCATCGTGGTGCGCGTCAACGACGCGGAAGCCCTGGCCGGCGAAGTCGGTGTGGACATCTACAACCTGATCAAGTACCAGCGTTCCAACCAGAACACCAACATCCACCAGCGCCCCATCGTCAAGATGGGCGACAAGCTGGCCAAGGGTGACGTGATCGCCGACGGCGCATCGACGGACATCGGCGAGCTGGCCCTGGGCCAGAACATGCTGGTGGCTTTCATGCCCTGGAACGGCTACAACTTCGAGGATTCGATCCTGATTTCCGAGCGCGTGGTGGCCGAAGACCGCTACACCTCGATCCACATCGAAGAACTCGTCGTGATGGCCCGCGACACCAAGCTGGGCTCCGAAGAAATCACGCGCGACATCCCGAACCTGTCCGAACAGCAACTCAACCGCCTCGACGAGTCCGGCATTATTTATGTCGGCGCCGAAGTCCAGCCGGGCGACACGCTGGTCGGCAAGGTCACGCCCAAGGGCGAGACCACGCTGACGCCGGAAGAAAAACTGCTGCGCGCCATCTTCGGCGAAAAAGCCAGCGACGTGAAAGACACCTCGCTGCGCGTGAGCCAGGGCTCGCAGGGTACCGTGATCGACGTGCAGGTCTTCACCCGTGAAGGCATTGTTCGCGACAAGCGCGCCCAGCAGATCATCGACGACGAACTCAAGCGCTTCCGCCTGGACCTGAACGACCAGCTGCGCATCGTCGAGGCCGACGCGTTCGACCGTATCGAAAAGCTGCTCGTCGGCAAGGTTGCCAACGGCGGCCCGAAAAAGCTCGCCAAGGGCAGCAAGATCGACAAGGCCTACCTGGCAGACGTCGAGAAGTACCACTGGTTCGACATCCGCCCGGCGGACGACGAAGTGGCTTCGCAGCTCGAAAGCGTGAAGAACGCCATGGAGCAGACGCGCCACAGCTTCGACCTGGCTTTCGAAGAGAAGCGCAAGAAGCTCACGCAGGGCGACGAACTGCCGGCCGGTGTGCTCAAGATGGTCAAGGTCTACCTGGCCGTCAAGCGCCGCCTGCAACCCGGCGACAAGATGGCCGGCCGCCACGGCAACAAGGGTGTGGTGTCCAAGATCGTTCCGGTCGAAGACATGCCCTACATGGCCGACGGCACGCCGTGCGACATCGTGCTGAACCCGCTGGGCGTGCCTTCGCGCATGAACGTGGGCCAGGTGCTTGAAGTCCACCTGGGCTGGGCCGCCAAGGGCCTGGGCCAGCGTATCGGCGACATGCTGCAGGCCGAAGCCAAGGTGGCCGAGCTGCGCAAGTTCATGGAAACGCTGTACAACAAGTCGGGCCGCGGTGAAGACCTGGCCAAGCTGTCGGATACCGACGTGCTCGAGATGGCCGGCAACCTGGCCAGCGGCGTGCCCTTCGCGACGCCGGTGTTCGACGGCGCTTCGGAAGAAGACATCATGACCATGCTCAAGCTGGCCTACCCGGACGAGATCGCCAAGGCCAAGGGCCTGACGGCGACGCGCACGCAGGCCCAGCTGTACGACGGCCGCACGGGCGACCAGTTCGAGCGCACCACGACGGTCGGCTACATGCACGTCCTGAAGCTGCACCACCTGGTGGACGACAAGATGCACGCCCGCTCGACCGGCCCCTACAGCCTGGTCACGCAGCAGCCCCTGGGCGGCAAGGCGCAGTTCGGTGGACAGCGTTTCGGCGAGATGGAGGTCTGGGCGCTGGAAGCCTATGGCGCCTCCTACACGCTGCAGGAAATGCTCACCGTCAAGTCCGACGACGTGCAAGGCCGTACCAAGGTGTACGAGAGCATCGTCAAGGGCGAGCACGCGATCACGGCGGGCATGCCCGAGTCGTTCAACGTGCTGGTCAAGGAAATCCGTTCGCTCGGTATCGACATCGAGCTGGAACGCAGCTAATTCAACAGGAAAGAAAAGGATTTAACTCATGAAATCGTTACTCGACCTGTTCAAGCAATTCACGCCGGATGAGCATTTCGATGCCATCAAGATCGGCATGGCCTCGCCCGAGAAGATCCGTTCGTGGTCTTTCGGCGAAGTCAAGAAGCCTGAAACCATCAACTACCGCACTTTCAAGCCCGAGCGCGACGGTCTTTTCTGCGCCAAGATCTTTGGCCCGATCAAGGACTACGAGTGCCTGTGCGGCAAGTACAAGCGCCTGAAGCACCGCGGTGTCATCTGCGAGAAGTGCGGCGTTGAAGTCACGCAGACCAAGGTCCGCCGCGAGCGCATGGGTCACATCGACCTGGCCGCGCCGTGCGCGCACATCTGGTTCCTGAAGTCGCTGCCGTCGCGCCTGGGCCTGGTGCTCGACATGACGCTGCGCGACATCGAACGCGTGCTGTACTTTGAAGCATACGTGGTGACCGACCCCGGCATGACCCCGCTGAAGAAGTTCAGCATCATGTCGGAAGACGACTACGACGCCAAGCGCAAGGAATACGGTGATGAATACACCGCCAAGATGGGCGCCGAAGGCATCAAGGACCTGCTCGAAGGGCTGGACCTGGACGTCGAAATCGAGAAGCTGCGCAACGACCTGACCGGCTCCGAAATCAAGATCAAGAAAAACGCCAAGCGTTTGAAATTGATGGAAGCGTTCAAGAAGTCCGGCATCAAGCCGGGCTGGATGGTGCTGGACGTGCTGCCCGTGCTGCCGCCGGACCTGCGTCCGCTGGTGCCGCTGGACGGCGGCCGCTTCGCGACCTCCGACCTGAACGACCTGTATCGCCGCGTCATCAACCGCAACAGCCGCCTGCGCCGCCTGCTGGAGCTGAAGGCCCCTGAAATCATCGCGCGCAACGAAAAGCGCATGCTGCAGGAAGCCGTCGACTCGCTGCTGGACAACGGCCGCCGCGGCAAGGCCATGACGGGCGCCAACAAGCGCGCGCTGAAGTCGCTGGCCGACATGATCAAAGGCAAGTCGGGTCGTTTCCGCCAGAACTTGCTGGGCAAACGCGTCGACTACTCCGGCCGTTCCGTGATCACCGTGGGCCCGACGCTCAAGCTGCACCAGTGCGGCCTGCCCAAGCTGATGGCGCTGGAACTGTTCAAGCCCTTCATCTTCGCGCAGCTCGAATCGCGCGGCATTGCCACGACCATCAAGGCAGCCAAGAAGGAAGTCGAATCCGGCACGCCGGTGGTGTGGGACATCCTGGAAGAGGTCATCAAGGAACACCCCGTGATGCTGAACCGTGCGCCTACGCTGCACCGTTTGGGTATTCAGGCCTTTGAGCCCATCCTGATCGAAGGCAAGGCCATCCAGCTGCACCCGCTCGTCTGCTCGGCCTTCAATGCCGACTTCGACGGTGACCAGATGGCTGTCCACGTGCCGCTGTCGGTGGAAGCGCAGATGGAAGCCCGCACCCTGATGCTGGCTTCGAACAACATCCTGTTCCCCGCCAACGGCGAGCCCTCCATCGTTCCTTCGCAGGACGTTGTGCTGGGCCTGTACTACACGACCCGCGACCGCACCAACGGCAAGGGCGAAGGTCTGGTGTTCTCGGACACCGGTGAAGTCCGCCGCGCGTTCGACGCGGGTGAGCTCGACCTGAACGCCCGCATCAGCGTGCGCCTGACCGAGTACACCAAGGACAAGGCCACCGGCGAGTTCGTGCCCTCGACCAAGCTGTGGGAAACCACCGGCGGCCGCGCGCTGCTCTCCGAGATCCTGCCCAAGGGACTGCCTTTCTCCAACATCAACAAGGCGTTGAAGAAGAAGGAAATCTCCAAGCTCATCAACGTGTCCTTCCGCAAGTGCGGCCTGAAAGAGACCGTGGTGTTCGCCGACAAGCTGCTGCAGTCGGGTTTCCGCCTGGCGACCAAGGCCGGCATCTCGATCTGCATCGACGACATGCTGATCCCCAAGGAAAAGCCCGCCATCATTGCGCGCGCCCAGAAGGAAGTCAAAGAGATCGAGCAGCAGTATGTCTCGGGCCTGGTGACCTCCGGCGAGCGTTACAACAAGGTGGTGGACATCTGGGGCAAGTCCGGCGACGAAGTGTCCAAGGTGATGATGTCCCAGCTCTCGAAAGAGAAGGTCATCGACCGCAACGGCAAGGAAGTCGAGCAGGAGTCCTTCAACTCCATCTACATGATGGCCGACTCGGGCGCTCGCGGTTCCGCCGCGCAGATTCGCCAGGTGGCCGGTATGCGCGGCCTGATGGCCAAGCCCGACGGCTCCATCATCGAAACGCCGATCACCGCCAACTTCCGCGAAGGCCTGAACGTGCTGGAGTACTTCATCTCCACCCACGGCGCCCGTAAGGGCCTGGCCGACACGGCGCTGAAAACCGCCAACTCCGGCTACCTCACGCGCCGCCTGTGCGACGTGGTGCAGGACCTGGTCGTGACCGAAGAGGATTGCGGCACCCAGGAAGGCTCGCTCATGCGCGCCATCGTCGAAGGCGGTGAAGTCATCGAATCGCTGCGCGACCGTATCCTCGGCCGCACCTCGGTCGAAGACGTGCTGCACCCCGAGAACCGCTCGGTGCTGGTCAAGGCCGGCGTTATGCTGGACGAAGACCTGATCGAGGAGCTCGAAGCGGCCGGCGTGGACGAAGTCAAGGTGCGCACCGCGCTGACCTGCGAAACCCGCTTCGGCCTGTGCGCCAAGTGCTACGGCCGCGATCTGGGCCGCGGCGGCCTGATCAACATCGGCGAGGCGGTCGGTATCATCGCCGCCCAGTCGATCGGCGAGCCCGGCACCCAGCTGACGATGCGGACTTTCCACATCGGCGGCGCCGCGTCGCGCGCGGCCATCGCTTCCAGCGTCGAGGCCAAGTCCAACGGCGTGATCGGCTTCAACGCGCCCATGCGCTATGTGACCAACAGCAAGGGCGAGCTGGTCGTGATCGCCCGCTCCGGCGAAATCATCATCCACGACGAGCACGGCCGCGAGCGCGAGCGCCACAAGGTGCCTTACGGCGCCACGCTGACCGTCAAGGCCGACCAGACCATCAAGGCCGGCGCCATCCTGGCCAACTGGGATCCGCTGACGCGCCCCATCATTACCGAGTTCGCCGGCAAGGTGGCCTTCGAGAATGTGGAAGAAGGCGTGACGGTGGCCAAGCAGGTCGACGATGTGACGGGCCTGTCCACCCTGGTGGTGATCGACCCGAAACGCCGCGGCGCCACCAAGGTGATCCGTCCGCAGGTCAAGCTGATTGACGCCTCCGGCCACGAAGTCAAGATCCCCGGCACCGACCACTCGGTGACCATCGGCTTCCAGGTGGGCGCGCTGGTCCAGGTGCGCGACGGCCAGGACGTGGGTCCCGGCGAAGTGCTGGCCCGTATCCCCATCGAAGGCCAGAAGACCCGCGACATTACCGGCGGTCTGCCGCGTGTGGCCGAGTTGTTCGAAGCCCGTACGCCGAAAGACAAGGGTACGCTGGCCGAGATGACCGGCACCGTGTCCTTCGGCAAGGAGACCAAGGGCAAGGTTCGCCTGCAGATCACCGATCCCGACGGCAAGGTCTGGGAAGACTTGGTCCCCAAGGAAAAGAACATCCTGGTGCACGAAGGCCAGGTGGTCAACAAGGGCGAATCGATTGTGGACGGCCCGGCCGACCCGCAAGACATCCTGCGCCTGCTGGGCATGGAAGAGCTGGCCCGCTACATCGTCGACGAAGTGCAGGACGTTTACCGCCTGCAGGGCGTGAAGATCAACGACAAGCACATTGAAGTGATTGTTCGCCAGATGCTGCGCCGCGTGGTCGTTGAAAATGTCGGCGACTCCAGCTACATCGCCGGCGAGCAGGTCGAGCGTTCCGCCATGCTGGACAGCAACGACGCCCTGCGCGCCGAAGGCAAGGTCCCGGCTACCTACAGCAACCTGCTGCTCGGTATCACCAAGGCTTCGCTGTCGACCGATTCGTTCATCTCCGCGGCTTCCTTCCAGGAAACCACCCGCGTGCTCACCGAGGCTGCCATCATGGGCAAGCGCGACGAGCTGCGCGGCCTCAAGGAGAACGTGATCGTCGGCCGCCTGATCCCTGCCGGCACCGGCATGGCCTACCACGAGGCACGCAAGGCCAAGGACCAGATGGACGACGCCGAGCGCCGTGCCATCGCCGAAGCCGAAGCCGCCGAACTGGAAGCCATGCCCGCCGCGGCTGAAACCGGTGGCGACAGCGCCGCGTCCGAGTAAGCCCGCCGGCAAGCTCGCGGCGCCCTGAAAGGCGCCAGGCCCCACACCCTGCAAAGGTGTGGGGCCTTTTTTTTGGGGCGCCTGCCGTGCGGGCGCCACAGCGGGTGGACGGCCGGCTTGCCGATCCGGCCCAAAAGCAGTTAACCTCGCGGCAGTCTTCCGGCCTGTTCGCCTGTTCGCCTGTTCGCCTGTCCGCCTGTCCGCCTGTTTCCCGGTTTACGGGATCCCCGCACCTAGGAGCCCCATGTCTCTCAGTACGCTTGTCGCCATCGTCGTGTTTGCCCTGCTGGTTTTCTGGGCCGTGGGCGCCTACAACCGGCTGGTGCGGCACAAAAACGTCATCGCCAATGCCTTCGGCCAGATTGACGTGCAGCTCAAGCGCCGTTACGACCTGATTCCCAACCTGGTGGAAGCCGCCAAGAAATACCTGCAGCACGAGCAAAGCACGCTGGAGGCCGTGATGCTGGCGCGCAACCAGGCGCGCAGCGCCAGCGATGCCGTGCGCAGCCGGCCCGCCAATGCCGGCGCCGTGACCGCGCTGGCTGCCGCCGAGCAGTCGCTCGATGGCAGCCTGGGACGCCTTTTCGCGGTGGCCGAGGCTTATCCCGAGCTCAAGGCCGACCAGACGATTCGTGAACTCAGCGAAGAACTCACGAGCACCGAAAACAAGGTCGGCTTCGCGCGCCAGGCCTATAACGACGCCGTGCTCGACTACAACAATGCGCAGGGCCAGTTCCCGGCCGTGCTGATTGCACGCACTTTTGGCTTCGCGCCCTCGGCCATGCTGCGCGCGACCGAGAATGATGCCGAGCGGCAGGCTGTACGTATTCAAATGTAGTGGCCATCAGATGGTCCGCTCTTTTCCGGTCCGCTGCTGATGCGTTTTTTTGAACGGCAGGAAACTGCCCGCGCCCAGACACTGCGGCTGCTGTTGCTCTTCGCCCTGACCCTGGTGGCGCTGTTGCTGGGCGTCAATGGCGCGCTGGCCCTGGCCTGGCGGCTGGTGACACCGGGCTTTAGCGGCTACCCGGCTTATTTCTTCAGCGTCAACACCTCGGTCACCTTGCTGTTTGTGCTGGGCGGCTGGTGGCTGGAGACCTCCGCGCTCAGCAGCGGCGGCGAAGCGCTGGCGCGCCGCGTGGGCGCGCGTGAGGCCTGGCCCGCCAGCCGGGAGGCCGAACACAAGCTCTGCAACATCGTGGACGAGCTGGCCATTGCCGCCAGCATGAAGCCGCCCCTGGCCATGGTGCTGCCGCGCATGGATGCGATCAATGCCTTCGCCGCGGGCTGGAGCGAGGACGACGCCGTCATCGCCGTCACGCAGGGCGCGCTCGACAAGCTCACGCGCGACGAACTGCAAGGCCTGGTGGCCCACGAACTGAGCCACCTGCGCGAAGGTGACACGCGCCTGAACATGCGGCTGGCGGGCATGGTGTTCGGGCTGGAGATGATTTTCAATCTGGGTCGCAGCATGTGCAGCGCCGACGCGAACGGCCAGCGCTCTTTTCTCGCCTTGCCCGGTTTCCCCATCCTGGTCAGCGGTTCGCTGGGCTGGCTGGCGGGGCGCGCGCTCAAGGCAGCGATCTCGCGCCAGCGCGAGTTCCTGGCCGACGCGCGCGCCGTGCAGTTCACGCGCAGCCGCGAAGGCCTGGGCGGCGTGCTGCGCAAGGTGGCCGGCGAGGAGGCGCAGGGCATGGCGCCCGCGCGCAGCCTGCACCCTGCCGTGCAGCACATGCTGCTGGTCGATGCCAGCGACAGGGGGCGCTGGTTTGCCAGCCACCCGCCGCTTGCGGAGCGCATCCTGCAGATCTACGGCAGGCCCATGGGTGCGCTGTCCACGCAGGACGGGCTGGCGACGCGGCCCGATGCGATTTTTTGACGCGGCAGGCGGGGCCACGGACAAACAGGTTCTAAGCACGTGCGCAATGCTTGGAACGCCGGCATGACGCGCCGCGCCAAAGTACTGGATACTCCCTATTGGGTGCCGGGGGCACCGCGTTAAATTGTCAGTTGAATATGCAACCGGCGTTTGAACACGCCAGGAGAAAAACCCATGAGAATCCCACGACTCGCCAGGCTCGCCCTGCCGCTGCTTTGCCTCGCCCTCGGCCCCCTGGCCCAGGCGCAAAGCAAGGAAGCCCTCTACACCAAGAGCCTGGCCGCCACCTGTGCCAACTGCCACGGCACCAACGGCAAGGTGGTAGAGGGTTCCCAGGTCACCTCGCTGGCGGGCCTGGACAAGGGCTACATCGTCGCGCAGATGAACGCCTTCAAGGCCGGCACGCGGCCGGCCACCGTGATGCACCAGATCAGCAAGGGCTTTAACGACGCGCAGATCGAGTCGCTGGCCGGCTACTTTGCCGCGCAAAAGAAGTAAGGACGAAAGAACACCATGAACACCTTTCTTCAATCCCCTTCCGCCTCCCCGGCCGGCCTGAAGCGCCGCTCCTTGCTGCAGTCCACGGCCGCCCTGGGCTTGCTCGGGCTGGCCGGTTGCGCCAGCACCGCGGTTCCGTCCAGGGCCAAGGTGGTGGTGATAGGCGGCGGCTACGGCGGCGCCACCGCCGCCAAATATGTGCGCCTGCTGTCCGACCACCAGATCGACGTGGTGCTGATCGAGCCGCAGGATGCTTTCATTTCCTGCCCCATCTCCAACCTGGTGCTCAGCGGCGGCAAGCAGATCGCCGACCTCACGACTTCCTACGCGGGCTTGTCGCGCGCCCACGGCATCACCGTGGTGAAGGACTACGCCAGCGCCATAGACACCGCGAAGAAAACCGTCACGCTGGCCCGCGGTGCCACCATCGCCTACGACAAGCTGGTGGTCTCGCCCGGCGTGGAACTGATGTTCGGCAGCATAGACGGCCTCAAGGAGGCCAATGCCTCCGGCCAGGTGCTGCAGGCCTGGAAGGCCGGCGCCGAAACCGTGGCGCTGCGCCGCCAGCTCGAAGCCATGCCCGATGGCGGCGTCTACGCCATCACGATTCCCGAAGCGCCTTACCGCTGCCCGCCCGGCCCTTACGAACGCGCTTCGGTCATCGCCGGCTACTTCAAGGCCGCCAAGCCGCGCAGCAAGGTGCTGATCCTGGACGCGAATCCTGACGTGACCTCCAAGGGCCCGCTGTTCAAAAAGGTCTGGGCCGAGCAGTACAAGGGCATTGTTGAATACCGAGGCCAGCACAAGGCCACGGCGGTGGACGCCAAGGCCGGCATCATCAGGTTCGACGTGCAGGACGACGTCAAGGCCCATGTGCTCAACGTGCTGCCCGCGATGCGCGCCGGCAGCATCGCCGTGCAGGCGGGCCTGAACAACCAGGCCAACAACCGCTGGTGCGGCGTCAACTACCTGACCTTCGAGTCCACCGCCGCCAAGGATGTGCATGTGCTCGGCGACTCCATCCAGGTGGCGCCGGCCATGCCCAAGAGCGGGCATATGGCCAACAACCACGGCAAGGTGGCCGCCGCCGCCATCGTGGCCCAGCTCTCTGGCTGGGATGTGAACCCGGCGCCCATGCTGACCAACACCTGCTACAGCTTTGTCGACAACAAGAACGTGATCCACGTGGCCAGCGTGCATGAATACGTGGCCGCCGAAAAAACCTTCAAGGCCGTTGCCGGCTCGGGCGGCGTCAGCACCGGGCCGACCGAACTGGAAGGCGTTTACGCGCTGAACTGGGCCAGCAACATCTGGGCGGACACCTTGGCCTGAGCGCCTCGACGGGTCTCGCTGGCAACTCTGAAATGCAAGCAGGGGCCGCGGAACCGGCTTTGCCGGGCCGCAGGCGCAGCGGCCCCCTCGGGGGGCAGGGAGCTACACGCAGTGAGCGACCGTGGGGGCTGATCTAATACTCCGATGCAAGACAACCCGACCCAAGTCCCCCTGTGGCGCCAGCTGCAAGGAGCCGCTTCCCTGCTGATGGCCGTGCGCGACGGCCAGTCCATGACCGCCGCGCTTGAAGACATTGACGCCGCGCTGCGGCCCGGCGTGCAGTCGCTGGGCTTTCACACGCTGCGCTGGCTGGGCCGCGCCGAGGCCTTGCGCCAGCAGCTGGCCCGCCGCCCGCCGCCGCCCGAGGCCGACGCCCTGCTGTGCGTGGCGCTGGCCTTGATCTGGACAGAGGAGGGCGCGCCTTACACCTCCCATACCCTGGTCGACCAGGCCGTCGAGGCCGCCAAACTCGGCGACGCCACCCGGCACCAGGCCAGCTTTATCAATGGCTGCCTGCGCCGCTTCCTGCGCGAGCGCGAGGAACTGGTGGCGCGCACCGAAAAAAGCCCGCAAGCGGTCTGGAACCACCCGCAGTGGTGGATAGACCGTGTGCGCAAGGACCATCCCGGGCAGTGGCAGGCCGTGCTGCAGGCCAACAACAGCCGCGCGCCGCTGATCCTGCGCGTCAATGAGCGCAAAACGACGCAGGGCGGCTACCTGCAGGCGCTGGCGGCGGCCGGGATAGACGCCTCGCCGGTGGGCCGGCACGGCGTGGTCCTGGCCGCGGCGCGCCCCGTGCCCAGCCTGCCCGGCTTTGCCGAGGGGCATTTTTCGGTGCAGGATGCCGCCGCGCAGCTGGCGGCGCCCTTGCTGCTGCAGGAATTGGCCCAAGCGGGCGAGGGCGCTGCCCGGCTCAACATCCTCGACGCCTGCGCCGCCCCGGGCGGCAAAACCGCCCACCTGCTGGAACTGGCCGATTGCGAGGTGACGGCGCTGGACATTGACCCTCGCCGCTGCGAGCGCGTGGGGCAAAACCTGCTGCGCCTGGGCCTGCAGGCCGAGGTCCGCGTGGGCGACGCCGGCCAGCCGGACGGCTGGTGGGACGGCCGGCTTTACGACGGCATCCTGCTGGACGCCCCCTGCACCGCCTCCGGCATCGTGCGGCGCCACCCCGACGTGCGCTGGCTGCGCCGGCCCACCGACGTCGCCCAGCTGGCCGCCATCCAGGCCAAGCTGCTCCAGACGCTCTGGCCCCTGCTCAAACCCGGCGGGCGCCTGCTGTACTGCACCTGCTCGGTTTTTCGCGCGGAAGGCGACAAGCAGATACAAACGTTTCTTACGCACCACACCGGCGCCCTATTAAGGCCCTCGCCGGGGCATTTGCTCCCGCAAAGTGGCGTGGAAGCGACGGTCTTCCCGGACAATTTGATGCGTGAGCACGACGGTTTCTATTACGCACTCCTTGAAAAAAGCGGCCACTGACTGTTGGCGGCCGGGGCATGCCGTCGCGCGCTGGCTGCTGGGGGCCTGCCTGTGCATGCTGCTGGCCTGGGCGAGCGCGCCGGCCTCGGCCACGGAGATCACGCAGCTGCGCGTGGAGCGCGGTGACGACGGCGTGCACCTGTCCGCCCTGGTCCGCTTCGACCTTCCGCCGGTGGTCGAAGACGCCCTGCTTAAGGGCATCCCGCTGTTTTTTGTGGCCGAGGCCGATATCTACCGGGATCGCTGGTACTGGACCGACCCGCGCGTGGCCAGTACCGCCCGCACCATACGCCTGGCCTACCAGCCGCTGACCCGCCGCTGGCGCGTCAATATCGCGTCCGGGCTGATCACCAGCTCCTCCGGCCTGCGCGCCACCCTGAACCAGAATTACGAAACCCTGTCCGACGCCCTTTCGGCCATCCAGCGCGTGGCCCGCTGGAAGATTGCTGAAGCCGGCGACGTGGAGCCGGATTCCTCGTACAAGCTGGACTTCAACTTCAGGCTGGATCTATCCCAGTTGCCGCGGCCCTTCCAGATCGGCGTGGCGGGCCAGCGGGACTGGAATATTTCCGCGCAGGTCAAGGATAAGCTCAGGCTGGAGCCCGCCGCGCCCCAGGCCGCCCCCGCGGCCCCAGGAACCGAGGCCACCAAGTGAACCTGCAGGTCAGCGGCGGCTCCCTCAAGAGCAGCAAGGCGTTTCGCTGGACGGTCGGTGTCGGCATAGGCACCATCGTGGCGCTGGGCCTGGTGCTGATGTTCTTGCTGACGCAGGCCACCGGCAACCGCGAGCTCTACGAACGCAACTACGCGCTGCTGCTGGTGCTCAACATCGCGGTGGCCGGCCTGCTGCTGCTGGTCATCGGCTGGATCATCGTGCGCCTGTTGCTGCGCCTGCGCCGCGGCCGCTTTGGCAGCCGCCTGCTGGTCAAGCTCGCCGCCATCTTCGCGCTGGTCGGCCTGGCGCCGGGCCTGATGATTTACGTGGTGTCCTACCAGTTCGTCTCGCGCTCCATCGAAAGCTGGTTCGACGTCGAAGTCGAGGGCGCCCTGGCCGCCGGCCTGAACCTGGGCCGCGCCACGCTGGACACCCTGGCCGCCGACCTCGGCAACAAGACGCGGCAGGCCGCCACGCAGATCGCCGAAACGCCCGACGCCATGGCGGGCCTGGCGCTGGAGCGCCTGCGCGACCAGCTGCAGGCCAGCGACGTGGTGCTCTGGAGCCCCTCCGGCCAGGTGATCGCCAGCGCCGGCGACTCGCGCTTCTTGCTCAAGCCCGAGCGGCCCTCGGTGCAGCAGCTGCGCAGCGCCCGCACGCAGCGCGTCGTCACGCAGATCGAGGGCCTGGACGAGGTGGTGTCCGCCGGCAACGGGGAACTGACGGCGGGCGCCAGCGGCCCGCCGGCCAATGCCGGCAACGCGCCGCGTGTCAAGGCCGTCGCGGTGGTCAACAGCCCGAATGTGAATGTGCTGGGCGACGCGCGCTTTTTGCAGGTGACCCAGTTGCTGCCTGAAGGCCTGGTGGCCAATGCTGTCGCCGTCCAGGAAGCCAACCGCGAATACCAGGAGCGCGCGCTGGCGCGCGGCGGCCTGCGCAAAATGTACATAGGCACACTCACGCTCAGCCTGTTCCTGGCCGTGTTCGGCGCGGTGCTGCTGGCGGTGCTGCTGGGCAACCAGCTGGCCAAGCCGCTGCTGGTGCTGGCTGAAGGCGTGCGCCAGGTGGCCCAGGGCGACCTCACGCCCAAGGCGGCGCTGCAAGGCAAGGACGAGCTCGGCGGGCTCACGCGCTCCTTTGCCGACATGACGCAGCAGCTGTCCGATGCCCGCACGGCGGTGCAGCACAGCATGAGCCAGGTCGACGCGGCGCGCGCCAACCTGCAGACCATCCTGGACAACCTCACGGCCGGCGTCATCGTGCTGGACGTGCGCGGCCGCATCCAGTCCAGCAATCCGGGCGCCACACGCATCCTGCGCGCGCCGCTGGCGGCCTACCACGGCCAGTCGCTCGGCGAGGTGCCGGGGCTGGGCGTGTTCGCCAAGGATGTGCTGGCCCAGTTCGCCGACTACCTCAGCGACGCCGCGCCGCACGGGCTGGAGCACTGGCAGCAGTCGTTCGAGCTCAACGCCGCCATGCCCGGCGCGCCCGACAACGCCATCACGCTGATCGCGCGCGGCGCCAAGATGCCCGGCACCGAGGAATTCCTGCTGGTGTTCGACGACATCTCCGAAATGGTTTCGGCCCAGCGCGCCCAGGCCTGGGGCGAGGTGGCGCGCAGGCTGGCCCATGAGATCAAGAACCCGCTCACGCCCATACAGCTGTCGGCCGAGCGCCTGGAAATGAAGCTCACCGGCAAGGTCGGCGAGGCCGAGCAGCTGCTGCTCACCAAATCCGTCAAGACCATCGTGGACCAGGTCGACGCCATGAAGCGGCTGGTCAACGAGTTCCGCGATTACGCCCGGCTGCCCGCCGCCGAGCTCAAACCCGTGGACCTCAATGCCCTGGTCGCCGACGTCATGCAGCTCTACCTGCACGACAACCACAGCGACGGCCATGGCGGGCGGCGCAGCGATGCCGCGGCGGCAGTGCCCGTCGTCACCGAACTCGACCCCAAGGCCCCGTTGATCCAGGGTGATGCCCAGCAGTTGCGCCAGGTCATCCACAACCTGCTGCAAAATGCGCAGGACGCCCAGGAAGGCAAGGAGGGCGCGCTCGTCACCCTCAAGACCGAATACTCCGAGGCCTCCAAGCGCGTGCGCCTGAGCGTGCGCGACAAGGGCACCGGTTTCCCCGAGCACATCCTCAAGCGCGCCTTCGAGCCCTACGTCACCACCAAGGTCAAGGGCACGGGGCTGGGGCTGGCGGTAGTCAAAAAAATCGCCGACGAGCACGGCGCGCGCATCGATATTTCCAACCGCGTAGTGGACGGCGCCGTGCAAGGTGCGCAAGTGTCGTTATCATTTGCAGTTGTGGCTTAACAACACATTCAGTAACACTTCGATTTCAAGATCCGCACGGCATCGCAACAACAGGCAGGCAGCAATTCAATCATGGCAAATATTCTGGTGGTCGACGACGAGCTGGGCATACGCGACCTTCTCTCAGAAATTCTCAATGACGAAGGGCATCAGGTCGAGCTCGCAGAAAACGCGGCGCAGGCCCGCGCCGCACGCGGGCGCTCCAGGCCCGACCTGGTGCTGCTGGACATCTGGATGCCCGACACCGACGGCGTGACGCTGCTCAAGGAATGGTCCTCCAGCGGACTGCTCAGCATGCCCGTCATCATGATGAGCGGCCATGCCACCATAGACACCGCCGTCGAGGCCACCAAGATTGGCGCCATGGCCTTTCTGGAAAAACCCATCACGCTGCAAAAACTGCTCAAGGCCGTTGAACAGGGCCTGAGCAAGGCCTCCCCGCGCAAACCGGCCGCCCTCAACAACAATTCCGCGATGCCCCTGGCCGACCTCACGGTGGAAGCCGTGATGACCGGTGGCACCTTGCCGGCGCCCGTTGACCTGGGTCCCCAGGCCACGCAGAGCTTTCTGCTGGAAAAGCCGCTGCGCGACGCGCGCGACGAGTTTGAGAAAGCCTACTTCGAGTTCCACCTCGCCAAGGAAGGCGGCTCCATGACCCGCGTCGCCGAAAAAACCGGCCTGGAGCGCACCCACCTGTACCGCAAACTCAAGCAGCTGGGCGTCGATCTCACGCGCGGCAAACGCGGCATCTGAGCTTTTGCGGCCGGCCTGCCGGGCACCCCCCCGCGGGTGATATATAATCTAAGGCTCAGGCCCGGTAGCTCAGTCGGTAGAGCAGAGGATTGAAAATCCTTGTGTCGGTGGTTCGATTCCGCCCCAGGCCACCAGATGCGCAAGCCCTTGATTCCTAACGGATTCAGGGGCTTTTCCAATTCTGGGACGTCGCAAGCCCCTTGGTTTGGTACACCCAGTAGGTACCCTGTGACAACTTCGATATCTCGCCGCACGGGTCGCAAAATCGCCCGTCGCCGTCTCGGGTCAGATTTCGACGGAATTCAACACCAATCGCTTCATCCCAGCCAAAAGTCGATCTCGCGTCGCGCCCGGCTTCCAGGCTGGAGGTAGCCGGTTTGCCAGTCGTCGCGGTCCACCAGGCCGTTCCATCTCTTGGACTTCGTCTGGCCTTGCGTCCTGAATCGCCAGCGGTACTGGTTATAAATCGACATGATATTGGTCGCGTAGGCTGCTGCCAGGTCCGGCATGTTGCGCAGGATCAGGAGGTTCTCGTCGTTCGTGCCGCTTGCCTTCGGGCCTAAGTTGTGAGAGCCGGTCAACACCACAGGATTGGCGCCGAAGGGATCTACCACCACGACCTTGCTGTGCACCATCGCGAAGGTCCCCGCTAGCTTCTTCATTTCCCGATCGAACCATGCCGTAGCTTCGTCAATAGCGGCTGGTAACACTATGCTGTAGTCCGCCTTGGTGGAGTTGGCTTGATCGAAAAGCTCAACCGGGGTTTTGGTCGTGCTGGGATCCTGGTTGATCGCACCCTTGATGTACAGGCGCTTGCCGGCGTTGCTGGCGCGCGCCTGGGTGATGATGGCGTTCAAAAGTGTGTCGCTAGGGCCCGGATTGAACATCAGGAAGAGGAGGGCCTGCTTGGCGCCCGCGATGATCTTGCGTGCTTCTTTCAGGTCGACTTGGTCGATGGTCGGCGTGAACCACAGCTGCAACGAGGCCTTTTGCTTATACGCGCGGTTCCGGGGTGTGGAGTTGCTTTGTTTCAGGTCGGTCGGGCTGTCGGCCCCGCTGTCGCGCAGCAGTTCCCACTGCTTCACATATTGAGCTGCCAGCCTGGGATCATCGATCAGGATTGAATTGTTTGCCTGAGTGCACAGGCCCGTCTTGGTCCAGTTCTGGCTTCCGGTCCATATCCACCGGGGTGACTCGCCTTCGCAAATCACGAGGAACTTGTTGTGACCCAGAGCGCGCGGGGACACCATGCGGTCGAAGAGGTCGATTTTTCCAGCCAAGCGCTTACGCGCCTCACTGTTCTGGTCCTCGCCCTTCTTCTTCACGCTTCCATTGGCCAGAACGACATGGGCGCGCTTCCTCATCCTCTCGAGCGCCGTTTCGAGCTGGTCGTCGTCTAATTCATAGAGCGCTGCGTACACGTGCGCCTTTGCCTTCCGCGCCGACTCGAGAAGTTCGAACAACCGTTCTCCTAGTGGGCCAAAGAGATAGTTGCGAAAGGGGTCGCCTGTTGTCGCGATGACTTCTTTTAGCTCGCGCGTTTTCAGATCTGTCGCCGTGATACCCAGCCGACGGGAGACCCACTGGGAGGCCACGATGCCTCGATTGAAATAGGCTTCGATCCCCGGTCCAAATTCAGAGGACAACGTTAGTTCGGGCGTCCAGTCGCTCGCCCTGGAGTAGTCGGGCCGCAGGCTGTTCTTGTCTGGGCCGATCATTGGAACCACGCGGTACTGCACGACGTCGCCGGCAACCGCCATGTAGTCAGTCCATTGGTATTTTTGAATCGGCCAGTTCGTGGAGGATCGTCGCTCGCCTTTGTCGTGCTTCTGCCCTTCGAAGCCAACCCATGTGCTCACGACCTCATCATCGCCATTGCGCTTGCGGAAAAGAGCAAAGCCGCGGCACTCGGGGACAAAGGCTTCGCCCTCTGGCTTCCAAGCGATGAAGGTGTCGTCTCCATTGTGATAGACCTTGACTTTCATGATCCCTCCGTGCGTTGCGCGATGTACTACCGGTTCCGCTGCTCGTGCAACAAGATTAATGGGGGAGTTCCGTGCTGTAAACGGTATTACTGCCAACAATGTGATGCGAAGCCTGGATGGTTCGCTCTGCCGCGCCCTGCCAGCTCGCCTCCGACAGCGTGAGGCAGGCGCTCACTACGCCAAAAGCGGCTCAGGCGCTATCGTTGAATCCCGCAAGGTCCCGCAAGGCCCCGTTTCCGCGGCTACCCAGGCTGCTGTTCAACCCCAGTCCTTCTATGGTGCGCAGCATGCACAGGTCAACGGGCCTCAACGGCCTGCCTGGCCTCTCGCCACACCGCCGGTGTCGAGCCCACCTCGCGCCGGAACACCGCGTTCAGGTATTGCACCGAGCGAAAGCCCGAGGCCAGCGCAATCTCCGCGATGCCGGTGTCCGTGTGGGCCAGAAGTTCGAAGCAGTGCTCCAGCTTGCACTGCAGGATCAGGTCGTGCACGGAGCGCTTGAGGTCCCGGCGGAAGTACATCTCCAGCGACGAACGCGACATGCCCATCATCTCGGCCACCTGCTCGGTCTTGATGCCCTGGCAGGCGTACTGGCGTATGTAATAGAGCGCCCGCATCACCGGCGGGCTGTGCTGGACGTCGCGCGCGGTCGACGCCCGGCTGTGCACCTCGGCCGGCGGCACCACCACGCGGGCGCCGCGCACCGGCGAGCCGCTCAGTGCCTGGTGCAGCAGCTGCGCCGCGCGGCGGCCCATCTCGGCCGTGCCCTGGCTCACGGAACTGAGCTCGATGCGGGTGAGGTGCTGCCCCAGCGTATCGTTGTCGATGCCGATGATCGCCACTTCGTCGGGCACCGCGATGTTGGCGACGATGCAGGCCTGCAGCAGCTGGCGCGCGCGCGCGTCGGTGACGGCGACGATGCCTATCGGCTTGGGCAGGCTGTCCAGCCAGTCGATCAGCTTCTTGGTGGCGCTGCCCCAGGTGGGGGCGCTGGTGGCCAGGCCGCGGTGAATTTCGCCTGAAGCGCCGTTGCGCAGCAGCCATGCCGAGAACGCCCTTTCGCGTTCCTGCGCCCAGCGGTTGAGCGGCGATTCCGGAAGGCTGTAGCAGGCGAAGCGCGTCACGCCGGCTTCCACCAGGTGCTCCAGCGCGCGCGCCACCAGCAGCTGGTTGTCGGTGGCCACGTAGGGGACCTGTCCCGGGTAGCAGGCGGGGTCTTCATAGGAGCCGCCGATGGCGATGACCGGCACATGGGCGCCCGCGAGCGCCCGCGCGACGGCGGGGTCGTCGTAGTCCGCGATGATGCCGTCGCCTTCCCACTCGTGGATGCCATCGAGGCGAAAGCGGAAGTCCTCCTCGAGGAACAGGTCCCAGGCCACGCGCGTCTGCTTCACATAGTCACCGATGCCGATGAGGATCTCGCGGTCATAGACCTTGCTGGCGTGGAACAGCAGGGCCACGCGCAGGACTGCGGGGCCGCTGGTCCGGTCGGGCCGGCGCGAGGTCGGGCTTTTGGTCATGGAAGGCCGATCTTGGCACATTGCGCCGATTGCTGCGATGCAGAAAGAAATTTCATAAGCCGCGCTCGGCAATTTCGCAAGCTGCCGCGCGGGCGCGCCCGCTAGCATCGCCACTCTGCTGGTCATGATGCGGGTACCGTCCGGGCCCCGTCGCGTGGCATCGCGAGCCGGATCCGCGGGCGTCGACGCACGAAGACGCCGCGTTTTCGTGTGCGCGAGATGCAAACGGTTTCCGGGCAAGCAACGAGGAACTCGATGACTGAGCAAACCCGCTATCCGAGTCTCAAGGGCAAAAGCGTGCTGATCTCCGGCGGCGCGACGGGGATAGGCGCGTCCCTGGTGGAGCATTTCGCCGCGCAAGGCGCCAAGGTGGGATTTGTGGACATCGATACCGAGGGCGCCCTGGCGTTGCAGGCACGGCTGGCGCATGAAGGTCTGCACGGCGTTCATTTTGAGGAGTGCGATGTCACCGACACCCCCCGCCTGCGCAGTGCCATCGGCACGCTGCGCCAGCGCATAGGCGCCATCCAGGTGCTGGTGAACAACGCGGCGAATGACCAGCGCCATCTCATTGAAGAGACAACGCCGGAGTCCTGGGACAGCGGCGTGGCGGTCAACCTCAAGCACTACTTTTTTGCCGCGCAGGAAGTGTTCAAGGACATGAAAGCCCTGGGCGGAGGCTCGATCATCAATTTCGGTTCCGTGAGCTGGATGGTCAAGACCGGCGGCATGCCCGTGTACACCACCTGCAAGTCCGCGGTCCAGGGGCTCACCAGAAGCCTGGCGCGCGACTTCGGCGCCCATCGCATCCGCGTCAACACGGTTGTGCCGGGATGGGTGATGACCGAAAAGCAGATCCGGCTGTGGGTGACACCGCAAGCGAAGATCGAGCTGGCCAAAGCGCAATGTCTGCCTGGCGAACTTGCGCCCGCGGACCTGGCGCGCGCCGTGCTCTTTCTCGCTTCCGACGACAGCAGCATGATCACCGCGCATGACCTGGTCGTCGACGGTGGCTGGACATGAACGCTCCGGCCGCTCGCGATCTCATCCTGGTAACGGGCGCGACCGGCAAGGTTGGGCGCGCGTTCATGGACCGCCTGCTGGGCGATGCGCGCTACGACAGGTTTGCGCTTCGTGCGCTGTGCCACAACCGGGCCTTGCCGCCGCATCCTCGCGTTGAATCGGTGCACGGCTCCATCCAGCATCGCGCCGACGTCCACCGCGCGCTGGAAGGCGCCACGCACGTGCTGCACCTTGCCACCAGCAAGGAGACGCCGGACGAGGTGATGGACGTGGCAGTCAAGGGGATGTTCTGGCTGCTCGAGGAGTGCCGCGCCAGCAAGACATTCCGGCAGTTCCTGCTTGTGGGAGGCGATGCCGCGGTAGGCCATTTTTACTATCCGCACGGCGTTCCCGTCGTCGAGAGCCAGCCGCACAGCGCCTATCCGGGGTGTTATGCCCTGTCCAAGGTGCTGGAGGAAGTCATGCTGGAGCAATACCAGATCCAGTACGGCCTCAACAGCTGCTGCTTGCGTGCGCCCTGGATCATGGAAAAAGACGACTTCCGTTATGCCCTGTCTTTCGGCGACGACGTCTTCGGCGGCCCGCGCTGGCATGAACTGGTGGAGACGGACAAGGCGCGCGAATACCGCGCGTCAGGGGCCGTTCCGGTCATGCTGGATCTGCAAGGCAAGCCGGTCAAGCGCAACTTCGTGCATGTGGACGACCTGGTGGAGGCGCTTTTGCTGGCGCTTGATGCGCCGCGGGCCAGGCACCAGCGCATGAACGTCTGCATGAACGAGCCTGTCGATTACGGCGAATTGGGCGACTACCTGGCGCGCACGCGCGGTGTGCCGCTGGTTCCCCTGCGCACGCCCTACCACTCGACATGGCTGGACAACAGCAAGGCGAAATTTCTTCTGGACTGGCGGCCCCGCTACGACATGGCGCGGCTCGTGGAAGCCGCGTGGGCCTACCGGCGCCCCGCCGACGAGCCCCGCATCGTCTGGTATCCCGGATAACAACACCGCTGCTCCCGTCGCCGCACCGGGAGGAGCTGAACGCATGGAGTGGCGGCGCGATTCGAAAAACCAACTTGAGGAGACAGGACATGAGACAGCTTCAGCGACGTACTTTCACGGCAATTCTGGCCGGCGCCGGCCTGGCGACGGCATGGAGCCCGTTTGCCCATGCCCAGGCCGCCGGCAAGAAGCTGGTGATCGGGTTTGCCCAGACGGGTGCCGAAAGCGAATGGCGGACCGCTAACACCGAGTCGGTCAAGGCCGCGGCCAAAGCGGCCGGCCATGAACTGAAGTTTTCCGACGCGCAGCAAAAGCAGGAGAACCAGATCAAGGCGATCCGCTCCTTCATCAGCCAGAAGGTGGACGTCATCATCCTCGCGCCGCTGGTCACCACAGGCTGGGACACGGTGCTCAAGGAAGCCAAGGCCGCGAAGATTCCCGTGATCCTGGAAAGCCGCAACGTGGTGGTGAAGGACACGTCCACCTGGACCACCTTCATAGGCTCCGACTTCGTCGAGGAAGGCCGCCGCGCGGCGCAGTGGCTTCTGGATAACACGAAGAACGGCACGGGGACGGTGAACATCGTCGAGCTGCAGGGAACGGTCGGCTCGGACCCGGCCATAGACCGCAAGAAGGGATTCGACGAAGTCCTCAAGGGGAATGCGCGCTACAAGGTCATCCGCTCCCAGACCGGCGACTTCACGCGCGCCAAGGGCAAGGAAGTGATGGAAGCCTTCCTCAAGGCCGAGGGCAAAAAGATCAATGTCCTCTACGCGCACAACGACGACATGGCCATAGGCGCGATCCAGGCAATCGAGGAGGCGGGCCTCAAACCCGGCAAGGACATCCTTGTCATCGGCGTCGACGCCGTGAAGGGCGCCTTCGAAGCCATGATCGCGGGCAAGATGAATGTGAGCGTGGAGTGCAACCCGCTGCTGGGCCCGCAGCTGATGGAGGCCGCGGCCAAGGCCGCCGCGGGCCAGACCCTGCCGCGCTGGATCAAGACGATAGAGGGTGTGTTTCCCGCCGAAGTCGCGGCCAAGGAATTCCCCAATCGCAAGTACTGACAAGCGCTAGCAAGCACTGGAGAAACAGTTTTGCCATTCGTAGGGTGACAAAAGCGATTGGCCTGGGAGTCGCTGCTCACTACGACCAAGCCGCGCGGTTTAGCCATCGCGCCCATGCCGCCGCCAGGCCGGCAAATAACGATCAGGAGACAACCATGCATACGAGAAGAGACATCCTCGCCGCCGGCGCGGGCGCAGCGCTGGCCGGTATGGCGGGAACGGCGGTGGCGCAGACCTATGAGCCCGGCTGCTTCAAGCCCTTTTCCTCCAGCACCAAGACCATCCAGTACCCGGCCCGCAAGGGGCCTTACCGCATCGCCCTGGCCAACGGCTATGCGGGAAACAGCTGGCGCATCCAGATGATCAAGTCGCTCAAGGCCTACGCGTCGACACCCGACATCAAGCCCCACATCAAGGAACTGAAGGTGGTCTCCACCGGCACCGACGTCGCCGCGCAGCTGGGTGCCATCGACAACTTCATCAATGCGGGCTTCGACGCCATCCTCACCATCGCGGTATCGCCCACCTCCTTCAAGCCGGTGATCAAGCGGGCCAAGGATGCGGGCGTGGTCCTGATCCCCTTCGACAACGTGCTGGACACCGACGAGGTCATCCAGGTCAACGAAGACCAGTTCGAGATGGGCCGCCTCATGGGGCGCTGGCTGGAGAAGAACGGCGTCACCAGCGGCAAGGTGCTCGAAATCCGCGGGCTGCCGGGAAACTCGGTCGACCGCGACCGGCACCTGGGCTTTCGCGAAATCATGGAAAAGCACAAGGGCGTGCAAATCGTCGAGGTGGTCGGCAACTGGGATGACGGTACCTCCCAGAAGGTGGCGGCGGACGCCATCGCCGTGCACGGCCGGTTCAACGGCATCTACACCCAGGCCGGCTCCAACGGAACGGTCCGCGCGCTCATCGAGGCCAAGCATCCTTTCGTGCCGATAGGCGCCGAGGGAGAGAACGGTTTTCGCAAGATGGTCTACGCGCACCACAAGGACGGGCTCAAGGGCGCTTCGGCCGCGCAATCCCCCGGCCTGGCGGCCGTGGCGCTGAAGGCGGCCATCGCCGCGCTGCAGGGGCAGAAGCTGCCGCAGTACATCTCGGTGCCCATCCCTTATGTGGAATACGCGCAGATGGAGCCGGGCAAGAACTTTTATCCCGATCTGCCGGACACGTTTTACGTGGCCAATGAGTTTCCGCCGTGCAACATCAACATCACGGCGCCGGACATCATGAAGCAGAGCGAGGGGAACACCTGAAGGAAGGCGTCATGCCCGAGGCCTTGCTGCAGCTCCAGGACATCTCCAAGCGCTACGCGGGCGTGCGCGCGCTGGACGGCGCGGACCTCACTTGCCGTGCCGGTGAAATCCACGCCGTGCTGGGAGAAAACGGCGCGGGCAAATCCACCCTGATCAAGGTGATCGCCGGGGTGGTGCAGCCCGATGCCGGCCGTATCCTCATGGAAGGCGCGGAGCTGCGCCTGGCTTCGCCCAATGTCGCCCGCGACCACGGGATCGCCTGCGTGTTCCAGGAGCTGTCCCTGGTGCCGGACCTCTCGGTGGCCGAGAACATCTTCCTGTCGCGGCCGCCGCGCCGGCGCGGGCTGATCGACGCGAAGGCGCAGCGGGCGCAGGCCGCCACCCTGTTGGCCATGCTGGGATGCGGCGACATCCATCCCGGGGAGCGCGTGCGGGACCTGCCGCTATCGCGCCGACAGCTGATCGAGATCGCCAAGGCGCTGAGCCTGCAGCCACGCCTGCTGATCCTCGATGAGGCGACTTCGGCGCTGAGCAGCGAGGACGTGGAACGGCTTTATACGCTGTTGTTCCAGCTGCGCGCGCGCGGCGTGGGCATCCTGTTCATCTCGCACCGCATGCATGAGGTCAAGGCGCTGGCCGACACCTGCTCGGTGTTTCGCAGCGGCAGGCGCGTGGACAGCTTCGCCGGCGGCGCCCGCTCCGATGCGCAGGTGGTGCAGCTGATGATAGGCCGCGACGTCGCCAAGACCTACCCGCCGAAAACCGGCCCCGCGCCCTGGGCCCAGCCCGCCATCAGCGTGCAGGGCCTGGGCTGGCCCCCCGCGCTGCACGACATCTCGCTGGAAATCAAGGCCGGCGAGATCGTCGGGCTGGGAGGGCTGGACGGCCAGGGACAGCGGGAGTTGCTGCTGGCACTGTTCGGCGTGCTCAAGGGCGTGCAGGGCCGGGTCCAGGTGTTCGGCCAGTTGCGCAGCGACCTGGCGCCGCATGTGTGCAAGGGCCCGGAGCTGGGCATCGCGCTGATCCCCGAGGATCGCAAGACCGAGGGGCTGATCCTGCCCATGAGCATCCGCGAGAACATGAGCCTGGCCAACCTGCCGGCGCTGGCGCGCCTGGGTATGCTCAGCGCGGCGGCGGAGTCTTCCGCCGTGGCGCGCATGGTGGAGCAGCTGCGCATCAAGATAGGCGACGCGCAGGACCCGGTGCAGACCTTGTCGGGCGGCAACCAGCAAAAGGTGGTGATCGCCAAATGGCTGATGGCCCGGCCGCGCGTGCTGCTGCTCAACGACCCGACCCGCGGCATTGACGTGGCCACCAAACAGGAGCTGTATGCGCTGCTGCGCGAGCTGGCCGCCCAGGGGGTGGCCGTGCTGCTGTACTCCACCGACTATGAGGAGCTCATAGGCCTGGCCGACCGTGTGCTCATCATGTACGAGGGCCGGATCGCGCGCACGCTGGCCGGCGACGCCATCAGCGAGCACGCCATCGTGGCCTCCTCGCTCAACGTTTCACCCAGCGGCCGGGAGGCCGCCACCGCATGAACCGGCGCGGCGAATGGGCCATGGCATTGCGGCGCAACGGCGGGCCGCTGGCCGCGCTGGCGGTGTTCATCGTGATGTTCGCGCTGTTCCTGATGGAACACCCCCGCTCGATTTCGGTGGCCATCGTGACCACCGCGTCCAACAAGGCGGTGCTGCTGGCCATCGTGGCGATGGCGCAGACGCTGCCCGTCATCACCCGGGGGCTGGATCTCTCCGTCGGCATGGTGATGGTGCTGACCGGCTGCCTGGCCTCCACCGTCGTGAGCGGGGCGCCCTGGCAAGTGGCGCTGGGCATCGTGCTGGTGCTGGCCTGCGGCGCGGCGGCGGGCGCCCTCAACGGCGCCATCGTGGTGTTCGGACGCCTGCAGCCCATCATCGTCACGCTCGCCACCGGCGCGGTGTATTTCGGTTTTGCCCTGCTGCTGCGGCCCGCGCCGGGCGGCGAGGTCAGCGAGGGGCTGTCGGACGCGCTGACCGGCCGGCTGTTCGGCGTGATCCCCAGCACCATGGTGCTGCTGGCCGTGCTTGTCGTGCTGGGGTGGATGCCTTTGAAGCGGACGGTGACGGGCCGCGCATGTTATGCCGTCGGGTCTTCGGAGCAGGCCGCCTACCTCTCCGGCGTTCCATCTGAGCGCGCCAAGTTCATGGCCTATACCGTCGCCGGCCTGCTTTCGGGGGTGGCCGGGCTGCTACTGTCCCTGATCGCGTTGTCGGGCGAGGCCAGCGGCCCGCAGGCCGGCCTGTACACCCTCAACTCGATCGCGGCGGTCGTGATAGGCGGCACCTCCCTGTACGGCGGCACCGGCGGGATGGTCGGCTCCATCCTCGGCGCTTTCGTGCTGCGCACCATAGGCGACCTGCTGTTCGTCTTCAACGCGCCGGCGCTCTGGCAGCCTCTTTTTGAGGGCCTGATCCTGCTGGCCGCCGTGTGCATGGGCGCGGCGCGCGTGCTGCGCGTCAGAAACCGCCTGGAGCTGTTCTGATGGGTGCCGGTGAACTGACCGCCGCGCGGCCTTCGTCCACAACCACCAGGAGCCCGGTGCAGCGCCTGCTGCTGAACCCGCCCGCCGTGGTGGGGCTGTGCTGCCTCTTGCTGCTGCTGGCCGGCAGCGCCGTGAACCGGAATTTCCTGATGCCCGCCTACCTGCTGCAGCAGCTGCAGATCGCCGCTTTCCTCGGGCTTGCCGCGGCGGGGCTGATGGCCGTCATCCTGCTGGGCCACATCGACCTGTCGGTGCCCTGGACCATCACCACCGGTGCCATGATGGCCGCCGCCGCGGGCGCGGCCTATGGCACGGGATGGGCGATCCCGGCCGGCCTGCTGTGCGGCGCGCTGGTGGGGCTGGCCAACGGCCTGGGCGTGGCGCTGCTGCGCATCCCCTCGATGATCTTCACGCTGGGTGCCAATGCCGTGCTGCAGGGGCTGATGGTGCTGTACACCGGCGGCCATGCGCCCCAGGACGCCGCCACGCCGCTGATGCGCGAGCTGGCCGTGGGCAGGACCCTGGGCCTGCCCAATGCGGTGCTGGCCTGGGCGGCCGTCTCGCTGCTGGTCTACCTGCTGCTGACGCGCACCGCGGCCGGCCGTTATGTCTATGTGATCGGCAACAGCGAGCGCGCCGCCTACCTCAGCGGCGTGCGCACCGCCAGGATGACAGTCGCCTGTTTTGTCGCCTGCGGCATGCTGGCCGCGTTCGCGGGGGTGATGCTGGCCGGGTATTCGGGCAACGCTTACCAGGCCATGGGCGACCCCTACCTGCTGCCGGCGATCGCGGCCGTGGTGCTGGGCGGCACCAACATCCTGGGTGGGCGCGGCAGCTACCTGGGCACGGTCGCCGGCGTCGTGTTCATCGTGCTGCTGCAAAGCATGCTGGCGGTGTTGCAGATGCCCGAAGCGGGCCGCCAGATCATTTACGGAGCGCTGATACTGGCCATGCTGCTGCTGTACGGAAGATCGGCCAAAGTGAGATGAAGGGAGGTGGGCATGAGTGAACACTATGGCATCCGCGGTGAGTTCCGCCTGCACGACGCCCGCTTTCGCGGCCTGGTGCCTCCCAATGCCTTTGTGGAAAAACTCTACAGCGGCGCGCGCTGGGCCGAAGGGCCGGTGTATTTCCCCGCGGGCGATTTCCTGCTGTTCAGCGACATCCCCAACAACCGCATCCTGCGCTGGGTGCCCGACGGTGCCGGCCCCGGCTGCGTGCTGGAGTTCCGCAAGCCTTCCGATTTCACCAACGGCAACACGCGCGACGGCCAGGGCCGCCTGCTCAGCTGCGAGCATGGCACTCGCTGCGTCAGCCGCACCGGGCACGACGGGCGCCGCACGGTGCTGGCCTCTTCGTTCCAGGGCAAAAAGCTCAACTCGCCCAACGACCTGGTGCTGGGTCCCGATGGGGCTTTGTGGTTTTCCGACCCGTCCTACGGCATCCTCTCCGATTACGAGGGTTACGCGGCGGAGCCTGAGTACGGCGGCCGCTACGTGTTCCGCGTCGATCCCGCCAGCGGCCGCGTGGAAGCGGCCGTGACCGACTTTGTCCAGCCGAACGGGCTGGCCTTTTCGCCCGATGGGCGGCGGCTGTACATCGCGGACTCGGGCGCCTCGCACGACCCCCAGGGGCCGCGCCACATCCGTTCGTTCGAGGTGGATGAGGGCAGGCTGCGGGGTGGCGAGGTGTTCGCAACAGTGGACGCCGGCATCCCGGACGGGCTGCGCGTGGACGTTCTCGGCAATGTCTGGACCAGCGCCGGCGACGGCGTTCATTGCTTCACGCCGCAGGGCGAGCTGCTGGGCAAGATCCTCATCCCGGAGCCGGTGGCCAACCTCGAATTCGGCGGCCCGCGCGGCAACAGGCTGTTCATCACGGCGACGACGTCGCTGTATGCCTGCTACCTGGCGACCTCTGGTGCGAGCGTTCCCGCGCCGCGAGCCGGCTGAGGGGGATGGCCAAGCCGGCGGTCATCATGCATATCGCGCCAATTGCTGCAATGCAGAAAGAAATTTCACAAGCCGCGCTCGCCAAATTCGCAAACTTGCGCGGCGGCACCAGGACTAGCATCGCCATTTTGATTGTTCCGGCGCAGACATGACTTCCTTTGAATCCCTTCCCCAGGTCCGTTACGAGGGCCCGCAGTCGACGAATCCGCTGGCCTACCGCCATTACGACGCCAAGGAGCGCGTGCTGGGCAAGACGCTGGAGCAGCACCTGCGGCTGGCGGTTTGTTATTGGCATACCTTTGTGTGGCCCGGCAACGATGTGTTCGGGCAGCCGACCTTCGCGCGGCCCTGGCATGTTCCGGGCGACGAGCTGACGCTGGCGCGCCGCAAGGCCGACGCCGCCTTCGGCCTGATCTCGCGGCTGGGCGTGCCCTTCTACACCTTTCACGACACCGACGTGGCGCCCGAGGGCGCAAGCCTGGCGGATTACCGCAGCAACCTGTCGGCCATGGTGGACGTGCTGGCGCAAAAGCAGCAGGAGACGGGGATAGCGCTGCTGTGGGGCACGGCCAACCTGTTCAGCCACCCGCGCTACGCCGCCGGCGCCGCGAGCAACCCCGACCCCGAAGTCTTCGCCTATGCCGCGACGCAGGTGTTCAGCGCGCTCAATGCCACGCATCGCCTGGGCGGCGCGAACTACGTAATGTGGGGCGGGCGTGAAGGCTACGACACGCTGCTCAACACCGACCTGCGCCGTGAGCGCCGCCAGCTCGGCCGCTTCATGCAGATGGTGGTGGAGCACAAGCACAAGATAGGCTTCGCGGGCCAGCTGCTGATAGAGCCCAAGCCGCTGGAGCCCACCAAGCACCAGTACGACTACGACAGCGCCACGGTCTATGGTTTCCTCAAGGACTTCGGCCTGGAGCGCGAGATCAAGCTGAACATCGAGGCCAACCACGCCACGCTGGCGGGCCACAGCTTCCAGCACGAGATCGCCACGGCCGCCTCGCTGGGCATTTTCGGCAGCGTAGACGCCAACCGGGGCGACCCGCAAAACGGCTGGGACACCGACCAGTTCCCCAACAGCGTGGAAGACCTCACGCTGGCGATGTACGAGATCCTGCGCGCTGGCGGGGTCGGCAGCGGCGGCTTCAACTTCGACGCCAAGGTGCGCCGCCAGAGCATGGACCCGGTGGACATCCTGCACGGGCACGCCGGCGCCATCGACGCGCTGGCCCTGGCGCTCAAAAGCGCCGCGCGGCTCGTGGAGGCCGGTGAACTCGAGCGCTTTCGCACCGAGCGCTACGCCCGCTGGGACGGCGACCTGGGCCGTGGCATCCTGGGCGGGGACATGAAGCTCAGCGAGGTGGCGGAATACGCCTTCGTGCAGGACCTGCGGCCGCGGCCGGTGAGCGGGCGGCAGGAGTGGCTGGAAAACCGCGTGAACGCCGCGATCTTTGACCCCGTCGCCTGAGGCCGCTGTAGGAGCGCCCACCATGAACCCGGACGTCGGCTTCCAGCAGGTGACAAAGCGCTTCGGGCCCGTGCAGGTGCTGCATGGCGTGAGCTTCGCTTTTGCGCCCGGCCGGGTGTACGGCGTGCTGGGCGAGAACGGCGCCGGAAAGTCCACGCTCATGAAGATACTGGCCGGCTACGAGCCGGCCAGCGAGGGCTCGGTGGAGATAGGCGGGCAGGCCGTGAGCTTCAGGGGCCCGCGCGACGCCGAGGCCGAAGGCATCGTGATGATCCACCAGGAGTTCAACCTCGCCGACGACCTGAGCATCGCGCAGAACATTTTCCTCGGGCACGAGCTGACCCGTCACGGCCTGCTGGACGAGCGGGCGATGGCGCGCCGCGCCGAGGCGGCGATGCGCTCGGTGGGCCTGGCCTGCGACCCCGGCCGGCGCGTGCGCGACCTGATCGTGGCCGAGAAGCAGCTGGTCGAAATCGCCAAGGCGTTGAGCCGCAATGCCCGCGTGCTGGTGATGGACGAACCCACCGCCACGCTGACACCGTCCGAAACCGAGCGGCTGTTCGCCCTGATCGCGCAGTTGCGGGACCAGGGCGCCACGGTGCTCTACATTTCGCACAAGCTGGACGAGGTCGAACGCATCACCGACGAAGTGTTGGTCATGCGCGACGGCCGCCTGGTGGCGCACCGGCCCACGGGCAGCGTGACCCGCCAGCAGATGGCCAGCCTCATGGTGGGCCGCGAGCTCAGCGACCTGTTTCCACCGCGGCAGCCCGTGCCCGATGGCGCGCAGGCGCTGCTCGAAGTCCGGGACCTGCAGGTGCCCGGCTGGGCACAGGACGTGAGCTTCCAGGTGCGCGCCGGTGAGATCCTGGGTTTTGCCGGGCTGGTCGGCGCCGGTCGCACTGAATTGTTTGAAGGCCTGCTGGGCCTGCGCCCCGCGAGCTGCGCGGCGGTGGACGTCGCGGGCCGCCCCTGGACGCGGCGCAGCCCGCGCTCGGCCGCTCGCCTGGGGCTGACCTACCTCAGTGAGGACCGCAAGGGCCGCGGCCTGCACCTGCGCATGGGCGTGCCGGAGAACCTCACGCTGATGGCGCTGGAGCGCTACGCCCAGCCCTGGCTGGATCCCGCGGCGGAGCGTGCGGCCCTGAAGCAGGCGAGCGAAGCCTTCGGCATACGCGCGGCGGCCGGTGTGCCGGCATCGGCGCTGTCCGGCGGCAACCAGCAGAAGCTGGCGCTGGCCCGCGTGCTGCAACCACAGCCGCAAGTCGTGGTGCTGGACGAGCCCACGCGCGGCGTGGACGTGGGCGCCAAGCGCGACATCTATTTCCTGATCCGGCGCCTGGCCGACGAGGGCCGCGCCATTGTCATCGTCTCGTCCGAGCTGCTTGAGCTCATTGGCCTTTGCCACCGCGTCATCGTCATGCGCCAGGGCAGGCTGGCGGCCGAACTGCCGCAGGACCAGCTCACTGAAGAACTGCTGATCGCCCATGCAACTGGAACCCACTAAACCCATGGCCGGTGTATCGCCGGCGCCCATGATGGCGCGCCGCTGGGCCGGCCTGCGCGGCGGCGGCCCGCTGGCGGGCCTGGTGCTGGTGTGCCTGCTGGGCGCCATGCTGAACGAGAACTTCGCCAGCCTGGACAACGCCATGAATGTGCTGACCCGAACGGCATTCATCGGCATCATCGCCGTGGGCATGTGTTTTGTGATCATCTCCGGCGGCATAGACCTGTCGGTGGGGTCCATGGCGGCGCTGATCGCGGGCGCCATGATCCTGCTGATGAACGCCGCCGCGGGCGCCGGCTGGCCGCCGCTGGCCGCCATCCTGGCCGGCATGGCCTGTGCCATCGGCCTGGGCGCGCTGTTCGGCCTGGCGCACGGCCTGCTGATCAGCAAGGGGCGCATAGAACCCTTTATCGTGACCCTGGGGACGCTGGGCATTTTCCGCGCCTACCTCACCTACTTCTCCAACGGCGGCGCGATCACGCTGGACGGCTCGCTGGCCAGCGCCTACGGCCCGGTGTACTACGGCAGCTGGCTGGGTGTTCCGGTGCCGGTGTGGGTCTTTGTCGTGGTCGCGCTGCTGGGCGGCTTGATCCTGAACCGCACCGCCTATGGCCGCTACGTGCAGGCCATAGGCTCCAACGAACAGGTGGCCCGCTATGCGGCCGTGGAGGTTGACCGCGTCAAGGTGCTGACCTATGTGCTGCTGGGCGTTTGTGTGGGCATCGCCACCGTGCTCTACGTGCCGCGCCTGGGCTCGGCTTCGCCGTCCACCGGCCTGCTTTGGGAGCTCGAGGCGATCGCGGCCGTGATCGTCGGCGGCACGGCGCTCAAGGGCGGCGCCGGCAGCGTCACCGGCACCGTCATAGGCGCGGTGCTGCTCTCGGTGATCAGCAACATCCTGAACCTCACCAGCATCATCAGCGTGTACCTGAACGCCGCGGTGCAGGGCTTTGTGATCATCGCGGTGGCGTTCTTCCAGCGCGGGCGTAAATGATGGAGTTCACCGGCGGAGTTGCCGTTTTTTCAGCCAACCTTTCAGCCAACCCAAAGAGGAGACAAACCATGAAACCGATCACCCAATTGCTGGCGGCAGGCGCCGCCGTCCTGGCCTTGCTCGGCGCCGCGCCGGCGGCGCTGGCGCAGAACAAGCCGCACATCGGCGTGTCCATCCCAGCCGCCACCCACGGCTGGACGGGCGGGGTGGTGTACTGGGCCAACCGCACCAAGACGGAACTGGAAAAGCAGTACCCCGGCCTGAAGGTCACCGTCAAGACGGCCGGCTCGGCCGCGGAACAGGCCAACCAGGTGCAGGACCTGCAGACGGCCAACAAGATCGACACGCTGGTGATTCTTCCCTTCGAGTCCGCGCCGCTCACGCAACCCGTCGCGCAGGTCAAGGGCAAGGGCGTGTACGTCACCGTGGTGGACCGGGGCCTGACCGATGCCGGCGCGCAGGACGCCTACGTGGCGGGCGACAACCCCGGCTTCGGCAAGGTGTCGGGTGAGTACATGGCCAAGGCCATGGGCGGCAAGGGCAACGTCGTCGTGCTGCGCGGCATCCCCACGGTCATCGACAACCAGCGCGTCGACGCCTTCATGGCGGTGATGAAGAGCCACCCCGACATCAAGGTGCTGGATGCCAAGCACGGCAACTGGAACCGCGACGACGCCTTCAAGGTGATGCAGGACTACCTCACGCGCTTCAAGCAGATTGACGCCGTGTGGGCCTCGGACGACGACATGGCGGTGGGCGTGCAGAAGGCGATAGACCAGGCCAAGCGCGGTGACATCAAGATGGTGCTGGGCGGCGCCGGCTCCAAGGACTACATCAAGAAAGTGATGGACGGCGACAAGATGGTCACGGCCGACGTGACTTATTCGCCCGCCATGATCGCCGACGCGATGAAGCTCACCGCGGCCGCGCGCGTCAAGGGCGAGAAGCTGCCGGCCTCCACCATCATCCCCTCGGTGCTGGTGACCAAGGACAACGCCAAACAGTACTATTTCCCCGACTCCCCGTTCTGAGGCAATCATGGCCAGACCCGTCACACTTTTCACCGGACAGTGGGCCGACCTGCCGCTGGCCGAACTTGCACCCCTGGCGCGCGGCATGGGCTACGACGGGCTCGAGCTGGCCTGCTGGGGCGACCATTTCAACGTGCAGGAAGCGCTGGGCAGCGACCGCTACCTGCAGGACAAGCGCAACCTGCTGGAAAAACACGGCCTGCGTTGCTTCGCGATCGGCAGCCACCTCGTGGGCCAGGCCGTGTGCGACCTGATCGACGAGCGCCACCAGTCCATCCTGCCCGCGCATGTGTGGGGCGACGGCGATCCCGAGGGCGTGCGCCAGCGCGCCGCGCGCGAGATGCAGGACACGGCGCGCGCCGCCGCCAAGCTGGGCGTGAAGGCGGTCACCGGTTTCACGGGCTCCTCGATCTGGCATTCGCTGTATGCCTTCCCGCCGACGCCGCAGGCGTACTGGGACAAGGGCTTCGCGGATTTCGCGCAGCGCTGGAAACCCATCCTGGACGTCTTCGAATCCTGCGGCGTGAACTTCGCCCTGGAGGTGCACCCGACCGAGATCGCGTTCGACACGGCGTCGGCGCAGCGCGCCGTCGAGGCGGTGGCGGGACACAGGCGCTTCGGCTTTAATTTCGACCCCAGCCACCTGGGCTACCAGGGTGTGGACTACGTCAAGTTCCTGCGTACCTTCAGCGACCGCATCTACAACGTGCACATGAAGGACGTGTGGTGGGGCAAGGGCGACGGGACGGCCGGCGTGTTCGGCGGCCACACCAGCTTCGGCGATGCGCGCCGCTACTGGGACTTCCGCAGCGTGGGCCGCGGCATGATCGACTTCGAGTCCATCATCGTCGCGCTCAACGACATCGCGTACGCCGGGCCGCTCAGCGTGGAGTGGGAAGACAGCCGAATGGACCGCGTGCACGGCGCCACCGAGAGCGCGGCCTATTGCAAGCGCCTGGACTTCAAGCCGGCGGCGGGCGCCTTCGACGCCGTCTTCGACAAGGCCAAACAGGGCGGGATGGCCGGGTCATGACGGGCAAGCTGCGTTACGCCATGGTGGGCGGCGGGCAGGGCGCCTTCATAGGTGCCGTGCACCGCAAGGCGATGGCGCTGGACGGCCAGATGGAGCTGGTGGCCGGCGCGCTGTCGTCCGACCCGCAGCGCGCGCGCGCTTCGGGCGCCGAGCTGGGGCTGGCCGACGCGCGCAACCACGGGCGCTGGCAGGACCTGCTGGCCGATGAGCTCAAGCGGCCGGCGCACGAGCGCATCGACTTCGTGTCCATCGTCACGCCCAACCACGTGCACTTCCCGGTGGCCCAGGCCTTTGCCGAGGCGGGCATCCACGTGGTCTGCGACAAGCCGCTGGTGCACAGCAGCGAAGAGGCCCAGGCGCTGGAGCGGGCCGCGCAGCGCAGCGGCTGCGTGTTCGGGGTGACCTACAACTACACGGGCTACCCCATGGTGCGCGAAGCCCGCGAGCTGGTGGCCAAGGGCCTGATCGGCGAGCTGCGCAAGGTCATCGTCGAATACAACCAGGGCTGGCTCGCCACCAACCTGGAAGCCACCGGCCAGAAGCAGGCTGATTGGCGCACCGACCCCGCGCGCAGCGGCCTGGCCGGCGCCATGGGCGACATCGGCTCGCATGCCGAAAACCTGGTGGCCACGGTGACCGGCCTGGAGCTGGACAGCATTTGCGCGGACTTGACCACCTTTGTGCCCGGCCGCCGCCTGGACGACGACGGCAATGTGCTGCTGCGCTTCACCAATGGCGCCAGGGGCGTGCTCATCGCGTCGCAGATCGAGGTCGGCTGCGAGAACGACCTGCGCCTGCGGGTGTTCGGCAGCCAGGGCACGCTGGTGTGGCACCAGGAGGAGCCGAATCGCCTGGTGCACCAGCCCATTGACGGCCCCGCGCGCGTGCTGACCCGCGGTTCGCCCTGGCTGGGCGAGGCCGCGCGCCGCGCCACGCGGCTGCCCACGGGCCATCCCGAAGCCTTTCTCGAGGCCTTTGCCAATGTGTACCTCGGCGTCGCCGCGCACATCCGGGCGGTGCAGGCGGGACGGGCGCCCGATCCGCTGGAGGCCGACTACCCGCGCCTGGCCGACGGCGCGCGCGGCGTGCGCTTCATCGAGAAGGTGGTGGAGTCCGCCAATAGCCAGGCCAAGTGGACGCCGATGCGCTGACGCATGTTCCTCGGCATCGATCTCGGTACGTCCGGCGTCAAAGCCGTGGTCCTGGACCGCGGGCACCAGGTCCTGGCCGGCGGCAGCGCGCCGCTGGCGGTCGACCAGCCGCAGCCCTTGTGGCGCGAGCAGGACCCGCAGGACTGGTGGCGTGCCTGCGATGATGCCGTGCGCCAGGCGCTGGCCGGGTTGGCGGCGGCGGGTCGCAGCCCGGGCGACGTGGCGGGAATCGGCCTGACCGGTCAGATGCACGGTGCGACCTTGCTCGATGCGCAAGGCCAAACCCTGAGGCCCGCCATCCTGTGGAACGACGGCCGCAGCGCCGAGGAATGCACCCTGCTCGAGCGCCAGGTACCGCGCTCGCGCGAGATCACTGGCAACATGATGATGCCCGGCTTCACGGCCCCCAAGCTCCTGTGGGTGGCGCGCCATGAGCCGCAAGTATTCGAGCGCGTGCGGCAGGTGCTGCTGCCCAAGGACTGGCTGCGCTGGCGCATGACCGGCGAGTTCGCCACCGACATGTCGGACGCCGCGGGCACGCTGTGGCTGGACGTGGCCGGGCGCGGCTGGAGCGAGGAGCTGCTGGCCGCCTGCAACTTGTCGCGCGCGCACATGCCGGCCCTGCACGAGGGGCCGGAGCCTACGGGCATGCTGCGCGCTGACCTCGCGCGGCACTGGGGCTTGCGCAGCATCCCGGTGGCGGCCGGCGCGAGCGACAACGCCGCCGGCGCGCTGGGCGCCGGCGTCTACCGCCCGGGCGACGCGATGCTGTCGCTGGGCACTTCGGGCGTGGTCTTCGTCGCCACGCGCGAATTCGTCTCCAATCCCGGGCAGGCGGTGCACAGCTTTTGCCATGCCTTGCCGCGCACCTGGCACCTGATGTCGGTCATGTTGTCGGCGGCCTCCTGCCTGGATTTCACCGCCTCGCTGCTCGGCGAACCCGACATCGGGCGGCTGCTGGCCGAGGCCGAGGCGCGCGGCCTGCGGCCGTCAACGCCGCTGTTCCTGCCTTACCTGAACGGCGAGCGCACACCGCACAACAACCCACATGCGAAGGCCGTGTTTTTCGGCATGGATGCGGGCACCGGGCGCGCCGACCTGGTCAACGCCACGCTGGAAGGCGTGTGCCACGGGCTGGCCCAGGGCATTGCCGCCTTGCAGGCTACCGGGGCCGGGCTAGCGCAGGTCAGCCTGATAGGTGGCGGCTCGCGCAGCGCCTACTGGGCGCAGATGCTGGCCGACGCCACAGGGCTGGAGGTGGTCAGGCGCGAGGACTCCGCCGTGGGGCCCGCCCTGGGCGCGGCCCGGCTTGCCTGGCTTTGTGTGGACAAGGCGGATGCGCAGGATGTGCTGAAGGCACCCGCGGCGCTGGACAGCTACGCGCCCCGACCCGCCGAGCAAGAGCGATGGAAGGAACGCGGCGCGCGCTTTGCCGCGCTGTACGCCGGTGTTGCACCGCTGTACGGCGCGCGAGGCCTTTGATGGCGCGCGCACGGCAAGGCATCCCGTTGCGCCCATGCGCAGCGGGATGCCTTGTGTTGTGACTGAAGGCCGGCGATGGCGGCTGCTGTCGCAGCCGCCACCGGTGGTCAACAGCGCTCAGCAGCGCGCAATGCGCTTATTGAACGACAGGGAAGTCGCGGTCAAAGGCCGAGGCCGACACGGTGGTGCCGATTTCGGCTTTGACTTCCGCGCGGGTCTTGTTGCTGACGGGCGCCGTGTAGACGTCTTGGTAGGTCCGACCGATGTTGACGGAATAGCCTTCGCGCTGGGCTTGTGCCAGCTCGGCTTTGACTTCGGCGCGGGTCTTGGTGCTGACCGACTTCACCTGGTCTTGCGGGAAGGGATCGCGGCCTTCGGCGAAGCTGCTGGCCGAGCCGAAGAAGGCCAGTGCGGAGACGGCAAGAACGGAGGCGGAGACGAGATTCGATTTCATGATGAATTTCCTTTAGAACAGTTTTTGAAATATCCGGTCGGACGGGCTGCGTGCCCGAGGGGCCTTCCTCGCTGAGTCGCGTTATCAAATGTGGCTCACCGATGCATCCCAGCTTGTTCCGCAAGGGCCATAGACAAGTGCGTGTTTGCAGAACATTCCATTGCCGAAATCGGAACAATGACGGCGCGAATTCACGGAACTTTTTGGGCGAAAGTTTTTTGAAAGCTTTGCGTCAAGAAGCGCATGCGCCCGTTATTGCGCATGGCGAAATCAAAAGGCGTTGATGCCGCGCGTTGAACGCGCAGGGCTCATTCCTGCCGCGTGTCCATTCTCTTGATCACCCTGCGCGTGTACTCGGTCATGAACTCGAGGAACACGCTGGTGCGCACCGGGATGAATTTGCGGCTGGGCAGCGCCGCGTACAAGGTGTTGGTGCCGGTGATCCAGGGCGCGAGGATGCGCTGCAGCGCGCCGCTGTTGAGGTGGTCTTCCAGGTCGCCGACCAAGCGGGTCACCGCGGCGGACGACACGCCGAATTTGCGCGCTGCGGCGGCAAAACTACCGACGTTCACCACCTGATGGAACACGTATTCGGTGCCTACGGCATTGAAATTTCATTGATGTTAGATTACCAACCAAGTGGCCAATCGGTCCGCGCATAATTTTCAAACTAACGAAGGGGCGACATGCAAGCCAATTTGCCAGTTCAGTTAGCGAACGGGATATTTCTGGACGCTAAGCTAGCGCGCGCTTTGGGTGAGGAACTCGCTGGAGAGTATTGTTTCGCGGAACCGTATCCGCATATTGTTCTGGATAATTTTTTACCGGACGCAATGGCTGAAGATATTTTGGCCAATTTCCCGGCGGAAAAACTGAGCAGTGAGGTGAACTATGTTGGTAGGTATTTTGAGCACAACAAAAGACAAATACTCCCATATGCCTGCAATCAAGCGGCATTGAATTACTTCCTGTTTTTCAATTCAGCGCCGTTCTTGCAATTTTTAGAAGGTCTAACCGCAATTGACGCATTGATATCCGATCCCTATTTCCTGGGGGGGGGATTTCATGAGATTGCCAAAAACGGCAAACTGGGTATTCACGCTGATTTCCGGATTCAAAACCAACTGCATTTGAATAGAAGATTGAACGTGCTGATTTATTTAAATAAAGACTGGAATCAGGCGTACGGAGGGGAACTGGAAATTTGGGATCGGGAGATGTCCGGAAAAGTAAAAGGCATCGAACCCTTGTTCAACAGGTGTGTAATATTTAACACGGACGCTAGCTCGCATCACGGGCATCCCGACCCCTTAAATACGCCTGATGGCGTTACGAGAAAATCGCTCGCACTCTATTACTACACGGCGTCTAAATCAATTTATGAAGAAATTCCCAATTCGGGTACGGAATTTCAAGCCCGGTCAGAAAATGAGGTTAAAGAGGTGTTGTCGTTAAGCAAGAATGGGCCGCTGCTTAAGGAAATATTGCCGCCAATTCTCTACAGGAATTTACGCAGCATAAAAAGAAAATACTTTAATAAATAGGTTCTCGGATTCACGCCCGCCTTCCATGCCCACGCTGCTTGATACGGAGCTCATTCCTGCCGCGTGTCCATTCTCTTGATCACCCTGCGCGTGTACTCGGTCATGAACTCGAGGAACACGCTGGTGCGCACCGGGATGAATTTGCGGCTGGGCAGCGCCGCGTACAAGGTGTTGGTGCCGGTGATCCAGGGCGCGAGGATGCGCTGCAGCGCGCCGCTGTTGAGGTGGTTGGCCACCAGGTCTATGGACTGGCTCATGATGCCGGCGCCGTCCACGCAGGCGCGTATCAGCGTGTCGCTGTGGTTGACCAGCATGCTGGGTTCTATCTGCACTTCGATGACGCGTTTGCCTTCGTCGGGGTTGGTCAGGCGCCAGATGCGGTGGCGGTTGGCGGCCTGCTTGACGCGCAGGTTGTGGTACTGCGGCAGGTCTTCGGGCCGTGCCGGCGTGCCGTTGCGGCGCAGGTAGTCGGGCGAGGCGCAGAGCACACCGTCCGATGAGGCGATGGGCCGCGCGATGATGTTGGCGTCAAAGGCGTCGCCGGCGCCCAGCAGCGTGAGGTCGTAGTCCTCGACAGGCGGCACCAGCGGCGAGTCCACATGGATGTCGAGCACCACCTTGGGATAGCGCCGGCCGAACTCGGCCACCAGCGGCGCCAGCACATGCACGGCGAACACCGGCGGCGTCATGATGCGTATGGTGCCGGACATCTCCTGCGCATGGGCCTGGGCGGCGGCGTGGGCTTCGTCAATATCGCTCAGGATGTGCCGCACGCGGGCCAGGTAGGTTTCGCCGGCATCGGTCAGTGCCAGGCGGCGCGTGGTGCGCTGCAGCAGGCGCACACCCAGGTGGTCTTCCAGGTCGCCGACCAGGCGGGTCACGACGGCGGACGAGATATCGAATTTGCGCGCCGCAGCGGCAAAACTGCCGTCGTCCACGACTTGCTGGAACACCCGCATTGATTGGAGTCGGTCCATGGTAAACCCTTATATATCACCTTTATTGTTGCTAATTTAACAGCAATGTATTGTTGAGAATGGTATTTTTTGTTCGATTTAACAGGAATACAGTTCATACATCGATGAGCCGAAGCCACTTACAAGGCGACTCACCGAGGCTGGACAGACGGGGAGATGAGCCCGCCATGCCCGGAACGTCACTTAACTTTTGAGAGGATATTCATCATGAAATCGAACTTTGTTGCCGCCGCTGTTGTTGCTGTTGCCGCCCTGACTTCCGTCGCTGCTTCCGCCCAGCCCCTGAACGCCTTCCTGCTGGACCAGATGCAGGCACCCGCCACCAAGACCCGCGCGGAAGTCAAAAGCGAAGTGCTGCAGGCCCAGAAGACCGACGCCACTTCCAGCTTCAATGGCGTGACCGCCCAGCAAAACCTGGCCGCTCCCCGCGCTGAAAAAGCCGGCGCAGCCCCCCAGGCGGCTGCCGAGCTCGTGAAGACCAGCGCCCAGTAAGCTTGCACAAGCCGGCCTTTGCCGGTTCTGACGCAATCGCCCCGGTAGTCCGAAAGGATTGCCGGGGCGATTGCATTGGTGCCTGACGAACGCAGCGAACTCGGCGCTGCAGCAGGGCGCGGCCGGCGGTCACGCGCATCGTGGTCCGGCTGGACCGCATCCACGGTATCTCAGCCGGGCTCTAGAATCACCGGCATCTTGAGAGCCTCCAGTACACCCTACGCCTTTGCCTTTGTCGCCGCACATTTGTTGGCCCTGCCGGGCCTGGCTATGGTGCTTCACCTGTACATCGTTGGCAAAGTGGCGAGCAGCGGTGGCTGGCTGTTGGAGGCGTTGGAGCTGTTGTTTTCAGGCGTGGTGGTACTGCCCGCGGCGCTGCTGTGCACGGTGCTCTTGCTGATTGCAGGCTTGTTCTCCCGGGTGCGGCCATGGGCTAGCCTCGTGCTGTTACTGGTCAATGCGACCGTGCTGGCTGTTGGCTGGACGATCAGTCCATCCACCGAAGCCGCGGAACTGCTGGTCTGGGTTGCCACAGCACTGTCGGCCGCGGCTGCGGCCGCGCTGGCGTGGCAGGCGTTTTCGCCGGTGACGAGGCCAGAGCGGAACATGCTGTGGGGTCAGCTCCTTCTGGCTGTTGGGCTGGGGATTGGATTGGGGCTGGCAGGCGGCGGCAGTGTCCCTGCTGCGCCTCCTGCCGAGCCCGATCCCATGGCGGCGATACCGCCAGAGCGCGTATTCAAGGGATTGTTGGGCGGCAAGCCGATGCACCTCGCGGTGCATGACTGCAAGGTCTATCGCGCCATACCCAAGGAGTCCAAGGAGTCCAGGGACGGCTGGCAGATGGTGCTCGAACCCGATCTCTATCCATTCTTCACGTATTGCGAGCGGCAGTCGCTGCAGGTAGACAACGGTGTCGTCACTGTCACCCTTGGGCGCATCGCCTTCGGTGCGGGAGGCTGCTGCGCCACGGGTGGCACTTACCGTTCCAGGGATGGCGAGCTGTGGAAGAAGCTGTGAAGTGCGCCGGATGAGGGCGAACTCTAGCCCGCCATCGGCGCCCAGTGGTTGTCCAGCCGCACATTCTTGAGCACCGGCGAAGCCGTGCGGCCCGCGCCATCGCGCATCAGCGCGCCGAGCCGCCCGCCGGCCCAGAGTGTGGTGTCTGCTTCGCCCGCCGTAGAAGCTGAGGCGACGGCGCAGGCTTCTTGCAGCGGGAAAAAATCTGTCCAGCGTCCATCGGCCTGCCACACGGCCACGCCATTGGCGCGCGGGCAGCCTACGGCAAAAGCGCCCGCCGCCCAGGCGATGTCGCCGCCGTAGCCGGCCAGCGCATGGCCGGCACCGGCGTCGCAGGTCCGCAGCGTCCGGCCGTCAAAAAGCGCCAGTACGGGCGCGCCGGTTTTGGCCGCGGTGTCGTCATGCTCGGCCTGCAGCGCGATGCCCAATACACGCGGGCCGCCCGCCGCCGGTGCGCGGCCCCAGGCCATGTGCCGCAGGCTCAGGCGCTTGTCGGCCAGGCGCCACTGGCCCAGCAGCGCGCCGCTGCGCGTGTCCAGCCGCACCAGCGAGGCGTCCATGCGCTCCATATGGATCTTCAGCCGACCGGTTTCGGGCAAGGCGGGAATGCCGCCGTTGGCCACCACCAGGCTGCCATCGGCATCGAGCAGCAATTCATGCGGGTCCATGCCGTGGGTTATCCATTCGCCGGATTTTTCCAGCGTGGCGGTATCGCGCACACCGACCAGGCCTTCACCGGTTTCGAGATTCGTTTCGGTGGTGTAGAGCGTTTTGCCGTCGGGGCTGGCGATCACGTGGCCGTTGAAGGCGCGGTCCGGTTCGGCCCAGGCGATGGCTTTGCCTTGCTCTTCAGGCCGCCAGCGCAGCAGCCAGTCGCCGGGCCGGCGCGCCACTGCCAGCAAGGTGCCGCCGGCCTCAGCCCACACGCCGTGGGCCCGCGTCGGCACGTCGAGCGCGGCGCTGACCTGGAGGGCGGCGCCGCGGTACGCCAGCACACCGACTTGATAGCCATGCGCTGCTTCCCAGGCGGCGGCAAACTGCTGCGGCGAAACGGTCGCGTTGGCGCCAGCCAGGGCCGGCTTGACCCAGGTACTCGCTCCCGCCACAGCCAGAGCAAGCCATTGCCGGCGTTGCAAGTCCCATGCGGTGAATGAGGCGTCACGCATGGAGTTCTAGTCGCCGTCGGCGTCCGAAAAACCAATGCTCACTTCAAGCGCCGGCGCGATCTCGGCTTCGGCCAGTTTTTTCAAATCAGCCAATGCGCGCCCGGCGGCGGCCATACCGGGTTTGTTGGTGGGTGATGCGTTTTGCAGCGCCTTGTCGGCCTTGCCCACACTTTGCGCCAGCAGGTCGGCCGGCTCGTTGCGGCCCAGGCCGCGCAAATAGGTTTCAATCGGCGCCAGGCCCGCACCGGGACGCGGCGCTTCGCTGGCTTGCGAGGCGCCCAGCGTGCGCAGCGCCTGCCATTGCGCGGCCCAGCGCGCGGCGGTCTGGCCGCTGGCGCTGCGTGCATAGGCCACGGCATTGCGGCCGCCTTGCGTGCCGCCGGCCAGGCGGGGCTTTTCCATTTCGGCCCAGCGCAATCGCTCGAGGGCACCGACCCACTGGTTGATCAGTTCGCTCATCGCGGGGCCCTGGCTTTCTTCAGCCTGGCCGGGTGGGCGCGCCGCCAGGTCGTCGAAGGCTTTGGCCAGGGTGTCGGCCTCGCGCTGGATGTCGGCCGCCACCTGCAGCGCATAGCGACAGGCCGGTGTGGCCGGCGCGATGGGCTGGCTCCACAGCAGCCACTCGAGCGCGGGCAGGCCCTTGGCCGGCGTGCCTATGCTTTCCATGGCCGTGGCGTCCTGCGGTGCGGTTTGGATCGCGCGCTTGATGAGCTCGGGCCGCGTGGGCGTGAAGTCGATCTGCCGCGTCGAGCGCCGCTGTACCAGCGGGCCCACCTGCACGCCGCTTAAACGGTCCCAGGCGAGGGCGCTGGCTTTCCAGCGTTCGCGGGCGGGTTCCAGCAGGGTTGTTCCGGACTCAGCGCTCGCGTCGCAGACGGCAGAGATGGCGGTAGGAAGGCTGCTTGCCTGTTCGGCGAATGCGGCAGCTTGCGGCGCATACCAGAAGCGATACACACCGCGCATGAAATCACCCGCCGTGTAAAAAGGCACCGCGACGTTGGGCGCGGCGGTTTGCGCATGGGTGGCGCCGCCGGGCAGCAGTGCGGTGGCGGCAAGGGCCAGTCTCCATGTCATGCGGCGGGGTGTGATGGTGTTCATAGCGACTCGAGGAATTTCACCAGCGCGGCGCGTTCCTTCGCGCTCATCTGCAGCACCTTGTCCTTGCTCGCTTTGGCTTCGCCGTCATGCCAGAGCACGGCTTCGAGCGCGCCGCGCGCGCGGCCGTCGTGCAGCAAACGGTTGTGGCCATTCACATCGGGCACCAGGCCCAGGCCCCACAGCGGCGGCGTGCGCCACTGACGGCCGTTCGCGAGAAAGTCGGGCCGTCCGTCGTCCAGGCCTTCGCCCATGTCGTGCAGCAGCAGGTCGGTGTAAGGCCAGATGGTCTGGCCCTGCGCGGCCTTGCTGCCCAGGCGCGGGAAGGGGATGTCGCCGGTGACGTAGCTGGGCCGGTGGCAGGCGGCGCATTGCGCCTGGGCAAACAGCTTTTGCCCCTGCACCACCTGGGCGTCTTTGGGATTGCGCCGCGCGGCCGGCGCCAGCGTGCTTTCGTAGAACACCACATCGTTGAAAGTCTTCTCGTCGATCTCGGGCGCCTTGCCCTGGGCGCCGCGCGGCGCGGCCAGGCAGTCTTTTTGCGCAGCGGTGCAGGTTTCTTTCGGGAACAGCGGCGAGGTGATGCCCATGTCGCCCAGGAAGGCGCCGCCGGTCTGGTGCGCCAGCGTGGCGACATTGGCCTTCCAGCCGAAGCGCCCCACGCGCATTTGCTGCGTGGGGGCGTCCCACACCTGGTTGACGGTGCCGCGCACCGCGCCGCCCAGGGCCGCCTGGTCGGTCGCATTGCGCAGAATCTCCGCCTCGGGAATCGCTTCAAGCAGGCCCACGCCGGCCATCTGCGGCGCGATGCGCGGGCTCAGCATCACGTCTTTGGCCATGAGGCCGTAATTGAGTTTGCTGAAACCGTAGCGCGGCTTTTGCAGCTGGTAAGGCGTGCCGTCGGCGAACTTGCCGCGCACGGTCTCGTAGCGCAGCGAGATCTGCCCTTCGGGCATCACGCCCTGCACCGCGAAGTTGGAAAACTGGTCGCCGTACACCGGGTCAGGCATGGGGCCGCCGTGCGCGTCCTTGCCCGGAATCGACAGGCGCAGCAACAGGCCTACCGGCTGCTCGGACAGCCCGCGCGTGAAATCGGGCGGCGCGCCGCGGCCGTCCTGCACATGGCAGCCGCCGCAGGAGCGCGCGATGAAATGCGGGCCCAGGCCGTCGCGCGCGGTGGTCGAGGACGGCGCCTGCACCCAGTTGCGTCTGAAAAAAGAATTGCCGATAACGAAGCGCGTGCGCTCCTCGTCGGGCAGGTTGGCCAGCGGGAAGGAAAACGCGTTCTGGCCGGTGGCGAACACGGTGGTGTCGCCGCCGGTTTTTTCGTCATCGGGCGCAGCGCTGTCCTGCGCAACGCCCGCATGGGTCCAGAGGGCCAGGCCCGCAAGGCCCGCCACGGCCAGCCAGGCGAGACCCGCGCGCAGGCGGCGCGCGGCCAGGTGGGGGAAGGCGCCGCGCAACACTTAAGGTTTGACCAAAGTCAGCTTGGTGATGCCGGCCGCGTTGGCCGCCTCGACCAGGTCCTTGCTTTGCTGCACCAGGCTGTCTATGGTTTTTTGCACGCGCAGGCGGCCGGGCGCATCCTTGGCGCCGACGATCTCGCGGTCAAACGGCGCCTGTATGCCTTCGGCTGCGGCGACCGAGGCGGCAATCTGCTGCGTGGTGCGGTCCGCCAGCGCCGGGTTTTTGGCGGCCACCAGCTCGCGCAGCGAAGCGCCGCCGAGCGTGCTGCCGTCGGCGCGTTTGTACTGGCCCAGCCACACGTTCTGTATGCCTTTGGCGTTGGCCACCACGTCGCGGTGCGTGTTGTCGGAGAAGCACGAGTGCTCGTCTTCCTGGTCCTGGCTGGCCAGCGCGACCTCCAGGCGCTCGCCCGCGAGTTCGCCGCGCGAGAGCGAGCCCAGGCCGACAAACATCTTGCGCACCGACTCCATGCCGCCGCGCTCGAACTTCGCGCGGTAGGACGTCGCCGTCGGTGCCCAGGCCTTGGTGAGGCCGCGCAGGTCGTCGACCAGCAACTCGGTCACCACCTGCAGGTACTGGCGGCGGCGGTCGGCGTTGGGCTTTTTGCCGTCCACAAAGTCCTCAAACGAACGGTTGCCCGGGCCGGTGGTGCTCAGGTCCTGGCCCCACAGCAAAAACTCGATGGCATGCCAGCCGGTGGCGATGTTCTCTTCGCCGTTGCGCTCGTTGAGGCTGGCCAGCTGCTTTTTGCTGATGGCGGTCTTGCGGTTGTTGATGATGCCGGCGTTGGGCGCGTCTTTGACGTAGTCGACATAGGACTCGTCCATGGGCCAGGCATTGATGCGGCCTTCGGGGCCGTTTTTGTCGTCGATCGGGCCGCCGTAAAAACGGAAGGCCTCGGTCTGGCCATAGAACTCGCGCGCGTCCAGCCAGGCCTTGCGCGCGGCCGTGAGGCCTTCGTCGGAAGGCGCGGCGGTGAAGGACTGCAGGGCTTTTTGCAGCGTGAGCGTAGCGGCCAGGGTGTCCTCATAGCTGGCCAGCACCAGTTGTGCGTAGTGTTTGGCCACGGCCGGAGCCGTCACTGCCTGCGCGGCCGGTGCCGCCACCACGATGCCGTTTGCGGCGGCTGCGGGCTGGGCCATGGCGGGCGCCGCCAGCAGGGCGAGCAGGGTGGCAAGAACAACGGGTTTCAGCACGGGTGTCATGGCGGCTCCTGGGATTTGTGAAGGGCAAAGCCAGGATTATACAAATGAGAATGGTTATCAATATCATCGGCACACGGAATGCCGGGTCTTTCTTTCACGGCTCGGCGCAGTCAAGCGTGTGGGCGGCTCTCAGCGCCGCCGGCTTGCCTTGCGCGCTTCGTAGCGCTTCATCAGCGGCGTGACCGAAACGCCGTGCGCGACCACCGAGGCCACAATGACGGCCAGCGTGATGGACAGCAGCTGATGGGCGAGCGCCCGTTCGATGTCGTGGTTGATGGCGTAGAGCAGGTAGTACAGCGAGCCTATGCCGCGTATGCCGAACCAGCCCATGAGGCGGCGCTGCGCGCCCTTGACCGGCGTGCCCAGCAGGCCGACGTAAACGGCCACGGGCCGCACCACCAGGAACAGCAGCGGGATGAACCACAACACCTCGGCGCGAAAGCGCGTTGTTGCCACCAGCACGCCGACAGCCAGAACGATGGCGACTTCGGCAAAGCTTTCAAGTTGGCTGTTGAAGCGCTCCACCGCGCGCATCATGTGGGCCGGCGCCTCGGCGCCCGAGGCCTCCTGTTCCGCGGGGCTCAGTGCCTCGCCGGGATCGGGCGCCTGCACCTGCGGGCGTACGTGGGGCTCGTCGATGCGGCGCAGCGCCAGCCCGGCCGCGAACACCGCGAGGAATCCGTAGGTGTGGCTCAGCAGCGCCAGGCCGTAGGTCAGCCCTATCAGCCCCAGCGCGATGAACTCGTCCGAGCCCAGCGCCTCGCGGTGCCGCATGCGCAGGTAAAGAATGAGGCGGCCCACCAGTGTGCCCAGCAGCCAGCCCAGCGCCAGGCCGCCGGCCACCGCCCACAGCACGTCGACGGCCCACCAGCGCCAGCCGCCTTCGCCGAGTTCGTGCAGGCCCAGCAGGCCCAGGCCTAGCATGACGAAGGGAAAGGCCGTGCCGTCGTTGAGCCCGCCTTCGCCCGTGAGGCCGAAGCGCAGGCGGTCGCGGTCGCCGGGGTTGGCCACCTGCACGTCGGAGGCCAGCACCGGGTCCGTGGGCGCGAGTATGGCGCCCAGCAGCACGGCCGCGCCCAGCGGCAGGCCCAGGGCATAGACGCCCAGCGCGGCGATGGCCGCCACCGTGAGCAGCATGGAGACCGTCGCCAGCTGCACCGGCACGCGCCAGCGGCGGTCCTTGAAGCGGAACTCCAGCTTCATGCCGCAGGTGAACAGCGAGACCAGCACGGCCACTTCCGTGAGGCGCTCCAGCAGCACGGTGTTCTTCATCGCGTCGAGCTTGAGCAGCCCCAGCCCCACCGGGCTGACGGCCACGCCCACGCCGAGGTAAAGCATGGCGGCGCTCAGCGGCAGGCGCGCGATGAAGGAGCCGCCCAGCGTCATCGCGATCAGCAGCGCGCCGGCCACGATGCAGGCCAGGGTAAAGGTGGTGGGCTCGGTCATGGGCCCAGCTTGGGGCCGGCCCGTGCTTTTGTGTATCAGCCGGCACGCCGTCCGCGTGCTGGCAAAACGCCACCGAAGCGCCGAAAAAAAGCGCTGCGGCTACCAGTCGACCAGGCTCAGGCCCACGCTCAGCACCGTGCGCTTGCGGTTGTAGTCGACCAGGCTGTCGCCGTAGCCGCTGAAGAGCTGCACGTGGTAGCGCAGGCCGGTGTAGTTGGGCGAGGAGGCGGGCGCCATCATCCAGTCAAGGCGCGCCGAGCCCCGGGCTTCCTTGCGCAGCGAATGCCGCAGCGTGATGCCCAGGGTGTTGGCCTTGTTGACCTGCCAGCTGCCGGTGACTTCGGCGCGGCCTATGTAGTTCTCGATGCCGGGGTTGTCGTCGTTGCCGGAGGACTCCTTGAGCCGGTCCCAGATGCGCCCCTGCAGGGTCAGGCCCGAGTCCTGGCCCAGCGTCTTTTCGGCCGCGCCCATCAGGTAGACGCGGTTCCAGCTGCGCGACAGCGGCAGCGACTGGCCGTTGGACTGGTGCACCAGGCCCAGGCCCGAGAGCCGGTAGGTCCAGCCGCCGGCCAGCGGGATCTGGTGCGGGTAGATGTAGAGAACCTCGGGCTCATGGTCGGTGGTGCGGAAAGGCCGCGAGATCGCGCCGTTGAACAGCTGCCAGTAGCTTTGCTGGGTGTAGCCGAACCACAGCGAGTCGTGGTCGTCGTCATCCTCGGGACCGTTCTTGAACAAGCCCTTGGCGATCTTGGTGCGTACCGAGAGCTGGATCTTGTTCTCGGTCCGCATATAGGGCTGCGCGGTCAGCGCGGTATGGCCCAGCGAAGGCGAGGAGGGCTGCATGTTCACGCTGTCGGAGGTCGACACCGCCAGCGTGATAGGCCGGTAGCCGCGCAGTGCGAAGGTGTCGCAGTCGGTGCCGCGCTGCAGCTCCCAGAAGCGCGAGAGTTCGGAGTATTTGGTGTTCTTGCAGCCTATGGGCTTGCCGTCGGGGGCCTCGGTGTTCAGCGAAGGCAGCAGCAGCACCGGCGTGGCCGGCTGGCCGGTCGCCGGGTTGGCCGGCGCCGTGGTGAGGCTGGGCGCGGGCATGTTGGCAGGTGTCTGCGCGTCGGCCCACTGCTGGAAGCAGGCCAGTTGTGCGGCAGGGTCGGCTTTGAGAGCCTGGCAGGCCTGCCAGCCCAGGGGCGACCGCGCGGCGGAGGGTGTTTGCGCCTGCGCGGCGCCGGTGCTCAAAAGCGCCGGGAGGCCGGCCCAAAGCAGGGGCACGGCGAATGCGGAGAGTTTCAGTCGCATGGGTGGCTGGGTGGTGTTCTAAGAGATTCTCGGGCGAGCCGGGCTCAGGGCAGCCGGGTCAGCGTGAAGGGCACCTCGGGCGCGTTGTCGGGCGCGCTGCTGCTGGTGTCTTTCCAGCTGCCCTTGAAGACCTTGCCGCAGGAGCCTTCGACCATCTCGCCGTTCCAGGTGCCGGTAATGCTGATGTTGTCCGAGGACTCGTCAAGCAGCAGCATGCCGCCCTCCAGGTCGCCGGCCAGCGCGGCCTTGGCGGCATGGCCGGCAATGGCCTTGGTGCCGGCGGCCGCGCCCAGGTCGCGGCTCACGATGCCGGCCAGGCTTTCGGCGAATTCGGCGTGCCGCTCCAGCAGCATGGTGGCGCGGGCCGGCAGGCCGGCGGGCGGGTTGTCAAAGCGCACCGCCCACAGGCCGTGCAGCTGCGCGGCCTTCATGTCCGCCGCCGCGGGGCATCCGGTGTCAGTCTTGGTTTGGGCACTAACCCCGGTAAATACTGCGCAAGACGCTATCAATAAAAGAGCAAACCGAAAAGTGTTCGAAATCATGGACAGGTGAGCGCCGGCTCGGGCGCTCAGAACGGGGCTACAGGAAAACGCTGCACAGGCCCAGGTCGGGCGGCCGGGGCCGCGGCGCAGCGGTGGGAGGGAAAACCCGGGCGGCAAGTTGCGGGGTTTAAGCAACGCACCTGCCCTGGGGCCTGCGAACTATCTCACGAATACATCTTCTATGACGCGCAACGCAGGTTAACCCGTGAGTTGAAACCATTTGTAACTGTAATACTACATTTGTTTCCATTTATCCAAAGAGGTGACCACCATGAAAATCCGTCAATATATAAGTGCGCTGATGCTGGCTTTGCTGGCCGGCCAAGCCTGCGCCCAGGGCGCCCCACTGGTGTTCGCCGTGAACGAGGGAGTGACTTACGGGGTCAACCCGGGCGCGACCGTCGAGCGTTTTCGCGAACTTTCCGATGACCTGGGCAAGCTGCTCAAACGGCCCGTCAAGATACAGCCCGTAACAGACTACAAAGAACTCGCGGCCGGCCTGGCCGAGCAGCGCTACGACATTGCCTATGTGCATCCCGCGCACCACTCCATCCGTGCGCTGTCCAAAAACGGCTACCAACTCATTGCGGTGACCAAGGGCTTTACGGAATACAGTGCGTCCTTCATGGTGCGCAGCGATTCCCCGCTTAAGACCATCGGCGACCTGAAGGGACTCAAGATAGGCGCACCGAGCGAAGACTCCATCACCTCGGTGATCATGCGCGCCACCCTGCGCGATGCGTTCGGGTCACAACCGCTGGAAACCGTTTACGTGAAACTGCAGGATGCGGTGCCCTTCATGGTGGAAAACAAGATGGTGGCCTCGGGCGTCACCGCATCGCGCGCCGTGGTCAAAGACTGGCAGGCCAAAGGTGGCAAAGTGCTGGCCACCAGCAAACCCGTGCCCATCAAGCACCTGATCGCCAGCAGCAAGCTGACCGATGCGGAGCGCGCCCAGCTCACCGCCTACTTTGTGGGACTGGATCAATCCGCCGACGGCAAAAAGCGGCTGGAGGCGCTGACAGTGCAGGGCTTTGCCCCGTATGACCAGGCCAAGCTGCTCGACCTGGGCAAATGGCTGGGGCTATAAGCCCGCGCTAGCGAGCCTCTGAAGCCGCCGCCGCGGCAATCCCCTCGGCGGATTTTTTTGCGAACTCCGCGCGCAAGGCCTTGAGCTTTTCGCGCGGGTCTTCCTTCACGGTGGCCTTGTCCAGCGCCATCTCGGCGATGAAGCGGCTGGGTGCGCCGGGGATCATGTCGCGGCCTTTCTTGCGCTTGCGCAGCCAGTTCACCGCCAGCGTGCGCTGCGCGCGCGTGATGCCCACGTACATCAGGCGGCGCTCCTCCTGCAGGCGCAGGGCGATGTCGTCGGTGTTGCTGCCATCATCGTCTTCGAGCTTGAAAGGCAGCAGGCCCTCGTTCACGCCGGCCAGCACCACATGCGGCCACTCCAGGCCCTTGGCGGCGTGCAGGGTGGACAGGGTCACCACGTTCTGGTCGCCCTCGCGTTCGCTGATGGTGGACAGCAGTGCAATCGTCTGCACCACCTCCAGCATGGTCTTGGTCTCGGCGGCCACCACCGCGCCCGAGGCGTCCTCGATCTGCCCGCCGCAGCGCTGGGCCACCCAGTCGCAGAAATCCATCACATTGGTCCAGCGCGCGGCCGCGAGCTTTTCACTGTCCTCGCCGTCGTAGAGGTGCTTTTCGTAGTCGATTTCCTTGAGCCAGTCGTTCAGGAAGGCGCGCGCGTCCTCGGCGCCCACGGTGCGTTTGGCGCGGTACTCGAGGTCGTTGAGGTAGCGGCCGAACTCATGCAGCGAGCCCACCGCCTTGGCCGGCAGCACCGAGCCCAGCGAGTTGCTGAACAGCGCCTCGAACAGGCTTTGTTTGGTCTGGCTCGCGAAAGTGCCCAGCGCGCCCAGCGTGGTGTGGCCGATGCCGCGCTTGGGCGTGGTCACCGCGCGCATGAACGCCGGGTCGTCGTTGTTGTTGACCAGCAGCCGCATCCAGCAGCACAGGTCCTTGATTTCCGCGCGGTCGAAAAAACTCTGCCCGCCCGAGACCTTGTAGGGAATGTTGGCGCGGCGAAAGGCTTTTTCAAAAGGCTTGGCCAGGTGGTTGGCGCGATACAGCACGCAAAAATCCTTCCACTCCTTGTACTGCCCGCCCTCGGCCTGCAGGCTGCCCTCGGCGCGCAGGCTCTGGATGCGCGCCACCACGCGCTCGGCCTCGTGCTCCTCGCTGTCGCAGTCCACCACGCGCACCGGCTCGCCCTCGCCGAGCTCGCTGAACAGCGTCTTCGGAAAGAGCTTGGGATTGGGGCCGATCACGTTGTTGGCCGCGCGCAGGATGGCGCTGGTTGAGCGGTAGTTCTGCTCGAGCTTGACCACCCGGAGGTTGGGGTAGTCCTGCGGCAGCTTGCGCAGATTGTCCAGCGTGGCGCCGCGCCAGCCGTAGATCGACTGGTCGTCGTCGCCCACGGCCGTGAAGCGGCCGCGCGCGCCGACCAATAGCTTGAGCATCTCGTACTGCGTGGCGTTGGTGTCCTGGTATTCATCGACCAGCACATGGCCCAGGGATTCCTGCCATTTGCTGCGCACGCTGTCATGTTCGCGCAGCAGCTTGAGCGGCAGGCCCACCAGGTCGTCGAAGTCCACGCTTTGGTAGGCGGTCAGGCGCTCCTCATAGTGCGCCATCACGCGCGCGATGGCGCGTTCCTCGTCGCCATTGGCCTGCGCCATGGCCTCGGCCGCGTTGAGGCCCATGTTTTTCCACAGGCTGATGGTCCACTGCCACTGCCGCGCGGTGGCCGCGTCGGTGCTGCCGCCGGCATCCTTCAGGATGCTTGTCACGTCGTCGCTGTCGAGGATGGAGAACTGGGGTTTGAGGCCCAGCGCCGCGCCGTCCTGGCGCAGCATGCGCACGCCCAGCGCATGGAAGGTGCAGATCAGCACGCCCTTGGCGCTTTTGCCGATCAGCGCCTTGGCCCGCTCGCGCATCTCGGCGGCGGCCTTGTTGGTGAAGGTGATCGCGGCGACCTGTTCGGGCTTGAGCCCCGACTGGATCAGCTGGCCTATCTTGTGCGTGATCACCCGTGTCTTGCCCGAGCCGGCTCCCGCCAGCACCAGGCAAGGGCCATGCAGGTAGTTGACGGCTTCTTGCTGGGCGGGGTTCAGGCCATGGGTCATGAAAAAGAATCGATTCCAAGGGAAAAAATGCGCGGGGCCGGCGCTTTCAGGGCTGCCGGCGGACGGCAAATCATAGCGGCTGCCCCGCAGGGTGCGCGGCGCGGCGCGGCCGGGTGAGCCCAAAGCATGCCGCGCGCAAGCCGTGAAGCGCCGGATCGGGCCATCCATACCCGCGGCGCAAGGTTTGCCTCAACAGATCTGCTATTCAATCAATAGCAGCGTGCCCCAAGCGGCTTCAGGTGTGCCGGCTTGCCGGGGCGAAGCCGCCCTGCGTCAGCGACAGCGCCTGCGCCGCCTGCTGCAGCAGCAGGCGCACGGTTTTCTGGTCCGGCCCGACGTGACGGTCTATGCGCCGCACATAGGGGCAGGTCAGCGCGGCCAGCGCGCTGTGGTCGGGCCCGAAGATGGGGCAGGAAATATCGGCCACGCCGAAAGATTGCAGGCTGTCGCGCTCGAAATAGCCTTGCTGCCGGATGACGCCGAGGGCGGCGGCCAAGGCGTCGGACTCGATAGGCACCTCGCCTTCCAGCGCCGTGTGCTGGGCCAGCATTTGCTGGGCGCGGCTGGCATCCGCGAAAGCCAGCAACACCCGGCCCGAGGCGGTATCGACCAGCCCGACGTGCACACCCACGCGTATCGTCATGCTCCAGGTGCCGGGGCCGTTGACCTGCGCGGTGATCAGCACATTGCCCTGGTCATAAACGCCCATGTGGCAGGCCTGCTCCGCCTTTTGCGCGAACGCTTCCATGATGGGAATGGCCTGGGTCACCAGCCGGTTCAGCGGCGGGTGCATGTGCGCCAGCGTGAACAGCTTCAGGCTCAGCGAATAGCGGTCGCCCGAGAGCGAGCGCAGCACATATTGCCTCGCGACCAGGCGCTCCAGCATGCGGTAGATCTCGCTGGCATTGCGGTCCATTTCCTTGACGATCTCCGCGCGCGTCAGGCCCTGCGGCTGGCGGGCCAGCAACTCCAGGATGTCCAGTCCCTTGTCAAGCGCCGGTGCGCGGTAGCGGTCATCCGCAGGCGGCGGGGCCGCGATGGCGTCAGCGCCGTCCGGGTTCTGGTCGAGAGGAGGAAATGAGTATTTTGGTTTCATGGCGGCAGGGTGAGTGAAGCCGAAGCTATTGCAATTTTGATATGTAACGCAGCGCTCTTGATATGGCAGGGGGCACTCGTGAGTATTTTCGTCCTCGTTGGCCTGAATTTATTCACTTTTGCATCTAATGTTCATCAATAAATAAATTTCTGACCTAGGGAAAGTCCGAGGCTCGAAAAGACCGCCGATTTCTATGATCAAGTCCATAAGTGAATAGTTTGTTCATCAATGAATGATTTGTAACAACAAGTTTCTTGCTTCCAACATCTCGCTTCATTGAATGGTCTGTCAGCTCAAAAAGGTCTTTGCCATGCGTCCACGAAAGTCGGAGGAAAAAACAGTGCCGCTTAGCGCCGCCGCGCAAGGTATGGGCCCGGCCTGCGCACGGGTTCGCGCCGGGCAAGGTGCCCGGGTGATCGCGGCTGATGCCCATCCGGCCGCTGGCCGGACTTCCTGAGTGACCCCAAGCGCCTGCAACCGTCCATGACAGCTCTTGTGGCCATCAACGACTTGTGCAAATCCTTCCCGGGCGTGCGGGCGCTGCACCATGCCCGGCTTGAGATCGTTGCCGGCGAAGTGCATGCCCTGATGGGCGAGAACGGCGCCGGCAAATCGACCCTGATGAAGATATTGGCCGGGGTCTACCAGAAAGATTCAGGCGAGATCCGCATCGACGGCCAGCCGGTCGAGATCGCCAGCCCGCGCGCCGCCCAGGCGCTGGGCATAGGCATCATCCACCAGGAGCTCAACCTGATGGGCCACCTCAGCGTGGCGCAGAACATCTTCATCGGACGCGAGCCGCGCGGGCGTCTGGGCCTGTTCATAGACTCCGAAAAAATGGCCCGCGACACGGCGGCGATCTTCGAGCGCCTGCACCTGGACCTGGAGCCGCACACGCTGGTCTGCGACCTGACGGTGGCGCGCCAGCAGATGGTCGAGATCGCCAAGGCGCTGTCCTTCGATTCGCGCGTTCTGATCATGGACGAACCCACCGCCGCGCTGAACAACGCCGAGATCGACGATCTGTTCCGCATCATCGGCCAGCTCAAGCACCATGGTGTCGGCATCGTGTACATCTCGCACAAGATGGACGAGCTCAAGCGCATCTCGGACCGCGTGACGGTGATGCGCGACGGCCAGTACATCGGCACCGTGCCGACGGCCAGCACCAGCATGGACACCATCATCGGCATGATGGTCGGGCGTGCCCTGCTCGAAGACGAGAAGCCGCCGCAAACCAGCCAGGGCGGGGAGACCCTGCTGGAGGTGCGTGGCCTCAACCGCGGCCGCAGCATCAAGAACGTCAGCTTCAGCGTGCACAGGGGCGAGATCCTGGGGTTTGCCGGCCTGATGGGCGCCGGCCGGACCGAAGTGGCGCGCGCCGTGTTCGGCGCCGACAAAAAGGATTCGGGCGAGATATGGGTCAAGGGCCGCCGGGTTGACGTGGGCAGCCCGTCCGATGCGGTCGGGCACGGCATCGGCTACCTGTCGGAAGACCGCAAGCACTTCGGCCTGGCCACCGGCATGGACGTGCAGACCAACATCGTGATGACCAGCCTGCGGCGTTTTCTGAGCTTCGGGTTTCTTCTCAAGCCCGCGGCCATACAGGGCGCGGCGGCAAAGCTGATCGCGCAACTGGGCATCAGGACACCGAGCGCGCTGCAAAAAGTGGCGCTGCTGTCGGGCGGCAACCAGCAAAAAATCGTGATCGCCAAATGGCTGGTGCGCGACTGCGACATCCTGTTTTTCGACGAACCCACGCGCGGCATCGACGTGGGCGCCAAGAGCGAAATCTACAAGCTGCTCCATGCGCTGGCGGCACAGGGCCGCGCGATCGTGATGATTTCCTCGGAGCTGCCCGAGGTGCTGCGCCTGAGCCACCGCATCGTGGTGATGTGCGAGGGCCGCGTCACCGGCGAGCTCTCGGCCCGCGAGGCCACCCAGGAAAAAATCATGCAGTTGGCCACCCGGCGCGAAGCCCCGGCGGCCGCTTCCGGTGCGGTTGCCGCCGCTTTTTAAAAACCACACCGAAACGACCACACATGACCGTCTCCAAGTTGCTGCAGGGTATCAAGACTGCGGCTTTCAGTAGCAACACCCGTCAAAAGCTGCTGGCGTTTGCCAGCTTGCTGGGGTTGCTCATTTTCTTCAGCATGGCCTCGCCGAGTTTCATGCAGACCGACAACATGGTGGGCATCTTGCAGGCCACCGCGGTCAACGGTGTCCTGGCCATCGCCTGCACCTTTGTCATCATCACCTCCGGCATAGACCTGTCGGTCGGCACCCTGATGACGTTTTGCGCGGTCATGGCCGGGGTGGTGCTGACCTATTGGGGCCTGCCCTTTTACCTGGGGGTGGCTGCGGCGATTTTTTTCGGCGCGCTCTCGGGCTTCATCTCGGGCGTGCTGATCGCGAAGCTGAAGATCCCGCCTTTTATCGCCACGCTGGGCATGATGCTCATGCTCAAGGGCCTGTCGCTGGTCATCACCCATTCCAAGCCAATCTACTTCAACGACACGCCCGAGTTCCCGCTGATTGCCCAGGACTCGCTGATCGGCTACTTCCTGCCCGAGCTGTCCATTCCCAATGCGGTGCTGATCCTCTTTGTGGTGGCGGTGGTGTCCAGCCTGGTCCTGAACAAGACGGTGCTGGGCACCTACACCTTCGCCCTGGGCAGCAACGAAGAGGCGGTGCGCCTGTCGGGCGTGAACGTGGACCGCTGGAAGATCATCGTCTACACCCTGAGCGGCGCGATCTGCGGCATCGCCGGCCTGCTCATCGCCTCACGCCTCAATTCCGCGCAGCCGGCGCTGGGCCAGGGCTATGAGCTCGATGCGATTGCCGCCGTCGTGATCGGCGGCACCTCGCTCAGCGGTGGGGCTGGCACCATCCTGGGCACCATCATCGGCGCTTTCATCATGAGCGTGCTGACCAACGGGTTGCGCATCATGTCGGTGGCCCAGGAATGGCAGACCGTGGTGACCGGCCTGATCATCATCGCGGCGGTCTATGCCGACATCCTGCGAAAGCGCAAGTCTTAGCAAGGAGAACCCCCAACCCGCCCCTGCCCACGTTTGATTTTGATATTCGTTGCAACACCCCATAAAGATACGGAGACAAACATGATTCTGAAACGCACATTCCTGAGCCTCGCGCTGGGCCTCGGCCTGGCCTCCACCCTGAGCACGACGGCGCTGGCCGCCGACGAGATTTACATCCCGATGGTCTCCAAGGGCTTTCAGCACCAGTTCTGGCAGGCCGTCAAAGCCGGCGCGGAGCAGGCCGGCAAGGACTACAAGGTCAAGGTGACCTTCGAAGGCCCCGAGAGCGAGAGCATGGTGGACAAGCAGATCGACATGTTCGCGGCGGCGCTGGCCAAGAAGCCGTCGGCCATCGGCTTTGCCGCGCTGGACAGCAAGGCGTCCATCCCGCTGCTGAAAAAAGCCCAGGCCGCCAAGATTCCGGTCATCGCCTTTGACTCGGGCGTGGACAGCGATATCCCGGTGACCACGACCACCACCAACAACGTGGCCGCCGCCGCCCTGGCCGCCGACAAGATGGCCGAGCTGATCGGCAAAAGCGGCGACGTGGCGCTGGTGGTGCACGACCAGACCAGCCGCACCGGCATCGACCGCACCGAAGGTTTTGTCAACCGCATCAAGTCGACCTACCCGAACATCAAGATCGTCAGCGTGCAGTACGGCGGCGGCGACCAGCTCAAATCCACCGAGATCACCAAATCCATCCTGCAGGCCAACCCCAGCCTCAAGGGGATCTTCGGCGCCAACGAAGGCTCGGCCATAGGCGCGCTGAACGGCGCCAGGGAGATGAAGCGCAAGGTGGTGATCATCGGCTACGACTCCGGCAAGCAGCAAAAAGCCGCCATCCTGGACGGCTCCATGGCCGGCGCCATCACCCAGAACCCGGTCGGCATCGGCTACAAGACCGTGGAAGCGGCGGTCAAGGCCCTCAAGGGCGAGAAGCTGCCCAAGGTCATAGACACCGGCTTTTACTACTACGACAAGTCGACCATCAACGATCCCAAGATCGCGGCGGTCCTGTACGACTGATGGTGGGCGCGGCCCCAGGGCGGGCCGCACTTTTCCCGGGCCGCACTTCCTCCAACAGGCAATCTTCCTATGAGTGTTATCCAATCCATGCGTGTCATCGACGTGCGTTTTCCCACGTCGCGGCATCTCGACGGCTCGGATGCGATGAATCCGGATCCGGATTATTCGGCCGCCTATGTGGTGCTCGAGACCGGCCAGCCGGGGCTAGCAGGCCATGGCCTGACCTTCACCATAGGCCGCGGCAATGAACTCTGCTGCGCCGCCATCGAAGCCATGCGCCACCTCGTGGTCGGGCTGGACATGGACTGGGTGACCGAGGACATGGGCCGCTTCTGGCGCCACATCACCTCGGACAGCCAGCTGCGCTGGATAGGCCCGGACAAGGGCGCGATCCACCTGGCCACGGCCGCCGTGGTCAACGCCGTGTGGGACCTGTGGGCCAAACAGGAGGGCCTGCCCGTGTGGAAGCTGGTGGCCCGCATGAGTCCCGAAGAGATCGTTCGCCTGATCGACTTTCGCTACATCACCGACTGCATCACGCCGGACGAGGCGCTGGCGCTGTTGACGCGGCAAGCCGCCGGCAAGGACGAGCGGCTGCGGACCCTGGAGCGCGAAGGCTACGCCTGCTACACCACCTCCGCCGGCTGGCTGGGTTATGACGACGAAAAGCTGCGGCGCCTGGCCCAGGAGGCGGTGGACGCGGGCTTTTCGCATATCAAGCTCAAGGTGGGCCGCGACCTGCAGGACGACATCCGCCGGCTGCGCGTTGCCCGCGAGGTGCTGGGCCCCGACCGCGCGCTGATGATCGATGCGAACCAGGTCTGGGACGTGGACCAGGCGATTGAGTGGCTGGGCCAACTGGGCTTTGCCAAGCCCTGGTTCATCGAGGAGCCGACCAGCCCCGACGACATCGAGGGCCACCGCCGCATCCGCGAGGCGGTGAAAGGCGACATGCAGGTCGCCACAGGCGAGATGTGCCAGAACCGCATCATGTTCAAGCAGCTCATCATGCGCGGCGCGATTGACGTGGTGCAGATCGACGCCTGCCGGCTGGGCGGGGTCAACGAGGTGCTGGCCGTGATGCTGATGGCCGCCAAATACGGGCTCAAGGTGTGCCCGCATGCCGGCGGCGTCGGCCTGTGTGAATACGTGCAGCACCTGTCGATGATCGACTACCTCTGCATTGCAGGCACCAAGCAAGGCCGGGTCATCGAATACGTGGACCACCTGCACGAGCATTTTGTGGACCCCTGCGTGATTCGCAACGCCGCCTACATGCCGCCGCAGCGGCCGGGCTATTCGATCGAGATGAAACCCGAATCGCTGGCCCGCTACGCCTTCAGGGGCTGATGCCCTCCGCCCCTTTATTGCCCCCTTTATTAATTGACCGACCCCAAGCAACACCCAGGACCGGAGCCCGTTGATGAATTTGCACCTTCAAAACAAGATTGTCATTGTCACCGGCGGGGGTGCCGGAATCGGTGGAGCCATCAGCCTGCAGCTGGCACGGGAGGGCGCCGTGCCGGTGATCTTCGGCCGCAGCCCCCTGCTGCCGGCGTTCTCCGTGGCCTTGCGCGAGCTCGGCGGCCGCCACGGATTTTTCCAGCTGAACCTGGAAGATGAAGCCGCCTGCCGGGCCGCGGTGCAGGCCACCGTGGCCGAATACGGCGGCATTGATGCGCTGGTCAACAATGCCGGCGTCAACGACAGCGTCGGCCTGGAGGCGGGCCGTGAGGCCTTTGTGAAGTCGCTGGAGTCCAACCTGACGCATTGCTACCTGATGGCCCACCTGTGCCTGGACCAGCTCAAGGCCAGGCGCGGCGCCATCGTCAATATTTCCTCCAAGACGGCGCTCACCGGCCAGGGCAACACCAGCGGCTACGTCGCGGCCAAGGCGGCGCAGCTGGGCTTGACCCGCGAATGGGCCGCCGCGCTGGCGCCGCACGGCGTGCGCGTCAATGCGGTGCTGCCGGCCGAAGTCATGACGCCGCTCTATGAAAGCTGGCTCAAGACCTTTGCCGACCCGGCGGCGGCGCTCGCCGACATCACGGCCCGCATTCCCCTGGGCCAGCGCATGACGACCGACCGCGAAATTGCCGACACGGTGGTGTTCCTGCTGTCCGACCGCGCTTCACACACCACCGGCCAGTGGATCCATCCCGATGGCGGTTATGTGCACCTGGACCGCGCTTTGCCCGCGCGCTGACCGCCGTGACCCAAGTTTCCCCGCCCGAACCGGGTTCGCTCTGGGCAGCCATGCCGGCGAATGGGCATATCCGGACTTCTTCAACTGACTCAATCCAACCATAGAAAAGAGACAAACCATGAAAGCTGCTTTACGTACTATCTCCCTGGGTGTTGCCTGCGCGGCAGTGCTGGCGCCCCAAATAGCCTCTGCCCAGTCCACCGTCACCTTGTACGGGCGGGTCGTATCGGGCCTGGCCTATATCGACCATGTGTATGACCCGGTGGCCAACGCCAGCTTCTCCAAAAGCATGGTGGCCAGCAACCAGTGGGGCACCAGCATGTGGGGCATGAAGGGCAAAGAAGACCTGGGGGGCGGCCTGGCGGCCAACTTCCTGGTCGAAAGCGGTTTTGAACTGAAAAACGGCTCGACCGGCGGGGCGCTGTTCAATCGCCGCGCCTACGTCGGCCTGTCCAACGACAGCTGGGGCAGCTTCCGCTTCGGCAAGAACCTGTTCATCAGCAATGATGTCTGGGACCTGGACCCGACCGGCCAGCAGTGGGTGGGCAGCGCCACCCTGGTCAGGGGCCGCAACTGGCCCGGTGCCAACAATGTGGTCGAGTATTCGACGCCGAATATGGGCGGCTTCAACGCCACCGCGCAGATCTCGCTGGGCGAGCAGGCGGGCAACAGCAAGGCCAACCGCGGCGAAGGTTTTTCGCTGACCTATGCGAACCAGGACCTGATGCTGCGCGCCATCTATTCCCAGCGCCACAATGCTGCGGGCACCTTCACGGATGTTTTCAACACCTCCAAGGAAACCATCATCGGCGGTACCTACAAGATTGGTGCGGCCAAGCTGTATGCCGCCTATGACTACATCACCGCACCCGAGGCGGCCCTCACCGCCGCGTCCAAGCTCAAGCATGCCTGGGTCGGCGTTCGCTACGACCTGACGCCGGCGATGACGCTGATCGGTTCGGTCTTCCGCGTCACGTCCGACCGTGTGGCCGGCAAGGCCACCCTGGGCATGGTGGGCGTGGATTACAGCATGTCCAAGCGCACGCTGCTGTACGCGTCGTTCGGCAATGTCAGCAACTCCAATGGCGCCAACTTCGGGGTGGACGGGGTCTCGGGCAATCCGGCCGTCAACCAGTCGCAAAGAACCATTTATGCGGGCATTGCGCATAGTTTTTAAAGCGGCCTGCGGCTGATGGGCTGGCTGGCGTTTGCCAGCCGCCCAGCCGTCTTGCTCAATTCAATAGCTATAGCGGCTTGCGCAGGCGCCACCTGCGCAAGCCGCTATTTTTTCGCCCTTTTTTCTCCAGGCTGCGCAAGCGATTCGGCCGCCGGGCGGGTCGCGCTGTCCGCATCCGGCGCAGCCCTGGGCGACAATCAGCGCCGTGCTCAGCATTCTTTTTGTCACCTTCCCGTTTTTCGCCCTGGTGCTGTGCGGCTATCTTGCCGCGCGCCGCGGCCTGCTTCCGCAGCTGGCCATTCCCGGCCTCAACACCTTTGTGCTGTATTTCGCGCTGCCCTGCATGCTTTACCGCTTCGGCGCCGGCACGCCGGTGGCGCAGCTGCTGGACGCCAGCCTGGTGGCCGTCTACCTGCTGTGCGCGCTGCTGATCGTGGCTTTCACCGTGATGCTCACGCGCAAGGGCCGCATCGCCTGGAACGACGCCTCCTTCGGCGCGCTGGTCGCGGCCTTTCCCAACACCGGTTTCATGGGCGTGCCGCTGCTGGTGGCGCTGCTGGGCGCGCAGGCCGCCGGCCCGGCCATCGTCACCATCCTGGTCGACCTGCTGGTCACGAGCTCGCTGTGCATCGCGCTGTCGCGGCTGGACTCGGCCGACATCCACGGCGCCGAGGTCGCCGCGCAGAACGCGCTCAAGGGCGTGGCCCTCAACCCCATGCCCTGGGCCATCGTGCTGGGCGCGCTGTCCTCCGGTTTTGGCGTGGCCCTGCCCGGGCCGGTGATGCAGACCGTGGGCCTGCTGGCCGACGCGGCCTCGCCGGTCGCGCTGTTCACCATAGGCGCGGTGCTGGCCCGCTCGCAGATGAACAGCACGCAGGCCACGCCGCTCAGGGACTATGTGCCGGTGGCCCTGGTCAAACTGGTGCTGCACCCGCTGCTGGTGGGCGCGGTGGGGCTGGGCGCCATCGCGCTGGGCGTGCCGCTGCAGCGCTCCGCCCTCGTCGTGATCGTGCTGGTGGCGGCCCTGCCCAGCGCCAGCAATGTCGCGCTGCTGGCCGAGCGCTTCGGCGCCGACAACGGCCGCATCGCGCGCATCATCCTGCTGTCCACGGTGCTGGCCTTCTTCAGTTTCTCGGCGGCCGTGGCCTTGTTGACTTGAGGCCGCGCGCTGGTTTTTCGGCGCTGTTACAAAAAAACAAAAAAAGACGGCGCCATGCTGTCGATTTGCCCGCCGGCCGTTCGTCATACCGGTAAGAGCAGGATGTTTCTGCCCGGGTGGTCCGGGCTCTCCGCTCCCAATCCAAAGGAGTCTCAAATGAAATTCATGGTCCTCGTCAAAGCCGACAAACACAGCGAAGCCGGCGAAATGCCCAGCGAACAACTGCTGGCCGACATGGGCAAGTTCAACGAATCGCTGGTCAAGGCCGGCGTCATGCTTGCGGGTGAGGGCCTGCACCCCAGCTCCAAGGGCTCGCGCGTCAAATTTTCCGGCGGCAAGCGCACGGTGGTCGACGGGCCTTTCCCCGAAACCAAGGAGCTGGTGGCCGGTTTCTGGATACTGCAGGTCTCGTCGAAAGAAGAAGCGATTGAATGGGTCAAGCGCGCGCCCTTTCCGCCTGAGAGCGACGCTGAAATCGAGATCCGCCAGGTGTTCTCGGCCGAAGACTTCGGCGCCGAGTTCACGCCTGAGCTGCGCGAGGCCGAGGAGCGCCTGCGCAGGCAGGTCGAGGCGCAGCGCTGAAACGCGGCGACCCCGCGTTTGAGGTAAAAACCGGGGATCGCGGCGTCAGCCGCTACTCCGGGGAGATACCACGCATGCAATTCATGATCCTGCGCAAAGCCGACGCGAGCACCGAGGCGGGCGAAATGCCCAGCCCCGCATTGCTGGCCGCCATGGGCGCCTACAACGAGGAACTGGCCAAGGCCGGCATGCTGCTGGGCGGTGAGGGCCTGCAGCCCAGCTCAAAAGGCGCGCGCATCCGCTTTTCCGGCGGCAAGCCCACGGTGACCGACGGCCCCTTCACCGAAGCCAAGGAACTGATCGCCGGCTTCACCATGGTGGAAGCCGCCTCGCGCGAGGAAGTCATCGAGTGGCTCAAACGCTGGCCGCAGGAAGACGCCGACGGCAACAGCTCGCTGGAAATCCGCGAAGGCGGCTGCCCCGGCGGCCTGCGCGGTGTCAGCGGCGAAGGCGCGCCGGCCTTGCCCGAAGGCTTTCGCCGCTTCATGATCTTGCTCAAGGCCAACGACAGGGCCGAAACCGGCGCCGTGCCCGACAGCCAGTGGCTGGGGCGCATGGCCCGGCACAACGATGATGCGGTCAAGGCCGGCGTGCTGCTGATGGGCGAAGGCCTCAAGCCCAGCGCCAGCGCCTCCCGCCTCAAATTCACCCGGGGTAAACCAAGCGTGATCGACGGGCCCTTTGCCGAAGCCAAGGAATTGCTGGCCGGCTTCTGGATTATCCAGGCGCGCTCGCTGCAGGCCGCGGTGGACTGGGCCCTGGGCTACCCGTTTCCGTTTAGCGACACCGAAGAGGTCGAGGTGGAAATCCGGCTGCTCTATGAAGCCGCCGATTTCGCCCCGGCCTGAGGTTTGGGGCCGCGGCCAAAAATTTTTTGAAATTTTTTGGCTGGGCGTGTCGATTTCATGTTTTCCGTTCGTCGTAGCGGTGAGCAGACGTTTTTTTGCGGGCCGAACCGGCCCCCTGAACCCGGCGCTCGCCCATTCATGAAGTGAACGAACACCAAAAAAGGGGATTTACATGTTCAAGACCATTGCCATCATTGCCGCCGTCCTGGTGCTGCTTTTTGTCGTGACCGTGCTGGTGCTGGCCTCCGGCAAGCCCGACACCTTCCGCGTCCAGCGCCAGGCCAGCATCCAGGCGCCGCCCGAAAAAATCTTTCCGCTGATCAACGACTACAAAAATTGGGGCGCCTGGTCGCCCTGGGAGAAGAAAGACCCGGCCATGAAACGCAGCTTCAGCGGCCCGGCGGCCGGCAAGGGCGCGGCCTATGCCTGGGACAGCAAGGAGGTTGGTGTGGGCGACATGCTGATCACCGAGTCCCAGCCGTCCTCCCTCGTCAAGATAGACCTCAACTTCAGCAAGCCCTTCGAGGCCCACAACAAGGTGGTGTTCAGCATCCAGCCGCAGGCCGGCGGCAGCAGCACCGTGAGCTGGGAGATGGCCGGCCCCGCGCCCCTGCTGTCCAAGGTCATGCAGGTCTTCTTCAGCATGGACAAGATGGTGGGCAAGGACTTTGAAGCCGGCCTGGCCGACCTGAAGGCCGCCGCCGAAAAGCAAGGCTGACCCACCCACCCCACACCCAAGGAGTACTCAAATGCGATTCATGATGCTGATGATCCCCAAAGGCTATGAAAGCGCCGCCGCCGGCACCCTGCCCAGCGCCGATGCCGTGGCCGCGATGATGAAATACAACGAAGCACTGCAAAAAGCCGGCGTGCTGCTCTCGCTCGAAGGCCTGCACCCGCCCTCCATGGGCGCTCGCGTGAGCTTTCCCGGCGGCAAGCCGCACGTGGTCGACGGCCCCTTTGCCGAAGCGCGCGAGGTGCTGGGCGGCTTCTGGATGATCAATGTGGCCTCGCGCGCCGAAGCCATCGAGTGGGCTTCGCGCTGCCCGGGCGGTGAAAACGAGGTCATCGAAGTGCGCCAGGTGCAGGAGATGAGCGACTTCCCGCCCGACGTGCAGGAGGCCGCCGCCGGCTTCACCGAGATGCAGCAGGCGCCCAGCGGAAAAAGCAAAGGCAAGGGCGGCTGAGGCCCCATGGCGTCCCATGAAACCCACCGCGCCATCGACGCCGTCTGGCGCATCGAGTCGGCCAAGGTCATCGCCAAGGTCGCACGCATGGTGCAGGAGGTGGGCCTGGCCGAGGAGATCGCGCAGGACGCGCTGGTCACGGCGCTCGAGCGCTGGCCCCAGACGGGCGTGCCGGACAACCCGGGCGCCTGGCTCATGGCCGTCGCCAAGCACCGCGCCATCGATTACCTGCGGCGGCGCAAGCTGCTCGCGCTCAAGCATGAAGAGCTGGGCCGCGAACTCGAGATGGAGCAGGACATGGCTTTTGCCGATGTAGACGAGCCCGGCTCCGGCGACGACGGCGCCGATGACTACGGCGACGACCTGCTGCGCCTGATCTTCACCGCCTGCCACCCGGTGCTGTCCACCGAGGCGCGCATCGCCCTCACGCTGCGGCTGCTGGGCGGCCTCAGCACCGACGAGATCGCGCGCGCCTTCCTGGTGCCCGAGCCCACCGTGGCCCAGCGCATCGTGCGCGCCAAGCGCACCCTGGCCGAGGCGCGTGTGCCTTTTGAGGTGCCCGGCCCCGAAGAGCGCAACGCGCGGCTGGCCTCGGTGCTGGAGGTCATCTACCTGATCTTCAACGAGGGCTACTCGGCCACCTCGGGCGGCGACTGGATGCGGCCCGCGCTCTGTGACGAGGCCTTGCGGCTGGGGCGGGTGCTGGCCGAGCTCGCCACGCAGGAGCCCGAAGTGCACGGCCTCGTGGCCCTCATGGAAATCCAGGCCTCGCGCGCCAAGGCGCGCACCGGGCCTTCGGGCGAACCGATTCTGTTGCTGGAGCAGAACCGCGCGCGCTGGGACCACATCCTGATACGCCGCGGCCTGGCTGCATTGGCGCGCGCCGAGGCCCTGGGCGGCGCGCTGGGGCCGTATGCGCTGCAGGCCGCCATCGCCGCCTGCCATGCGCGCGCGCCCACCGGCGCCGACACCGACTGGCAGCGCATCGCCGCGCTCTACGATGCGCTGTCGCAGCTCGCGCCCTCGCCGGTGGTGGAACTGAACCGCGCCGTGGCGCTGGCCATGGCCTTCGGCCCGGCCACCGGGCTGGAGGTGGCCGATGCGCTGCTGGCCGAGCCCCTGATGAAAAACTACCACCTGCTGCCCAGCGTGCGCGGCGATTTTTTGTTCAAGCTCGGCCGCTTTGACGAAGCCCATGCCGAGTTCGAACGCGCCGCCTCGCTCACGCGCAACCTGCGCGAGCGTGAACTGCTGCTGGCGCGCGCCGCGGCCTGCCTGCCGGACGGCACGCCGCGCCTGGGCTGAGCTTCAGCCCGCGGGCTTGCGCCCGCCCAGCATGCAGGCAATCGCCGCCAGCTGCAGCAGCACCGTCGCGCCGAAATAAAGGCCTGTGCCCGCGCCCAGGTGGACCGGGCTTCCGTTGGCCGCCACCAGCAGCAAGGCAAAGGTCGCCGGCGCCAGCGCCCAGAGGCCTTGCGACATGGCGACGATCAGCGCCACCACGCGCGGAACGTCTTCCTTGACGAATTCCACCTGTGCCACCAGCGGCGGCAGCGATGTCGCGTTGCCTATGCCGACGCCGAACAGCACCACGCCTGCCAGGATCAGTGCCGTCTGCTGCTCCGCCGCGCAAGCCAGCAACAGCGAGCCGACGATCTGCACCGCGTAGCTCACGCCGGCCACCCGCCGGCGGTCGGCATCCGGCGGCATGCATTTGCCGACCACGGTGCGCCCGCCTATGGCGCAGGCGGTCGCCAGCGCCATCGCCAGGCCCGCGCCCCGGGTCCCCAGCGCGAAGACCAGCAGCGAATACAGGTGCGTGATCAGGCCGGCCTGGGCGAACAAACTCAGCGCCATGGCGGCGGCCAGCGTGCGAAAGCCGCGGTCGCGCCACAGCAGCCGGCCCGGCAGTGGTTTGGCATGCGCAGAGGTGAGGGCGCGTGCCGGCGCGCCGGGTGCATCACCATCAGGCCGCTGGCCCAGGCGCTCGGGTGTTTGCGCCACCACAAAAAAACTCAGGCTCCCCACAATGGCCAGCATGGCCCCGCCCACCAACATGCTGGCGGCGGTAAAACCCATCGCTGCGATCAGCGCACCCCACAGCGGCGAAAAAATCACCCCACCCAGGCTTGCGCCGTTATAGGCCTTGGCCAGCGCCATGGGCCGGCCGCGCGCAAACCACGGCGAGATGATGGCATTGATGCCCGCCGCACCCATGGTGACCCAGCCGCCGCCGGTCAGCAGTGCGGCCGCAAACAATTGCCAAGGCTGCGCGGCCAGCGCCCAGCCCATCAGGCCCAGCGCCAGTGCGGCGGCGCCCGCGGCCGTGGTAGCGGCCACACCGAGGCGCTTGTGTATGCGCGGCAGGCAGGCCACCACGCCCGCGCCGAACAGAAAGTGAAAAGTCACCGCGCTGGATACCAGCGGAAGCGCCCAGCCGGTGCGCGCCAGCACCGCATGCAGAAAAATCGCCGGGCTGTAAAAACCTATGCCCCAGCCGAAGATGGCAATAACAAAGGCGGCGCGCACCACGGTCGCGCCAAAAAAGGGGCGTGGCGCGGGAGCTTGCAGGGGCGTAACTGGCATTTCCATGGTCTTTTCCTTGAGAGACAAGGTCTCCATGGTGCGGCGCGAAGCGGCCACGATGCTTCGCCCTGGAGCGAAGCATGACCTCCTTGATACTGATAAGGTAGCTTCCATGAACACCAACCAGATCGCCCATATCGCCTCGCTGGTCGGCGAACCGGCCCGTACCGCCATGCTGATGGAGCTGCTGGACGGCCGTTCGCTCACCGCCCACGAACTGGCCGGCGCCGGCAATGTCTCACCGCAAACCGCCAGCCGCCACCTCGCGCTGCTGGTCGAAGGCGGCTTGCTGTGCGTGGAGCAGCACGGCCGGCACCGCTACCACCGGCTGGCCTCGCCCGAGGTGGCCCGCGTGCTCGAAGGCATCACCCAGCTCGCGGCGCAGAACGCGCCCGCCGTGCGCCGCGCCGTGGTGCCCGGCCCCAAAGACGCCGCCATGCGTTTGGCGCGCAGCTGCTACGACCATATCGCCGGCCGGCTGGGCGTGGCCATTGCCCAGCACCTGGTCGCCGACGGCGCGGTTGTGTTTGACGGCGAAGCCGGCCATGCGACCGACAAGGCCGGCGCTGTGCTGGCGCGCCTGGGCATTGAGCTCTCAGCCTCGCCGGTGGCCACCAACACCCGACGGCCGTACTGCCGGCCCTGCCTGGACTGGAGTGAGCGGCGTTTTCATGTCGCCGGGCAGCTGGGCACGCTGATCTGCGTGCACTGCCTGGACAGCGGCTGGCTGATGCGCCGCCAGGGCATGCGCGCGCTGGAGATCACGCCCAGGGGGGTGATGGCGCTGCGCGGCTGGATGGGGCAGGAAAGCTGGCGGCAGGTGATGGAAGGGGATGCGTTTCCTGCGCGGCAGGAGCGGCGGCCTATGGCCGCCTGAATTCGTCACCTGTGCGGATCCGTGCGCTTCACTAGCACCATCAGAACTATCATTCACCCATGATCGCCGCCATTCTTGTCGCTCTCGTCGGATTTTTTGCAGGCGGCTGCCTTGGTGTAGTGCTTGGGTTCTCCGCAGCGTCGCACAAGGATGTCTTGCAAGGCGTCCGTCCAACAACGAAGAATCGGCTGATCCTCTTTCTGGCGCGCCCTACGCGCGAAATGAAGCTTTTGGAAGTAATTGTCTTCCTGCTCCTCATGCTTGTGTGGCTGGCTGTATTCTTTGGCCTCGTTGCTGCACCGGCCATTGCCTCCACGCGTCTTTCGGGTGATAGTCCACCGCTCATCCTCCTGGCCTATGGCTACGCCGCAGTCGCCTGGTGGATCGGCCAGAAGTTTGGAGCTCACGCGTGGAGCACCATGTCGTGAAGATGCCGCTTAAACCTTCAACCAACCGAACGTTCCCCGGCAAACGGGGTCGTGCTTCCCGCCTCAAACCTTAGACTGCTATGGCCGCCACTGATATTTCCGCCGAGGGCTCAAAAGAGAGCCGCGCAATCATCAAGCAGTTTCACGTCCTGCTGAATGGCGCGGACCTCATTCCGGAGCAGGCGTTTCGCAGGAACAGCGGCACCTACCCGCTGGTTTGCTACGTGAACAACATCGTGGGTCTATTCCTGAGCAAGAACTACGATCCCATACCGGTGTTTGTGGCTCGAGCCACCGAACACATGGCTGATTTCCCGGCCAACGCCGCTTCAGGTGCGTACTACGCCCTGGTGACCCCGTATTTGTCTCAGGTCGTCTATCACCTCCAGCGCTTTGTTTCTGGCATTGAGCGCTGGGACGATCGAATCCCAAAACATATCCTGGACGCTGGACCCCAAGTGGTTCAGGTGAAGCATGGCTAGTCAGGATACGAAGTCGCAGTCTGACAAGTCGGTCGAGGCCGGCGCGCCCCCAAGGAGTCGCGAGGAACTTGTGCGTCGCTATGAAAGTGGTGAACGCCTGTTCCCCGGAACCGAGCTCAGCGAAACGGATCTCTCCGGCGTCAACCTTGACGGCGCTTCCTTCGATCGCTTTTCCTGGTTCTTTAATAGCAACTTCGAAGGCGCAAGCCTGCAGGGCACCAGCTTCCGAGAGTGCAATGTCAAATGCGCGAACTTCCGAAACGCAAACCTTTCCGGCGCCTCGTTCGAGCTTGCCGCGATCGAATCAATAGACCTTGAGGGTGCGAATACGGACGGGACAAAGTTCGTTGGAGCAAGCTTCTATGGTTACACCGTGGAAGATGACAAGGATTTCCCACAGTCGCGACGCGACGCGGTCTAAGCCCTCAACCAATCGCACGTGCCGCGGTAAGCCGAGTTGTGCCTATCATCTTAAACATTGGAGCGTAGAAGCATGATCGCAATGTACGGGCCGTACCGGCCGAGACGGGTCGATCGTCGCGCCGAACGGGGCAACTACGAACCCTATGACGAACCATTAAGTTAGCCGGTGCATTTTTTTGCTCATCACTGAACTATCGGAGAGACACATGCGCTACCTCATTGCGTCGGTTTTTTGCTTCCTGCTGGTAACCCCGCAAGCGCATGCTTGTATATGGTACGGCTTATGGAACACGATTTTCTTTGAGGCCATTCCAAGTCCCCAGGCTGATGTTGATGTGATTGCGAAAGTCTCCTTGTCGGATGTCAATGAGGAAACGAGAACGGCAACAGCAACAGTCACGGCAACAGTCATACAGGTTCTAAAGACATCCGACGCAAGGGTTAGTCAAGGCGAAAAATTCGCCATGAAATACGAGTTCTCAAGCTGTGGCCCGGATCACAGAAATGGTGAGGAAGGAATGATCATTGCTAGAACCGGTACGGACAGTAAAGGCCTTCTTGTGTTGTATCCGTATATGCGCAGGCTTGATGATGGTCAGATAACGCCGCCAATCATGATGAAGTCCCGGATCTGCGGCGAGTTGAAAGAGCAGGCCACGGATTTTTGTGCGCCTAATTAACGGCCTATCGTCTCTTTCCAGTTCTCATCGCGCAGACTAACCGTTGCCTGGCTCGGACACGCAGCAGGAGGTCGCAATCGGGCTGGCGGTTCGACTGTCTTTTGTAAATAGGCCCAGCGCGCTTTTATGCATCCAACACCCAATGTCACCTTCGTTTCAGGCTTTGTGGCAAATCACAAAGACCTGTTTGACCATCTGCTGTCTTCGGTTGTCTGGGATGAGCGCCTGCGTGCTCGAAAGACAGCAAGCTTCGGAGTCTCCTACGACTACTCGGGTATCACATACCCGCAAGTTACCATGCCCGAAAGCCTTCAAGGAATCTGCAAACAGATCGAGGCAACATTGGGCTTTCATCCCAACAACTGCCTCCTGAATCACTACCCGGATGGCCAGTCTTCAATGGGCTTTCACTCCGATTCAACGGAAGAGCTCGCAGAAGGGACTGGGGTCGCTATCGTTTCGCTCGGCAGCGAGCGCGAGATGATGTTCCGCTGCAAACAGGTTCGCTCACACGAGATTCCATACGCATTGACTCCAGGTTCTCTCTTGTACATGTCAAAAGAGTTCCAGTCCTTGTGGCTCCACGCCATTCCAAAATCGCCCGGCTCCGGGCAGAGAATCAGCCTTACTTTTAGGCGCATGCTCAAGACTGGTGCTAACCTTTAAATCAATGGAGCGAGCTATTCAAATGAGACAAGGGTTCCTCCATCGCCTCTTTAATCGATTGGCTCATTCGGATGCAAGTGATGATTCAATTCTTCAAGTAAAAATTCGCTGGATCGCAGAGGTGTTGGTGGAAGATTTGGAATTCTCACGCCGCGCGCGAGTGGTTGCAAATGAGTTTGGGCCGACTGCAATTGAGCAACTCAGCCAGGAGTTTCATGCCAAACAGGACCCGCCACCGGATCTGGCGCATTTGTTTCCGGGGTTAGGTCAGTGGATGGCGGCGAGGCAGTTCGCGATATTTGAGATCCTGTATCACATCGGCCCGTCGTCCCTGCCTTTGCTTCGGCAAGCGGCCCACGGCGAATACGACTGGACGCAAGGAAATGCCATCGAAGTGTTGTGCCGTTTCGCTGCGGAAGGGATCGAACGTGACCAGATCATTTCGGAGTTGCGGGAAGCAATACCCGGCCTTCGATATGAAGCGCTTGTTTACGCCATTCGGCCGCTTCGAACCTACTCCAGGACCAACCTGAAGCTTCAGCGCGTGATCGACGATTTGTTATCCGTGCCGGAGTTCAAAGAGGCGTTTAGTGAGTCCTTCTGAGCACGCACCCAAGAAATAAGGCAAGCCTCAATGCCAGTTTTGGTGGCTCGTCATTAATTAAATCGCAATCGGATCCACATCAATCACCCAGCGAATAAGGCTTTTAAATTCGGCCTGCTGGCGTGTCTCAACACCATAGGGTGCCATACCGCCGGCATTGTTATATGCGGTTACATACAGCAACGGCTGGATTGGCGAAAACCAATGTGATCTTCTGTTGCGCCAGATAGCAGCAGGCGCGTCAATACGGCAATTACCAAGGCGCTCCGACCGCAATCGGACTAGCATGACTGAACCTGCCAAACTCATGAAAGCCGAGACACTCAAATCTCGAACCCAGTCTGATGACCCATGCCCAATGATGCAAACAATGGTTTGCAAAAACGATTTGCCATATCGGTTTTCGGAGTGCTTTGTTCTGCACTTCCACAGGGCAAGGCCTGGGCGGTGTGCAATGGCGGTGTCACTGTCACTTCAACCCTGGTGGTGAGCGCCAGCTGTGCGGGCGGCAATGTCAAGCCCCTGACGCTGGATACGGGCGCCAATGTCACCATCAACGCGGGTGTGACGGTGTCAAACGATGCGCCCAGTAACAGGAATGGCGATCCCGTGTCTGTCCTGTCATCGTCGACCTCTTCGTCGCTGACCAATAACGGAACCATTTCCACCGGCTCGCAATTCGGTGTCACCGTCAATGGCACATTGACCACGCTGATCAACACCGGACAGATTTCATCGGGCGTGCGGCGCGGCGTTGTCCTCAATGGCGGCACGATCACTACTTTGACCAATACCGGGTCCATCATTGGCCCGTTTTCCGCCATCACCAACAACGCGGGTGTGCTCAATACGCTCAACAATTTGCAAGGCGCCGGCAATGCCAATGGCTCCCTCACTTACACCGGGGCTCTGCCCGTGGACTACCGGATCATCATCAACAGCCCGTCCACTTATGGAAAGCTCACCGCTTCCGCGGTAACCGGCAGCATGACCTTCGGCATCTACGGCAGTTCCACGGTCGCCGTCGGCACCTACGCGGGCGTGCTTAACGGCCTGACGGCGGGCAACCTGACCGGTACGACCTCGGGCACCTATGGCGGCTTGAACTGGCAGTTGGGCCTGGCATCGGGCAGCACCACGATCTGGGACCTGGTGTTTTCCATCGCCAGCGTGAACATGACTACCGGCAGCCTCTACAGCCTGAGTGATGTGGGTGTCACAGCCAACCCGGTCTTTGCGGGTGGAACACTGGCACTCCTGTCCGGTGACAACTCGAGCCGGGCATTTACGCTCAACGCCGGGGGCGGCACCATCACTGCGCCCACCAGTGGCTCGGCCCAGCTTTCGGGCGCGTTTTCCGGGGTAGGTGGTTTGACCGTCAATGGCACTGGAACTTTGCTGCTGACCGGCAACAACAGCTATTCAGGGGGCACCACCATTAACTCGGGCACCTTGGTGATCGGCGGCGCTTCCCCACTCGGAACGGGTCCCGTCTTTGTCGGTTCAGGCAGCACCTTGATGGGCACGGGTACCGTCCGTGGCCCGGTGACGGTGGCGGGCACTTTGAAGCCGGGCAATTCGCCTGGGTATCTTGCAGTGAACTCGACCGTGACGATGGCCGGCGGCAGCACCTACCAGCAGGACATTGCGGGAACGGTGCAGGCCAGTGCGGCGAGCCCTGTGGGGGCGACCGGCTTTTACTCCTTCCTGAGCGTCACCGGCGGCCAGTTTGTGATCCAGCCGAACGCAACCCTGACGCCGCGTTTGTCGGGCCTGTTCACGCCAGCTGAATCCGGCTTCGGCAGCAGGCCTTATGTCCCGGTGCTGGGTGACAGATTTCGCGTCGTGAGCGCCGATGGCGGGATCTCTGGCCGGTTCTCCGTGCTGACGCAACCCGCGGAACTTTCGGCGGACACGCAGTTCGTTCAGCTCTACAACGTCGGGGGCAGCAACAGCCTGGACCTCGCGGTGATCCCGCGGTCTTATGCGACAACGCTCAGTGCGCAAAATGCCAATGCCCGGTCCGCCGCAAGCGCTCTCGACAGGATCGTGCTGGCGAACCAGGCCGGCTCGACCAGCAGCGCACAGAGCCAATTGCTGTTTGCCGCGTCAGCGCAAACTGCCGCAAGCCTTCCGGCTTTTACTCGCGGACTCGCGGGTGAAGTTCATGGCGCGAGCCTTGCGGCTTTGCCTCAGGCCGCGCTGCGCGCCCAGCAGGCCGTCATGTCGCATCTGGATGGAACGGCTTCTTCGCCTGCGGCCGGTGCATTCAGTGCCTCCCGCTCCCCGGGGGTGTTGGTTGCCAGTGCGGGGGCCGATGTCCACATCGGCCCCCTTGATGGCGCAAGCAATGGCACCGCGACCCGGGGCCCGGCATGGGGCGATATCACCTACCAGCGTGGCAAGCGCCAAGGCGACCAGAACGCGAGCGGCTTCTCAAATGATCTGTACCAGCTGGTGGTCGGCATTGATGCCTATGCGGAACACGGCGCCAAGGCCGGAGGCGGGATCACGCTGTCCAACACGCATGTCACGGCCGATCAGGGAACAGGCGATATTCAGCAAGGATCGGTCTTCCTGTACGGCAAGCTGGCAGTGGATGGATGGGTGCTCGACGGCATGGCAAGTTTGGGCCTGAGCTCAACGAACAATTCGCGCAACGATCCCACGGGCAACACCGCTGGCCTGGAGGCCAAAAACATACGGAGCAACCATGCCTTGCTCAGCGCAGGCTTGAGCCGCCCGACAGACCTGGAGTCTGCCCGCATCACGCCCTACGCACGTTTGACCTGGCAACAGGTCAGGCAATCCTCGTTTGCGGAAGGCTCGTCGGCGGCTGCACTGAGCGTGGACAGCTTTAGTGGCAGAGCCGTGCGCGGAGTGATTGGGCTGACGCTGGGCTCCAGGAGCACGAATCCCCTGAAAGAGGTCAACACCTATCTTGTCAACGTCGCAGCCGGTGCGGACTCGTCGGGCCTGATCAACCCGGTTCTTAGTGCATCGCTGGCCGGGACGGCAACCACCATAGGCACACCCCGCGCGGGTTCAGCCTTTGTGCAGGCCGGGTTCTACGGCACGCGCAGGTTCGCAGCCAATGCCTTTGCCTATCTGGGCGTGGCCGGTGAGTTGCGTAGAGGAGCCAGGCAGGGCATGCTCAGTGCCGGGATGCAGATGCAGTTTTAAGGTGGGTCGTGGCCTTAGATCGCAATCGGATCCACATCAATCGCCCAGCGAATCAGGCTTTTAAATTCGGCCTGCTGGCGCGTCTCAAACAACACCGGCTGCCAATTCGCCAGAAAGCGCTGCAGCGCCGCGCGCGAGGGGCTTTCGACCAGCATCTGCGCGCGCTCGATGTTCGCCACACGCTGGATCGTCATGGGCACGGCCGGGTAGGCGGTGACCTGGCCGTTGCCGGTGAGCTGCAGCACCTCGGCTTGCGCGGCCGCCGCGTTGAGGAAGCCTTGCGCCACTTCCTGCGTGCGCGCCTCGGCGCGCACCAGCGCTGAAAAGCCAAAGGGCGACATGCCGGCGGCCTCGCGTTCGGCCAGCTGTTGCGTGGCAAAACCCGCGTAGTCGTGCTGTTTGAGCGCGGCGAACAGCGGGTGCTCGGGGTGGAAGGTCTGCACCCACATTTCGCTGGCACCGCTGTGGCGCGCATCGCGGCCGGCCCGGCCGCCCGCCTGCATCAAGAGGCTGAACAGGCGCTCGGGCGCGCGGAAGTCGCTGGAAAACAGCGCGCCGTCGGGGTTGATGGCGGCCACCAGCGTGATGTGCCGGAAGTCGTGGCCCTTGGCGATCATCTGTGTGCCGACCAGCACGTCGACCTCGCCCGCGTGCACGCTGGCCAGCTGCGATTCGAGCGCGCCCTTGAGCCGCGTGCTGTCGGCGTCTATGCGGGCAATGCGCACCGGCTCGCCGTCGGGCCGCTTCACGCCGGCCAGCAGTTCGGCCAGGTGTTCTTCGAGCCGCTCGGTGCCGCGGCCCACCGGCGCGATGTCGATGTTGCCGCAGCTGGGGCAGGCGCGCGGCACGCGCTCGGTGAAGCCGCAGTGGTGGCAGCGCAGCGTCCGGTCTATCTTGTGGAAGACACGAAACGCGCTGCAATGCGGGCACTCGCTTTTCCAGCCGCAGTCATGGCAGGCCAGCACGGGCGCATAACCGCGCCGGTTCAAAAAGATCAGCGACTGCTCGCCGCGCGCCACGCGCTGGGCGATCGCGTCCAGCAGCGGCGGCGCGATGATGCAGTGCTTGGGCTGGTGGTTCATGTCCACGCGCCGCACCGTGGGCAGGCTGCCCGCATCGCCGGTGGGGCCAGGCTCCCTGGCTGTTGGCGGAGGCGAGGTGTCCGGCTGCGGCCCGGCGGAGTAGGGGGCGGCCTCTTCGCCGGTGGATGGGGCCGTCCCTGTGCCAATTCGCTCATCCATCACCAGGCGCTGGTAGCGTCCGGCCAGCGTGGCCTGCCAGCTTTCCAGCGAGGGCGTGGCCGAGCCCAGCAGCACGCGGCAGGGGCCGTGCGCGTGCGTGGCGTCTTCGGTTTCGATCTTGGCGCGGTAAATCGCCAGGTCGCGCGCCGAATAGCGCGCGCCTTCCTGCTGCTTGTAGCTGGGGTCGTGTTCCTCGTCGACCACGATCAGGCGCAAATTGGGCATGGAGGCGAACACCGCCATGCGCGTGCCCAGCACCAGGCGCGCATGGCCGGCGTGGGCCGCCAGCCAGCTTTTGAGGCGCTGGGCCGGCGTCAGGCCGCTGTGCAGGGCCACCACGCGTTCCTTGCCCAGGTGGGCAAAACGCGCTTCAAAGCGCGACTGCAGCTGCGGCGTGAGGTTGATCTCGGGCACCATGACCAGCACCTGGGCGGCCGGGTCCAGTTCCAGCACCCGGGCCGCGGCGCGCAGGTAGACCTCGGTCTTGCCGCTGCCGGTGGCGCCGAACAGCAGCGCGGGCCGATTGTCGGCATGGAACTCGGCCAGCACGGCGGCCTGCTGCGCGCTCAGCACCAGCGACCGGCCGCCAGCCTGCTCGCCCCGGGTGTCGGCCATGGGGCGTTTGAGCCGCCGCGCCAGCTGCACATTGCTGAGGTCGCGCAACTGGGGCGGCAGCGCGGCCAGCGCCACCTCGCCCAGCGAGCGCTGGTAATAAGCGGCGGTGAACTGCACCAGCTTGCGCCAGGTGGCGGACAGCGGCGGCAGGCCTTCCAGCGCGCCGGCCACGTGGCGCGTCTGCATTTCCAGCAGCGCGCCGCTGTCGGCCAGCAGCTCCCAGACCACGCCCAGCACCTCGCGCCGGCCCAGCGGCACGCGCACCAGCGAGCCCAGGGCGAGTGGCAACTCACTCTGGTAAGTCAGCGGCCCGGCGATGGAACTGTGCGCGGGCGCCGCGACGACGACTTGCAGCCAATAGCTCATTCAGAGTAACTAAATGTGTTTAATTCTTGAGAAATACATCCAGACAATGCGCTAAGTCGTTGATTTGGCGCCACTTTACAGATTTCCAGATTTTCTGTGGATAACTTTGTTGACAGCTTGTCGGCGAAGCGCGCGAAGCCTTGTAAATCAAGGCTTTTCTTAAATTGCCCGCAAAAAAAGCAATTTAAAGTCTCTATATAAATCAACAACTTACGCGCGCTATTGCTTTGATAGCGCGAGGTGGACCGGGGTGCTTGCATTGCGGCGGCGCAACAAGATTTTTGTGCATAAGTCCAGCCGGCGGGGCCCGGTTTTGTGCTAGCCATGGTGGAAATACGCCCCGGGCCGGCGGAAATAAGGGGCAGGCGAAAGGATTCAGCTACGCGCGGTGCGCATGCTGCGAGAGTGAGCGTGCACTGCGTTTACCAGCACCTCCACGCTTTCGGGCGGCGTGTGCTGGCTGATGCCATGTCCCAGGTTGAAAATATGGGTGGGTCCGGGCCGGCTGGTATCGGTATGGGGGGCGCCAAAGCTGTCCAGCACGGCGGCCACCTCGGCCTCAATCTGGGCCGGCTTGGCGAACAGCACATTCGGGTCCAGGTTGCCCTGCAGCGCCTTGGCCTGGGGGCCATGTTCGCCGACCAGGGCGCGCGCTCTGGCCAGGTTGACCGTCCAGTCCAGGCCCAGCACCTCGCAATCGAGCTGGGCCATGGCTTCCAGCCACTGGCCGCCGCCCTTGGTGAACACCAGGCGCGGGATTTTCACGCCGCCGTGCTCGCGCTTGAGCTGGGCCAGCACCCGGGCCGTGTAGGCCAGGCTGAAGGTTTTGAAGGCCGCGTCGGCCAGCACGCCACCCCAGCTGTCGAAAATCATCACGGCCTGGGCGCCGGCCTCGATCTGGGCGTTCAGGTAGGCGGCCACCGCGTCGGCATTGACGGCCAGCATCTTGTGCATCAGGTCGGGGCGCTGGTACAGCATGGTCTTGACCAGGCGGTAGTCGTCGGAACCCGCGCCCTCGACCATGTAGCAGGCCAGGGTCCAGGGGCTGCCGGAAAAGCCGATCAGCGGCACGCGGCCGTTCAGGGCCTTGCGGATGGAGGTGACGGCGTCAAAAACATAGCGCAGCTTGTCCAGGTCGGGCACCTGCAGCCTGGCCACGGCGGCTTCGTCGCGCACCGGGGTGGCAAAGCGCGGGCCCTCGCCCAGCGCAAAAGACAGGCCCAGGCCCATGGCGTCGGGCACGGTCAGGATGTCGCTGAACAGGATGGCGGCGTCCAGCGGGTAGCGCTCCAGCGGCTGCAGCGTGACCTCGGTGGCGTAGTCGGTGTTGGTGGCCAGGCCCATGAAGCTGCCGGCCTGGGCCCGCGTGGCGCGGTATTCGGGCAAATAGCGGCCGGCCTGGCGCATCAGCCAGACGGGGGTGTGGGGGGTGGCCTGGCGCAGGCAGGCGCGCAAAAAAGTGTCGTTTTGAAGGGGTGCGAACATGCACCGATTGTCTCAGAGCCTGTTCAATGTCTAAACGGGGCCGCGCAAGCACCTTCTCGGGATGGGATGCAAGGCGCGGTGCGACGCCCATAGCACAGCTATGGGCTAGC
>NZ_JBFUJQ010000014.1:0-86046 GCF_056401275.1 Polaromonas sp. P4_F6 | reverse complement strand
TTCCAGGTGCCGGCCACGCCCTGCACATCGGCCTGSCCGCCCAGCTTGCCTTCGGTGCCCACCTCGCGCGCCACCCGCGTCACTTCCGAAGCGAAAGAAGAAAGCTGGTCCACCATGGTGTTGATGGTGTTCTTGAGCTCAAGAATCTCGCCCTTGACGTCCACCGTGATCTTTTTGGACAGGTCGCCGGCTGCCACGGCCTTGGTCACGTCGGCGATGTTGCGCACCTGGGACGTCAGATTGCCGGCCATGAAGTTCACGTTGTCGGTCAAGTCCTTCCAGGTACCGGCCACGCCCTGCACGTCGGCCTGGCCGCCCAGCTTGCCTTCGGTACCCACCTCGCGCGCGACGCGCGTCACTTCAGAGGCAAAAGACCGCAACTGGTCCACCATGGTGTTGATGGTGTTCTTGAGTTCGAGGATTTCGCCCTTGACGTCCACCGTGATCTTTTTGGACAGGTCGCCGGCCGCCACGGCGGTCGTCACCTCGGCGATGTTGCGCACCTGGGCTGTCAGGTTGGAGCCCATGGAGTTGACCGAGTCGGTCAAGTCCTTCCAGGTGCCGGCAACGCCCTGCACGTCGGCCTGGCCGCCCAGCTTGCCCTCGGTGCCCACTTCGCGCGCGACGCGCGTCACCTCGGCCGAGAAGGTGCCCAGCTGCTCCACCATCTTGTTGATGATCATGGCGGTGCGCAGGAACTCGCCTTCGAGCGCCTTGCCCTCGGCCTCCAGCGCCATGCTCTTGGACAGGTCGCCTTGCGCCACGGCGCCTATCACGCGCGCCACTTCGCTGGTCGGGTGCACCAGGTCGGCGATCAGCGAGTTGATGGACTCGGCGGAGTCGCGCCAGAAACCCGAGGCGTCGGGCACAAAGGCCCGCTCCTTCAGGCGCCCCTGCTTGCCGACCACGCGGCTCAGGCGTTCGAGTTCGCGCGCCATGCGCACGTTTTCAGAAACCACGTCGTTAAAGGCATCGGCCACCTTGCCGGGCACGCCGGTCCAGTCTTGCGGCAACGAAGCGCGCGCGTCGCCTTTTTTGAGGTCGGTCAAGGCGGTCAGCACCACCTTGGTCTGCTCCGTGACCGTCTCGGCTTCGTCGAGCACGGTGTTGATGGCCATCGCGTTCTGCAGCCAGAAGCCCGAGAGTTTGTCCTCGGGCAGGCGCCGGCTGGCGCGTGTCGACAGGCGGGACTTGGACGCCAGGCCTTTGCAGCGGCTGGTGGTCGCGGTCGTCATGGCCGACAGCTGGTTGAATTCGGCGGCGATCTTTCCATAGACGCCGTCCCACTCGGTTGGCAGTGTGACGCCGGCTTCCCCACGCCTGAGCGCGCTCAGGGATTTGAGAATGGACTTCAATTCGGTGTCGCGCTCCACCACCGAAAGCTTGGTCAAAGCTTCCATGCTGTTCATCCTGTATTGAGGGTAACTTTTTGTAGAAACGGGTACCGAGATTACTCGCGAAGATACAGAATGACAATCAAATCGCACACTATTTTCCTAAGCGCGAAAACAATGTGCGGCGAGCTTGTGACAAGGGCCAAACTGTAGGTTTTGGCTTACACGAGCTCCCCTTTGAGCGCTGTACATTTTGGAGTTACGCCTTGAAAAATATCGCGACCGGATGTGCGTCGCTGCACGGCGTGGGCCCTGCAGACTCGCCTGCAGTTTTTGTGAAACCACCATCGGCGGCAGCACCATGAGCGTTCCATCCAGCAGCACGGCAACACAGGCAAGCGGATTGCAAAGGTGTGAGGCGGAAGCGGCGCACTACGCGCTGCTGCGCCGGCTGGCCCCGGTGATACGCCACAACATGGCGGGAACGCTGCAGCCGATTGCCATGGTGGCGGCCATGCTGGAGCGGCGCCTGCAAAAAACCGACACGGACCCGCAAGCCCTGCTGAGAAACGCGCGCGACATCGTGGCGCTGACCAAGGAAGCGGCCGCATCCTGCGTGGACCTGATGAGCTGGCTGGCACCCAAGGAAAAGCGGCTGATCATGGCCGGCGCGGGCATCGCGGAATGCCTGGGCATGGTGGCGACGCAGCTGTCGTTCAAGGGTTTTTCGGTGGTCGACAACACCGGCGGCCCGCTTGTGCAACTGCCCCAGTCGGCGCTTCGCACCGTGCTGACCGCGGCCCTCATCGCGCTGACCGATGCGGCCGCCGCGCCCGGCAAGGTGCTCATAAGGGCGGAATTCGCGCAGGACATTCTTTCCCTTCACGTCGAGCTCAAGCCGGACGATGCCGCCGAGCCCATGCGCGCGGCGGACAAGCCGCCCTACCGCCTGCTGGACTGGCGCGATGTGCAGGTACTGGCGCAGCAGGAATCCGTACACATGGTTCGCGCGGAGAACCGGCTCACGCTGCAATTCGAAGCCACCGCCGCGGCAGATTCGCCGGCGCGGGCGGAGACGGCGCAAGCCTGAACGGCCGCAGGCTTCAGGCTCGCGGCGACTCCGTGTAGGACGAGGGAGCGTATGCACAACAGGCCTCGTTCGCGCTGGCACACTGAGGCCATGAGTTCTCTTCGACGTTTGGGGCGCCGTGCCCTGCTGTGCGGCTGGCTGCTTTGCGCCGCCCATTTCCCGGCCGCGGCGCAAGCGCCGCAGGCAGCCGCCGCGAACGCGGAATCCGGCGCGCCGGCCCTGCTCGAAAAGCACGCGGAGCTGGCCGGGCAGCTTGCGCAGAATGCCTACCGCAGGCCGCTGTTCCTGGAGTCGGCCGAAAGCGCCAATGAGGTGACCGGCAGCGCGTACGCGGTGCTGAATTCGCCCTTCGCCACGGTCAGCGGCGCCTTCAAAAGCCCCAGGCGCTGGTGCGAGATGCTGATACTGCACATCAACACCAAGTACTGCCATGCGAGCGCCGACGAAAGCCCGAGCATGCTGAACATGCACATCGGCAAAAAGACCGAGCAGCCGCTGGAAGACGCTTTTGCGCTGCAATTCAGCTACCGGCTGGCCGCCAGTTCGCCCGACTACCTGGCGGCGAACCTGAGATCGGACAAAGGCCCCCTGGGCACCAACAACTACCGTATCGAGCTGCAGGCGGTGCCGCTTCCCGGCGGCAAGACCTTTATGCACCTGCGCTATTCCTACGGCTACGGCGTCGCCGGCCGCCTGGCCATGCAGGGCTACCTGGCCACGGCCGGCAGCGGCAAGGTGGGTTTCACGCGGGTGCAACGCGGCACCACCACCGCCTTTGTGGACGGCATGCGCGGCACGGTGGAGCGCAACACCATGCGCTACTACCTGGCGATAGAGGCCTACCTGGCCTCGCTGGACAAGCCGCCGGCCCAGCAACTCGAGGCGCGGCTGCAGCACTGGTTCGACGCGACCGAGCAGTACGCCCGGCAGTTGCATGAGGTGGACAAGGAAAGCTACCTCAGCATGAAGCGGGCCGAATACCAGCGCCAGCAGGCCTCCTGAACTGGAAGCGAATGGCTAGAAGTCGGAAGTCCTGGCCGGCCTGGCCTGGGGCGGCACGTGGGTGCCCGGCTCGCGGATCGGCAGCGTGGGCTCGGGCGGCGGTGGATCGGTGATCTCGGGCGGCATGCCCGGTTCGGGCGGCACGATCAGCGGCGGGACTTCCTCGGGAATGTGGATGCCCGGTGTGCCGGGCGGCGGCTGGGGAACATGAAGATGCAGGGGCATGGAGTTTTCCTTGATTCAGGGACGCCTGCGGCCTTATCGCAAGCGGGACCGGCGCGCCAGCTGCAGGCGGCCGCGCAGTTGCGAGCGCAAGGCCAGCATGGCCAGTGCGCCCGCCGCGGCGGCCAGCAGGGCTGACTGGCAGGGCCGGGCCGCGACATGCGCGCGGACGGCCTGCGTGAACGGCAAACCACGCTTGCCGGCGACGGCAGAACCGAATGGCGGTAGCGGCAGCGCGGCGGCACTGCCCTGCCCTTCAACCCGCACGGCCTCTTCGGCCGTCTGGAACACATCGTCATCCAGCCGCCTGGGCCCGCTATAGGGCGGCAGCTCAAGAGGCATATCGGCGAGTGAAGCCGCAGGTGTGCTCATGGTCCGGGCTGGCTGTGCTGCGGGTTGGGGCTCAGGCGGACTGCAGCCTTGCATCCAGTGCGTTCCTGGAGTCGTCATTGGCCGCGGTTTCCAGCTTGCGGCTCTGCGTGAGGCAGTAGGCCAGCAGGCAATCGATTTCGGTGGACTTGTCGAACACCGCGTCCACGCCCAGCTCGGCGCAGCGCATGCGCATTTCGCGCGTGGCGTAGTTGCTGAAGACCACGATCTTCTGCGAGGGGCTGCGCTCGCGGCAGGCTTGCAGGATCCTGAGGCCGCTGCCCTGCTTGAGGAACAGGTCGACGATGGCCAGGTCCCACTGGCCTTCATGGTGCGTCAGCCATTCGGTGCCCTCGTCTTCGGTTTCGCAGCTGCCGACCGACTGCACGGGCGCCAGCTCTTCCAGCGTGCTGATCAGGTTGTCGCGGATGGTCGGATTGTCTTCCACGAGGTAGGTTCGCATTTTCATGGTGGGGTGCCGATCCGCAACAAAGGCAAACAAGGATGGTGGGGTGGGCTCATGCCGGTTTTCATGTCCTTGAATTTACGTGTGCTGCCCGCGGCTTTGTGCCGGAGGGGCGAGCATGGCCTTGTAGGAGAAAAGGCCACGCGGCGCCGCGGGCTTCTTCAAAAACCATGGGACCGGGGAAGAAAGCGCACCCGCGCCAGTTCCTGGTGGGCCGGTAAGCGGTGTCTTACGCGAGGAGCAGAAAGCCCTTACATGGCACGCCGACGTCGGGCTACCGCCAGGCCGGCCGCGAGCCCGTAATGTCCATGCACCACCTCAGTGACGATCACCCAAGCACAGGAAACCACCACCATGAAGCTGATGGCCGGACTTTTGACAGGCATGGCCGCGGGGCTGCTGACCGCCTGGCGGGTCCACGCCGACCCTCGCAATATCGACCTGCTCCATGCTTTCCTGACGGTGCTGGTCTGCGCGGCGGGCCTGTTCCTGGTGTCCATGGCCCTGCCGGACAGCATCGCGCAAGTCCTGCAGGAATTCATGGCCTGGTGCCTGGCGGGCACGATTGCCGCGCTGGGCCTGCTGGCCACGGTCAAAGTGCTGGAAGGCCTGCTCGACAACTGACCGCCACACGGCGCCGGTGCTTGGCCGATGTTTGCGCACCTTCCCTCCCGCATCCGCCTGTGGGCCACCAGCCCCAGGCGGAGCCTCTTTTTTTGACACAAGGATGTTCATGCCGCCCTCCAAGCGCAACACTGCCAGCCCCCACCGGACCACGGACGGCGCCAAAGACAAGAAGACCCAGCTGGAAAGCTTCACCGCGGGCAGCGCCCCGGTACTGACGACCAACCAGGGCCTGCAGATCCCGGACAACCACAACTCGCTGAAAGCCGGGGTGCGCGGCCCGACCCTGCTGGAGGACTTCATACTCCGCGAAAAAATCACCCACTTCGACCATGAGCGCATTCCGGAGCGCGCGGTGCATGCCCGGGGCGCGGGCGCGCACGGCTATTTCAAGGCCTACAAGTCCATGGTGCAGTACACCAGCGCCGGCTTTTTGCAGGACCCGGATGTGGAAACACCGGTCTTCGTGCGCTTTTCCACCGTGGCCGGCTCCCGCGGTTCGGCCGACACTGTGCGCGACGTGCGCGGCTTCGCGGTGAAGTTCTACACCGCCGAGGGCAATTACGACCTGGTGGGCAACAACATCCCGGTCTTCTTCATACAGGACGCGATCAAATTCCCGGACCTGGTCCATGCGGTCAAGCCGGAACCGCACAACGAGATGCCGCAGGCGGCCAGCGCCCACGACACCTTCTGGGACTTCGCCTCGCTGATGCCCGAATCCACCCACATGCTGATGTGGGCCATGTCGGACCGCGCCCTGCCGCGCAGCTTTCGCATGATGGAGGGCTTTGGGGTGCACGCCTTTCGTTTCATCAATGCGCGGGGTGGCGCCTTCTTCGTCAAATTCCACTGGAAACCCAAGCTGGGCGTGCACGGCCTGGCCTGGGACGAGGCGCAGAAGATCGCCGGCAAAGACCCCGATTTCCACAGGCGCGACCTGTGGGAGGCGATTGAAAGCGGCAACTTCCCGGAGTGGGAACTGGGTGTGCAGATCGTCGACGAGGGCAAGGAGGCGGAACTGGGCTTCGACATCCTCGACCCGACCAAGCTGATTCCCGAATCGCAGGTGCCGGTGCAGCCCATAGGCAAGATGGTGCTGAACCGCAACCCGGACAACTTCTTCGCTGAAACCGAGCAGGTGGCCTTCCATCCGGGCCACCTGGTGCCGGGCATTGATTTTTCCAACGACCCGCTGCTGCAGGGCCGGCTGTTCTCGTACACCGACACCCAGCTGTCGCGCCTGGGCGGCGCCAACTTCCATGAGATCCCGATCAACCGGGCGGTCTGCCCCATGCACAACTTCCAGCGCGACGGCATGCACCGCCAGGCCATCGCCAAGGGCCGGGTCGCCTACGAGCCCAACACGCTGGGCAACGGCACCGAGTTCAGGGTGGACGGCGGCGCGCAGGGCTTCCAGTCTTATCCGGAGCAACTGGAGCCGCCGAAAATCCGGCGCCGCAGCCCATCGTTTGACGACCATTTTTCGCAGGCCGCGCTGTTCTGGAACAGCCAGAGCCTGCCGGAGAAAGACCATATCGTGGCGGCCTTTCGTTTTGAACTGTCCAAGGTGGAAGTGCCCGAGATCCGCCAGCGCATGGTGGACAACCTGGCCCATGTGGACCTGAAGCTGGCCACGCGCGTGGCAGCGCCCCTGGGCATCAAGCCGCCCGACCCCAAGGCCGCGGCCGGCCGGCTGGGTTTTCGCGAGCACCGCATCACCAGCAAGGTGGAGGAAGACCCGGCCCTGCGCATGGTGGGCCGCCCGGGCGGCAGCGCCAAGACCCGCAAGGTGGCCATCCTGGTGGCCGACGGCGTGGAGGCCGCGGCGCTCAAGCGCCTGCAGCAGGACCTGCAGGACGCCGGCGCCCAGTGCAAGCTGGTCGCGCCGCACCTGGGCACCGTGAGCACCTCATCGGGCCGGCAGCTGGCGGTGGACCACACTTTCACCAACATGCCCTCGGTGATGTTCGACGCGGTGCTGATACCCGGCGGCAGCGAGAGCGCCGCCACGCTGGGCGCCATGGGCGAGGCGGTGCACTTTGTGCTCGAGGCCTACAAGCACTGCAAGACGATTTGCGCGGTGAACGACGGCGCGCAGCTGCTGTCCACCCTGGGTTTCAGCCTGGGCAAAGACCCGGAAGCCGTCAGCGAGCCCACGCCGGGCGTCATCATTGCCGATGCGCGCAAGGTCACGGACGGCCAGGTGTCGCAGGATTTGCTGGCGGCGATCGCGCAGCACCGCCACTGGGACCGGCTCAACGTGGACGCGATCCCGGCGTGAGCGTCACAAGGCTTCAGGGCGTCAGCGTGAGCTGGTGCGCAAAGGCCGGCGGGTTCATTTGCAGGGGCCGGTATTGCACGGCGGCCCAGCTGTCCCGCATGTCGCGGTAGCGGCCGGAAAACACCAGGCCGCTCTGCCCGGTCTGGTAGATAAAAAGGGATTTCTCGGGGTCGCCCATGTCGTACACCGCGCGCAGGGACGCGGCCTGCCGGTTGGCAAAGGGCGTGGCGTCGCCGTTGGCCCAGTACTGGCCCACGTTGACCGTGAACGGGTCGCCGCCCGTGGGCACGCGCACGTCAAACCAGGGCGCGAGCCAGGCGACGTTGCCGAAGGGTTTGTGCGCCGACAAGGCCGGGTGCGCCCTGCCCCAGGTCCAGCCGCCCACGTCGGCGCCGTAAGCCGCCTGCAGCCGGTCCAGCGCCCGGGCCAGCGCCGCCGCGGACTGCGCCTGGCAACCGGCCGCACCGCACCAGCTGAGGTCCTGGCGCTCCAGGATGTCCTCCAGCGCGCTCCTGAAATGGCGCTTGCCGTAAAGCGGCCTGAAGGTCGCCTCGCCGAGCTTGCCGCCCAGGATGCCGCGCGTGAGTTCGTCGGCCCAGGCGGCAAATACCAGCGGCGCGGCCTGGTCGGCGCGCATGCTGCCGTCAAAGCCGGCCAGGGCTTTGCGCGCGGCTTCGGCCAGCGGGTGTTTCACCGGCTGCGCCAGCGTTTTTTGCAGGAAAGGCAACAGCTTGAGCGTCGCGGGCGACAGCAGGTCGGCCTGGATCTTTTGCATGGAGGCCACATCGTGCTTTGGCGCGGCCGCCAGCAGCTGCTCGATCCGGTCGTAACGGTAAGGCACGGTCCAGTCCTGGCCCATGAAGAAGGGATAAGCCGGCGGCGTGATGCGCTGGTTGGCCGTGGCCCACCAGCCCTTGGCCTCGATGGCGGCGCGGCCGGCCTCGGGCGTTTGCGCATACGGCAGCCAGCCGGCCCAGTCGTAGCGGGCGTCCCATCCCGGCGACGGCGCGATGCCGCGAATGTCGTTGTCGGGCCTGCGCAGCGGCACCTTGCCGGCGGCCTTGAAGGCCAGGCCGCCCGCGACGTCCGCCGCCACGACGTTTTGCATGGGCGAGTGGTGGGCCGCGAAGGCGTCCACCAGCTCCTGCACGGACTGGGCGCGGTTGATGCGCAGGCCCGCGAGCACCGTCTGGTTGTCGGCGTCCAGCGCGCTCCAGCGCAGTGCGATGACGTATTTGCGGGTGTCCAGCAGCTCGGCGTGCGATTTCTGCACATCGCTGAGCACCGGGCCGTGGCGGGTCTCGCGCACATCCAGCGGCACGTCGGGCTGGCCCTTGACCTTGATGGTTTCGCGGCGGGTCTGGAAGTCGGCCCAGGCGCTGCCTGCGGCGGCCGGGATGCGGTATTGCCCGGGGTTGGCGGGATTGATCTGCTCGAGGTACAGGTCCTGCACGTCGGGCGCGGTGTTGGTGAATCCCCAGGCCATTTTTTCGGTGCGGCCCAGAACCACAAAAGGCAGGCCGGGCAAGGTCGCGCCTATGACGTCCAGCCCGGGACCGCCCCCGGCGGCGGGCGCCTGCAGGCGCGCGAAGTACCAGATGGCCGGCGCCGACAGGCCCAGGTGCGGGTCGTTGGCCAGCAGGGGCTTGCCGCTGGTGCTGTGCGCGCCCGCCACCACCCAGTTGTTGGAACCCTTGCCATCGACCTCGCCCAGCGCCTCGGCCCAGTCGTTGATGCCTTGCGCCATGGCGACCGCGCCGGCGTCCGGGCCGCGGGAAACCTTTTGGGTGGCGGGAAGCTCAGCCCGGTACACGCCGAGCTCGGCGTAAAGCTTGCTGAAGTCCACCTTGGACGCCGGCTCTTCGCCGGGATAAGGCGGGAACAGCTGCCAGAGTTCGGGGGTCTTGAGCACCCGGGCGGCGGACAGGCGCGCGAATTCGGTGCCCCAGTTGCCACCCAGGTCCAGCGCCATCATCAGCGACCAGGCCAGGCTGTCGGTGGGCGACCAGGCCGTGCCGGAACTGCCGCCGGGCTTGACGCCCAGGATGTGGAACTCGGGGGACAAGGCCTGCGGCGAGCCGGCGTAAAAGGCGTTGATGCCCTCGCTGTAGGCCTGCATGGCCTCGCGTCCCTCGGCGGGCAGGCCCTGCCACTGGCGTTCGGCGGCGCGCACCACGCCCAGCGTGCGCAGCAGCTTGTCGGTGTCCAGCGTGGCCGGCCCGAACACCTCGGAGAGTTCACCGTGCATTGCGCGCCGGTTGAACTCGAGCTGCCAGCCGCGTTCCTGGGCATGCACATAGCCGAGGGCAAACCAGGCGTCGCGCGGTGATTGGGCCTTGATGTGGGTGACGTCGGACGGGTCGCGCGCCAGGGTCACGCGATCCCGCAGGCCGGCGGCCCGCAGCTCACCGTCCAGCGCGGGACTGGCCCGGTACACATAAATGCCCAGGGCCGCCGCGGCAAGCAGCAGCAAGGCGGCCAAGGCGGCAAAAATCCGTTTGAACCAGACCAAGATCATGTTCCCTGTAAGTTCGTCGGATGGAGCCCACCCGGCGGCAGCACCACGGTGCGTGGCGGGCCTTTTTTGGCATCCCGCACCCGGCAGGATGGCCCCGGCCTACTTTTTCTGCAAGTGCATTTTGCCGTCGGCAAACTTGAAACTGACGGTGGGCACGGTGAAATCCTCAAAGGGAGCGCCCAGCGCGATCTCGCCTTCGAGCAGCAACACGCACTCCTGCCGGCGCAGCGCGATCACCGCCGCGTTGTCGGAAAAGCGCACCCAGGTGCCGTAGCTGCTGACGTCTTCGAGGAAAAACTTGCCGGCGCGGTATTCGATCCGGGCATGCCGGCGGGACACGCGCGGATCCTGCACCACAAAATGCGCATCCTGGTCGCGGCCCAGGAAGATGGGCAGCTCGGTCGAGGCGAAGGCGGTGTTGATGTCCAGCCAGCACAGCTCGATCAGCGCCAGGGCGGCGGCCGGCGGCGTCGCCGGCGGCACCGTGAGGCTGGCGGGTACGGTGAAGGACTCCGACATGACCTCGGACTGCCATTCGATGCGGTGCACCAGGCAGGCCTCGCTGCGGCCGCGGATTTCCAGCGCACCCAGGCTGCGCGAGCGCACGAGTGTGTCAGAGGGTAAGTGCCGGATGACGGCGTCGGTGGCCAGGATCTGGTCGGGGCCCGAGAGGTCGCTCAGGCGTGAGGCCAGGTTGACGGCGTCGCCGAAGCAGTCGCCGTCCTGCTCGACGATTTCGCCGCGCGCCACGCCCACTTGAAGGCGCATCTTGAGCTGCTCGGGCCAATTGCGAATGCGATCGCGGTGAACCCGCTGCAGTTCGGTCACTGCGTCGACGGCGTCCGCATTGTCGGGAAACACCACCAGCACGCCGTCGCCGAGGTATTTGACGACGTGGCCGCGGTAGGCATGGCAGACCTTGCCTATCCACTGGGTCAGTCGCGTGATGGCCTGTGTGGCCTTGGCATTGCCCAGTGATTCAAAAACCCCGGTGCTTCCTGTGAGATCGGCAAAAACGACGGTAACTTCTGCCATAAATCGATGTAACTGCTTGTAGTTTTGACGCCATTAAAACATAAGTAGCACATAGAACTTATGACAAAGGCGCACCGCCGCGGTGCCACGGCCACTTACCCGGCCGGGCGGCGGGAGGGCCGGGGGCGCAAAAACTCAGCTCGCGCTGGGTTTGAGCTGCATGGCCTTGAATTCCAGGAACTCCTCAAAGCCATACACGCCGTTTTCGCGGCCATTTCCCGACTGTTTGTAACCGCCGAAGGGCGCCTGGCCGTTGAAAGGCCCGCCGTTGATGTCGACCTGGCCGGTGCGCAGGCGGCGCGCCACTTTCATGGCGTGCTCGTCGGTGCCGCTCCAGACGGCGCCACCCAGGCCGTAAATGGTGCTGTTGGCGATCGCCACGGCCTCCTCTTCGTCCTTGTAGGGAATGACCACCAGCACCGGGCCGAAGATTTCCTCCTGGGCCAGCGTGTCGGTGGCCTTGATGCCCAAGATGGTGGGCTGGACAAAATAGCCCTTGTCGAAAGCGGGCGCCTCGGCGCCGCCGGCGATCACGTCCGCGCCCTCCTCGATGCCGGTGCGGATGAACCCCAGTACGCGGTCGCGCTGGCTGGCGCTGACCAGGGGGCCCAGCTTGCTGCCCTCCTCCAGGCTGGGGCCTATGCTGAACTTGGCGATGGCGGCCTGGGCCAGGGCCTTGACCTCTTCATAGCGCCCGGCCGGCACCAGCAGGCGGGTGTGGGCCGAGCAGGTCTGCCCGCTGTTGAGCATGCAAGCCGAAACCGTGCCCTTGACGGCGGCCTCGAAATTGGCGTCGTCAAGCACCACGCTGGCCGACTTGCCGCCCAGCTCCAGCGCCACGCGCTTGATGGTCTGGCTGGCCAGCTCGCCCACGCGCTTGCCGGCGCGGGTGGAGCCGGTAAAGCTCACCATGTCGACTTCCGGGTGGGTGGCCAGCACCTCGCCCACCACCGGGCCCATGCCGTTGACCAGGTTGAACACGCCGGGCGGCAGGCCCGCCTCATGAATGATCTCGGCCAGGATCATGGCGTTGACCGGGGCGATTTCGCTGGGCTTGAGCACCACGGTGCAGCCGGCCACCATGGCCGGGGCGATCTTCAGCGTGATCTGGCTCAGCGGGAAATTCCAGGGCGTGATGCAGCCGACCACGCCTATCGCCTCGCGCACCACCAGCGAGTTGCCGACGGTTTTTTCCCACTGGAACTGGCGCGCCACCTTGGCGAAGTTGCCCCAGTGCCAGGCCGGGCCGCCCACCTGGACGGCGCGGGCCATCTTCAGGGGCATGCCGACTTCGCGGGCAATGGCCACGGCCAGGTCCTCGGTGCGGGCCTTGACGCCGGCCGCCACCTTGTCCAGGTAGGCGGCGCGCGTCTCGACCGGCAGGGCCGCCCAGCCTTCAAAGGCCGCGCGGGCCGCCAGCACGGCGGCTTCGGCCTCCGCAGCGGTACCGGCGGGCACCGTCGCCATCAGCGCCTCGGTGCTGGAATCATGGACGGGCAGGGTTTCGGGAGACTGGGCCTTGACCCACTGGCCATTGATGTAATGCGCGGGATATACGGTCATTTGTGTGCTCATGGCGGTCCGGAAAAGGCTTGAAGAAGGCCCGGGGGAAGGCCCAAAAAATGGTGAATAATGCCCAAAAAGAGGATGAGTGACTTTCGACTCACAGGAAAAATCCCCCTGTAGGCCTAAAGATTTAGACAGTGTTCAAAACCAGAATCTACTTGACATCTGGTTACTAACTCCTTGATTCATTTGTTGTTTTGCGTTAACCATTTCACACAAAACACCTTGCATATCCTTAGATGTCGTCTTAATCTAACAGAAGACGCCGTTCCGCGGGGACGCGGACAAATATCCCACGGATGTTCCGGTAGAAAGTTGTGAAACACATGCGCTGGTTAAAACCGAATCTGAAAAGCAGCTTCATGGCTTTGCTGGGCTCTGGCGAGGTCACACCTTCCATACTGGAAGACCGCACCGAGGACATCCGCCAGTTCATCCTCGACGAGCTCGGCGAATTCGGCGAAAAACACTATCCCAAGATCACCCGCCGCGTGCGCTACGCCCAGGACGTGCAGAGCCTGTGGTACACCCGCGGCGACGTGATGGCCGTGCTGGCAGCCATGCACGGTGAGACCATCGCCCGTGAAAAAGTCAGCCGCATCAGCGACAAATTCAAGGGCATGCTGCCGCGCGGACTGAGTTCGCGGTCCAGCCCGCTCACCACCTGAACCCCTTTTTTTCCTTTCCTTCGTTAGTTCTTTTTCAGTTTCTCCAGTTTCTTCCTGGCCTCCAAGGCAACTTTTTAAACCAGCTTCTAGCTGGTTTATTTTTGTCCGCTCGCAGCCGGCGCCCTGCGCGCCGGCCTGCCCGCTCAGTGCAGATGGCCCCAGAGCACAAAGGCGTCGCGCCCCTCCACCGCCAGAGTGGTTTTCAGGCCCACCGGCAGCACCACCTTGGTCGGCACATGGCCGAAAGGCAATCCCGTCAGCACGCGCGCCTTGACCTTGCCTTGCAGCCAGGCAATCACCGTCGCCAGCTTGAAACCCTTGTCGTGCGGCACCAGCGCGTAATTCGTGAACTGCCCGAAGATGATGGCTTTTTGCTGGCCCAGCACGCCGGCATGCAGCAGCTGGGTGAGCATGCGTTCCACGCGGTAGGGATGCTCGGCGACGTCTTCGATGAACAGGATGCCGCCCTTGACATTGGGCAGGTAGGGCGTGCCCACCAGCGAGGACAGCATGGCCAGGTTGCCGCCCCAGAGCACGGCGTCCTTGATCATGAAATCGGCGGTCGGCTTGGCATCGGCCGCGGGTTTGGGCAATTGCCAGCCCGTGCCCTCACCCTGCCCCGTGACCAGGTCGTCAAAACAGGCTTCGGTGATCTCGTCCGGCGCCTGGGCACCGAAATCCTCGCCCAGCGCCGGACCGGCCCAGGTCACCGCGCCGGTCTTGGCCATCACTGCCATCTGGAAGGCCGTGAAGTCGCTCAGGCCCACAAAACGCGTGCCGCCTGCGATGGCCTTGGCGACGGCTTTGTAGGGGATGCCCGGCAGGATGCGCGACAGGCCGTAGCCGCCGCGTGAGATCAGGGCCACGTCGGCGCCGCTGCCGGCCGCGCGGTGTATGGCCGCCAGCCGGGTGTCGTCGTCGCCGGCAAAACGCTGGTGGCGCGCGAGCGCGTCGGTGTCGACCTCGACTTCATGGCCCAGGGCGGTGAGGCGCTGCACGCCGCGCTTGAAAGCGGCTTTGTCGCGCACGGCGCTGGAGGGGGAGTAGATGTAGATATGTTTTTTCACGGCTGCAAGTATCCCACTGCCGCCGCAACTTTCCGCGCCGGCGCGGCTGCAGGTATAAACGGGCCCACCATGATGCTGTATGTGCTGGACCTGCTGGGCGTTGCCGTCTTTGCCGTGAGCGGCGCGCTGGCTGCCGGGCGATTGCAGCTCGACCTGCTGGGCGTGCTGGTGCTGGCGGCACTGACCGCCATAGGCGGCGGCACCCTGCGCGACCTGCTGATGAACCGCCACCCGGTGTTCTGGATGGCCAGGCCGGCCTACCTGCTGGTGATTGCCGCGGCGGCCCTGGGCACCATGCTGTATGTGCGGCTGCTGCCGATTCCGTCGCAGGCTTTGCTGGTGGCCGACGCACTGGGGCTGGCGCTGTTCGCGCTGTCGGGCGCGCAGCTGGCCGAAGCCGCGCGGCTGTCCCCCATCATCGTGGTGGTGATGGGCACCATGACCGGCGTGGCGGGCGGCCTGATGCGCGACATCTGCAGCAACCAGGTACCGCTGCTGCTGCGCCAGGACATTTACGCCAGCGCCGCGATCGCCGGCATCACGCTTTACCTGCTGCTCAAGGCGCTGGGGCTCAAGCCTTCATGGGCTTTCGGGGTGGGCCTGGTCGCCGTGGCGGCACTGCGGATCTGCGCCATCTTCATGGGCTGGCACTTGCCGGTCTTCAGGCTGCCGGGCTGAAAAAAGCCAGGGCCTGGCGCGCGACCGGCTCGCCGTGTTCCTGCACAAAATGCCCGGCCTGTGCCAGCACTACGGGCTCGCCGCAACCGCGGATCAGGGCCCGCAGGTCATGCATGACGGGCGGGCCCAGCACCGGGTCCTGCGCCCCCACCACCATCAGCGTGCGGCCGGCCCAGTCGTTCTGCAAGAAGCCGCGCGCCTGCCGTGAAATGGCGGCACCGTCGGCATCGGGTGTGTCCGGCACCATGGGCGGGAAGGCGCGCAAGGCCGCGCGGTGGCCTTTGTCGGGAAAGGGCGCGCTGTAGGCCGCGCACTCGGCGGCGCTCATCTGCGGGTTGCCACGGGCGAACAGGCGTGCCACGTCGAACTCGGGGTTTTTCGCGCACATCTCGCGCCAGGCCACAAAGCCCGCGGGCAACGGCGCATCGCCGGTGCCCAGCGTGGTGTTCATGACCAGCAAACCCTGGTAGCGCTGCGGCGCCGCCATGGGCAGCGTCAGGCCCAGCAGGCCGCCCCAGTCCTGCACCACCAGCACCACGTTCCGCAGGTCCAGGCTTTCGACCAGTTCCAGCAGGATCTGGCGATGGGTGCTAAAGCTGTGGAAGCTGTCTTTTTTGGGCTTGTCGCTTTTGCCGAAGCCGACCAGGTCGGGCGCGACCACACGATGCCCGGCCTCCAGCAGCACGGGAATCATCTTGCGGTACAGATAGCTCCAGGCCGGGTTGCCGTGCAGGCACAGCCAGGTCAGGCCGCCCTCGCCTTCTCTGGTTCTTGCGCCTTCATCCAGGTAATGCATGCGCAGCCCGCCCAGCGCCGGCAGCTCGCTGACATAACGAGGCGGCCAGGGGTAGCCTGGCAGGCCGTCAAAGGCCGCGTCGGGCGTGCGCAGCGCGTCCTCGCGCAGCGGGTGCGCCAACCGGGCCTCTTCGCGCTTGTCGGCGCGCCGCTGGCGGAAAAAGGCCTGCAGCAGGTCGCCGCATTCCTGCGCCAGCACGCCGCCCTGCAAGGTGGTCTGGTGGTTCAAGCGCGGCTGCTCAAACAGGTTGAGGACCGAGCCGGCAGCGCCGGTTTTGGGATCCAGCGCGCCGAACACCACGCGCTGGAGCCGCGCGTGCAGCATGGCGCCGCTGCACATGGCGCAGGGCTCCAGCGTGACAAAGAGTTCGCAGTCGTCGAGCCGGTAGTTGCCCAGCGCGTGCGCCGCAGCGCGCAGGGCCACGATCTCGGCATGCGCCGTCGGGTCGTGGCCGTCAACCGGCGCATTGCGGCCGGTCGCTATGACCTCGCCGCGCCGCACCACCACCGCGCCCACGGGCACTTCGCCTGCGGCGGCGGCTTGGCGCGCCTGGGCAAGCGCCTGTTGCATGAAAATCTCGTCGCTCATGGACATGGCAGCGGCTGCCGCCGGCCTTATTTCTCTTCCGGCATGGGGCGCGCCTGCTGCAGGGCGCCCTCCACGGACTGCTTGACCTGTTGCTGCGCTTGCTGGCTTTGCACCTGCGGCGGGGCGTTGGCGGAAACGGCGGGCATGCCGGCGGCCGCCGGGACAGCCACCTGGGTGCTCAATTGCTTTTTGACCAGCAGGCCCACGATGGCCAAAACGACCAGCAGGCCCACCATGCTGAAAATACCGCGCATATCAAGCCTCCTTGGGGGTGTCATTGCCGGCGGCCATGCCCAGGCGATCCATCCAGCCGGCCAGGGCGCGCTCGTTTTCATTGCCGGCGGCGTAAATAGTCTTCATCGCGGCATGAGCCTCACGCCTGTGCTGGTTGATCTTGAGCTTGCACTGCAGCTCGGTCACCTGCAGCTCAAAGCCCACGATGCCGGCCAGCATCTTGTGGGCAAATTCCTCGCCCTGGTCACGCCACTGCTGGGCATAAGGCGGCTCATGGTCGCCTATGAGCTTTTTGAGCAAACGGTCCTTGGCCAGCGGGTCTTCAAGCAGTGTGGCTTGCACGGTGCAGTGCACGGCCAGGTAGTTCCAGGTCGGCACCCGCGCCAGGTCGGGGTAGACCTTGGGCGACAGGTAGGCATGCGGCCCGAGGAATGTCGCGACGGCCTGGGGCCTTGCCTGCAGGTAGCGCCAGTGCGGGTTGGGCTTGGCCACATGACCCAGCAAGACCATCTGTTCGCCCCGCATTTCAAGGTGCAGCGGCAAATGGGTCACATAGGGCAGGCCCGCGTCGTCGACGCTGATCAGGCTGGCGAAGGGGTGATCATGGATCAGCGCCGCGGCCTGGGCGCTGTCACCTTTGAATTGGGGTGGCAGGTACATGGGCTGAAGCATAGGCCAAAACGGCGGGAATTTCCCGGGCCTGCCGGCAGGGCCGGCCAAAGGCTCAGGGCCGCAGGGGCCAGCGGGCCAGAGGAATGTGCAGTGTCTGGCCGATCAGGCTGCGCACCAGCACAAACTCGCCGGCCGTCCAGCGGATGGGTGCTATGGCCTGCTCGGCCACCGCGCGGTCGTCGTAGAGCAAGGTGACGTGCGGGGTGTAAGCCGGTTTCGCCCAGCGCCCCAGCCCGGCCTTGGTCATCTCAAGGCCCAATGCCCGCTGGAACACCATCAGTTCGGCCAGGCCGGCATCACCGCGCAGCACAAAGGGCCGGTTGCGCGGGGAACTCGAAAAGCTCACGGCCCGGTCGAAGGTGACCGAAAACGGCGCCGCCCTGACCGCGGCCGCGGCCCGGCTCGCCATGTCGACGACGCCCTGGTCCAGGCCGGCGTAGTCGCCCAGGTGATGCAGCGTGACGTGAAAACGCTCGGTTTTGAGCGGCGCGCCGTGCAGGCCGTGCCGCGCGCGCAGCTGTCGGGCGCACTCGGCAATGTGTTCCGCAGTTTCCGCGTCGGGAAAAAGCGCGAAAAACAGCCTGTCCGTCGGCTTGGCGTCTTCCTCAAAGCCGAATAGCGAGGATTGCCCGGCCATGGCTCAGGCCTCCACTCCGTTCACTCCCACTCGATGGTGGCAGGCGGCTTGCTGCTGACGTCGTAGGTCACGCGGTTGATGCCGCGCACCTCGTTGATGATGCGGCCCGAGACCTTTTTGAGCAGCGCATAGGGCAGCTCGGCCCAGTCGGCCGTCATGAAGTCGCTGGTCTGCACGGCGCGCAGGGCCACGACGTAGTCGTAGGTGCGGCCGTCGCCCATCACGCCCACGCTTTTGACCGGCAGGAACACGGTGAAGGCCTGGCTGGTGAGTTCGTACCAGGTCTTGCCGCTGGCCGCGTCCTTGAAGTTGCGCAATTCCTCAATGAAGATCGCGTCGGCGCGGCGCAGCAGGTCGGCGTATTCCTTTTTGACTTCGCCGAGGATGCGCACGCCCAGGCCGGGGCCCGGGAAGGGGTGGCGATAGACCATGTCGTGCGGCAGGCCCAGGGCCACGCCGAGCTCGCGGACTTCGTCCTTGAACAGCTCGCGCAGCGGCTCCAGCAGCTTGAGGCCCAGTTGCTCGGGCAGGCCGCCCACGTTGTGGTGGCTTTTGATGGTGACGGCTTTTTTGCTCTTGGCGCCGCCGGACTCGATGACGTCGGGGTAAATCGTGCCCTGGGCCAGCCATTTGGCGCCCTTGTGGCCACCGTCGCCGGCCTTGAGCCTGGCGGCCTCGGCTTTGAACACTTCGACGAACTCGCGGCCTATGATCTTGCGCTTGGCCTCGGGCTCGCTGACGCCGGCCAGGTGGCCGAGGAACTGCGCGCTCGCGTCGACGCGAACCACCTTGGCGTGCAGCTTGCCGACAAACATGTCCATCACCATGTCGCCCTCGTTCAGGCGCAGCAGGCCGTGGTCGACAAAAACGCAGGTCAGCTGGTCGCCGATGGCGCGGTGGATCAGGGCCGCCGCGACCGAGGAGTCGACGCCGCCCGACAGGCCCAGGATGACTTCCTCGTCACCGACCTGCTGGCGGATCTTCTCGACGGCTTCGCTGATGTAGTCGCCCATGACCCAGTCCTGACGCGTGCCGCAGATATCGAGCACAAAGCGTTTGAGGATGGCATTGCCCTGCTTGGTGTGCGTGACCTCGGGGTGGAACTGCACCGCGTAAAAGCGGCGATCCTCGTCGGCCATGCCGGCGATGGGGCAGGAATCGGTGGACGCCATGAGCTTGAAGCCGGGCGGCATTTCGGTGACCTTGTCGCCGTGGCTCATCCAGACGTCGAGCATGCCCTGGCCTTCGGGCGTGGTGTAGTCGGCGATGCCCTTGAGCAGCGCGGTGTGGCCTCGGGCGCGCACGTCGGCGGAGCCGAATTCGCGCTTGTGCCCGCCTTCGACCTTGCCGCCCAGCTGGTGCGCCATGGCCTGCATGCCGTAGCAGATGCCCAGCACCGGCAAGCCCAGCTCAAAGACGGCTTGCGGCGCCTTGTCGGTGGTTTCTTCGTAAATGCTGGCGTGGCTGCCGGAGAGGATCACGCCCTTGAGCGTGCCGTCCTTGGCGTACTCACGGACCCAGTCGTCGCTGACGTCGCAGGGTTGGACTTCGCAGAACACATGGGCGTCGCGCACGCGGCGCGCGATCAGCTGGGTGACCTGGGAGCCGAAATCGAGGATGAGGATTTTCTGGTGTTGCATGAGGGGCTTCTTCAAGGCAAAAAAAGAAAGGGCGTCTTTCAAGACGCCCTGGCCGGCCGGGTCAAACTCAATCGGCGCGGTAGTTTGGCGCTTCTTTCGTGATCTGCACGTCGTGGACATGGCTTTCGCGAATGCCTGCCGAGGTGATTTCCACGAACTCGGCCTTGTCGCGCATGTCCTCGATGGTGGCGCAGCCGCAGTAACCCATGCTGGCCCGCAGGCCGCCGGCCATCTGGAACACGATGGCGACCATGGAGCCCTTGTAAGGCACGCGGCCTTCGATGCCTTCGGGCACCAGCTTGTCGGCATTCGGGTTGCCGGTGCTCGATTCCTGGAAGTAGCGGTCGGCACTGCCCTGCTGCATGGCGCCTATGCTGCCCATGCCGCGATAGCTCTTGTAGCTGCGGCCCTGGAACAGGATGACCTCGCCCGGGGCTTCCTCGGTGCCGGCGAACATGCCGCCCATCATCACGGTGTTGGCGCCGGCCGCGATGGCCTTGGCGATGTCGCCGCTGTAACGGATGCCGCCGTCGCCGATCAGCGGAACGCCGGTACCGCGCAGCGCGGTGGCGACGTTGTCGATGGCCATGATCTGCGGCACGCCGACGCCGGCGACGATGCGGGTGGTGCAGATGCTGCCGGGGCCTATGCCGACCTTGACGCCGTCGGCACCGGCTTCGACCAGCGCCAGCGCCGCCGCGCCGGTGGCGATGTTGCCGCCTATGACGTCGACCTGGGGATAGTTTTGTTTGACCCAGCGCACCCGGTCGAGCACGCCCTTGCTGTGGCCGTGGGCGGTATCGACCACGATGGCGTCGACGCCGGCCTTGACCAGGGCCTCGACACGCTCTTCGGTGCCCTCGCCCACGCCGACGGCGGCGCCCACACGCAACTGGCCGTGGGAATCACGCGCGGCGTTCGGGAAGGTGGTCTGCTTGGTGATGTCCTTGACGGTGATCAGGCCCTTGAGCTCGAAGTTGTCGTTGACCAGCAGCACGCGCTCCAGGCGGTGCTTGTTGAGCAGCGCCTTGGCATCGGACAGCGAGGCGGTTTCGGAGATGGTGATCAGGCGCTCGCGCGGCGTCATGATGGTGCTGACCGGCACGTCCATGCGCGATTCGAAGCGCATGTCACGTCCCGTCACGATGCCGACGACCCGGCCGCCGTCGATGACGGGGAAGCCGGAAATGCCGAGCTGCTCGCTAAGCGCCATGACCTGGCGCACGGTGTGGGTGGGGGTGATGACAACCGGGTCGCGCAGGACGCCGCTTTCGTAGCGCTTGACCTTGGCGACTTCAGCGGCCTGCTGCTGGGCCGTGAGGTTCTTGTGGACGATGCCTATGCCGCCTTCCTGGGCGATGGCGATGGCCAGCCGGGCTTCGGTGACCGTGTCCATGGCCGCTGACACGAGCGGCAGGTTCAGGCGGATGTTTCGGGAGAATTGGGTGGAAAGTGAAGTGTCCTTGGGCAGGACCTGGGAGAACGCTGGCACCAACAATACGTCGTCGAAGGTGAGCGCTTTGCCGAGTAGGCGCATAGGGATGGCTCCAAAAACACGATTGTACCCTTGTCGCAAAAACCCGTCGGTACTAACCCTTGCCCTCCCGCCGCCGCCCCCGGCACCGGTATCGCCGCTGTTGCGCCCAGGTTGTAAAAAGGCCGCTTTGCCTGCTCTTTGCGCCCCGTTTGCGTCCGAACAGACAAAAAACCGTGCCACACAGCGCTACACTCGCGAAATGGACCTCAAACTCGTCTCAAGAACACTCATACTGGCCGTTGCCGGCGGTGCATTTTCACTGACTGCCCTGGCGCAGTGGCAATGGATAGACAAGGACGGCCGCAAGGTCTACAGCGACCGATCCCCGCCGGCCGATATCCCGCAAAAAAACATCCTGAAAATGCCGCGCGGAGCCAAAATAGTTGCGGAGCCCGTCGCCAACGACGCCCCGGCAGCAACACCCGGGGCTGCCGCGTCCGCCCCGGTGGCCAAAAGCGATCCCAATGCACCCAAGCTGACCGGCAAGGACCCTCAGCTCGAAGCCAAGAAAAAGCAGGCGGAAGAAGAAGAGGCCGCGAAAAAGCGGGCAAACGAAGAAAAAATCGCCAAAGCCAAGGCGGAGAATTGCGACCGCAGCAAAAAAGCACTGAACGCTTTTCAATCGGGCCAAAGAATCACCGTCACCAACAGCAAAGGCGAGCGTGAATACATGGATGACAACGCCAAAGCGGCAGAGGCCAAACGCCTTCAAGGCATTATCGAGACAGATTGCAAATAAGCTGTCGCGCTACTGCTCCGGTAGCGTTGGCATTCTCAGGTTTTGATACTCGGCTTTAATACCCGGCCTTGGCGCCGGCCCGGGTTTTGGCAAACAGCCCGGCCCGCTTGGCGCCCTGGCGGTTGAACCTCTCCCGGCGCGCCACTTTGGGGTCCACGCGCAGGCCGCGGTAGATTTCCACCCTGTCCTGCTTGTGCAGCACATGTCCCGGCGTGGTTTTGCGGCCCCAGATGCCCAGCACCAGGCGGGCGGCCCGCAGCTCGGGAAACTCCTTGAATAGTCCGCTGGCCGCCAGGGCCTGGGCGACCGTTGTGCCGGCTGCCAGCTCCAGCGTCCATTCCCGCACCTGCCGTGGCGCGGGAGAATAAACCAGGGTGATGGCCAGCGAAGTGCCGCCCTCAGGGCTCGCCATAGACGTCCGAGGCTCTTTTGACAAAAGCATCCACCAGGCTGCCCGCGATCTTGTCGAACACGGGTCCGACCAGCGCCGCCAGCGCGGCGTTGTCGAAGTCATAGCGCAGGCTGAATTCGACCTTGCAGGCCCTTTCGCCGCCCTTGCCCACCGGCGTGAAATCCCAGTGGCCGTCCAGTTTTGAAAACGGGCCGTCGACCAGCTTGAGGCTGACCTTGCGGTCCTTTTCGTGGGTGTTGCGTGTAGTGAAGCTCTGCGAGAGGCCGGCGATGGAGAGGCCGATTTTTGCCGTCATCCCGTGCGCGTCCTCCTCCAGCACCGAGGCCTGGTCGCACCACGGCAAAAACTCGGGATAACGTGCGACGTCGGTGACCAGGGCGTACATCTCGGCGGCGTTGTACCAGATTAAAACGGACTTGTGAACGGTTTTCATACAATGGAAGGCTGGGCGCAATTGTACTTTCCGGTTTTCGCCCCTATCTCTTATCCATGGCCACCAAAGAAGCATCCTCCTCCAAAAAAACGGCCGCAACGCCTTCCGCCAAGCTGTCCCCCAAGGCCGCTGCCGCCGCCGTGCGCATTGCCGACAATAAAAAAGCCCTCTTCAACTATCACATCGAGGAGCGCTTTGAAGCCGGCATGGTGCTCGAAGGCTGGGAGGTGAAGTCCCTGCGCGAAGGCAAGGTGCAGCTCACCGACGGCTACGTGGTGGTGCGCGGCGGCGAGCTGTTCATCATCGGCTGCCAGATCAACCCGCTGGGCACGGCCTCCACCCATGTGCGGCCCGACTCGGTGCGGACCAAAAAGCTGCTGATGCACAAGGAAGAAATCCGCAGGCTGGTCGGCAAGGTCGAGCAAAAAGGCTTCACCCTGGTGCCGCTGAACATGCACTGGAAAGCCGGCAAGGTCAAATGCGAGATCGGCCTGGCCAAGGGCAAGGGCGAACACGACAAGCGCGACACCATCAAGGACCGCGAAGGCAAGCGCGAGGTCGAACGCGCGATGAAGTCCCGCAACCGCTGACCGCGGTATTTTTTTCTCCGGCGATGGAATAAACCGGCCCCGGCCGGTGTTTATCCCTGTGCAGCCGCATATACATGTGTGCTGCGCCATCAAAAACGTCCACAACACCACACCGGAGAACTCCATGAAACTGCTGTCCACCGCCCTTTTGGCGGCTGCCCTGCTCGGCGGCTGCGCCTCCATGACCACCCCCACTCCGGCCCGCGTTGCCGACGGCGTGCTGGTCGGCCCCAACGGCATGACGCTGTACGTCTTCGACCGCGACGCCGCCAACAGCGGTAAATCCGTCTGCAACGGCCCCTGCGCCACCAATTGGCCGCCCCTGATGGCCACAGATGCCGACAAGCCGGCCGGCGACTACACGGTGATCACCCGGGACGACGGCAAGAAACAGTGGGCCATGAAGGGCAAGCCGCTGTATTACTGGGCCAAGGACAGCAAGCCGGGCGACAAGACCGGCGACAACGTGGGGACCGTCTGGCACATCGCCAAGCCCTGACGCCACGACCTTGGCCGGCCTGGTTAGGATGGCAGCAGGCTTTGCACGGCGCATGACCCACTTTCCGCTGACCGACCACATCCCCAGCCTGCGCCGCTATGCGCGCGCGCTGACGGGCGACGCCTGGACGGCCGACGACCTGGTGCAGGACACGCTGGAGCGCGCCTGCACCAAATGGCGGCTGTGGGTAGTGGGCAGCGACCTGCGCGCCTGGCTGTTCACGCTGATGCACAACATCTTCGTCAACCAGGTCCGGCGCTCCCTGCGGCAGGCGGCCGCGGGCGCCACGGTCAACGTCGATGAGGTCGAGAACGAACTGGCGGCGCCGGAGGCCGGCACCGCCCAGTCGCTGGACCTGCAGCGCTGCCTGCTGCGCCTGCCCGAAGACCAGCGAGCCGTGCTGCTGCTGGTCAGCCTCGAAGACCTCAGCTATGAGGAGGTCGCCAGGATCACCGGCGTGCCGGTCGGAACGGTCATGTCCCGGCTGTCGCGCGCACGAAGCCGTTTGCGTGAATTGATGGACAGCCCGGCCCCGGTGGCCGCCGCCGCACCGGCACAGCTCAGGCGCCTGAAGTAAAGGCAACACCCCATGGAAAACCCCCACGACACATCGCAAGCCCAAGGCGAAGCCCTGCACGACCGGATCAACGCCCTGGTCGACGGCCGCTTGCCGCCGGCCCGTGAGGCTGAACTCGAAGCGGAGCTGGGCGAAGACACCGTCGCGCACGAGACCCTGCGAAGCTGGAAGGCCCAGCGCGAGGCCTTGCGCGCCCTGCACCGCCCCTTGCTGGACGAAGCCATCCCCGACACCCTGCTGGCCGCCGCGCGCCGCAGCCAGCAGGGCAAGCAGCAAATTGACCAATGGCGGCGCTGGGGCGGCATGGCGGCCGCCGTGGTGCTGGCCTTTGGCGTGGGCTGGCTGTCGCATGGGCAGCTCGGCAGCCCGGCGCCGCAACAACTTGCCGCTGCGCGCTCGGCGCAATCCTTTGTGCACCAGGCTTCGCTGGCGCACGCCGTGTTTTCACCCGAGGTGCGCCATCCCGTCGAAGTTACGGCCGCGCAGCAGGAGCACCTGGTGCAATGGCTGTCCAAGCGCGTGGGCCGGCCGCTGAAAGTGCCGGTGCTGGCGGCTGAAGGTTATGAGCTGGTCGGCGGCAGGCTGCTGTCCGGTGACGGCGGCGCCCGCGCGCAATTCATGTTCCAGAACGCGGCCGGTTTGCGTCTGACGCTGTACCTGGGCGCCATCGATGCGGCCTCACAGCCGCAGTCCCGGACAGCACAGGAAACCGCCTTCCGTTATAGCGGTGACGGCCCGGTGCCCTCGTTTTACTGGGTGGACCAGGGTTTTGGCTATGCGCTGAGCGGCGCCGTCTCGCGCGATGAATTGATGAAGCTGGCGCAACTGGTGTACCAGCAGCTCTAGCTTGCCGGGATGAACCCGGCTACTTAAGCCCGCGCAGGGGGTGCGTCTCAGGCGTCCAGGGGCTCGCAAAAAACGCATCCGCCATGCCGGGCTTGACGTCTTCAATGCGCGCCGGGTTCCACTGCGGCTTGTAGTCTTTGTCAATGGCCAGCGCGCGTATGCCTTCGACGGTTTCGCCGGCCGCGCCCGGGCGCAGGTGAAAGCAGTGGTGCACCATGTCGCGCTCCATGCGCAGGTCATCGGCCAGGCCCATGCCGCGCGCGCGGCGAATCTGCTCCAGCGTGACGTGCAGCATCAGCGGCGAGCGTTTGCGCAAGGTTGCGGCGGTTTTGGCCGCCCAGGGGTCGGCCGACACCTCCAGCGCATCGACGATGTGCTTCACACGCTGCAGCGAGAAATAGCCATCGATCTGGCCGTCTGCCTTGGCCGGCCGGGTTTGGCCCGCTGTCCACTGTGCCGCTATCCAGGCCTCGGCCGAAGCAAAGGCCTGGCTACCCAGCGCATCCCAGAGTTCAGGAAGGCGGGCCGCCTCGACCTGGATGTCGGCCAGCCCATAGTCCAGCGCCTCTTGCGCGCCAATGACGTCCCCCGTCAGCGCCAGGTACTCACCCGCGTGGCCGGGGCAACGGCTCAGGAAATAACCGCCGCCTACGTCCGGGAACAGACCAATGTTGGTTTCCGGCATGGCCATCTTGGTGTGCTCGGTCACGATCCGTAATTTGGCACCCTGGCTGATTCCCATGCCGCCGCCCATGACCACGCCGTCCATGAAGGCGACATAGGGCTTGGGGTAGGTGTGGATCAGGTGGTTGAGAGCGTATTCCTCGGTGAAGAAGTCCTCCAGCGCGGAATCGCCCGCGAACACCGCCTGGTGGAAAAAACGGATGTCGCCGCCCGCGCAAAAGCCGCCGAACAGGCTCTCCGGCGTGCCGGGTTGGCCTTTTTTGTTGCTGCCGCGTATGGCCACGACATGGACCGCCGGGTCGTCGCGCCAGGCCAGCAAGGCGGCGGACAAGGCCCGTATCATGCCCAGGGACAGCGCATTGAGCGCCTTGGGGCGGTTCAGGGTGATGAGCCCGGCATTGCCGCGGCGCTCGACCAGCACCTCGGGCCGGGTCTCTGTGTTGATGCCGCTCATGCCCGCTGCCTCCATCCGACCAACTCATTGACCACCAGCGCGCCTATGACCAGCGCCCCACCCGTCAGCACGCTGGCGCCGGGCACCTCGCCCGCGCCGAACCAGGCCAGCAGAATGCCGAAAATCACTTCCAGCAGCGCCAGCAAGGCGACTTCCGGCGCCTTGAGCACACCGGCGCACATCACCGACAGCACGCAGGGAATGGCCAGTTGCACCAGGCCCAGCAGCGCCAGCAGGCCGACGTCGTGCGCCGTGGCGGAAAACGGCAGCGACAGCGGCAAGGTCGCCAGCGTCGATATCGCCGCGCCCAGCAGCACCGCGGGCACCAGGTCGACATTCTTGCCGTGGGCGCGGCTGTGCTGCACCACCGTCCAGTTGCTGGCGCTGGCCAGCGGCACCATCAGGGCCACCAGGGTTCCGCCTATGTGGCTGGAAAGGTCCATCTGCCCGCCGTACATCCAGGCAATGCCGGCGCCGGCCATGGCGATGGCCAGCCAGGTGCGCGCCGGAATCTTGTGGCCGATGAAGGCGCGCGCCAGCAGGGCGGTGATGAAGGGGCTGACCGCCATGGTCACCAGCACATTGGCCACGGTAGTCAGCGTGAGCGCGACCATGAAGGCGGTAAACATCACGCTCCAGCAGACACCCGACAGCCAGAAGGCCGAGCCGCCGTTGCGGATCTTGCTGAACACCGCCCTGCCCTGGAAAAACGGCAGGATGACCAGCAGCGACACCACCGTGAAAAAGCTGCGCCAGAAGGTGACCTCAAAGCTGCGGGCCGACTCCAGGTGGCGGGTCACGACCCCGGCAATCGACCACATCATGGTCACCAGGATCATCAGGAAAACGGCGCGGGAATGCGTGAGTTTCATGGGATGGGCAATGGTTCGGGTTGTTGTACGAACATAAATGCAAAGGCCGCTGGAGCTTGCGCGCAGCGGCCTGATTTCTAGCGGTTCCCTCTTCGACCAGCATGAGCCGTGGAACCGGCTTTGCCGGGCCACAGGCGGGCGGCCCCCTCGGGGGGCAGGGAGCTACACGAAGTGAGCGACCGTGGGGGCATCAAGACCTTCCTGCGCGCTTGCGGTCGCTTTCCTTGAGGTGGCGCTTGCGCAGGCGAATGGACTTGGGCGTGATTTCAACCAGCTCGTCGTCCTCGATGAATTCCACGCCGTATTCCAGCGTGCATTCAATCGGCGGCGTGATCTTGATCGCGTCTTCCTTGCCGCTGACGCGGAAGTTGGTCAGCTGCTTGGTGCGCGTGGCGTTGACCACCAGGTCGTTGTCACGGCTGTGGATGCCGACGATCATGCCTTCGTACACCGGGTCGTTGGCGCGCACGAACATGCGGCCGCGGTCGTCCAGCTTGCCCAGGGCGTAGGTGAAGATTTCACCATCGTCCATGGAGATCAGCACGCCGTTCTTGCGGCCGCCGATGTCGCCCTTGTGCGGCTCGTAGCTGTCGAAGATGTTGGAGATCAGGCCCGAGCCGCGCGTCAGGTTCAGGAACTCGTTGGTAAAGCCGATCAGGCCGCGCGCCGGGATGCGGTACTCGAGGCGCACACGGCCGCGGCCGTCCGGCTCCATGTTCACCAGTTCGCCCTTGCGCTCGCCCAGGGCCTGCATCACGCCGCCCTGGTGCTGGTCTTCGATGTCGGCGGTGACCAGCTCGATAGGCTCGTGCTTCTCGCCGTTGACGTCCTTGAACACCACGCGCGGCTTGGAGACGGCCAGCTCATAGCCTTCGCGGCGCATGTTTTCCAGCAGGATGGTCAGGTGCAGTTCGCCCCGGCCCATGACTTCAAAAATGCCTTCTTCGTCGGTTTCCTTGACGCGCAGGGCCACGTTGTGCTGCAGCTCTTTCTGCAGGCGGTCCCAGATCTGGCGGCTGGTGACGTACTTGCCTTCGCGGCCGGCCAGCGGGCTGGTGTTGACGCAGAAGTTCATGGTCAGGGTCGGCTCGTCGACCTTGAGCATGGGCAGCGGCGCGGGGTTGACCGGGTCGGTGATGGTCACGCCGATGCCGATATCGGCAATGCCGTTGATCAGCACGATCTCGCCGGGGCCGGCTTCGGTGGCCTGCACGCGCTCCAGGCCCTGGAAGGTCAGGACCTGGTTGATGCGGCCCTTGACGGCCTTGCCGTCCGGGCCTTCCATGACGACCACGTCCATCATGGGCTTGATGGTGCCCTGGCTGATGCGGCCCACGCCGATGCGACCGACGAAGGTCGAGAAATCAAGCGCGGAAATCTGCAGCTGCAGCGGCGCGGCCGGGTCGCCCTTCTGGGACGGCACGTGCTTGAGGATGGTGTTGAACAGGGCCGACATGTCGGGGCCCCACTGCTCGTTGGGCGGGCCTTCCTCGAGCGAGGACCAGCCGTTGATGCCGGAAGCGTAAACCACGGGGAAGTCCAGCTGCTCGTCGGTCGCACCCAGCTTGTCGAACAGGTCGAAGGCGGCGTTGACCACCTTGTCGGGATTGGCGCCCGGCTTGTCGACCTTGTTGACCACGACGATGGGCTTCAAGCCCAGGGCCAGCGCCTTCTTGGTCACGAAACGCGTCTGGGGCATGGGGCCTTCCTGCGCGTCGATCAGCAGCACCACGCCGTCGACCATGGACAGCGCGCGCTCGACTTCACCGCCGAAGTCGGCGTGGCCCGGGGTGTCGACGATGTTGATGTGCGTGCCTTCCCAGGTCACGGCGCAGTTCTTGGCCAGGATGGTGATGCCGCGTTCTTTTTCGATGGCGTTGTTGTCCATCACGGTGTCGACCACTTTTTCGTGTTCGGCGAAGGTGCCGGACTGGCGCAGCAGCTGGTCGACCATGGTGGTTTTGCCATGGTCAACGTGGGCGATGATGGCGATATTGCGGATCTGTTTGTGGCTCATGGTTGGCTTTCTGGGAACTTTAAAACGTCAAAAACTGGCAAAAACTGTCAATGGTGAACAAGGGCCGCCGCACCCGCTGGCGCGGCGCCGCCGGCACCGTGCGCGGCATTCAAAATGTCCTGGATCTCGATCGGGCTCAGCAGGCGCTGCGGAATCAGCTCGTCCGCCGTGATGTGGGCCGAGCCCAGGAAGGCCGGGGCGTCGCCGCCCTGCCCCGCCGCGGGACCGTAGACCTGCACCAGCGGCGCGTCGCCGCCCCACTGGCCGGGCTCGCCCCGGCGGCGCAGGCCGCTTAAAAACCGCCCCGCATTGTCGGCGTCCAATGTGACAGACGGGTACGCGGCCACCAGGGATTGGGCCGGCAGCAGGCAGGCTTCGCGCTCGGGCTCGGTCATGGCCTCCAGGGCCGGCAGGCTCACGCACTGCTGCGTGGTGTAGCCGCCGGTCTCCAGCCGCCTGAGCGAACCCAGGTGGGCGCCGCAGCCTATGGCCTCGCCGATGTCTTCGCCCAGCGTGCGGATGTAGGTGCCTTTGCTGCAGGTCACGGTGATTTTGATGGCCGCCGGCGCGCGCTCGTCGTGGACGCGGGCCATCTCCAGCTTGAAAATGGTGATGTGGCGGGCTTCGCGCTCGACTTCCTGGCCCTTGCGGGCGTATTCATAAAGGGCCTTGCCGTCTTTCTTGAGCGCCGAATACATGGGCGGCACCTGCGCCAGCGGGCCGGTGAAGCGCGCCGTCAGGTCTTGCAGCAGGGCGGGCGTGATCTCAGGCACGGGCCGGGTCTCTATGACCTCGCCCTCGGCGTCTGCCGTGCTGGTCTTTTTGCCCAGCAGCAGCACGGCCTCGTAGGTCTTGTCGGCATTGAGCTGGATCTGGCTGAACTTGGTGGCCGCGCCAAAGCACAGCGGCAGCACGCCGGTGGCCAGTGGGTCCAGCGTGCCGGTATGGCCGGCCTTGTCGGCGCGCAGCAGCCATTTGGCCTTCTGCAAGGCCTGGTTGCTCGACAGGCCCAGCGGCTTGTCGAGCAGCAGCACGCCGTGCACGGGACGTCGCTGGATTTTCTGGCGATGAGAAGAAGTTTGCGTCATAAGTTCCGACAGGCTCAGCGCACGGGACAAACCCGGCGCTTCGTTGGCGCCGTTGTCCCTGAACCTGTCATCAAGGGGAACGGCGCGAACTCAGTCGTCGTGCGCGCGGGAAGAGACCGCCTTGGCAATCAAGGCGTTCATGTCGGCCGCGCGCTCGGTGGTGCGGTCGAAGTGGAAATGCAGGGTCGGCACGGTGTGCGTCATCAGGCGCTTGAACAGGCCGTTGCGCAGGAAGCCGGCGGCCTGGTTGAGCGCTTCCTCGCACTCCTTCGGGTCGCCGACGAGCACGCTGAAGAACACCTTGGCATGCGCGTAGTCGGCCGTCACCTCGACGGCCTGGATGGTCACCATCCCGACCCGCGGGTCTTTCAGCTCGCGCGCGATCAGCTCCGTCAGGTCGCGCTGGATCTGATCGGCGACACGAAAGCCGCGGTTGGGGGTGGATGACTTTTTACGCATGGGCTGAATGGGGCGGAATCTTGTCTTGCCTGGAAGGCCCGCCGCGGGAAGGCGGCGGGCCGGTCCGTTTTACAAGGTACGCGCCACTTCCTTGATCTCGAAGAACTCGAGGATGTCGCCTTCTTGAATATCGTTGTAGTTCTTGATATTCAGGCCGCACTCGAAACCTTCCTTGACTTCGCGCACGTCGTCCTTGAAGCGCTTGAGCGAGTCGAGTTCACCCGTGAAGATGACCACGTTCTCGCGCAGCAGGCGCAGGCGCGCGCTGCGGCGAACCAGGCCGGAGGTGACCATACAGCCGGCGATGGAGCCGATCTTGCTGACCTTGAACACCTGGCGGATCTCGGCGGTACCGATGACTTCTTCTTTCTTGTCGGGCGTGAGCATGCCGGACATGGCGGCCTTGAGTTCGTCCACAGCGTCATAAATGATGTTGTAGTAACGAATGTCGATGCCGTTGTTCTCGGCCTGCTTGCGCGCCTGGGCGTCTGCGCGGGTGTTGAACCCGATCAGCACGGCCTTGGAGGCGATCGCCAGGTTGACGTCGGACTCGGAAATGCCACCGACGCCGGAGTACACCAGTTGCACCTTGACCTCGTCGGTCGAGAGCTTAAGCAGCGACTGGGCCAGCGCTTCCTGCGAGCCCTGCACGTCGGCCTTGATGATGATGGGCAGCATCTTGACCTCGCCCGCCGAGATGTCGGAGAACATGTTCTCCAGCTTGGCGGCCTGCTGCTTGGCCAGCTTGGTATTGCGGAACTTGCCGGCACGGTAAGTGGCGATTTCACGGGCGCGGCGCTCGTCGGTCATCACCATGAATTCGTCGCCGGCTTGCGGCACCTCGGTCAGGCCCTGGATTTCCACGGGAATCGAGGGGCCCGCCGACTTGATGGGCTTGCCGTTTTCGTCCAGCATGGCGCGCACGCGGCCGTAGGTCGAGCCGGCCAGCACCACATCGCCGGCCTTGAGCGTGCCGGACTGGATCAGCACGGTCGCGACCGGGCCGCGGCCCTTGTCGAGCTGGGCTTCAATGACCAGGCCCTTGGCCATGGCGTCAACCGGCGCGCGCAGTTCCAGCACCTCGGCCTGCAGCAGCACCTGTTCGAGCAGCTGGTCGATGCCGGCGCCCGTGCGGGCGGAAACCGGCACAAAGGGAGAATCACCGCCGAATTCTTCGGGCACGACTTCCTCGGTGACCAGTTCACCCTTGACGCGGTCCAGGTTGGCATCGGGCTTGTCGATCTTGTTGATCGCCACCACGATGGGAACGCCGGCCGCCTTGGCATGCTTGATGGCTTCCTTGGTCTGGGGCATCACGCCGTCGTCGGCCGCCACCACCAGGATCACGATGTCGGTGGCCTGGGCGCCGCGGGCACGCATGGCGGTGAAGGCCTCGTGGCCCGGGGTATCCAGGAAGGACACCATGCCGCGCGGGGTTTCCACGTGGTAGGCGCCGATGTGCTGGGTAATGCCGCCGGCTTCGCCCGCGGCCACTTTGGCGCGGCGGATGTAGTCGAGCAGCGAGGTCTTGCCGTGGTCGACGTGGCCCATGACGGTGACCACGGGCGCGCGCGGCAGCAGTTCAGCCTGCTGGCCCTGCACGTCGTCGTCGGTGAAGGCTTCCGGATCGTCCAGCGCGGCGGTGACCGCCTTGTGGCCCATTTCTTCCACCACGATCATGGCGGTGTCCTGGTCCAGCGGCTGGTTGATGGTGACCATCTGGCCGAGCTTCATCAGGTGCTTGATCACCTCGGAGGACTTGACGCTCATCTTGTGCGCCAGTTCCGCCACGGTGATGGTTTCAGGCACGTGCACCTCGATGACCTTGAACTCGGTCGGCGCCACAAAGGTGGACTCGGGGCGCGCCTCGCGGTCGTTGCTGCGGCGGCCGCGCGGGCCGCTGCGGAAATTGCCGCGTCCGGGCACGACGGGCGCGCCACGGCTCGGAATGCCCTTCTTCTTGGCGGCATCGTCCTTCCAGGTCGAGGACAGGTTCTCGGATTTGACTTCCTTCTTGCCGGCGGCGCCCGGCGCGGCGGCGGCCGCGGGAGCACCCGGCTTGGGCGCGGCGCCCGGCGCACCGGCCGGCTTGTGCAGCGTGCCCTTGATGGCGGCCTTGGGGTCGACGTGCGGCACCAGCACGCGCTTGGGCGCGGACATCATGGCGCGTATGCCTGCGGCTTCGGCCTCGGCCTTGCGGCGGCGTTCCTGCAGCTCCTGCGCCTTGGCGGCGTCGGCCTGGAATTCAGCGGTGGCCTTGGCCTTGGCGGCTGCAGCCGCGGCAGCGGCATCGGCGGACTTGGTGGCCTGCTCGGCGGCGGCGGTTTCAGCGGCCTTGGAGGCGGCGGCCGTCGGCGCGGCAGCTTCCTTGGCCTTGCCGGCGGCGGGCTTGGCCTTTTTCGCGTCAGCGACGACAGCAGCCGCAGCGGCGGCCTGGGCGGCCTGCTCGGCGGCCAGGCGTTCCTGTTCGCGTGCGGCGTCCTTCGCATCCTGCTCTTCGCGCAGGCGGCGTTTTTCGGCGAGTTCCTGCTCCTGGCGGCGCAGCAGCTCGGCGTGGCGGCGGGCTTCTTCCTCGCGGCGGATCAGTTCGGCGTCATCGACGACGGGTGCCGGCGGCGGTGCGGCCACTTCGGGCTGCACTTCTTCGGCGGGCTGGTCAGAGCCTTCGTCGCGTTTGATGAAGGTGCGCTTTTTGCGGACTTCGACCTGGATGGTGCGGGCCTTGCCGGTGGCGTCGGCCTGCTTGATTTCGCTGGTGGATTTTTTCACCAGCGTGATTTTTTTGCGCTCGGCCGTGACGGTGCCATGGCTGGCCTGCAAATAGCCCAGGAGCTTTTGCTTGTCCGCCTCGGACAGGGGGTCGCTGGGCTGCGCCTTGGCGACGCCCGCGCTGGTCAATTGCTCGATCAACGTGGCGGGGGATTTATTGAGTTCAGCTGCGAATTCAGCGACGGTGGTGGTACTGGACATATGTTTTTTTCCTGCAGGCCTTTCATGATCATTGCTCTTGGGCCGCTGCGGGTGCAGGGGTGTCAGCGGCAGCGGGCTCATCGGTAAACCAATGCGCGCGAGCGGTCATGATCAGGGCTTTGGCCTCGTCCGCAGACTGGCCGGTGATATCGGTGAGTTCGTCCACAGCCAGGTCGGCCAGGTCGTCGCGGGTGGTGATGCCCGCTTCGGTCAATTTGGCGATCAGCTCTGGCGTGAGGCCTTGGACGTCGCGCAGGTTCTGCGAAACGCCTTCGGCATTTTCTTCCTTGGCGATTTCCATCGTCAGCAGCGCGTCTTTGGCGCGGGTGCGCAGCTCATTGACGGTGTCTTCGTCGAAGGATTCGATCTCCAGCATTTCCTGCAGCGGCACATAAGCCACTTCTTCGAGGCTGGTGAAGCCTTCGGAGATCAGGATGTCGGCGATTTCCTCGTCCACGTCGAGCTTTTCCATGAAGAGCTTGCGGCTGGTGTCGGTTTCGCTGGCCTGCTTCTGGGCGGACTCGTCGGCCGTCATGATGTTGATCTTCCAGCCGGTCAGCTCGGCGGCAAGGCGCACGTTCTGGCCGCCGCGGCCTATGGAGATGGCCAGGTTTTCCTCGTCGACGACGACATCCATGGCGTGGCGCTCTTCGTCGACCACGATGGACGATACATTGGCCGGAGCCAGCGCGCCGATGACGAACTGGGCCGGGTCTTCGCTCCAGAGCACGATGTCGACGCGTTCGCCGGCGAGCTCGTTGGTCACGCCGTTGACGCGGGTGCCGCGCACGCCGACGCAGGTGCCTATGGGGTCGACGCGCTTGTCGTGCGACAGCACGGCGATCTTGGCGCGCGAACCGGGGTCGCGGGCGCAGGATTTGATCTCCAGCAGGCCCTGCTCGATTTCAGGGACTTCCTGGCGGAACAGCTCGATCATGTACTCGGGCGCGGTGCGCGAGAGGATGATGGGCGCGCCGCGCAGGGTGGTGTCGACCTCCATGATCATGGCGCGGACGCGGTCGCCGGAGCGCAGGTTTTCCTTGGGGATCATGTCGCCGCGGCGCAAACGGCCCTCGACGCGGCCGGACTCGACGATGATGTCGCCCTTGTCCATGCGCTTGACGGTGCCGACAAAAATCTTGTCGCCGCGCGACATGAAGTCGTTGAGCAGCATTTCGCGCTCGGCGTCGCGGATTTTCTGCAGGATAACCTGTTTGGCCGCTTGCGCGCCGATACGGCCTATGGGCAGGCTTTCAACGGGCTTCTCGATGTAGTCGCCCTCTTCGATGTCGGGGATTTCGTCGCGCGCGTCGCTCACCAGCTCTTCGGCTTCGGGGTTTTGCAGGCCGGCTTCGTCCGGCACCACCAGCCAGCGGCGGAAAGTCTCGTAGTTGCCGCTGTCACGGTCGATCACCACGCGGATGTCCACTTCGCCTTCGTACACTTTTTTGGTGGCCGAGGCGAGCGCGAGCTCAACAGCGCCGAACACGACGTCGCGCTCCACATTTTTTTCACGCGAGATGGCGTCAACCAACATCAACAGTTCGCGATTCATTTCACAAGCCTGCCTTTCTTCATTTCTTGAAATTTAATTCTCTGTGGAGGAAGCGGCACCGGGGGCCGATCGGGGTTTGCGGCCCTTGAAGTCCACCACGGGCGCAAGCCGCGCCTGGTGGAGCTCATCGAGCGTGAAACCCAGCGCCTGCAGCGGTGCGGGAATCCTCTTCTTGCTAATCTTCTGGCCGGGTTTGGCGGGAGGCTCGTCACTCCAGACGACCTGCCAGCCGGCCTCGGCGCGCTCCAGCGTGCCGCGGAATTTCTTGCGGCTGGCCGTCACCGTCGAGCCGGCACTGGCCGCCACGCCAATCGGCGCCTTCAGCGTGATGTCGACCAGCTCGCCGGCAAAACGCTCAAAATCCTTTTCGCTGCGCAGCAGCCTGTCGATGCCGGGGGAACTGACCTCCAGCCGGGCATATTCGACGCCCTCGACTTCCAGCACAAACTGCAGCTGGCGGGTGACTTTTTCGCAGTCTTCGGCATTGATGAACTGCTCGGCACCCTGGACGTAAGGCATGTCGATCGTGACACGCAGCAAACCGCCGCCGGTGCGCTCGATCTCGACCAGCTCGTAGCCCAGCCCCGTCACAGTTTGCTCAATCGTCTCTTGCAATGCCATTCAGTCTCTAAAACCCGCTCTATTAATTCAATAGTTCAAAAACAAACGCCCAAAAAAAATGGGCGGTGAAAACCCGCCCATTTGGTCGTGAAGCTCTTATTGTAACGTGCTGCGCCCCTCGATGCAAACAATTTCCGTGCCTGAAACGAGAGTCGCCGCTCAAAACTCCGGCGGGAGCAACCCGCCATAACCCTTTTTGTTAAGCCATCACACCGTCATTCATGGATTGCCAGCTTGTGGCGGGACCGGTGGAAACAAAGATGGGCGCCGCGCACTGATTTTCAACAACGCTCACAGGTAAATGCAAAAACATCAAATGAAATCATAGGTGTTTTTTGATTATTTAAAGTAAATTCTCAAAATTGCGAGCCTACACAGCCGTCACAAGCACACGCGTATAAGGATGGCGCGGCGAATCCAGCACCTCGCTGAGCGAGCCGGACTCCAGCACGTCGCCGTCCTTCATCACCATGACCTCATGCGCCATGGCGCGTATCACGTCCACGTCGTGCGTGATCAGCAAATAGCTGAGGCCGCGCTCGCGCTGGAGTTTTTGCAGCAGGCCCAGCACCTGCTTCTGGATGGTCACGTCCAGCGCGCTGGTCGGTTCGTCCAGCACCAGCAGCATGGGGTTGACGATAAGCGCCCGGGCAATCGCCAGGCGCTGGCGCTGCCCGCCCGAGAACTCGTGCGGGTAACGCTGCAGCAGGCCCGGAAACTGGGCTTCCGTCATACCGACATCGGCCAGCGCCTGCACGGCCCGCTCGCGCCGGGCGGCGGGGGCCATGCCGGGCTCGTGCACGCGCAGGCCCTCCTCCACGATGGCCTCGACGCTCATGCGCGGCGACAACGAGGAAAACGGGTCCTGAAACACCACCTGGACCGCCCGCCGCATGGCTTTGTCACGCGCGGCCTCGCGGCCCCAGGCCTGGCCGGCCGCCTGCAACTGCCCCGAAAAAGGCAGCAATCCAAGGCTGGCCAGCGCCAGGGTGGACTTGCCGGAACCCGATTCGCCGATCACCCCCAAGGTCCTGCCGGCCGAAATCTGGAAGCTGGCTTCTTTCACCGCGACAAATTCACCGCGCTTGAACCACCCGCGTATGCCGGGAACCGGCACCGGATAGCTCACGCGTAGCCGCTCGGCTTTCATCGTGACCGCGGCATCCGCCGCGGCACCGGCCGCCGCCAGCCCGTCGCGCCGCGGCTTGCTGTCGATCAGCTTGCGGGTATAGGGGTGCTGGGGTCGGGCAAACACCTCGGCCACGGCACCTTGCTCCACAATGCGGCCGTTCTCCATCACCGCGACCCGGTCGGCGAACTTGCGCACCAGGTTGAGGTCGTGGGTGATCAGCAGCACAGCCATGCCGTTGCGCTGCTGCAGCGCGCCCAGCAGGTCCAGGATCTGGCCGCGCAAGGTGACGTCCAGCGCCGTGGTGGGCTCGTCGGCCAGCAGCAGCCCGGGCTGGCAGGCCAGCGCCATGGCGATCATGGCCCGCTGCCGCTGCCCGCCCGAGAGCTGGTGCGGAAAAGCCCTGGCGCGGCGCGCGGGCTCGGGAATGCCGGTGTCGGCCAGTAGCTGGATTGCGCCCTGCACCGCTTCGGCCCGGCTCAGGCTTTTGTGGAGTTCCAGTACCTCGGCAATCTGGTCGCCGACGCTGTAGAGCGGGTTCAGCGCCGTCATGGGCTCCTGGAAGATCATGGCGATGTCGCGGCCGCGAATCCCGCGCAGGGAGGACTCCGACAGGGACAGCAAATCGACAGGCGCCTTGGGCGGCGCCCCGCTGGCCGCGCGTTCGGCCGCATCGACACCGGCAAAAACGGCTTTCCCGTTCACCGCGGCGTTTTGCGCCAGCCTCAGCAGGCTGAGTGCGGTCACGGTCTTGCCGGAGCCGGACTCGCCCACCAGCGCCAGCTTTTCGCCGGGAGCGATGGAGAAATCGATGCCGTGAACCACGGACTTGCCCGCGAACGAAATCCGCAGGTTCTGGACGTCAAGCAGCGGCGTTGCCATCAGTCGGCTTTCCGGGGATCCATGGCGTCGCGCAAGGCGTCGCCCATGAAGGTCAGCAGCAGCAGCGTCATGACCAGCACCAGGAAGGTGGACAGCGATATCCACCAGGCGTCTATGTTGTTCTTGCCTTGGGACAGCAGTTCGCCCAGCGAAGGCGTGCCGGGCGGCACGCCCAGGCCCAGGAAGTCCAGCGAGGTCAGCGCCAGGATGGAGCCGCTCATGCGAAACGGCAGGAAGGTCACGACCGGCGTCATGCTGTTGGGCAGGATGTGCCGCCACATGATCTGCAAATTGCTGACGCCCAGGGCCCTGGCCGCCCGCACATAGTCCATCTGGCGGTTGCGCAGGAACTCCGCGCGCACGTAATCGGCCAGGTCCATCCAGCCGAACACCGACAGCAAAATCAGCAGCAACGCGATGCTGGGCGCGAAGATGGCGCTGAAGATAATGAGCAAATAGAGTGCGGGCATCGCGCTCCAGATCTCGATCAGGCGCTGCATCACCAGGTCGGTCTTGCCCGCGAAATACCCCTGTACCGCACCCGCCAGGATGCCCAGCGCCGTGCCGGTCACGGTCAGCGCCAGGCCGAAGAGCACACTGACGCGAAATCCGTAGATCAGTTGCGCCAGCAGGTCGCGCCCCCGGTCGTCGGTGCCGAACCAGTTGTCGCGCGTGGGCGCGGCCGGACTGGGGGACTTGGCGAAGTAGTTCAGGGTCTTGGGGCCATAAGGGTTGGGCGCATAGATCGCCCAGTTGGTGCCGGCGGTGATGCGGCCTCGGATGAAAGGGTCGAGGTAGTCCGCGGGCGTGGGGAAATCGCCGCCGAAGGTCTGCTCCGAGTAATCCTTGACGATGGGGAAATAAAGGGTGCCCTCGTAACGCACGACCAGCGGCCGGTCGTTGGAGATGACTTCGGCGAACAGGCTGAGCACCACCATTGCGCAAAAGATCACCAGGCTCCAGAAGCCCAGAGGATTGCGGCGAAAGCGCCGCCAGGCGCGGCGGGCCGGGCTGACGTGTAGCGCCGCCGCGGCGTCGGCCGCCGGCGTGGGGGCGCCGTTGCTAGTCGAATTTGACACGTGGGTCCACCAGTACGTAGGAGAGGTCGCTGATCAGCTTGGTAAAAAGCCCGATCAATGTGAACAGGTAAAGCGTCCCAAGCACCACGGGATAGTCGCGCCGGATCACGCTCTCGTAGCTGAGCAAGCCCATGCCGTCCAGCGAGAAAAGGGTCTCAATCAGCAGCGACCCCGTAAAAAAAGCCCCGATGAACGCGCCCGGAAAGCCGGTGATGATGGGAATCAGCGCATTGCGGAACACATGTTTCCAGAGCACACGGTTCTCGGTCAGGCCCTTGGCGCGCGCGGTCAGCACATATTGCTTGCGAATCTCCTCCAGAAACGAGTTCTTGGTCAACATGGCCGTCACCGCGAAGCTGCCGAACACCATGGCGGTCACCGGCAAGGTGATGTGCCAAAGGTAATCCACGATCTTCGCGCCCACGCTCAGTTCGTCCCAGTTCGGCGAGGTCAGCCCGCGCAAGGGAAACCACTGCAGCTGGCCGCCAAAGATCACCAGCAACACAACGCCCAGCACAAAACCCGGAATGGCATAGCCCACCAGTATCAGCAAGGTGGTGACCAGGTCGAACTTACTCCCCGCCCTCACCGCCTTGGCCACGCCCAGGGGCACGGCCACGCCGTAGCTGATGAAAAAAGTCCACAGTCCCAGGCTAATGGACACCGGCAGCTTCTCCAGGATCAGCGTCCACACATCCTTGTTCTGGAAAAAGCTCTTGCCCAGGTCGAAGCGGGCGAACTGGCCCAGCATCTGCACCAGCCGCTCATGGGCCGGCTTGTCGAAACCATACAAGGCCTTGATCGCCTCCAGGCGCTTGGGGTCCACGCCCTGGTTGCCGCGGTAGCTGGAGCCGCCCGATTCCACGCCGCCGAAGCCGCCTTTGGCGTCCGACAGGTACTGCTCCACCGGCCCGCCGGGCACGAACTGGATCACGGCAAAGGTAATCAGCAGCACGCCCAATAAAGTGGGGATCATCAGCAGCAGGCGTTTGAGGACGTAGGCGAACATCTGGCTACTTTCCTTGGGGCACGGGTTTGGCCCACCAGGCCATCATCACCCAGTCTTCCGCCCCGGTATAGGGCGGCATAGGCGGTTTGAAGCCCAGCCGCCAGGCGTTGTAGGCGAGACGGTGCGAGGTCAGCGTCCACTGGGGAATCAGGTAGTGGCTGTGCATGATCACGCGGTCCAGCGCCCGGCAGGCCGGGATCAGTTCGGCCTTGGTCCTGGCGCTGACCGCCGCGGTGACCAGCGCGTCCACGGCCGGGCTCTTGACGCCGAAGTAATTGCCCGAGCTTTCGGTGTCGGCCGCCTTGCTGCCGAAGATGTCGCTCAGCTGCTGGCCAGGGTCGTGCGTGCCCGGGAAGTTGATGGTCGTGATGTCGAACTCGAATTTGTCCAGCCGCTGCTGGTAGAGCGCAAAGTCCACCGGCGAAAAGCGCAGCGTGATGCCCAGCTTTTCCAGGTTGCGCATCCAGGGCGCGACCGTGCGCACGCCGGTGTCGCGGCTGTCCAGGTAGTCGAGCACCATGGCGTCGCCCTTGGCGTTGCGCAGCGCGCCGTCGCGGTAGGTCCAGCCGGCGTCCTTGAGCAGGGCCTGCGCCTTGCGCAGGTTGTTGCGCAGCGACTGGCCTTCACCGGTCGTCCTGGGCGGCTGGTACATGGGACCGAAGACCGCGGCCGGCACCTTGGCGCGCAAGGGCTCCAGCAGGGCCAGCTCCTGCGGCGACGGCAGGCCGGTGGCGGCGCAGTCGGTGTTGCCGAACAGGTCCTGCACGCGCGGGTAGCCGTTGTAGAACATCTGCCGGTTCATCCACTCATAGTCCAGCGCCAGATCGAGGGCCTCGCGCACACGCGAGTCGGACAGCATGGGCTTGCGGCTGTTGAGCACGTAACTCTGGAAACCGGCCGGCTGGCGGTGCGGGAAATCCTGTTTGACCAGTTCGCCCGAATCGAAACGCTTGCCCGTCACGCGGCGCGCCCAGTCGCCGGCCGAGTAGAAGCTCATCATGTCGAACTCGGCCGCCTTCAGGGCCTCCAGGCGCGCCGTGTTGTCCTTGTAGATCTTCACGGTGATGCGATCGAAGTTATAGCCGCCGCGCCGCACATTCAAGTCGCGGGCCCAGTAGCCGGGGTCGCGCGCATAGGTGATGTCCTTGCCGAAACGCACCGGGCCGATCTTGTAGGGTCCGCTGCCTATGGGTATGTCCATCACGACGTCGTCGAAGCGCTTGGGCTTGCCGTCCACCATGCCCCAGGCGCGGCTGAACACCGGCAGGCCGCCCACGGTCAGCGGCAGTTCGCGGTTGGGCTTCTTGAACCGGAAGCGCACGGTGCGCGCGTCGATCACCTCGCAGCCCGCCACATCCTCCAGCGCGGTCTTGTAGCCGGGCGAGGTGTAGGGGCCCATCAGCGTGTCGTAGCTATGCTTGACGTCCGCGGCCTCCACCGGCATCCCGTTGTGGAACTTGGCCTGCGGCCGCAGGCGGAACACCACGCTCAGCCGGTCGGGCGCCACCTGCACGTCCTCGGCCAGCAGGCCGTAGCCCGCGGCGGTTTCGTCCATGGAGCCGGCCAGCAGCGAATCGAACATCAGCACCGACAGGTAGGCCGGCGCCGAGCCCTTGATCGTGAAGGGGTTGTATTTGTCGAAAGTCGAATAGCGCAGGTTGCTGACCAGGCGCAGGTCGCCGCCTTTGGGGGCCGCGGGATTGACGTAATCGAAATGGGCAAAGCCCGCGGGGTATTTGAGATCACCCCAGAGCGCATAGCCGTGTGCGGCCCATGACGGCGCGCAAACTCCCAGCAGGACCCAGACCAGCAAACTTCGCATGCGACAATTCTGCACTACTTAGGTCGGCAAATTTCCGGCGCGCGTATCTCGCGCCCCTTGCCGGCATATCTTCCGCACATTTACTGGAGCACCTGCATGGCGACACACACCGGATTCCTCACTGGCAAAAAACTGTTGATCACGGGCGTGCTGTCCAATCGCTCCATCGCCTACGGCATCGCCAAGGCCTGCCATGCGCAGGGCGCCGAACTGGCTTTCAGCTACGTCGGGGAGCGCTTCAAGGACCGCATCACGGAATTCGCCGCCGACTTCGATTCGAAACTGATTTTTGACTGCGACGTGGGCGACGACGCGCAAATCGCCAAGCTGTTCGCCGACCTGTCGCAAACCTGGCCGACGTTTGACGGCTTTGTGCACAGCATCGGTTATGCGCCGCGCGAGGCGATTGCCGGCGACTTCCTGGACGGCCTGTCGCGCGAGGGCTTCAAGATCGCCCACGACATCAGCGCCTACAGCTTCCCGGCCATGGCCAAGGCCGCCCTGCCCTACCTGAACCCGAAATCGGCACTGCTCACGCTGACCTACCTGGGCGCGGTGCGCACCGTGCCCAACTACAACACCATGGGCCTGGCCAAGGCCAGCCTGGAAGCCTCGGTGCGCTACCTGGCCGAATCGCTGGGCCCCAAGGGCATGCGCGTCAACGGCATCAGCGCCGGCCCCATCAAAACCCTGGCCGCCAGCGGCATCAAGGGCTTCGGCAAGATTCTGAGCGTGGTCGCCGAGGCCTCGCCGATTCGCCGCAACGTGACCATTGAGGACGTGGGTAACGTCGCGGCCTTCCTGCTGAGCGATCTGGCCGGCGGCGTGAGCGCCGAGATCACCTATGTCGACGGCGGTTTCAGCCACGTCGTGGGCGGCATCGCCGAGCCGGCCGAAGCGGCCTGAGTTCCCGGGGCCTCGGCTCCTTAAGGCTGGCGCCAGTAGTCGTAGCTCCAGACGGTCTCAAAACCCGCGCGCCGGTACAGCGCCAGCGCCGGGGCGTTGACGTCTTCCACCTGCAAAAACGCCCGCGCGATGCCGCGCTGCTCGGCCACGGCGGCGATGCCGGCCAGCACGCGCCCGGCCAGTCCCCTGCCCCTGAAGGCCTGGTCGGTGCGCATGCCGTGCACGCTGGACCAGCCATGGCTGAAGGCGCCAGCGCCCGCTGCCACGGTTTTGCCGTTTTCGCGCACGCTGGCATAAACCGAACCGCGGGCGCGGCTCAAGGCCTTGACGCGGCTCGCGCCGTCCACCGGGTCAAAACCTTCGGCCAGGAACAGCGCGGCCCAGGCCGCATCGGGCACATCGGCGGTTTCGGCCGGGGCTGCCGCGCTGGCCGCGCGCATGGCCTGCACCGGCGCCACCTGAACCAGCACCGGCTTTCCCGATTGGTAACCGCGCCGCGCCAGCTCCTGCCGCAGTCCGTCGAAACAGGCCTCATTGGCCAGGCGAAACACCGTGCGCAGGCCGCGCGCCCGGTAGCGCGCTTCGATCTGGTCGATCATGTCCTCACCCGCCGGCACGTGGCGCAGCGGCACGGCACTGTGGGCCCGGCTGACCGTGCCGCTGTCATAGGGCAGCAGCCAGCCCTGGAATTCCTCGACGGCTTCGGGAGACACCGCGGCCAGGGTGGCCCGCTCTATGGATTCGATATCGCTGGAGGTCATGCCGCCCGCCCGTTGAAATGCTGGACGGGGATGGCGGCAAGGTCCAGATCCTGCACGCAGCGCAGGTTGATGGCGGCCATGCGCTTGCCGTCCGGGCCCGTGCCCTCGCCATAGGGGTGGATGCCGCAGTTGGGGCAAAAACGGTGCTGGATGAGGTGCTTGTTGAACAGGTACGTACTGGCGTTCTCATCGGGCGTCAACAGGCGCAACTGTTCGCGCGGGACAAACCAGAGCAGCGAGCCCTTGCGCGAGCACATGGAGCAGTTGCAGGCCAGCGCGCCGGTGGGTTCGCCTTCGACCTCAAAGGCAATCCTTCCGCAGTGGCAGCTTCCTTGGTGACTCATGTTTTGCATCCTTTTTTCTCAATGATTTGTTGGGGCGCCGGGCGCGTGTGGCGCGCCCTCGACAGTTTCCTGGTGCAAGGCTTGCCGCGCCCGGCATGGGACTATAGACTGTACATTCATACAGCCAAAAGTCAAAAAAATATGGCACCGCACCCATCATCAACACCCTCTTTCCGCACTTCGGCTTCCGTGGCGGTTTTTCGCCTCAAGGCCCTGCACCTGCTGCTGGTCGTCGCGGGCCTGCTCACGCCCCTTTTGCCGAGCGCGGCCTTTGCCGCCACGGCCGCTCCGCAGGCGCCGCAGCTCATGCTGGCCAAGGCCTACCGCCCGGGCATCCCCCTGGCCGACTACTGGGTCAGCGAAAAATACGACGGCATACGCGGCTACTGGGACGGCGAGAAACTGCTGACCCGCAACGGGGAACGCATCGCGGCGCCGGCCTGGTTCACGGCAGGCTGGCCCAAAGTGCCGCTGGACGGCGAGTTATGGGCGGGCCACGGGCAGTTTTCCCGCGCGATGTCCACGGTGCGCCAGCAAAGCCCGGACGCAGCGGCCTGGCGGGGCATGCGTTTCATGGTGTTCGACCTGCCCGGGCAGGGCGGCCGCTTCAGCGAACGCATCCCGGCCCTGAACGGCGTGGTGAGCCGCATCGACCAGCCCTGGGTGCAGGCGGTGGCCCAGTCCAAGATCGCCAGCCATGCGGCCTTGCAGGCCTTGTTGGCCACCACCGTCAAGCACGGTGGCGAAGGCCTGATGCTGCATCGCGGGGCTTCGCTTTACAAAGGCCAGCGCAGCGACGACCTGCTCAAGGCCAAACCGCACGAGGATGACGAAGCCCGCGTGGTGGCGCACATTCCCGGCCAGGGCAAATACGCGGGCATGGTGGGCGCGCTGCTGGTGGAGATGCCCGCCGTGGACGGCAAGCCCGGCCGGCGCTTCAAGCTGGGCAGCGGCCTGAGCGACGAGTTGCGCCAAAATCCGCCGCCCGTGGGCAGTACCGTGAGCTACCGTTTCCGCGGGCTGAACGACAGCGGCATTCCGCGCTTTGCCAGTTTCATGCGGGTGCGGGACGCCGCCGTTTAAGGCGGCCGGCCCGGCTGGGCCTACTTCTTGACGCAGTCCGCGTAGTAGCGGGTCTTGCCCTTGGCGTCGACCTCTTCCACCAGGCCGTGGATGTCGGTCTCGAACCCCGGGCACTGCGCGTTGAATTCACGCGAGAACTTCAGGTAGTCGACGATGCGCTTGTTGAACACCTCGCCCGGAATCAGCAGCGGGATGCCCGGAGGGTAAGGCGTCACCAGGCCCACGGTGATGCGGCCTTCCAGGTGGTCGATCTCGACCCGCTCCGTCGTGCGGTGGGCGATGTGGGCATAGGCGTCGCTGGGCTTCATGGCGGGCGCCAGGTCGCTCAGGTAGACCTCGGTCGTCAGCCGCGCGATGTCGTACTTGGCGTACAAGGTGTGGATGTGCTGGCACAGGTCGGCCAGGCCCATGCGCTCGTACTTGGGGTACTTCTGGCAGAACTCGGGCAGGATGCGCCACATCGGCTGGTTCTTGTCGTAATCGTCCTTGAACTGCTGCAGCGCCGTCAGCAGCGTGTTCCAGCGGCCCTTGGTGATGCCGATGGTGAACATGATGAAAAAGCTGTAGAGGCCGGTTTTTTCGACGATCACGCCGTGTTCGGCCAGGAACTTGGTCACGATGCTGGCCGGGATGCCGGTTTTGGCGAACTTGCCGTTCAGGTCCAGGCCGGGCGTGACGATGGTGGACTTGATCGGGTCCAGCATATTGAAGCCGGTGGCCATCTGGCCGAAGCCGTGCCAGTTGTTGGCGCCGTTTTTTGCCATCTTGGCACTGCGGGATTCGCCCTTGATGATCCAGTCCTGGGCCGCGCCTATGCCCTCTTCGACCAGCTTGTCCGGCCCCCAGACCTTGAACCACCAGTCGTCACCGTACTCCTCGTCGATCTTGCGCATGGCGCGGCGAAAGTCCAGTGATTCGGCGATGCTCTCCTCGACCAGCGCGGTGCCGCCGGGCGGCTCCATCATGGCCGCGGCCACGTCGCAGCTGGCGATGATGCTGTACTGCGGCGAGGTGGAGGTGTGCATCAGGTAGGCCTCGTTGAAGAGGTGCCTGTCGAGCTTCACGTCCTGCGAGTCCTGCACCAGCACGTGGCTGGCCTGGCTGATGCCGGCCAGCAGCTTGTGGATGGACTGCGTGGCGTACACCACGGCGTTTTTCGGCCGGACGCGGTTTTTGCCCATGGCGTGGTAAGCGCCATAGAAGGGGTGGAAGGCGGCGTGCGGCAGCCAGGCTTCGTCGAAATGCAGGTTGTCGATGTAGCCGTCCAGCATGCCCTTGATGGTTTCAGTGTTGTAGAGCACGCCGTCATAGGTCGACTGCGTCAGTGTTAGCACGCGCGGCCTGACCTTGCTGCTGTCCACGCCCTTGAGCAGCGGGTTGGCGTCTATCTTGGCGCGGATGGCGTCCGGCTCGAATTCGCTCTGCGGAATCGGGCCGATGATGCCGAAATGGTTGCGCGTCGGCTTCAGGAACACCGGGATCGCGCCGGTCATGATGATGGAGTGCAGGATGGACTTGTGGCAGTTGCGGTCGACCACCACCACGTCGCCGGGCGCCACCGTGTGGTGCCAGACCATCTTGTTGCTGGTGGAGGTGCCGTTGGTCACGAAGAAGCAGTGGTCGGCGTTGAAAATGCGCGCCGCGTTGCGCTCGCTGGCGCCTATGGCGCCGTCGTGGTCCAGAAGCTGGCCGAGTTCTTCCACCGCGTTGCAGACGTCGGCGCGCAGCATGTTTTCGCCGAAAAACTGGTGGAACATCTGCCCGACCGGGCTTTTGAGAAAAGCCACGCCGCCGGAATGGCCGGGGCAGTGCCACGAGTAGGAGCCGTCCTCAGCGTAGTCCAGCAAGGCCTTGAAAAACGGCGGCTGCACGCCTTCCAGGTAGCTCTTGGCCTCGCGCAGGATGTGGCGCGCCACGAACTCGGGCGTGTCCTCAAACATGTGGATGAAGCCGTGCAGCTCGCGCAGGATGTCGTTGGGGATGTGGCGCGAGGTCTTGGTCTCGCCATAGACGTAAATCGGCACGTCCAGGTTCTTGCGGCGCACCTCCTCGATAAAGGTGCGCAGGTTCAGCACGGCGGGATCGAGGTCGGGGCCGGGCGAGAACTCCTCGTCGTCAATCGACAGGATAAAGGCGCTGGCCCGGCTTTGCTGCTGGGCGAACTGGGAGAGGTCGCCGTAGCTGGTGACGCCCAGCACCTCGAAGCCTTCGCTCTCGATGGCCTGCGCCAGCGCGCGGATACCCAGGCCGGAGGTATTTTCGGAACGGAAATCTTCGTCAATGATGACGATGGGAAAGCGGAATTTCATGGCGGGGAGAGCAGTTCAAGGGCGCCCTGAACCTGTCGGAGGGCATGGGAAACGCTCAAAAGGCATAGACAGGTTGAGCCCGAGCGGCGGGAATGAAGCTTTTTCCAAGCAGCGAAGTGTAAGGACATATTGTTGCGCTACGCTTGTCTTGGGGTCTAATTGCCCCAAAATGTAGCGGATGACCGACAAAAGGAGGAAGCATGAGTGAATCGACGATCTGGTGGCTGCTGGCCGGCGTGGCGGTCGCGGTGGAACTGGCGACGGGAACGTTTTACCTGCTGATGGTGGCCCTAGGGTTGGCGGCCGCGGCCCTTGCCGCCCACCTGGGCGCCTCAACGTCCGTGCAGCTCATTACCGCCGCCGTGGTGGGTTCGGCCACCGTCGGCATTGCCCATCTTGTCCGCAGCCGGGGCCCCGAAGCCCTGCCGCCCGGGACCAATCCGGACGTCAACATGGATATCGGCGAAACCGTGCAGGTCGACGACTGGCAAGCCGACGGCACGGCGCTGGTGCGCTACCGCGGCGCGCAATGGGCGGTTGTGCAGGCGGCCGGCGCAGCGCCCTCCGCGGGCCTGCACCGTATCCGGGAAGTCATTGGCAGCAAACTGGTCGTAGAAAAAATCTGAGGGAATCACCATGTCGTCTTATGTAGCACTTATCGTTTTCATCGTCGCGATGATCTTTGTCATCCGCGCCATCAAGGTCGTGCCCCAGCAGAATGCCTGGGTCAAGGAGCGCCTGGGGAAATATGCGGGCACCCTGACTCCCGGCCTGAACTGGCTGATTCCCTTTGTCGACCGCGTCGCCTACAAGCACAGCCTCAAGGAAATCCCGCTGGATGTGCCCAGCCAGGTCTGCATCACGCGCGACAACACCCAGCTGCAGGTGGACGGCATCCTCTACTTCCAGGTGACCGACCCGATGCGTGCCAGCTACGGCTCGTCCAACTACATCGTGGCCGTCACGCAACTGGCCCAGACCTCGCTGCGCTCCGTCATCGGCAAGCTGGAGCTCGACAAAACCTTTGAAGAGCGCGACATCATCAACGCGCAGGTCGTTGCCGCCATCGACGAAGCGGCGCTGAACTGGGGCGTGAAGGTGCTGCGCTATGAAATCAAGGACTTGACGCCGCCCAAGGAAATCCTGCACGCCATGCAGTCGCAGATCACCGCCGAACGTGAAAAGCGCGCGCTGATCGCGGCATCGGAAGGCCGCCGCCAGGAGCAGATCAACATCGCCACCGGCGAGCGCGAGGCCTTTATCGCCCGCTCCGAAGGCGAAAAACTGGCCGCCATCAACAACGCCCAGGGCGAAGCGGCGGCCATCATGGCCGTGGCCGACGCCAATGCCAAGGCCATCGAGATGGTGGCGGCCGCCATTCGCCAGCCCGGCGGCGAGCAGGCCGTGCAGCTCAAGGTCGCCCAGCAGGCGGTGGACGCCTATTCCAAGGTCGCCAAAGACGCCACCACCACCCTGATCGTGCCCAGCAACATGACCGAGGTTGGCGCCCTGATCGGCTCGGCCATGAAAATGGTGCAGGCCAACAAGGCCTGAAACAGGCCAGCCGGGGACACACCATGACCGCAAAAAACGTCCTGGGCACGGACCTGGTGCCCTGCTCCTACGACCCGCTCACCGGCTATTTCCGGGACGGCTGCTGCAACACGGACGCCTCGGACCTCGGCTCCCACCTGGTCTGCGTGCGGGTGACCGCCGAATTCCTGGCGTTTTCCGCCTTGCGTGGCAATGACCTGAGCACACCGCGGCCCGCCCACCGTTTTGCCGGCCTCAAGCCGGGCGACCGCTGGTGCCTGTGTGCCAACCGCTGGCGAGAGGCGCTGGAGGCCGGCCAGGCGCCGCCCGTGGTGCTGGAATCCACCCACAGCAAGGCGCTGGAATTCGTCACCATGGCCCAGCTGGAAAAGCACCGTTTCCAGGGTGCGGTCCACTAGTGCGTGCATTTGTGCCGTGTTTTTCAGCTCGCCAGGCCGAGGCACTGCTATAATCAAAGGCTTCGCGGAAGGGTGGATGAGTGGTTTAAGTCACACGCCTGGAAAGCGTGCGTAGGGTTAAACCTACCGCGGGTTCGAATCCCGCCTCTTCCGCCAGTGAGTCAGTAAAAACGGGGCCTTGCGCCCCGTTTTTCATTTGGCGTCTCCCAACGCCAGCTCGCCTGCGAGGCCCGGAGCCTATTCCGGTTTTGCCTCCGCGCCGCTTTCGGCCACCTGCTTGAGCTTTTCCATTTCCGATTGCATGTGCTGCAGGAATGCGGCAAAACCCTCACGGCCCAGGCGCTGGATGGCCTCGTCGACTTCCTGCTGGCTGGTGGGACGCGGATAGGCCACCCCGTCGATTTCGCACACCGAAGCGGCGGGGTATACAAAGCCCATCATGTAAGGCAAATTGGCCGCCTCGGTGCCGAACATCCGGGTGAGCTGGCTTTCGTAGAGGATGTCGAGGGGCTTGATTTTCAGTTTGCGCCCCAGGATATCGGTGAGTACCACGACCTCGTCGGCTGCGGCACCCATGATGCCGGGTGCGGCCTGACTTTCCAGGTGTGCTTGCGGTTTAGCCATTTTTATGTCTCCAGGAAGAAGGTTGACCCAATAAGTGCTTCTCAGGCGGGTCGTCGCCGGCTCTTTCCTGCCGGACGTTCAACAACCTGCCTGGGGACATTCTGGGCGGGCAAGCGCATGGAGCTTCAGGACATTGTCTTTTGGCGAACAATGTTTCGACGATTTCCTGCCCTGCCCGCAGCGGCAAGGCGCACGGAAAAAGGGCAAAAAAAAGCCACCTTGCGGTGGCTTTTTTGGTTCGCGGTGAACGATCAGTTCAGAGCGGACTTCTTGCCGTCCTTGTAGACGTACAGGGTGATGGCGGGGTTCTTCAGTTCGCCATTGGGTTCGAAGGAGATCGTGGTGGTCACGCCCTTGAAGTTGGTCTTGATCAGCTCAGGGGTGTAAACCTTTGGATCCCAGGAACCGGCGCGCTTCATGGCGTCAACCAGGACAAAAGTCGCGTCATAGGTGTACGGGCTGTAAACCTGGAACTGGTTGGGGTACTTGGCGTCGTAACGCTTTTTCCAGGCTTCGCCGCCAGGCATTTTTGCCAGGGAAGCACCGCCTTCAGCGCAGACCACGTTGCCGATGGTCTTGGCGCCGGCTGCCAGCTTGGCCAGTTCGGCCGTGCAGATGCCGTCACCGCCGAAGTACTTGACGTTGCTCATGCCGAGCTGTTCCATCTGGCGCAGCATAGGGCCGCCTTGTGGGTCCATGCCGCCGAAGAAGATGGCGTCAGGAGCCTTGGCCTTGACCGCGGTCAGGATGGCCATGAAGTCGGTGGCCTTGTCGGTCGTGAACTGTTCGTCAACGACGGTCATGCCTTTTGCCAGGGCCGTCTTCTTGAACACTTCAGCAACGCCTTGGCCGTAAGCGGTACGGTCGTCGATGATCGCGACTTTCTTCAGCTTCAGTGCGTCGGCGGCATAGAAAGCCAGGCCAGCGCCCAGGGCGTTGTCGTTGGCGATGATGCGGTAGGTGGTTTTGTAGCCTGGCTTGGTCAGGTTGGGGTTGGTTGCAGCGCCCGTGACGTGGGGAATGCCGCAGTCGTTGTAGACCTTGGAAGCGGGAATCGTCGTGCCGGAATTCAGGTGGCCGACCACGCCAGCGACTTTGGAGTCGCACAGTTTTTGTGCGGCTGCGGTGCCCTGTTTTGGATCAGCAGCATCATCTTCAGCAACAATTTCAAACTTGACCTTCTTGCCGCCGATGACCACGTTTTGCGCGTTCAGGTCTTCGATGGCCATGCGCACGCCGTTCTCATTGTCTTTGCCGTAATGGGCCTGCGAGCCGGACAGCGGCGCGACGTGACCGATTTTGACGACTGCGTCTTGGGCAGAAGCAAAACCCGCCACCGCAGCGAGGGCAGCCACTACTGTCAGTTTTAATTTCATTTGCATAAAAAACACTCCGATTAGGAAATTACCGTTAAAGGTTGAGAACGAATTTTTTTACTCAACGGGGCCGAACATAACGCAATTTCCGGGCCCGCACCATAGCAACGTCCCTAGGTTAATTTCTGATAAGGGGGTTTACCCGGGGAGCAGGCCGGCTTATGTGAGGGTGTGTTTCAACAGCGCGCGCGACGGCGCCGCGCGTGCAAAACACGCAGGCCTCAACAGTCACCTGGGCGACCTATCCACCGGCCGTCGGCGGCGTGGTTTCATTCGCGAAAGCCTGGCTCACGGACTGGCGAACAACGTCCTCGATTTCTTCGCGAAGGCGCGGCGCCAGGCTTTGCGTGTGCTCAAGAATGAGCTGGCCTACCACCTCGCGCAGACGCCGGTCCAGCATCAGGTCCACACGCTGCAGCACGCGCTGCACCATCTGCTCCTGCAGGTCCGGCGAAGCCGCAAGGGCTGCCGGCTGCGCGGGCGAGGCCGGTGCCGCGGCGGCCGGGCCAAAAGCCGGCATGGGCGCGGCGACGGGCCGCACGACTTCCGTCAAGGTCGGGACAAAACGCGGCGGCGCGGGCGGCGGACGGTTCATGCGCCCTCCCCGGCCGTGGCCAGGTCATGCCGTTTCATCGCATAGCCCCTGTCGGTGTAATGTTTCCAGCGGCTGCGCGCGGCGAGGCGGTCTTCATCCTCCCGCGCCACCACTTCGATAAACCGTTCAAAGCGCTCGAACTCGGGCGGAATGCCCTGCCCCAGGTTGACCAGCACGCCGTAATGCGGGCAGTCCTGCAGCGACTCGGCCAGCACCACGGGCGAGGCCGCCAGGGTGCTTTGCGCCGAGCCGGCCCGGCAATGCGGCACAAACTCGGCCGGCGAAAAACTCCACATCAGCTGGTCCAGCTCGGCCAGCATCGCGGGTTCACCGGTCACCACCACGCTGGCGCCACTGAGGTAAGCCTTCCGTAGCAAGCGGCAGCTGTAGGCCAGCTTGTCCGGCACGTTGAAGTGAAAAGCGATTTCGGTCATGCCCGTGTTCTGGCGGCGGCCTTGGGTTTGGCGGGCGCCTTGGGTTTGGCCGCAGCCGCCTGGCCGAGCAGGTAGTCCAGCAGCAGCGGCACGGGCCGGCCGGTGGCTCCCTTGGCGGCGCCGCCTTTCCAGGCGGTGCCGGCGATGTCCAGGTGCGCCCATGGGAAACTGGCCGCAAAGCGCTGCAGGAACTTGGCGGCGGTGATCGCGCCGCCGGCCCTGCCGGCCACATTGGCGACGTCGGCAAAATTGGTCTTCAGGCCTTCGGCGTAATCATCGTCCAGCGGCATGCGCCAGCACAGGTCCATGGACGACTCGCCGGCCTGCGCCAGCGCCTCGGCCAGGGCATCGTCGGTGGAAAACATCCCGCTGCGCACGCCGCCCAGCGCGATCACGCAGGCGCCGGTCAGCGTGGCGATGTCGACCACGGCCCTGGGCTTGAAGCGCTCGGCGTAGGTCAGGGCATCGCAGAGCACCAGGCGCCCTTCGGCGTCGGTGTTCAGGATTTCAATGGTCTGGCCGCTCATGCTGGTGACCACGTCGCCCGGCTTGACGGCGCGGCCGCCCGGCATGTTTTCGCAGGCCGGGATCAGGCCCACCACATTGAGCGCGGGCTGCAGTTCGGCCAGCGCCCGGAAGGTGCCCAGCACGCTCGCGGCGCCGCACATGTCGAATTTCATTTCGTCCATCTCGGCGGCCGGTTTGATGGAGATGCCGCCGGTGTCAAAAGTGATGCCTTTGCCGACCAGCACCACGGGCGCCGCGGACTTGGCCGCGCCGTCGTAGCGCAGCACGATGAAACGCAGCGGTTCGGCCGTGCCCTGGGCCACGGCCATGAAGGAGCCCATGCCCAGTTTGGCGACCTCTTTGGGGCCCAGCACCTCGACCTTGATATTGCGCAGCTTGCCCAATTCCTTGGCGGCGCCGGCCAGCAGAGTCGGCGTGGCATGGTTGGACGGCCGGTTGGCCCATTCCTTGGCGAATTCCAGGCCTTTGACCAGCGCCACGCCTTTGTCCAGGCCGGCCTTGGCCGCCTTGGCGTTCGCGGCGTCGCCCACAGCCAGCAGCACACGCTGCAGCTTCGAAGGGCTGGCCGTGGACTTGGTGGTGGTGTAGACGTAGGCCGCTTCACTGCAGGCCGTCACGGCGGCGCGCACGGCCTCGGCCTGCAGCCCGTCCAGCAGGTCCAGGCACAGCACCAGGCGCTGCGTGTTGCCGTTCTTCACGGCACCCAGGGCCGCGGTCACGGCCGTGCGGATGTTTTTGGGGCTGGCATCGCCCACCCCCGCCAGCACCAGGCGCGTGGCGGCGATGCCGGGCGCCCGGTAGGCGGCCAGCAGCTTGCCCGGCTTGGCCTCGAAGTCCCCGGACTTGATGGCCAGCGCGGTGAGCGCCGAAAGCGGGTCGCTGCCGGCGTCCCGGCCCTGGGGGACCAGCACCAGCAGCGCGTCGGTTTTTTCACTGCAAATGCGGGCGCGGGTCAGTGTTTTGAGTTCAAAGTCCATAATTCAGGGTCTGGTGGGTAAACCAAAGTAAAACAAAAATAAAACAAACGCAGATATTTGAGTCAATGTTATTCCAATCTTCGATTCGCAAAGAGCTGGCGCGCAGTTTCGGGGCCACGCTGGTGGTGCTGGTCACCATCGTGATGACCATTGTGCTGATCCGCACGCTGGGCCAGGCCTCGCGCGGTTTCATCAATCCGCAGGACGTCATGCTCTTCATGGCCTACTCCGCGCTGGGCCGCCTGCCGACCATTCTCACGCTGTCGCTCTTCATCGCCATGGTCAGCACCCTCTCGCGCATGTACCGCGACAGCGAGATGGTGGTCTGGTTCACCAGCGGCCAGGGCTTGGCCGGCTTTTTGCGGCCGCTTTTCCGTTTTTCCTGGCCGGTGCTGCTGGTGATCACGCTGATGGCGCTGTTTGTCTGGCCCTGGACCAACCAGCAGACCAAGGACATGCAAAGCCGCTACGAGCAGCGCGGCGACATAGACCGCATCGCCCCCGGGCAGTTCCAGGAGTCCTCCAGCGGCAACCGGGTGTTCTTCATAGACCGCGAGCTGGCGGGCGCGCGGGCCAGCAACAATGTGTTCATCGCCGCCACGGAAAAAGGCAAAAGCTCCATCACCACCGCGCGTTCCGGCCGCATCGAGGTGCTGAACGACGCCCAGTTCCTGATGCTCGAGAACGGGCAGCGCCTGGAAAACGTGATCGGCCAGCCGGCGCTCAAGATCAGCGATTTTGAGGAGTACGGCACCAAGACCGGCGACTCCAATCCACTCGCTGAAAACACGCCCGAAGCCAAGCTGCTGTCCACCCGCTCGCTGATCAAGGCGCCCACGCGCGGCAACCTCAGCGAACTGGCCTGGCGCATCGGACTGGCGCTGGCAGCCATCAACTTCGTCGTGCTGGCCGTGGCCCTGGCCAGCGTGAACCCGCGCGGCGGGCGCAGCGGCAACATGATTTTTGTGCTGCTGACCTTCGTGGTCTACAACAACCTCGTCAACCTCGGGCAGAGCTGGATTTTTGTGGGCCTCATCAGCTTCAGCAACTTCCTGCTGGCCCTGCACGGCGGCGTGCTGCTGCTGGGCCTGGTCTGGCTGTCCAAGCGGCAGTTCAACTGGGTGCTCAGGCCCGCCCGGCGCATCAAGCGCCAGCCCATGGCCGTGCGCAACACCGAAAGCCAGCAAGCATGAAAACCATACGCCGCCTGATTTACGGGGAAGTGCTGGCCGCCATCGCCCTGGTGGCCCTGGGCTTCCTGGCCCTGTTCTTCTTTTTCGACCTGGTCGACGAACTGCAGTACCTCGGCAAAAGCAACGGCATCAACCCCGGCGAGATTTACCAGATCCGCCATGCGCTGCTGTATGTGGGCCTGCTGGTGCCCAACCACCTTTACGAGCTGCTGCCCATCTCGGTGCTGATAGGCACGATTTTTGTCATGGCGCGGCTGGCCCAGAGTTCGGAATACACCATTTTGCGAACCAGCGGCCTGGGCCCCTGGCGCGCGCTCAAGCTGCTGCTGGTCCTGGGCGCGCTGTTTGTGGTGTTCAGCTTCGTGGTGGGCGACTACGTGGCGCCGGCCAGCGATCGCGCCGCGCAACTGCTCAAGGCGCGCTACCAAAGCAAGATCACCATAGGCCAGACCGGCGCCTGGCTCAAGGAAAAACAGGCCTACAACACCTATGTAGTCAATGTGAGGGCCCTCACCCCCGACAACGAGATGCAGGGCGTGCAGGTGTTCGAGTTCAACAACAAGGGGCTGATCGTCTCCACCACCCAGGCGCCGTTGGCGACTTTTGCCGCCGGCGATGCCTGGCAGCTGCAGCAGGCCACCCGCGCGGAGTTCGAGGTCAGCGGCGCGCCCAGCGCCGCCAGGCCGCAGGAAAGCGCCAAGGTCAGCCGGGCGGTGCTGGAAACCTTTCGCTGGCCCACCGAGATCAGCGCCGAAATGGTCTCGGTGGCGCTGCTCAAGCCCGAGCGCATGGGCACCATAGACCTCTTTAACTACGTGCGCCACCTGGACGCCAACGGCCAGACGGCCCAGCGCTATGAAATCGAATTCTGGAAAAAGGTGTTCTACCCGCTCAGCTGCCTGGTGATGGTGATCCTGGCCCTGCCTTTCGCCTACCTGCACTTTCGCTCCGGCGGCATCGCGGGTTATGTGTTTGCCGGGGTCATGATAGGCATCAGCTTCTTCCTGCTCAACAACGTCTTCGGCTACATCGGCAACCTGCGCAACTGGATGCCCTGGCTGGCGGCCGCCACGCCCGGCATGCTTTACATGGCTGTTTCGCTGGGCGCTTTCGGCTGGCTGGTGCTGCGGCGCTAGGCAGGCAAACGAATGGCCATGGCGACCACGGCAGCACCGCCCCGCGGCATCATCCTGCTGGCCCACGGCTCGCGCGACCCGCTGTGGCGCGCGCCCATAGAAGCCGTGGCCGCGCAGGTGCGCGCCCGCGCGCCCGGCACCCCGGTGCTCTGCGCCTACCTGGAGCTTTGCCCGCCCACCCTGCCTGAAGCCGCGGCGGAACTCGCCGCCGGCGGTGCGCGCGCCATCCGGGTGTTTCCGCTGTTCTTCGGCGTGGGCAAACATGCCCGCGAGGACTTGCCGCGGCTGGTCGGGCAAATCCAGGCCAGCCATCCCGGCATCGCCGTCGAGCTGCTGCCCACCGCCGGCGAATATCCCGAACTCACGGCCCTGATGGCCGGCATCGCGCTGGGCTGAGGCCGGGCCGGCACGGCCGCCGGCAAGCTGCCGGCCGCTTCTTTAGCGCAATACGGGCATAATAAAGTGAATAATTAGCCTGAATTCGATATGAACCTTCACCAATTCCGCTTTGTCCAGGAGGCCATACGGCGCAACCTGAACCTCACCGAAACCGCCAAGGCCTTGCACACCTCGCAGCCCGGCGTCTCCAAGGCCATCATCGAACTTGAGGAAGAACTGGGCGTGGAAATCTTCGCGCGGCACGGCAAGCGCCTCAAGCGCGTCACCGAACCCGGCGAGCATGTGCTCAAAAGCATCGAACTGATCATGCGCGAGGTCGGCAACCTGCGCCGCATCGGCGAGCAGTTCTCGGCCCAGGACAGCGGCACGCTGTCCATCGCCACCACGCACACCCAGGCCCGTTATGTGCTGCCGCAGCCGGTGGCCAAGCTGCGCGAGGCCTTTCCCAAGGTCAACGTCAGCCTGCACCAGGGCTCGCCCGACCAGGTGGCGCGCATGGTGCTCGACGAAGTCGCCGAAATCGGCATCGCCACCGAGTCGCTGACGCAGTACGACGACCTCGTCACCCTGCCCTGCTACGAATGGCAGCACATGCTGGTGATCCCCGTGGACCACCCGCTGGCGAAAAAGGAAAACATCACGCTGGAAGACCTCGCCGAGGAGCCGCTGATCACCTACCACCCGTCCTTCACCGGCCGCACCAAGATAGACCTGGCCTTTGCCGCCAAGCGCCTGCAGCCGCGCATCGCGCTGGAGGCCATAGACTCCGACGTCATCAAGACCTATGTGCGCCTGGGCCTGGGCGTGGGCATCGTGGCCGAAATGGCCATCAAGGAAGACGGCACCAACAGCGACCTGATCGCCATCCCGGCCGGCCCGCTGTTCGGCATCAACGTGGCCCGCGTGGCCTTCAAGCGCAGCGCCTACCTGCGCAACTTTGTCTACAAATTCGCCGAATTGCTCAGCGACAAGCTGGACCGAGCCCTGATCACCAAGGCCATGGCCGGCCGCGTCAACGACTACGAGATTTGACCCTCCCCCGAAGCGGCCTGCGGCCGCCTCCCCCTCAAGGGGGCGCCGCTGGCGGCTCGGCAAAGCCGGTTCCGCGGCGGCCACTTGAAAAAACCATCACTTTGCAATCATGACCACCACTCAAGAACGCACCCCCACGCTGACCACCAAGCTGCCCGCCGTCGGCACCACCATCTTCACGGTGATGTCCACCTTGGCCGCCGAAAAAGGCGCGGTCAACCTGGGCCAGGGCTTCCCTGATTTTGAATGCGACCCGCAGCTGGTCAATGCCGTCACCGACGCCATGACCCGGGGCCTGAACCAGTACCCGCCCATGACGGGCGTGCCGGTGCTGCGCGAGGCCATCTCGGCCAAGGTGGCCAAGCTCTACGGCCACCGCTACGACGCCAACAGCGAAATCACCATCACGGCGGGCGCAACGCAGGCCATCATCACCATCATCCTGGCCGTGGTCCACCCCGGCGATGAAGTCATCGTGCTGGAGCCTTGCTACGACAGCTATGTGCCCAATATCGAGCTGGCCGGCGGCAAGGTGATTCGCGTGCCGCTGACGCCGGGCACCTTCCGTCCCGACTTCGGCAAGATCGCCGCGGCCATCACGCCGCGCACGCGTGCCATCATCGTCAACTCGCCGCACAACCCCAGCGCCACGGTCTGGAGCGAAGCCGACATGCTGGCGCTGCAGGAACTGCTGGCGCCCACCGACGTTCTCCTGATCAGCGACGAGGTCTACGAGCACATGGTGTTCGACGCGGCCCAGGGCCGCCTCCACCAGAGCGCGGCGCGCTTTCCGGGCCTGGCCGCACGCGCCTTTATCGTGAGCAGCTTCGGCAAGACCTACCATGTCACCGGCTGGAAGGTCGGCTACGTGGCCGCGCCCGCGGCACTGACGGCCGAATTCCGCAAGGTGCACCAGTTCAATGTCTTCACGGTCAACACACCGGTGCAGCACGGCCTGGCCGCCTACATGGCCGACGAACAGCCCTACCTGGGCCTGCCGGCCTTCTACCAGCGCAAGCGAGACCTGTTCCGGGACGGCCTGGCCAAAACCCGTTTCAAGCTGCTACCCAGTGAAGGCAGCTACTTCCAGTGCGTGGACATCTCCGAGGTCAGCGACCTCGATGAAGCCGAATTCTGCAAATGGCTGACCACCGAAATCGGCGTCGCGGCCATTCCGCTGTCGGCTTTTTACGGCAACGGCTTCGACCAGCGTGTGGTGCGCTTTTGTTTTGCCAAAAAAGACGAAACCCTGAACACCGCCCTGCAGCGCCTGGCCAGGCTGTAGGCCAAGGCTGTCAGCATTGACCGACGGCTGGACAGGCCCCCCTCCTGCTTGATCGTGCCTGGGCCCGGGCAAGAATCAAGGCACATAAAACAAGGAGTGCTTTCATGTCCCTCTCGCTCATCCTGCTGATTGTCTTGATCCTGATCCTGGTCGGCGCCCTGCCCACCTGGGGCCACAGCCGCAGCTGGGGCTATGGGCCCAGCGGCGGTATCGGCCTCGTGGTGCTGATCCTCGTGATCCTGCTGTTGATGGGACGCATCTAGCCAATTCGCATCGGCGCTGGTGAATCACCAGGAAAAATGGCCTTGCATTGCAAGGCCATTTTTTTGCGCACCTCAAAACCCGGCATCAACTATTCAGTTGCACCCAGGCCTTTTAGTTCCGGCATAACAAGCCTTCGGCAATTGTTAGCCTTCGCTGAAAGGCTGGGCTCAACTATTCAGTTGAGCCCAGGCCTTTTCTAAGCGTTTGACACTGACCGGCTGTGGTGTGCGCAACTCCTGCGCAAAAAAGCTCACGCGCAGTTCCTCCAGCAGCCAGCGGAACTCCTGCATGCGCGCGTCGACCGCGCCCTTGCGTTCGGCCACCAGGCGCCAGTAGCGCTGTTCCTGCGGCCGCAGTTCGGCCAGGCGAGCCGCGTCGCGTGCCGGGTCGGCGCGCCATTTTTCCAGCCGCAAGGTGATGGCTTTGAGGTAGCGCGCGAAATGCTGCAGCTGCGCATAAGGCGTGAGCGCCAGAAAACGCTTGGGCACCAGGCGCTGCAGTTGCTGGGCGGCGTCGGCCGCGGCTTCGGCGGCGTTTTTGCTGTCCTTGATCTTGCGCTGGGCCACGGCGAATTCGGCCAGGATGCCCGCGGCCAGCCGGGCCACCTCGCTGGCGATCAGGGTCAGGCGGCCGCAGCCGTCGTCTATGCGCTTCTTGAACTCGCCCTCGCTGGTGGGCAGCGGGTCGAGCAGGAAGGCCCGGTCCAGCGCGACCTCGATGATCTGCTCGCGCAGTTCCTCGAGTGTGCCGCCGCCGGAGTTGTCGGCCGCGCGTCCCACCAGCATGTAAGCCGTGGCCATCTTCTGCAGCTCGGGCAGGTTCTTCTCGAGGTATTTGAGCGCGTCCTTGATCTGCAGCGCAAACAGCCTGCGCAGGCCGGCACGGTGTTTGGCGGCCGCCGCATCGGGTTCGTCGAACACCTCGATGGTGACCGCATCGCCCAGGTCAATCAGCGCCGGAAAGCCGATCAGCGTCTGTGAACCCTTGCGAATTTCCATGAGCTCGGGCAGTTCGCCAAAGCTCCAGCCCGTGTAGCGTTCCGCCACCTTGACCGCCGGTTTTTCCACCGCTGCCGGTGCGCCAGGCTTGCCGGCAGAGGGAGTCTTGCCTGGAGTGGCGGCCGGCTCGGGCGCTTTCGCCAGGTTCTTGAGCCCGGCCAGTGCCTGGAAAGCGCCGCGCGCCTGTGAGCCAAGCTCTCCCTTGAGCGCGCCCAGGTTACGGCCCGCGCCCAGCTGGCGGCCGTGCTCGTCGACCACGCGGAAGTTCATGAACAGGTGCGGCGGCAGCATGTCCAGCTTCATGTCGTTGCGCTTGATGTCCAGCGAGGTCGCGTCGCGCACCAGCTTGAGCACCGCGTCCGTCAGCGAGCCGCTGCCGAAGACCTCGGGCTGCAGCAACTGCTCGGTCATGCGGGCGGCGGTCTCGGGCAGCGGCACCAGGCGCGAGCGCGGTCGCTGGTGCAGGGTCTTGATCAGCGCCTGGACCTTGTCCTTGAGCATGCCGGGCACCAGCCACTCGCAGCGCTCCTCGTTGACCTGGTTGAGCGCAAACAGCGGCACCTCAACGGTCACGCCGTCGCGCGCGTCGCCGGGCTCGTGCAGGTAAGTCACCGCGCAGTCCACGCCCCCCATGCGCAGGGTCTTGGGAAAGGACTGGGTGGTGATGCCGGCCGCTTCGTGGCGCATCAGCTCTTCGCGCGTCAGCAGCAGCAACTGCGGCTGCTTCCGGGATTCTTCCTTGTACCAGTGCTCGCAACCCGCGCCGCTGTGCACATCGGCCGGCAGCTGCTGGTCGTAAAAGGCGTAAATCAGCTCTTCATCGACCAGCACGTCCTGCCGCCTGGCTTTGTGTTCCAGGTCCTGCACCTGCTGGATCAGCTTCTGGTTGGCCGCCAGGAAAGGCAGCTTGGTCTCCCAGTTGCCGGCCACCAGCGCCTCGCGGATAAATATCTCGCGCGCCGTGACCGGGTCGACCCGGCCGAAGTTGACGCGCCGGCCGTTGTAGACCACCAGGCCGTACAGCGTGGCGCGCTCCAGCGCCGTGACCTGGGCGGCTTTTTTCTCCCAGTGCGGATCCAGCAGCTGTTTGCTGAGCAGGTGGCCGGCTACCTGCTCTATCCAGGCCGGGTCTATGTTGGCAATGCCGCGGCCGAACAGGCGCGTGGTTTCCACCAATTCGGCCGCCACGATCCAGCGGCCCGGCTTTTTGCTCAGGCGCGCGCCGGGGTGACGGTAAAACTTGATGCCGCGCGCGCCCAGGTACCAGTCTTCCTCGTCGCTCTTGCAGCCTATATTGCCCAGCAGGCCGCACAGCATCGAAAGATGCAGTTGCTCATAGCTGGCCGGTTTGTCATTGAGCGCCCATTTCTGCTCGCCGACCACCGTATGCAGCTGCGAATGGATGTCGCGCCACTCGCGCACGCGGCGCACGTTGACATAGTTCTCGCGCAGCAGGTTTTCATACTGGCGGTTGGAGAGCTTGTGGTCGGTGCCATGGCCGCCGCGGGCGTCGCCCAGCCATTTCCAGAGCTTGAGGTAGCCGCTGAACTCGCTTTTTTCGTCGTCGAACTTGGCGTGCTGCTGGTCGGCCTGGGCCTGCTTGTCCATGGGACGGTCGCGCACGTCCTGCACGCTGAGCGCGCTGGCAATCACCAGCACCTCGTCCAGCGCGTTGCGGTCCCTGGCTTCCAGGATCATGCGGCCCACGCGCGGGTCCAGCGGCAGTTTGGCCAGCGTGCGGCCCACGGGCGTGAGCTCGTTGTCCTCGTCCACCGCGCCCAGTTCGGCCAGCAGCTGGTAGCCGTCGGCAATCGCGCGGCGCTGCGGCGGCTCGATGAAGGCGAACTCCTCGACATTGCCCAGGTGCAGCGCCTTCATGCGCAAAATCACCGAGGCCAGCGAGCTGCGCAGGATTTCCGGGTCGGTAAAGGGCTGGCGGCCCTGGAAGTCCTTCTCGTCATACAGCCGTATGCAGATGCCGTCGGCCACGCGGCCGCAGCGGCCGGCGCGCTGGTTGGCCGCGGCCTGCGACACCGGCTCCACCATGAGCTGCTCGACCTTGTTGCGAAAGCTGTAGCGCTTGACGCGCGCAGTGCCGGCATCGATCACATAACGAATGCCGGGCACGGTCAGCGAGGTTTCGGCCACGTTGGTGGCCAGCACGATGCGCCGGCCGCTGTGGCCGTCGAAAATCCGGTCCTGCTCGGCCTGGCTCAGGCGCGCGAACAGCGGCAGCACCTCGGCGTTGCGCGTCAACGGCTGGTGCGCCAGGTGCTTGCGCAAATGGTCGGCCGCCTCTCGGATCTCGCGCTCGCCCGGCAAAAATACCAGGATGTCGCCCGCGCTGTGCGGGCTCAGCCAGAGCTCGTCGACGGCGTCGGCGATCGCGTCGTTGAGGTCATGCTCGCGCGACTCCTCAAACGGCCGGTAGCGCTGCTCCACCGGGAACATGCGCCCCGACACCATGATGACCGGAGCGGGCCCTTTGCTGGACGCGAAATAGTCCGCGAAGCGCTGCGCGTCGATGGTTGCCGAGGTGATGACCACCTTGAGGTCGGGCCGTCGCGGCAGCAGCTGGCGCAAATAGCCCAGCAGGAAGTCGATGTTCAGGCTGCGCTCATGGGCCTCGTCGATGATGAGGGTGTCATAGGCTTTGAGCAGCGGATCGGTCTGCGTCTCGGCCAGCAAAATGCCGTCGGTCATCAGCTTGACGGAGGCCTCGCGCGAAAGCCGGTCCTGGAAGCGCACCTTGTAGCCCACCACTTCGCCCAACGGCGTCTTGAGTTCCTCGGCGATGCGCTTGGCCACGCTGGAGGCGGCGATGCGGCGCGGCTGGGTGTGGCCTATGAGCCGGCCCTGCCCCGGCGGGTAATTGAGCTTGCCGCGCCCCATGGCCAGCGCGATCTTGGGCAGTTGTGTGGTCTTGCCCGAGCCGGTCTCGCCGCAGACGATGACGACCTGGTGGGCCGCCATCGCGGCGGTGATTTCATCGCGCCTGCCGGAGACGGGCAGCGATTCGGGAAAAGTGATGGTCAGGGGAGTCAAAGCTGGGGACAAAGGGAAGAGCCGTAAGGAATACCGCGGGGCCGGGACGGCCAAAGCCGCCAATTATCGGCGCTTCCGCAAGGCCCCGCGCGCCGCAGGAGCCGCGGTACCGGCTCAGGCCGCCAGCACCGGCATATCGACGATCTCCCCGCTGCCCTCGTCAAACCAGGCAATGCGGCTCGGATAACCCAGCGCCGCGCGCGACATGCCGCGCCCCAGGCCCACCGCCGAGGAGGCGCGCGCATCGGTTTTGGACACCCGCAGCACGCCCAGGCCGACTTCCGCCGCCCAGGGTGTCTGCTGGCCGGCCGCCGTGCCGGCTTCCAGGCTGGTGTTGAGCGCCACGGTGCGCGTCAGGGCGGCCTGCACACGGCGCGCCAGGTGGATCAGGTCGCCGCTGTCGTGGCAGTTGCGCATCAGCAGCAAAAAACCGTCCTCGCCCAGCCGCCCCATCTCCACATGGGCCGGCACGGTGCGCCGCAGCCGCCCGGCGCAGACAAACAGCGCATGGTTGACGGCGGCCAGGCCGTAGAGTTTTTCGAGCACATAAAGGTTGGCGATGGACACCACGATGACACCCAGCGGCACCGGCTTGTCGCGGTAATCCCTGAAAGCCCCGTTCACCATATTGTTGGTTTCGCTGTTGGAGCGCATGCGGGTGACGGGGTCATAGCTGGGGCCGTAGGCCATGGCCTGGTTCAGCTCGATCAGGTAGGAATAGCGTATCCACAGCACCGACGCCATGGTGGCCAGATAGGCCGTGCCCGCCAGCGCGCTGACGGCATGGGCCTGCCAGGGCACATGGGCACGGTCCAGCGCCGCCCAGCTCAAGCCCACGATGGCCACCAGCATGAAAGCCACTCCCGCCACCGCCACCCAGGCCAGGCGGTCGCCGCGCAGGGCGCTGCGCAGGCTCAGGGCCAGCGCCACAAAACCCATCAGCGCGGCCGCGGCCAGGCTCAGCATCAGGGACTGCTGCGGGCTCACGGCCCAGCCCAGCGCGATAACCAGGGCCGCGACGCCCGCCAGCAGCAGCAAGGCGCGCCGCTGGGACGAAGGGCTGCGCAAGATGCCCAGGATGGAGAACAGCAGGTAGGCCAGCAACACCGACACCAGGCTGGCCACATGGGCCAGGAAGCGGTCCAGCGTATCGGCGCCGCCTATGGGCAGGGCACCCAGAAAGGCGATCACAAAAAAAGTGGACGCCAGGGCCGAGGCGGCGGCATTGATGGCGATGCGCCGCAGGGACCGGATATAGGCAAATACCGAACCGGCCAGCATCAGGCCGGCTGATCCGAAATAGCAGCCCCAGAACCCGATCGCATATTTATCCATAACCCCCTGACCATACCCGCCGGACCCGGTTTCGCCAAGCACCAAAAGGCGTAGGCCGCCCGGGGCTCCGCCTTCATGCTGCGCCCTGTCTCCCTTACACTCACTGGACTTTTTCCGTTTGCCGGGGACAGCGGTGCCAGGAGGCCCGGTTTCACCTCCGACCGCCCCGCCCCCGGCTGCTCCCGCCCTGCCCTTTACGACCCGAAAGCGCGCCCATGTCCGCCGTCTTCAATTTCACCTTTGTGCCCTGGTTCCGCTCGGTCGCGCCCTACATCCACACGCACCGCGGCAAAACCTTTGTGGTGGGCCTGGCCGGCGAGGCCATCGCCGCCGGCAAGCTGCAGCACATCGCCCAGGACCTGGCGCTGATCCAGAGCATGGGCGTGAAAATCGTGCTGGTGCACGGCTTTCGGCCGCAGGTCAACGAGCAGCTCAAGGCCAAGGGCCACACGGCCAAGTATTCGCACGGCATGCGCATCACCGACGAGGTCGCCCTCGACAGCGCCCAGGAGGCCGCCGGCCAGCTGCGTTATGAGATCGAGGCGGCCTTCAGCCAGGGCCTGCCCAACACCCCCATGGCCGGCTCCACGGTGCGGGTGATTTCGGGCAACTTCATCACCGCGCGCCCGGTCGGCATCCTGGACGGCGTGGACTTCAAGCATTCGGGCCTGGTGCGCAAGGTGGACACCGCCGCCATAGGCCGGGTGCTGGATTTCGGCGCCATGGTGCTGCTCTCGCCTTTCGGCTTCTCGCCCACCGGCGAGGCTTTCAACCTGACCATGGAAGAGGTCGCCACCTCGGTGGCCATCGCCATGCAGGCCGACAAGCTGATCTTTTTGACCGAAATCCCGGGCATACGCATACACCACGACCAGCCCGAGAGCGAGGACAACCCCATAGACACCGAGTTGCCGCTGGCCGCCGCCGAAAAGCTGCTGGCCACCCTGCCCAACAGCGAGCGCCCCACCGATACCGGCTTTTACCTGCAGCACTGCGTCAAGGCCTGCAAGGCCGGCGTGGAACGCAGCCACATCCTGCCCTTCGCGGTGGACGGCTCGCTGCTGCTGGAAATCTACGTGCACGACGGCATAGGCACCATGGTGGTCGATGAAAAGCTCGAGGAGCTGCGCGAAGCCACCGGCGACGACGTGGGCGGCATCCTGCAGCTGATAGAGCCTTTTGAAAACGACGGCACCCTGGTCAAGCGCAGCCGCACCGAGATCGAGCGCGACGCCGCCAACTACAGCATCATCGAGCACGACGGCGTGATCTTCGCCTGCGCGGCGCTTTACCCCTACCCCGAAGCCAAAACGGCGGAAATGGCGGCGCTCACCGTCTCGCCGCAAAGCCAGGGCCAGGGCGACGGCGAGAAAATCCTCAAACGCATAGAGCAGCGCGCCCGCGCCGCCGGCCTGCAAAGCATCTTCGTGCTGACCACCCGCACCATGCACTGGTTCATCAAGCGCGGTTTTGTGCAGGTGGACCCGGACTGGCTGCCTGAAGGCCGCAAGCGCAAGTACAACTGGGACCGCAAGAGCCAGGTGCTGGTCAAGAAGCTGTCCTAGCCCGGCCGGGGTTTCCCTCGCAGGGGTTTTTCTTTAGCATCGGGTCAATCCCCCTCCATACAGGATCTCACATGCTCCAAATGCGCCCCAACTGCGAATGCTGCAACAAGGACTTGCCCAACGAGTCGGCCGAGGCACGCATCTGCACCTTTGAATGCACGTTTTGCGCCGACTGCGCCGACACCAAACTCAAGGGCGTCTGCCCCAACTGCGGCGGCGGCTTCACCGTGCGGCCCAGCCGCCCCGAGCGCCTTCTCGCGAAATACCCGCCCTCGACCGAGCGCGTCTACAAACCCCAAGGCTGTGGAGCCGCCGCATGAACACCACCACCTTGCTGCTGTTTTCCGTCGTCGCGCTGGTGGCCATCGCCACGCCCGGTCCCACGGTGCTGCTGGCGCTGGCCAACGGCTCGCGCTACGGCGTGCGCCGCTCCGTGCCCGGCATGCTGGGCGCGGTGGTTTCCGATTTTGTGCTGGTGGGCGCGGTGGCCCTGGGCCTGGGCGCGCTGCTGGCCGCCTCCGAGTTCTGGTTTTCGGTGCTCAAGTGGGCCGGCGCGGCCTACCTGGCCTGGCTGGGCCTGCGCCTGCTGCGCTCGCGCGGCGGCTTTGAGATTCCCGCCGAGGGCGCGGCCGGCACGCAGCACGGCAGCCGCGCGATTTTCATGAAGTCCTTCCTGGTGGCGGTGACCAATCCCAAGGGCTACCTGTTCTGCTCGGCCCTGCTGCCGCAGTTCATAGACCCCGCCGCCGCCCAGGCGCCGCAATACCTCGCGATTGCGCTGTTGTTCGCGGGCATCGATTTCTCCGTCATGTTCGCTTACGCCTTTGTGGGCGCGCGCGCGATACGCCTGCTCAAGGCCTCGGCCACGCGCTGGATGGACCGCGCCTGCGGTGGCGCGCTGCTGGCGCTGGCCGGCTCGCTGGCCTTCTACCGGCGGGCAAACAGCTAGCGATTGCGGGGCCCGGGCGGCCCCTATGTGCGCTGCCGAACAGACCGCTCAAGGCCCGACCCCTCATACTCCCGGAGTCTTTCCAAGGACTTCACCCCCTCCCCGGCCAGGATCCTGGACGCGCCGCCCCGCAGCCGGCGCCTCGCGGCATCGTCGTTACTTTCACAGAGAACATGGCCCATGTCACCCATTACCAGCCTGAGCGCCCTTGAGGCGCTCGCCAAAGCCGACGGCATAGAGGTCCGGCGCCAGGAAGCGCTGCTCAAGACGGGCGCGCTGCAGACCGCCATCCTGACGAGTGAAAACTTCTCCATCATCGCGACGGACGAAAAAGGCATCATCCAGCTCTTCAACGTCGGCGCCGAGCGCATGCTGGGCTATATGGCAGCCGAGGTCGTCAACAAGATCAACCCCAGCGACATCCACGACCCGCAGGAAGTGATGGCCAGGGCGCAGGCGCTGAGCCTGGAGCTCGCCACCCCCATCACGCCGGGCTTTGAAGCCCTGGCCTTCAAGGCCTCGCGCGGCATTGAAGATATTTACGAACTGACCTACATCTGCAAGGACGGCAGCCGCTTTCCGGCCATCGTGTCCATCACCGCCCTGCGCGACGACTTCGGCACCATCATCGGCTACCTGCTGATAGGCACGGACAACTCGGTGCGCAAGCAGGTCGAGATCGCGCTGAACGAAGCCATGGCGGTGGCCGAAAAGGCCAACCTGGCCAAATCGGACTTCCTCTCCAGCATGAGCCACGAGCTGCGCACGCCGCTCAGCGCCATCCTGGGCTTCGCGCAGCTGATAGAGTCCGGCACGCCGGTGCCCACGCCCTCGCAAAAGCGCAGCGTGGACCAGATCCTGCAGGCCGGCTGGTACCTGCTGGACCTGATCAACGAGATCCTGGACCTGGCGCTGATCGAGTCCGGCAAGCTGTCGCTGTCGCTGGAGCCGGTGTCGCTGGCCGAAGTCATGCACGAATGCGAGACCATGATCGAGTCGCAAGCCGAAAAGCGCGGCATCAGCGTGAGCTTTCCGGCCTTCACCTCGCCCCTCTTTGTCAATGCGGACCGCACGCGGCTCAAGCAGGTGCTGATCAACCTGCTGACCAATGCCATCAAATACAACACCGAACGCGGCAAGGTGACGCTCAAGTGCGTCGACACCCCGCCCGGGCGCATACGCATCTGCGTGGAAGACACCGGCGAAGGCCTGATGCCCGAGAAGATAGAACAGCTCTTCCAGCCCTTTAACCGCCTCGGGCAGGAAGCCAGCACCGAACAGGGCACGGGCATTGGCCTGGTCATGACCAAGCGGCTGGTCGAACTGATGGGCGGCGTGATCGGCGTGGAAAGCACGATCGGCAAGGGCAGCATGTTCTGGATTGAAATGAACGTCACCACCGAGCAGAAATTTTCGCCGGAACTGCTCAATCTCGCGATCGGGCTTGCCGCGCCCGCGCCCGCGGACCCGCAAACCTGCACCGTGCTGTACGTCGAGGACAACCCCGCCAACCTGATGCTGGTGGAGGACCTGATCGCCAGGCGCCCGGACTTTCGCCTGCTGTCCGCGCGCGACGGTATCAGCGGCATTGCCATCGCCAAGGCCGCGCTGCCCGACTTCATCCTGATGGACATCAACCTTCCCGGCATCAGCGGCATCACGGCCATGAAGATCCTGTCGGAAGACCCTTTGACGAAACACATCCCGGTCGTGGCCCTCAGCGCCAATGCCATGCCCCGCGACATTGAAAAAGGCCTGCGGGCCGGCTTCTTTCGTTACCTCACCAAACCCATCAAGATCAACGAGTTCATGGAAACGCTGAACTTGATGCTCTCCCTGGCCAAAGCCAGGACCGACCGCCTTGCGGCCGGGGAAACCACGCCATGAACACCGAATTCGACATCCTCAATGCAAGCATCCTGGTCGTGGACGACCAGCCCGTGAACGTGCAACTGCTCAGGCAACTGCTCGGCGAGACCGGTTACACCCGCGTCAGCGCCACCATGAACCCGCTGGAAGTCGCCGGGCTGCACGCCGAGCACCATTACGACCTGATCCTGCTGGACCTGAAAATGCCCGGCATGGACGGCTTCCAGGTCATGCAGGAACTCAAGAAGAACAGCCGCGACAACTACCTGCCCGTCATCGTGCTGACCGCGGAGCCGGGCCACAAGCTGCGCGCCCTGCAAGCCGGCGCCAAGGACTTCATCAGCAAGCCCTTTGACCTGGTGGAAGTCAAGACGCGCATCCACAACATGCTGGAAGTGCGCCTGCTGTACAGAAAACTCGCAAACTACAGCAAGCTGCTGGAGCATGCCCTGCAGCAGGGCAGTGTGGAGACCGGCGAAGCACACCAGCGCTGAGCCGCCTCACGCCGGCGCCCTCTTGCGGGCCGCGGTATTCCCGCAGGAAAATAAAACCGTTCCGGCAAGGCGGCCGGGCCCGTTTTAGCGGCCTGAAAGCCTGCCGGAGCCTGCGTATGACGGACTTCGCACTGCCCTACCGTGACCGCGTCCATGCCGGGCGCCTGCTGGCTGGCGCCCTGACCTCTTATCGCGGCCGCCCCGGCCTGCTGGTGCTGGCCTTGCCGCGCGGTGGCGTGGCCGTGGGGCGCGAGGTGGCCCGGGAACTCGAAGCGCCGCTGGACGTCTTGGTGGTGCGCAAGCTCGGTTATCCGGGGCATGAGGAATACGCCATGGGCGCCATCGCCAGCGGCGGTGTGCGGGTGATGAACCCGCCGCCCGGCGCCGCGCCGCAGCCGCAGGCGGTGGCCGCCGTGCTGGCCCGGGAAGAAGCCGAATTGCTGCGCCGTGAACAGCTTTACCGCCGGCAGCGCCCGGCACCCGGCATCACGGGCCGTACTGTCATCGTGGTGGACGACGGCCTGGCCACAGGCGCCACCCTGCGCGCGGCCGTGCTGGCGATCCGGCAGCAACAGCCGGCGCAGTTGGTGGTGGCCGTGCCGGTCGGTTCTGAACAAGGGTGCCAAGAGCTGGAAGACCAGGGCACGGAAGTCGTCTGCCCGGCCCGCCTGGACTATTTCGGCGCCGTGAGCCAGTGGTATGTGGACTTTCCCCAGGCCACGGACGAGGAGGTGCGCCGGTTGCTGGACGATGCGCACCGGGAACACGCGCGGCAAGCCGGCCGGCCTCAATGAAAGTCGCGGCTGGAGGTTCCCAGCCGCCCCAGCAGCGGCGTCAGGTCTTCCAGCCGCCGCGCCACCAGGTTGCGCACCGCGCCGTAGCCTTTGGCGGTGCCGCTTTCCTCGCTGCGCTGCCACACCCCGTAGACCGCCAGCAGGCGTGAATGCAGCAGTTCGGCGCGCTGCGCCTCGCGCAGCGACTTCCAGACGATCACATTGACCGGCCCGGTTTCGTCCTCCAGCGTGACGAAGATGGTGCCCTTGGCGGTTTGCGGCTGCTGGCGCACGGTGACGATGCCGCAGCCGGCCACTTCTTCGCCGTCAGGCAGGGCATTGAGTTCGCTGGCGCTCAGCAGGCCCTTGCGCGCCAGCCGCTCGCGCAGCAGCGCGACCGGGTGGCGCCGCAGCGTGAGGCCTGTAGCCTGGTAGTCGAACAGAATGTTTTCGCCCTCGGGTGTGTCGGGCAGCGCCAGCGGGGTCTCATGCGTGGGCACGGACTTGAGCAGGCGCGGCGCCGGCTTGATGGCCGAGGCGTCCCACACCTGCTGGCGCCTGTGGCCCGACAGCGGCAGCAAGGCATCGGCGGCGGCCAGCGCGTTGATTTCCAGCGTGCCAAGTTGCGCGCGCGACACCAGGTCCTCGGTCGAGCTGAAAGGCGCTTGCGCCCGCGCCGCCACCAGGCGCAGGGCCGCGTCCCCGCGCAGGCCGGCCACCAGGCGCAGGCCCAGGCGCACCGCCGGCTGCGTGCCGGCCGGCAGCACACCGTCCGGCTCCAGCGTGCAGTCCCAGTGGCTGTGCATCACATCCACGGCGCGCACCTCCACGCCGTGGCGGATGGCGTCCTGCACCAGCTGCGAGGGTGTGTAAAAGCCCATGGGCTGGGAGTTGACCATGGCCGCCAGGAAACAGGCCGGCTCATGGCACTTGAACCAGCAGCTCACATAGACCAGCTTGGCGAAACTGGCGGCATGGCTTTCGGGAAAACCGTAGTCGCCGAAGCCCAGGATCTGGCTGAAGATGCGCTCCGCAAACTCCGTGCTGTAGCCGTTCTTGACCATGGCCTGGACCAGGCGGCCGTGGAAACGCTCCACCCCGCCCTTGCGCTTCCAGGCCGCCATGGAGCGGCGCAGGTCGTCGGCCTCGCCGGGCGTGAAGTCGGCGGCGATCATCGCGATCTGCATCACCTGCTCCTGGAAAATCGGGATGCCCAGCGTGCGCTCCAGGGCCGGGTTGAGCGCCGGGTATTCGGGGGTGATGGTTTCGCCGCGCCTCTGGGCTTCGCGGTTCTTCAGGTAGGGGTGGACCATGCCGCCCTGGATGGGCCCGGGCCGGACAATGGCGACCTCGACCACCAGGTCGTAGTAGCTGCGCGGCTGCAGCCGCGGCAGCATGGACATCTGGGCACGGCTCTCGATCTGGAACACACCCACGGTGTCGGCCGCGCAAATCATGTCGTAGGTCTTCTCATCAGGCTTGACCTCATGCATCTGCAGCTGGGTGCCCCGGGTCTGGTTCACCAGCGCCAGGCAGCGCCGTATGGCCGACAGCATGCCCAGCGCCAGCACATCGACCTTGAGCAGGCCCATGGCCTCCAGGTCGTCCTTGTCCCACTGGATGATGCGGCGCTCCTCCATGGAGGCCGGTTGCACCGGCACCAGCCGCGTGAGCTTGCCCTGCGTGAGCACAAAGCCGCCCACATGCTGGCTCAGGTGGCGCGGAAAGCCGATCAGTTGCGCCGACAGGTCCAGCCACTGCAGCACCGGCCCTTCCCGGCCCGCCAGGCCGGCCTCGCGGATTTTCTCGCGCAGCACCTCGCTGCCGTCAAACCAGAAATGCTCCTTGGCGAACTGGTCTATCAGTTCCGGCTCTATCGCCAGCGCCTTGCCGACGTCGCGGATCGCGCTGCGCGGGCGGTAGCTGATGATGGTGGCGGCAATCGCGGCGCGGTCGTGGCCGTATTTGCGGTAGATGTACTGGATGACCTCCTCGCGCCGCTCGTGCTCGAAGTCCACGTCGATGTCGGGCGGTTCGCGGCGCTCGCGGCTGATGAAGCGCTCGAACAGCAGCTTGCTTTCGGCCGGGTTGACGGCCGTGACGCCCAGGCAGAAACACACCACCGAGTTGGCCGCCGAGCCGCGCCCCTGGCACAGGATGCCTTCCTGCCTTGCAAAGCGCACGATGTCGTGCACCGTGATGAAGAACATCTCGTATTCCAGTTCTTCAATCAGCGCCAGTTCGAAGCCCAGCTGTTTCCTGACCTTGCGCGGAATGCCCTGCGGATAGCGTGTCTGGGCGCCTTGCCAGCTCAGCCGCCTGAGCCAGCGCGCCGGCGTTTCGGCCGGCGGCACCATGTCATCGCGGGGGTAGCGGTAGAGGTCGCGGATCTCGTCGAGGCTGAAGTTGCAGCGCGCCGCCACCACCAGCGTGGCGCGCAGCAGCGCGGCCGGGTAAATGCCGGCCAGCCGCATGCGCGGGCGCAGATGTGCCTCGGCATTGGCCTGCAGCGCAAAGCCGCATTCGTGCACCGGCCGGCCCAGCTTGATGGCGGTCATGACATCGTGCAGCGGCTTGCGCGAGCGCTTGTGCATCAGCACATTTCCGGCCGCCACCAGGCCTATGCCGGTGCGCGCCGCCACCTCCTGCAGCTGCTGCAGGCGCAGCGCGTCGTCCAGGCCCTGCTGCAGCTCGACGGCCAGCCAGGCAGCCGCACCGAACAGCCGCATCGCCCAAGCGGCGTGCGCGCCCAGCGCCTGCACATGGATGGCTTCGGGCAGGGGCGAGAGCAGGATTTCACAATCGGCCAGCCGCGAAAAATCGGTCTCGGCCAGCGTGACGCGGTAGCTACCCTTCTCAATCGCGTCGCCGGCCCGGCGCGCCTCGGTGATGAACTCGCAGAGGTTGCCCCAGCCCGCCGCGTTGTGGGGCAGCACCACCAGCCTGAAGGCATCAGCGGCCTGCACCAGGAACTCGGCCCCCGGCAGCAGCTTGAGCCCGTGCGCGCGGGCCGCCTCATGCGCCTTCACGACACCGGCGACCGAACATTCGTCGGTGACGGCCAGCGCCTTGTAACCCAGCTCGGCGGCCCGCTCGGCCAGTTCATCGGCATGCGAGGCGCCGCGCTGGAAGCTGAAGTTGCTCAGGGCATGCAGCTCGGCGTAATCGGGCAGCGCGTGGGCGGACATGGCGGCTGGCCTCAGGCAAAAAAGCCGTGCAAATACCAGGCGCGCTGCCGTGCGCCCTCGGGCGTTGCGCCCAGGCGCTCGCTGTATATCCAGAGCAGGCCGCCCTGCTGGGTCCGGTAAATGAAGTAGTCGCGCAGCGCCCACGGCTTTTCGCTGAGGCCAGCGCCGCGCGCGGCCTCGCTGTCCGCCAGCAGCCACTCGGCGGCCTCCAGGCGCTGCGGCCCGGCCAGGCGGCGCAGCGGGCCCTGGTAAACCGGGTTGTTGCCGGCGGCGGCCAGCTTGATCGGTTCGGGCAGCAGCCAGGCCGGGTACAGGGCTTCGGTTCTGGCCTCCGCGGGCTGGCTGCTGGAAGCTGCCTTGGAACCCTTTGAAGGCTTGCGGCCGGGCCGGACGGGATGAAGCTGCGCGCTGATCGATGCAATCATGCCCCTGGCCGGCACCCAGCGCTGCATCAGCTCGGGCCTGTGGTCGGCGCAAGGCTGCCAGGCCCGCACCCGCGCATCGCCCAGGCGGGCGCTCAGGCGCTCGACCAGTTCCACCACGCCGTCGCCCTGCCGGCGCGCCTCCATCAGCAGGCTGCCGGTGGCGGCGGCCGCGTCGGCCAGCAGCTCGGTGGCCAGCGATTGCAAAGTCAGGCTGTGCACCGGTGCCAACAGCTTTTGCTGCGCCAGGTGTTCCGATATCAGGCGCGCCACGTGGCGCAAATCCTGTGCGGGCTGGGCCGTGCGCACTTCGAGCTCGCCCGTGGGCGGCACGTCGCGGCGCTTGTCCAGGTGCCAGGTGATTTTCAGGGCGCTCAGCCCGCTCTGCCGGCCCAGCAGCCAGGCGTGCAGCTGCACCAGCAGCCGCTCCACGCCGGCCATCAGCGCGGGAGCGTGGGTCACCAGCGCGTTGAGTTCGAGCTTTTCCTCGAAGTGCTCGGGCAGCAGCAGCCATTCATAGTCGTCGGGCGCGCTGCCGCGCGCGCGGTCCAGCGCCTGCAGCAGTTCCGCGCCGAAACGCCGGGCCATGCCGTCGCGCGGCAGGCGCAGCAGGTCGTCCCAGGTCCGGCAGCCTATGCGCTCGAGCACGCCCAGGTGCGGGCGGGCGGCCGTCAGCGTGTGCATGGGCAGCTCGGCCACGCGTTTTTTGACGGCGGCCCCACCCTCGCCCAGCACACGCAAGCGGCCCAGCGCGATCAGCGAAGTCGCGCCCTGCGCGCGCCGGACTTCGGCTTGCAGCCCGTTCTCGCCAAAAAAAGCCTCCAGCCGCTGCGCCAGCAGCTGCATCAGCCGCGCCAGCCCGCCAAAGAGGCGCAGGCTGCCCGTCACGTCCATCAGCACCGCTTCGTCAACCAGCGCCACGCGCGGCGTCAGGCCCAGCGCCAGGCTGGCCGCCGCCTGCTGCAGCATGGCGGCATCCATGGGGCAAGCCGGCTGGCCCGCCTCAGTGGTGGTCGAGATGCGCAATGCGATCCAGCAACGCATGGATGGGACTCTGGGGTGAACTGAGGGGAAGCGCCACCCGCGACGGCAGCAGCAGCGGCGCCAGGACGCCGGCTTCTTCGCGCTGGCGCCGCACCCTTTCGCGGCTGGCCGCCAGCAGCGCGGCCAGCCGGGCCGGCCGGGTGTCCAGCAGCAGCGGCGCGGCCAGCGGCGGGCCACGCCGCTTGAACACATCAACCCGCAAACTGCCCGCCTCATCGGCCACGCCCTCCAGCCGCAATCGCAGCGGCGCGGGCGAGGACTCCTGCTGCGCCCGCAAGGGCCGGAACACAAACAGCAGCTTGTGGTGCGCATGGGCGGCGATCTGCAGGCGGCGCAGGTGCGCGCTGCGCGCATCGGGCAACCAGGCCAGCACGCTGTGCACGTCGGCGCATTGCAGGGCCTCGCGCGTGGCCCACAGCAGCGAAGGCGCATCGCCGGGCTGGCCTTCGATGCTGAGCAGGCGCCGCATGTCCAGCGCCCGCGCCCCCAGCGCCGGGCCGAAAGGCAGCCAGGGTGCGCCCACCAGCACCGTCAATTCACGGCCCTGGGCCTGCAAGGCCGCCAGCGCCGGCGCCACCAAACCCCATTCATGCACGCCGGCCTGCGGCTGCAAAAGCTCGATCAAGGCCCCGCGCGGCCAGCCGCCGCCGGGCAGCACGGCGTCCAGCGCCGCATAGCCCGTGGCGATGGTTTGCACACTCGCGCCGCCCAACTCGCCGGCACGCCAGATATGGGCGTTGGCGAAGTCCGGCAAGGTGCGGGCTGCGGGGGTTGGCGAAAGCATGGCGGGAGGTTCAAATCCGGATAAATACTGTATTTAAATACAGTATATTCCTTGACTCACCTGAACTGCACGAATTCCAAAAACACATTGATGCTAAAATGCCATGATGCGAACCACGCTTGATCTACCCGATTCCCTGCTCCGGGAACTTAAAACCCGCGCAGCGCAGAACGGCCAAAGCCTGAAATCCCTGCTGAACGAATTGATTCAGCGGGCCATGCGCATGCCTGCCACGCCGGACCTTGCGCAGCAAGCCGTCCCCACCTTGCCGGTGTTGAAACGGCTACAGGGCTTGCCAGATGCAAGCGCTAAGCCCATCCCCGCGCAAAGCAACGAGCAGTTTGAAGATCAGGCGCTGCAGGAAGACATAGCAAAACTCCGGCGTATCGGGTTCATCCGATGACAGCGCCCGACCTGCTGGACGTGAACGTCTGGCTGGCGCTGGCCTACCCCGGGCATACGCACCACGAAGCCGCCAGACATTACTGGGCCGGCGCCTCCTCGCCGCTGGCGTTCTGCCGCTCCAGCATGCAGGGTTTCCTGCGCCTGGTGACCCAACCCGCCGTAATGGGCGCCGCAGCCCATACACCCGAAGAAGCATGGGCCATTTACGAAGCCCATTTAAGCGGCGGGCGCGCCGTGTTGCTGCCGGAGCCCGCAACGGCCGAAGCGCAAATGCGCCGCTACACCACCCGCCCGGGCTTTCGCCCCCGCGACTGGACCGATGCCTGGCTGGCCAGCTTTGCCGTGACCGCCGGTTGCCGCATGGTGTCTTTTGATGCGGGATTCACGCAATACGAATCACTGGATTTTTTGCAGCTGAAAGCCTGAACGCCAGGCTTTGCGGGAAATCGCGCATAACCCGGGACCGCGTAATGCCCTGTAATGGCGTCCCCGTCACGGCGACCGTAAATTGGTGCCTCCTTCGCTGGGTGACCCAAGCCGAGGGTATTTTTCAACCCTGAAGGAGAAGAAACATGGCCACCAACATCACCGTGAACATTTCGGGCGGATCGGACAAGGAAAACGTCACGGCCGCCACATTGGCCAACAAGCGGTGGGGAGAGAACGGCACGGCGCGGTTTGGCCAGGCCCAGCAAGTCAACGCCGGCGGCACCACCCTCACGATCTACAAGACAACGGCGCCCCGCCAGCTGTCCATCGCCGTGGACGTGACCGACAACGGCGACTTCACCTTGAACGTGCAGGTGAACCAGAACGACATGACGGTTTCCCAGAGCGGGGTGTAATCCCCCGTAATGGCTTTGCCAGGGCCGCCGCCGTAAATTGGCTTCACCCTCTTGAACAACACGAGGGCAATTTTTTGCCAACACCCCAAGGAGGAAATATGGCCAACGTCAGTGTGAATATCGTAGGCGGAACGGATCAGGAGAACGTGACGGCGGTGACTGTGGGAGCGCAGCGCTGGGGAGTCAATGGCGTTCCATTCGGCCAGGTGCAGGTGGTCCCTGAGGGCTACCAGCTCCTGACGGTCTACAAGACCACCGATCCGACACAGATTTCCATCACGGTCCAGGTGCGCGACCCGGGCAACAACACCTTGAACGTGACCGTGAACCAGGACAACATCCGCGTCGTGGATGCCTGAACAGCAGAGATCCCGGCTTGGCGCGTGCAGCAGAACTTACCGCCTGCGCGCCAGGCGGGCCATCAGCAGCAGCCCCACCAGCGCAATCACCACAAAGCAGACAAACGACCAATTGGCAATCGAGCCGCCCAGAAAGGTCCAGTCGATCTTGGTGCAGTCGCCGCTGCCCTTGAAGATCATGGGGATCGCGCGCTTCAGGGGGAAGGTCTCGATCATTCCGTAAAAATCGCGGCCGCAGGAAGCGATCTCCGGCGGGTACCACTGCAAAAAACTCTGGCGTGCCGCCACGAATGCGCCGAAGCCGGCCAGCAGCACCATCAGGCCTGAACCGGCCATCAAGAGGCCGCGGCTTTTGGCAATGGCCGTCACGCCCGCCACCAGCGCCACCAGCACCAGCGCATAGCGTTGCACGATGCACATGGGGCAAGGCTCCAGCCCGACCACATGCTGCAGGTAAAGGCCAAAAGCCAGCATGGCCACACAGGCCGCGGCCACCAGCACCAGCACACGGCGCGGCATGGCGTCGAAATAGGTCAAAAACATCAGGGTCCCTCTTTTTTCTGGGTGGATTATGAATGGTCCAGGGGTTCGGGCGTCTGGACCGGCATAAGTTCCCGACTGCAATTCATGGAGCGCGGTTTTTTCGCCCTCTTTCAAGCGCACAGGCCAGCATTTGTCCTACAGCTGGGCTGTTGCGGCGGACGTAGATTTTCAGGATCATCCACTTCTGCAAGCCGCGGCAGGCGGTTTGCCACAACAACAGAAAGGACCCCTGATGGAATTCCACCGCGGCCGCCTCGTCGACCACATCCACCTGCGCGCCCATGACCTCGCGGCCAGCAAGCGCTTTTACCGCGCCGTGCTGCAATCTTTGGGCAAGGACGGCGCCATCCAGGAAGCCGACAGCCATTTCTCGGCCGATGAACTCTGGATAGACCAGGCCGACGGCACGGCCTCGCACGTTCACCTGGCTTTCCAGGCCAAAGACCGGGCCGCTGTCAAAGCCTTTTACGAAGCGGCGCTGGCCGCCGGCGGCACCGACAACGGCGCGCCGGGCGAGCGCAAATACCACCCGGGCTACTACGGCGCCTTTGTGCTGGACCCGGACGGCAACAACATCGAGGCGGTCTACCATGGGCCTTTTGTGGCCTCGGCAGAATCCGTGGTCATCAAGCCCGCCGAATAGGATGCGAAACCGCCATGTGCCGCAACATCAAGACCTTGTTCAATTTCGAGCCGCCGGCCACCGAGCTGGAAATCCGTGACGCCTCGCTGCAGTTTGTGAGAAAGCTCAGCGGCTTCAACGTGCCGTCCAAGGCCAATGAGGCCGCGTTTGACCGTGCGGTGGAAGAGGTTGCGGCCTTTGCGCGGGTTCTCATCCGGACATTGGTCACCAACGCCGAACCGCGCAACCGGGAGGTGGAAGCCGAGCGGGCGCGGGCCAGGTCGGCACTGAGGTTCGGCACGAGCCGGTAGCCTGAGCCTGACTTGCATCAGCCACGGCGGACACCACGGGCGCCACCATGGCTCAAATCTCAGCCCTGCGCACCCAGGCAACCCAGCCCTTGCAGCGTTTCCTCCACAGCCACGTCCAGCGGCGTGTGCGGCTCCGCACCGAGCGCCGCCACCAGGGAGGCGTTGTCCATGCGTACCGGCGTGTTCCAGAGGTAGCGCATCCGGCGCAGCTCGCGCAGGGTCTCGACAAAGGGCGCGGCCAGCGTCACCGCCCACCAGGGAAAGGATTTGACGGACGGCGCAGGGCCACCGCGCCGTGCGACGACACGGCAGATCGCTTCAGCCAACTGGCGGCCGTCGGCGTCCCACTGGCCGTTCATATGGAAGGTTGCGAATGCAGGCAGAACGTCACGCCGTGCCAGCAAGGCGACCATGGTACGCGCGACATCCGGCAAATAGGCCCATTGGTGGCCGACGCCGGGCTTGCCAGGCAGCTTCACGCTGCGCACCGGAGCGCCCGGCTGGACCAGGCCTTGCGAGAACCAGCTGTTGCCGGCCCTCGGCCCAAAAAAATCACCCGCACGCACGATGATCACCCGGCAGCCGTTCCGGCCACTGTCGCTGGTCGCGTCCTTGAGGCGCTGCTCGAGCTGCACACGAATCGCACCCTTGGCCGTTTGCGGGTGTTGCGGTGAATCCTCCCGGAGGCTGGGAAATGCGTCCGGCCCGTAGTTATAGACCGTGCCAGGCAGCACGATGGTCGCGCCGTGCGCCCGGGCGGCGGCAATCGTGTTGTCCAGCATGGGCAGCACCAGCTCGCCCCAGCGACGATAGCCGGGCGGATTGACCGCATGCACGATCACGCCGCAGCCTTGGGCCGCAGCCATGACATCACCGGGATTCATCGCATCGCCACGCAGCCAGGTGATGCCGCCACATGGCTCGCCCTGCGGCGGCTCGCCACGGCTAAGCGCGCGAACCCGCCAGCCTGCCGCCTCCAGTTGCCGGGCGACTTCACCGCCGATCCCGCCGGTTGCGCCCAGCACAAGTGCTGTGCTTGATCTGTCTTGTCTGCTGCTCATGCCAATTCCCCAAAAAGTTGCGATGGGGAAAGTCTGGGCCCCGAAGGGTCAAAATGGAATTGACTAAGACAGGGTAACGGCTATACATTTTTGTATGGAAGAAGACGCCGGCTGGGAGCTTTACCGTTCGTTTTTGGGGGTGCTGCACGAGGGTTCGCTCTCCGGTGCGGCACGGTCTTTGGGGGTGGCACAGCCTACCGTCGGACGCCATGTCGCCTCACTCGAAAAATCGCTAGGCCTGGCGCTGTTCACGCGCTCACAAACCGGTTTTGCGCCCACCGAAGCTGCGCTGGAACTGCAGCCCTTCGCCGAAGAAATGGCCAGCGCCGCAGCCGCCTTACGCCGCGCCGCCGAAAGCCAGGGCGACGGTGTGCGCGGCACGGTGCGGGTCACGGTGAGCGAAGTCATCGGTGTCGAAGTGCTGCCGCCCGTCGTCGCACAACTGCAGCGCGCGCACCCGGGCCTGACCATCGAACTGGTGCTGACCAACCGCGTGCAGGACCTGCTGCAACGCGAAGCCGACATTGCCGTGCGCATGACGCAGCCCAAGCAGGACCTGCTGATCGCTCGCCGCGTGGGCGAAGTGGAACTGGGTCTCTACGCACGCCGCGATTACCTGGACGCGCGTGGCACACCCCAATCGTCAGCGGACCTGGCGCAGCATGCGCTGATCGGGTTTGACGAAGAGACACCCTTTCTGCGTTCAGCACGCAAAGCCTTGCCCGCATGGAAGCGGGCGGCGTTTGCCACGCGTACTGACAGCGACCTCGCGCAACTGGCGTTGATACGTGCCGGCGCCGGCATTGGCGTGTGCCAGTCGGCGCTGGCGGCGCGCGACCCCGCCCTGGTGCGGGTTCTGCCTGGCGAGTTGTCCTTCAAGCTCGAAACCTGGCTGACCATGCACGAAGACCTGCGCCACAGCCCGCGTTGCCGTGTCACCTTCGACGCATTGGTCGAAGGTTTGCAGCAGCATATTGGGTGAAGCCGGGCTAGATTCGATCTGCATCACCAGCCGGCTGCACGCAGCGGCAACTAGCCCTCCACAAACACCCTCGCCTTGCGCGGCGTCACCACCAGCATCTCGCCTTCGCGCAGGCCCATGTCATTGAACTGCTGCGAGGGCATTTGCGCTTCGATGATGGCGTCGCCCGGGACATTGCCTTTTTGTTCGTAGCCTTCGGCGGGGATCAGCTCCAGCCGCGCGATCGGGCCGATGACGATGGCGCGCTCCAGGTGGGCGACGATGCCTTCGGCGCCGGGTGCGTAGCGCTGCACATCCAGGTCGTGCGGGCGCACATAGGCAAAGGCCTTGGCGTCTTGCGCGCCGGCGTGTTCGGGCGAATTGAGGCGCAGGCCCTCGAGCTGCACCTCGCCTTCATGGGCACGGCCATGGAACAGGTTGACGTCGCCCAGGAAGCCGTAGACAAAAGGGCTGGCCGGGTGGTCCCAGACCTGCTGCGGCGAGCCTATCTGCTCGATCTTGCCCTGGTTCATCAGCACCACGCGGTCAGCCACTTCCAGCGCCTCTTCCTGGTCGTGCGTCACAAAAATGCTGGTCACGTGCAGGTCATCATGCAGGCGGCGCAGCCAGCGGCGCAGTTCCTTGCGCACCTTGGCGTCCAGCGCGCCAAAGGGTTCGTCGAGCAGCAGCACCTTGGGCTCCACCGCCAGCGCGCGCGCCAGGGCGATACGCTGGCGCTGCCCGCCCGACAGCTGCGAGGGAAAACGGTCGGCCAGCCAGTCGAGCTGCACCAGGTTCAGCAGCGAATGCACTTTTTCCTTGATCTGCGCCTCGCTGGGCCTGAGTCCCCGCGGCTTGACGCGCAGGCCGAAGGCCACGTTCTCGAACACCGTCATGTGGCGGAACAGCGCGTAGTGCTGGAACACAAAGCCGACCTGGCGCTCGCGCACATGCACGTCGGTGGTGTCTTCGCCGCTAAAGAGGATGCTGCCGCGGTCGGCGGTTTCCAGGCCGGCGATGATGCGCAGCAAGGTGGTCTTGCCGCAGCCCGAGGGGCCCAGCAAGGCGACCAGTTCGCCCGACTCAATGTCCAGGCTCACGTCGCCCAGGGCCTGGAAGTCGCCAAAATGTTTGCTGACGTTGCGGATTTCTATGCTCATGATGTGTTCCTTTAGCGGGCGGCGGCGCCTGCAATGGCCTGTGGGCGCTCGGGCGGCAGGTCCGCCGCGGCCTTCATGTCGGCCTCGTGGCGCCATTCGGCCACCGACTTGATGGCCAGCGTGACCAGCGCCAGGATGGCCAGCAGCGAGGCCACGGCGAAGGCGGCCACCGACTGGTATTCGTTGTAGAGGATTTCGACGTGCAGCGGCAGCGTGTTGGTCTGCCCGCGGATGTGGCCCGAGACCACCGACACCGCGCCGAACTCCCCCATGGCCCGCGCATTGCACAAGATGACGCCGTAGATCAGGCCCCACTTGATATTGGGCAGCGTGACATGCCAGAAGGTTTGCCAGCCGGTCGCGCCCAGCACGATGGCGGCCTGCTCCTCGTCGTTGCCCTGGGCCTGCATCAGCGGGATCAGCTCACGCGCGATGAACGGAAAGGTCACGAACACGGTCGCCAGCACAATGCCGGGCACGGCAAAAATGATCTTGATGTCGTGCGCCAGCAGCCAGGGCCCGAACCAGCCCTGGGCGCCGAAGATCAGCACATAAATCAGGCCGGCCACCACGGGCGAGACCGAAAACGGCAAGTCCACCAGCGTCGTCAGCACCGACTTGCCGCGGAACTCGTACTTGGCAATCGCCCAGGCAGCGGCCACGCCGAACACCAGGTTCAGCGGCACGGCGATCACGGCGGCGATCAAGGTCAGCTGGATGGCCGACCAGGCGTCGGGCTCGCGCAGCGCGGCCAGGTAAGCGCCAAAGCCTTTGCGCAAGGCCTCGGTGAACACGGCCGCCAGCGGCAGCACCAGGAACAGCAGCACAAACAGCAACGCCACGGTGGTCAGCGTGTAGCGCACCCAGGGGGCCTCGGTGGTGCCGGCGCGGACGCGGCGGTTAGGTTGGGATGAAGGAGCACTCATGCCGGAGCCCCCGCGTTGCGGCGCTGCCAGGCCTGCAGGCCGTTGATCACCAGCAGCAGCACAAAGGACACCAGCAGCATCACCACGGCCACGGCGGTCGCACCGGCGTAGTCGTACTGCTCGAGCTTGCCGATGATGATGAGCGGCGTGATCTCGGAAATCATGGGCATGTTGCCGGCGATAAAGATGACCGAGCCGTATTCACCGATCGCCCGCGCAAACGCCATGGCAAAGCCGGTCAGCAAGGCCGGCGTGATGTGCGGCAATATCACTTTGGTGAAAATCTGCAGGCGCGTGGCGCCCAGGGATGTGGCGGCTTCTTCAAGCTCTTTTTCCGCGTCTTCCAGCACCGGCTGCACCGTGCGCACCACAAAAGGCAGGCCGATAAAGATCAGCGCAATCACCACGCCGGCCGGCGTGAAAGCCAGCTTGATGCCCATGGGTTCCAGGTACTGGCCTATCCAGCCGTTGCCGGCCAGCAAGGCCGTCAGCGAAATGCCGGCCACGGCCGTGGGCAGCGCAAAAGGCAAATCGACCAGCGCGTCGACTATCTTTTTGCCCGGGAACTTGTAGCGCACCAGCACCCAGGCCAGCAGCAGGCCGAAGACCAGGTTGACCAGCGCCGCGACCAGCGAGGCGCCGAAGGTAAGCCGGTAGGAGGCCAGCACGCGCGGCGAAGTCACCGCGGTGACGAACTGCTCCCAGCTCATCGTGAAGGTCTTGAAGAACAGCGCCGAGATCGGGATCAGCACGATCAGGCTCAGGTACAGCACCGTATAGCCCAGCGTCAGCCGAAAGCCGGGCAGCACGCGCCTGGCGGCCCTTTTGCCACCCGCAGGGATGCCCGGCGCCACCGCGGAAGGCGGCGCCACAGAAGACAAGGCAGTCATGGCTTGGCTTACTTGACGGTGTAGAGCTTGTCGAACTGCCCGCCGTCGTTGAAGTGCACTTTTTGCGCTTCACCGAGGCTGCCGAAGACGTCCTGCACCGTGAACAGCTGCAGCGGCTTGAAGGTGCTCGCGTATTTCCTGAGCACGGCCTGCGAGCGCGGGCGCAGCGCATGGCGCGCGGCGATTTCCTGGCCCTCGTCCGAATACAGGTAATTGAGGTAGGCCTTGGCGAGGTCTGCCGTGCCCTTCTTGGCGACGGTGCGCTCCACCACCGCCACCGGGTTTTCCGCCAGGATGCTGATGGAGGGGTACACCGCGTCCACCTTGCCTTCGCCGAACTCCCGGTTCACCGACAGCACTTCGGACTCGAAGGTGATCAGCACGTCGCCGATATTGCGCTGCAGGAAGACGGTGGTCGCATCGCGCCCGCCCTTGCCCAGCACCGGCACGTTTTTGTAGAGCTTGCCGACAAACTCAGCGGCCTGCGCGTCGGTGCCGCCCTTCTTCTTGGCGTAACCCCAGGCGGCCAGGTAGGCATAGCGGCCGTTGCCGCCGGTCTTGGGGTTCACCACAACGACCTGGATGCCGGGCTTGACCAGGTCATCCCAGTCCTTGATGCCCTTGGGATTGCCGTTGCGCACCAGGAACAGCATGGTCGAGGTGGTGGGCGATGCGTTGTCCGGAAACTTTTTCACCCAGTCCTTGGCGACCACACCGGCATTGGCCAGGAAGTCCACATCGGTCGAGGTGTTCATGGTGACCACATCGGCGTCCAGGCCGTCGGCCACCGAACGCGCGATGGCGCTGGAGCCGCCGTGCGACTGGTCCACCTTCACGTCCTTGCCGGTGGTCTTTTTGTAATGGGCGATAAAGGCCGCGTTGTAGTCCTTGTAGAACTCGCGCGCCACGTCGTAAGAGCCGTTGAGCAGCGTTTGCGCCGAGGCGATACCACTCGTTGCCAAAGCCAGGGCAGCAAGAGCGATTTTGAGTTGTGGGGAAGTCATGCCGTTTCCAGGGATCCGAAAGAAGAAGAGGAAGAAATTCGCGGGGAAGAAAAATCAAGCCGCGGCGCCGAGAGCGAAGCGTCGCCGGCCAGCGACTGCAGCAAGGCAATGCCCAGCGGCCATTCGCCGTGGCCCGATTCGATGTTGATGTGGCCCGCATCCTGCAGGCGCACAAACTCGCTGCCCCAGGCACGGGCATAAGCGCCGGCCAGGCGCACCGGACAGAAAGGGTCGTTGCTGCTGGCCACCAGCACGCTGCGGTAAGGCAGCTTCTGGTAAGGCACGGGGGCGAAGTCGCTCAAGACGGCGCGGCGCTCCGGGTCGGCCGGCGCCACCAGCAAGGCGCCCTGTATGCGTTCAGCCGCCTCGGGCGGCAAATGCGCGGTCGCAATGCAGCCCAGGCTGTGCGCCACCACCACCACCGGCTCGTTCTGCAGCAGGATGGTGTTGGCCAGCGACGCCACCCAGGCCTTGCGCGAAGGCGTGATCCAGTCGTCCTGCCGCACACGCACCGCATTGCTCAGGCGCTCGGCCCACAGGCTTTGCCAGTGGCCGGGGCCGGAGTCGCGCCAGCCGGGAACAATGATGAAACGCACGCTGCCTGAACCCGTGTGTCTTATTTATTCGGTTGCGGCGTGACGCGCAGGTAAGGCTTGATGGCTTTAAAGCCTTTTGGAAAGCGCTGGGCGATTTCGGCCGGGTCCTGCAGGCTGGGCACGATGATCACGTCGTCGCCGTCCTTCCAGTTCACCGGCGTGGCCACCTTGTAGCCGTCGGTCAGCTGCAGCGAGTCAATGACACGCAGGATTTCGTCGAAATTGCGGCCCGTGCTGGCGGGATAGGTGAAGGTGGTGCGTATCGCCTTCTTCGGGTCGATGATGAACACGCTGCGCACGGTGGCCGTGGGGCCGGTGCTCAAGGCGTTCGGGTGGATCATGTCGTACAGGTTGGCCACCTTGCGGTCGGCATCGGCCAGGATGGGGAAATTGACCGTGGTGTTCTGTGTCTCGTTGATGTCGTTGACCCACTTGCCATGGGACTCCAGCGGGTCCACGCTGATGGCAATGGGCTTGACGTTGCGCTTGGCGAACTCACCGCCCAGCGCCGCGGTCTTGCCGAGCTCGGTGGTGCAGACGGGGGTGAAGTCAGCGGGGTGCGAAAACAGCACCACCCAGGAATCACCAGCCCATTCATGAAAGGAAATCTTGCCTGCGGTGGAGTCTTGCGTGAAGTCGGGGGCGATGTCGCCGAGTCTGAGAGTGGCCATGGGTTGCTCCTTGAGGTTGCTTGATCAAAGCATTGTGGGGAGCAAGCGTTAAAACGCAAAAGAATATATTGCTCTTAATTTATCTGGTTTCCAGCATAAGGTTTGTTTTTTAACGGCTGGCTTCTTGCTGAGGCTTGCTGGCCGGGGTTGCCCGGCGGCAAGTAACTTTCTTTTGCTTCGCCAAAAGAAAGTCACCAAAGAAAAGGCGACCCGCAGTCTGGGTCCCCTACGCTGCGCTGCGGGGCAACCTGCGGTGCTCGAGCC
>NZ_JBFUJQ010000013.1:0-92067 GCF_056401275.1 Polaromonas sp. P4_F6 | reverse complement strand
GGCCTGGCGTTTTGACTTCGGCGGAGTCGCGCCTTCCCTCTGGCTACTGCTGGTGTTTTATTCGCTGGCCGCCAGTGTCTGGACGGTGTGGCTCTGGATGACGGGCCTCAAAACCATCCCGGCCAACGAAGCCGGCGTGTTTGCTGTGTTGCTGCCCATCAGCGCCGCCGCGGTCGGCGTCATGGTGCTGGGCGAAACGCTGAATCCCACCCAGATCGGCGCCTTCGGCATCGCGCTGGCCGGCGTGGTGCTGGCTACTTTGCCGGGACGGGGTCTGGAAAAGCCTGCTCCGGTCGAGCCGCCGCACTGATTTCGCGGTCCAGCCGCTTTTGCCGGCGCATCACATAGATGCTGTAGCTGATGATGCCCAGCGACACCACCGTGATCAGGATCGTGGCCGCCGCGTAAATCGACGGGTTCACGCCGCGGCGAGCGTAGCTGAAGATCACCTGCGGCAGGGTCGTCACGCCCGGGCCCGATAAAAACTCCGAAATCACCACATCGTCGAACGAGAGCGTGAACGTCAGCAGCCAGGCCGACACCAGGGCCGGCGCGATGTTGGGCAGGGTCACCAGGAAAAACACCTGCATGGGCCGGCAGCCCAGGTCCATGGCGGCCTCCTCGAGGGTTCGGTCCATTTCGCTCAGGCGCGACTGGACCACCACGGTTGCATAGGCCATGCCCAGCAAGGTGTGGCCGGTCACGATGGTGATGAAGCCGCGGTCTGGCCAGCCCACGGCGCGCTGCACCGCCACCATCAGCAGCAGCAGGGACAGCCCGATGATGACCTCGGGCATGACCAGGGGCGCGTTGACCAGCCCGTAAAACAGCGTGCGCCCGGTAAAGCGCAGGTAACGCACCAGCACAAAGGCGGCAAAGGTTCCCAGCACCACCGACAGCGTGCCGGTGATCAGCGCCACCTTGAGCGACAGGAAGAAACCTTCGACCAGCCGCGAGTCCGCCAGCAGTGCCTCGTACCAGCGCGTGGAAAAACCGGTGAAAACACCGTCCTGCCGCGTGCTGTTGAAAGAAAAGACGATGAGGAAAAACAGCGGGATGTAAAGAAAGAGGTAAACCAGCCCCATCCAGAGCCGGCCCACATTGTTTTCCACCAGGCGCGAAAACCCCCTCATGGTGAGCTTCATCTCAGTGCCCTCCCCGCGCGTCGCGGTCGCTGCTGGAGCGGTAATAAAAGGCCAGCGGCACCAGGATCAGCAAAATCATCACCACCGCAAGCGCGGACGCGCGCGGCCAGTTGTTGCTGCTGAACATCTCGTCCCAGACCACGCGGCCGATCATGATGTTTTCGGCGCCGCCCAGCAGCGAGGGAATCACGAACTCGCCGACACTGGGAATGAACACCAGCATGGAGCCGGCCACGATGCCCGACTTGCTGAGTGGCACGGTGATCAGCCAGAAGGCCTTCCAGGCGCTGGCGCCCAGGTCGTGCGCGGCCTCCAGCAGGCGGAAATCCATCTTCACCAGGTTGGCGTAGAGCGGCAGGATCATGAAGGGGCAGTACACATAGGTCATGCCCACCAGCATGGAGACGTCGGTATAAAGCATCACCATGGGCTCCTGGATGATGCCCAGCGACAGCAGCAGGTTGTTGAGCACACCCTGGTCGGCCAGTATGCCCTTCCAGGCGTAGACACGCAGCAGGAAGGAGGTCCAGAACGGCAGCATCACCAGCATCAGCAAGGCCGGGCGTATCGACGGCCGCGAGCGCGCGATGAAGTAGGCAAAGGGATAGCCAATGACCAGGCAGGACAGCGTGGTCAGCAAAGCGTACTTCAGCGAGGTCTTGTAGGCCTCCATATAGATGGTGTTGCCGAAGCCGCCCACGGCGTCCTGCGCGTTGTCGATGAAGATGGACGCGTAGTTGTTGTAGCGAAGCAGGACGTGCCAGGAGCCCTTGACCGTCTCTATCAGCGGTGCGAAGGGATCGACGCCGCCTCCCATGTCCGTCACGCTGATGCGCAGCAGGATCAGGAAAGGCAGCACAAAAAACAGCAGCAGCCAGACATAGGGCACGGCGATCACGAAGCGCCGCCCGAGGTTGAGCTGAAGCCAGGAGGGGATGTTGTTCATCGCCGGGATTGAATCGTTAAGGCCTGTGGGCTGCGCCTACTGCGTCAGCACCACCGGTGCGGAGCCGTCCCACCAGAAGAAGACCTGGTCGTCCCAGGTGATGGTGTCGCTGTCGTGGCGCGTGGTGTTGGTCTCGGTGATCTTGAGGGTGCGCCCGCCGGCCGCTTCCACGATAAAGGTGTTGTAGCTGCCGAAATAGGCAATCTCGCGCACCTTGCCGGTGAACAGGTTGCTGCTGACCCCAGATGGACGAGCCTTGGCGATATGGATCTTCTCGGGCCGCACCGCGATGGCCACCGCCATGCCCAGCGTGCCGCTGATGCCGTGCCCCACGCTCACCACGCCCTGGTCGGTGGTGACTTCGCAGCGGTCGGCCTCGTCCAGCGTGAGCTCGCCTTCCAGCATGTTGACGTTGCCGATGAAGTCGGCCACAAAACGGCAATTGGGATGCTCGTAGATTTCCTTGGGCGTGCCGACCTGCAGCACGCGGCCGTGGCTCATCACGGCGATGCGGGAGGCCATGGCCATGGCCTCTTCCTGGTCGTGCGTGACCATGACACAGGTCACGCCCACCGATTCAAGAATGTTGACGAGCTCGAACTGCGTGCGTTCGCGCAGCTTTTTGTCCAGCGCGCCCAGGGGTTCGTCGAGCAAAAGCAGCTGGGGGCGCTTGGCCAGGCTGCGCGCCAGGGCCACACGCTGCTGCTGGCCGCCCGAAAGCTGGTGCGGCTTGCGTTTGGCGAAGGCCTCGAGCTGGACCAGCTTGAGCATCTCCTGCACGCGGGCCTCGATCTCGGGCTTGGGCATGCCTTCGCGCTTGAGGCCGAAAGCGATGTTGTCCCAGACCGTCAGGTGCGGAAACAGCGCATACGACTGGAACATCATGTTGATGGGCCGCTCGTACGGCGGGAAGGACGCGATGTCCACACCGTCCAGAAAGACCGCGCCGGAGGTCGGTTTTTCAAAACCCGCCAGCATGCGCAGCAGGGTCGACTTGCCGCAGCCGGAGCTGCCCAGCAGCGCGAAGATTTCACCCTTGTGGATGGACAGCGAAACATCATCGACCGCTGCCACGCCATCAAAGCGCTTGACCAGCTGGTCGGTCCGCAAAAACCCGTCGCCGGCCGAGAGAGGTAGATTCATGAACAGGATTTCCTGCCTTCATCAAAATGAAAAAAAGCTGTGCACACAACACATTGCATGCACAGCCGGGTTCACACTGAAATCAGCGCTTGCCAGAGATCAGTAAAACGTCACTTGCCTTTTTTGAAGGCGGTGAACACATTGCTCATGGATTCGCGGGCTTCGTTGCTGAAGCTGGCCGGTGACACCATCTTCTTCAGGTTGTCGGCATCGGGGAACACCGCCTTGTCCTTGGCGATTTCGGGCTTGACGTTGGCCAGGCTGGCCTTGTTGGCGGTGGCGTAGCCCAGCTCGTTGGTCAGGGAGGCGGACACTTCAGGGCGCAGCGAGTAATTGATGAAAGCCAGCGCATTGTTGGGGTGCTTGGCATCCTTGGGGATGGCCAGGGTGTCAAAGAAGATCAGGCCGCCGGTGCTGGGCAGCAAGGCCTCGACTTCGTTGCCGCTCTTGTTTTCAAGGGCGCGGCCGCGGGCGATGTTGATGTCGCCGGCCCAGGCCAGGGCCACGCAAGCCTTGCCGCCGGCCAGGTCGTCAATCATGGTGCTGGAGAACATGCGGATGTGCGGGCGCACCTTGGCCAGCATCTCGGCCGCCGCCTTGTGGTCGGCCGGGTCGTTGGAGTACGCGTTCTTACCCAGGTAGTGCATGGCCGGCGGCAGCACTTCAGTGGGCGAGTCGAGGTAGGCGATGCCGCAGGCCTTGAGCTTGGCGGTGTAGACCGGGTTGAACACCAGGTCCCAGGCGTTTTCCGGCATGGGGGTGGAGCCCAGGGCCTTGGTGACCTTGGCCTTGTTGATGCCGACCGTGGTGAAGCTCCAGGCCCAGGGCACGAGGTAGGCATTGCCCGGGTCAATGGTGCCCAGCTTCTCCATGATGGCCGGATCCAGGTTGCCGTAGTTGGCGATTTTGGTTTTGTCGAGCTTGGCGAGCAGGCCGCCGTCGATCTGCGGCTTGGCGAACACGGCGCCGGGCACGACGATGTCATAACCGGTGTTGCCGGCGACCAGCTTGGCGTGCAGGGCCTCGTTGTTCTCGAAGGTCTGGTAGTTGACCTTGATGCCGGTTTCCTTCTCGAAGTTGGCGACCATGTCCTTGGCGACGTAGTCAGGCCAGTTGTAGACATTGAGTACCTTTTCCTCGGCGGCCACGGGGGCCGGCGCGCTCGCGGCGGCGGCCGGGGCGGCAGCGGCAGGCGCTTCGTCTTTTTTACCGCAGGCGGTCAGTGCCGCAACCAGCATGGCCGAAAACGCCCAATACCCAAGATGCTTTTTCATAATGTCCTCAACTCCTCTTATAAAAACTTGGAAGTAAAAACCAGGAAACACTAGCAAAAATCAGACCGGAGCAATTGTATAAGAGGGTCGCAGGCACGGGAACCTTTCTTCTTATGCGGCCTTTGCATCAGGGCTTGCCGCCGGCAGCCCGGCAAATCCGCCTACAGCAGGACAAGCCGAAGGCGCTAGGTACCTTTCCCCTCCCCGCGTACGCTTTTGGGACAAGCTTTCACTTCCCTTCCGAAAGACACCCCATGGGATTTTCCCGCTGGCTGGGCCGGGCCGCCATGAAACCCTTTGCCCGCGCATTGCCTGTGATGGGCGACACAGAGCGCGCCGCGCTCGAAGCGGGCACAGTCGGCTTTGAAGGCCGGTTGTTCTCCGGCCGGCCCGATTTTGACGCCCTGCTGGCCGCCGGGCCCAACGTGCTCAGCGCCGCGGAACAAGCCTTTCTGGACAAGGAAGTCACCACCCTGTGCGCCATGCTGGATGACTTTGCCATCGACCAGGCCGGGGACCTGCCCGCCGGGGTCTGGGCTTACCTGCGCGAGCACCGCTTCTTCGGCATGATCATTCCCGAGGCGCATGGCGGGCTGGGCTTCAGCCACTATGCCCATGCCACCGTGGTCACGCGCATCGCCACACTGAACATCTCCGCGGCCGTGACCGTCATGGTGCCCAACTCCCTGGGGCCCGCGGAACTGCTGCTGCGCTACGGCACGCCGGATCAGAAGCAGCACTACCTGCCGCGCCTGGCCGACGGCCGCGACCTGCCCTGCTTCGGGCTGACCTCGCCCTATGCGGGCTCCGACGCTGCTTCCATCCCCGACAGCGGCCTGCTGGTGGAGCGAGAATTTGAAGGCCGGGTGGTGCGCGGCTTCAGCCTGAATTTCTCCAAGCGCTACATCACCCTGGCGCCGGTGGCCACCGTCGTGGGCCTGGCCTTCAATGCCATCGACGAAAGCTTGCCCGAAGGCCAGCGCGAACTGGGCATCACCTGCGCGCTGATCCCGGTGCCACAGCCCGGCATGGACATAGGCCGGCGGCACCGGCCCATGGACGCGGCTTTCATGAACGGCCCTATCGAAGGCCGCGAGGTCTTCATTCCCATGGACTGGGTCATAGGCGGCGAGGCCCGGGTCGGCCAGGGCTGGCGCATGCTCATGGAATGCCTGGCGGCCGGGCGGGCCATTTCGCTGCCGGCACTGGGCTCGGCCATGCAACAGACCGCGCTCTTCGTCGCCAACGGCTACGGCCAGGTGCGCGAGCAGTTCGGGCTCCCGATCGGGCGCTTCGACGCGATCGCCGGCGTGATCGCCGGCATGGCCTGCGAGCTTTATGCAACGGACGCCGCACGCCGCTACACCGCCGCAGTGCTGGACCACGGCGAGCAGCCCAGCGTGGCCAGCGCCATCCTGAAGGTGCATTTGACCGAAGCCGGCCGCCGCGCCGTCAACCACGGCATGGACATCCTGGGCGGCAAGGGCATCATTCAGGGCCCTTCCAACCTGCTGTCCGTGGCCTACCGCGGTGCGCCGATTGCCATCACGGTAGAAGGCGCCAACATCCTGACCCGCTCGCTGATCATCTTCGGCCAGGGCGCGGTGCGCTGCCACCCTTACGTAATGAAGGAGATGCAGGCGGTGCGGGACAAGGACGCCCAGGCGCTGGGCGAAGCATTGATTGGCCACGTCGGACACGTGCTGCGCAGCTTCTGGTACAGCATCGCGGGCGCGCCGCTGCGGGGCACGCCGCCCGTGGGCCTGGAAAAAGAAGCCCGGTTGATCGCCCGCCTGAGCAGCCAGTACGCGCTCACCTGCGACCTGGCCATGGGCTTGCTGGGCGGCAAGCTCAAGCGCATGGAATTGCTGTCAGCCCGGCTGGGCGACGTGCTGGCCCACCTTTACATGGCCAGCGCCTGCGTCTGGCGCTATGCCGTTGAAAAGGACGGCGATATGCTGCCGGTGGCCAGGGCCGCGATTCGCGCCCAGCTTGACGAAGCCGGCAATGCGCTGGAGGCGCTCTATGCCAACTTCCCCTCACCGCTGCGCCGTGTGGTGGGCGCGCTGGTGCTCAACCGCAGCACACGGCTGGCACCGCTGCGCGATGTCCAGTTGCTGGACCTGGCCGGGCTGCTGCGCACCCAGCACGCGCTCATGCGGCGCCTGTGCCCCGACCTGGCCACGCCGGCCGGCGGCGGCTTGCGGGATTTGATGGATGCGCTGGCCCTGGCCGAGCAGCTGGGGGAAGAAACGGTGTCGCTCAACAAGGCCGTGCGCCGCAGCGCGTCCATGGAGCGCGCCGCGCAGGCGTCAAGCAAGCCTGTACTGGCCTTGGCCTACCTGCGCGCAGCTGACAAGGTCATCCAGGTCGACGACTTCGCGCCCTAGCCTGTTTTTAAGCGAACAGGCCCTTGTACTGCTCGCGCAGCAAATTCTTCTGCACCTTGCCCATGGTGTTGCGCGGCAGCTCGCTGACCACAAAACACTGCTTGGGAATCTTGAAGTTGGCCAGCCTGGATTTGAGTTCGCCCACAATCCGGCCGCCTTCCAGCGAAGCACCAGGCTTGGCGATCACGACGGCCACGCCCACTTCGCCAAAATCCGGGTGCGGCACGCCGACCAGGGCGCTTTCGGCCACGCCCGGCATGTCGTTGATATAACCCTCGATCTCGGCCGGATAGACGTTGTAGCCGCCGCTGATGATCAGGTCCTTGCTGCGGCCCACGATGACGATGTAGCCGCGCTCGTCAATCTTGCCGACGTCGCCGGTCTTGAAGTAGCCGTCCGCCGTGAACTCTTCCTTGGTCTTTTCCGGCATGCGCCAGTAGCCCTTGAAGACATTCGGCCCCTTGACCTGGATGCCGCCAATCTCGCCGGCCGGCAGGGGTTGCCCATCGTCGCCCTGCACGCGCAGGCTGACACCCGGCAGCGCAAAGCCCACGGTGCCACCGCGCCGCTCGGCGCCCTGGTAGGGGTTGGAGGTCAGCATCACGGTTTCGGACATGCCGTAGCGCTCCAGGATCGTGTGGCCGGTGCGCTCCTTCCATTCGTTGAAGGTCTCGATCAGCAAGGGAGCCGATCCCGCGACGAAAAGCCGCATGTTGCGGCAGGCCTCGCGCGTGAGCCCCGCTTCGGCCAGCAGGCGCACATAGAGTGTGGGCACGCCCATGAACACCGTGGCCTCGGGCAGCTTGCTGACCACCAGCTTGGGGTCGAATTTCGCGAGCCAGATCATCTTGCTGCCGTTGATCAGCGCACCGTGGATGGCGACAAACAGGCCGTGCACATGGAAAATCGGCAAGGCGTGGATCAGCACGTCGCCCTTCTTCCAGCCCCAGTAGTCCTTGAGCACCAGCGCGTTGCTCAGCATATTGCCGTGCGTCAGCATGGCGCCCTTGCTGCGGCCCGTGGTGCCGCTGGTGTAAAGAATGGCGGCCAGGTCGTCGGCCTCCCTCTGCACGGGTTCATGCCGGTCGCTGCAATGCGCGGCGCGCTCCAGCAGCGAGCCCGTGCGGTCGTCGTCCAGCGTGAAAACGTTGCGCGTGCCGGCCTTGAAGGCGATCTTGCTGACCCAGCCGAAGTTCTTGCTGCTGCACACCATCACCGAGGGCTCGGCATTGCCGATGAAGTACTCGATCTCGGCGCTTTGGTAAGCGGTGTTGAGCGGCAGGAACACATAACCGGCGCGCAAGGTCGCCAGGTACAGCATCATGGCTTCCACCGACTTTTCGACTTGCACCGCCACCCTGGCCCCCGCGGGCAAGCCCAGCGAGGCCAGCAGGTTGGCCATCATCGCGGTGCCGCGTTCAAGGTCGCGCCATGAATAGCGCAAGCCGTTGTCGGTTTCGACGGCGACGTCGTCCAGCGAGGAAGGAAAGGCGGCTCGCAGTGCCGCGAACAGGTTATGGTTTTTCATGGCTCAGGCTGTCAGTGGTCATAGATTCAGCGGCCCGGCCGTCAAACCGGGGCTGGCGTTTTTCAGTAAAGGCCGTCACGCCTTCCCGGTGTTCGGGCGAGGCAGCATAGCGGTAAGCGCTCGCTGCCAGGTCCGTCACGGCTTGCTCGCTGCCGGCCTGGGCCAACGCCCGCAAAGCCTGCTTGTTCAGCCTGGCGGCGCCGGGCGCCAGGGCGGCGCAGCGTTCCACGCAAGCCATGGCTGCGGCGCCCGCTTCGTGAGCCGGCAGTACCTGGTTGAGGAAACCACGCTGCTTCATCTCGGCTGCCTCCAGCACGGCAGCCGACAGCAGCATTTCGCGCGCGGTCAGCTCACCCGCCGCACGCAGCACCAGCGCGGCTTCGCGCGGCGCCATCGGAAAGCCAAGTTTCGCGATGGGCGCGCCGAACTTCGCGCTGTCGCCCGCGATGCGGATATCGCAGCAGCTGGCGATCTCCAGGCCGGCGCCCATGCAGTTGCCGTCGATCTGCGCGACCATGGGCACATCACAATCGAGCATGGTCTGCAAGCCGCCCCATACATCGCGCTCGTGAAATTCACGCAGGGCGGATTCTTCAAACCGGAAGCCGGCGTATTCGGAAATGTCGCCTCCCGCGCAAAAATGCCCGCCCTCGCCCCGCACCAGCACGCAGCGCACATAGTCGGCCCGCTGCAGGCCTTCGAAGGCCGCGCGCAGCTCGCGCCACATGGCGCGGCTCATGGCATTAAATTTGCCCGGATGGGACAGGGTCACAAAGGCCAGGGAGCCCTTCACCTCGAGTAAAACAGCTCCAGCCATCAAGCGGTCATTCGAGTTTGGCGCCGGAGGCTTTCACCACGGCCGACCAGCGCTTGACCTCGCTGCTCACAAAAGCGCCGAACTGCTGCGGCGTGAGGTTGCCGAAGTCCGCGCCGTTATTGGCCCAGATCGCCTTGAGTTCATCGGTGGTGGCGGCCTTGCGCAGGTCCTCGACGATGCGCGCCTGCACATCGGCCGGCGTGCCCTTGGGTGCCCACATGCCGTACCAGGTGGTCACGGTGTAGTCGGGCAGGCCCAGTTCGCCGGCGCAGGGCACATCCGGGAATGCCGGGTTGCGTTTGGTGCCGGACACCATCAGCGCTTTGATCCGCCCGCCCTTGATGTGGTTGGCCGAGGAACCCAGGCCGTCAAACATCATGTCGACATTGCCCGAGATCAAGTCCTGCAGCGCAGGGCCCGCGCCGCGATAGGGAATGTGGGTGATGAAGGTCTTGGTCTGCTGCTTGAACAGCTCACCGGCCAGGTGGTGCGAGGTGCCCGCGCCGGCCGATCCGTAGTTGTACTTGCCCGGTGCCTTGCGTACAGCTTCAAGGTAAGCCTTGAAATCGGGGAACGGCAGGTTGCGGGGGTTGACCACCAGCACCTGCGGCACGTTGGCCATCAGGGCCAGCGGCACAAAATCTTTCTCGATGTCGTAGTCGAGCTTGGGATACATCGAAGGCGCAATGGTGTGGTGCACCGCGCCCATAAACAGCGTGTAGCCGTCGGGCTGGGCCCTGGCGGCAATGCTGGCCCCCAGCGTGCCGCCGGCGCCGCCGCGGTTGTCGATGATGAGCTGCTTGCCGGTCAGCTTCGCGAACTGGGCGGACAGGGGGCGGGCGAAGGCGTCAGTGCCGCCGCCCGCCGGGAAGGGCACGATCATCGTCACAGGCTTGGTGGGCCAGGCCGACTGGGCCTGGCTGCCGAAGGACAGTGTCGCGGCGCCGGCGGCCGCGGCGCGCAAGATGTCGCGCCGGGAAGCCCGGGCATGAAAACTGAAAGTCATTGTTGTCTCCTGTCGTTGTCGAAATCAGAAAAGGCAAACCGGGAGTTCATGTGCGGCGAACCCGGCTTGCCGCCACCCCAATCCATTGAAGTACACGTTCTTAAGTACACATTCAAATGTACAAATCTTCGATGTCCCCTGACACGGGGATTTCCCCCTGTGCGAGCTGCGCGCGGTGCCTGTCCAGGCGCTTGAGGTCGTAGAGGTAATTCACCATGAGGCCGTAGGACTGCTTGAGCCCTTTCGGTGTGGGGTCGCCCGCCCAGTTGATGCGTTCTATGCGCGCGCCATTGCCCAGGTGAAAGCGCGCCACCGGATCCAGCGGCTTGCCCTCTTCCAGGGTCCGCCCAAGGTAGTGGGCGGCGCAGTGCAGCAGCATTTTGCGCACCGGCGATTTTTCGCCAAGCGCGAGCGGGTTCTCGGCAGCCGTGAGCAAGTGCCCGGCGCCAGGCGGCTCGAAGCCCACGGCCCGGCCCAGCGCCGTGAGTTCTTTTTCGCCCAGCTTTTCGAGCATGGCCCCGGCGTTCTTGCCCAGCCAATTGCGAAAACCCGGAATCGGCGAAAGCGTGGCAAAAGTCTTGAGCTTGGGAAATTCTTCCTTCAGCGTCTCGACCACGCGCTTGATCAGGGAGTCGCCGAAACTCACGCCGCGCAGCCCGGCCTGGGTGTTGCTGATCGAATAGAAGATGGCCGTGGTGGCGCGGCTCAGGTCCGAAGGCGCGGCCAGTTCGTCGAGCAGCGGCATGATGTCGCCCGCGATCTGCTCGACCATGGCAACCTCCACGAAGATCAGCGGCACCTCGGGCAGGCGCGGGTGGAAAAAGCCGTAGCAGCGCCTGTCGCTGTCGAGCCGGTTCTTCACGTCGGCCCAGCCCTTGATGTCATGCACCGCTTCGTACTTGATGAGTTTCTCGATCAGCGAGGCCGGCGAATCCCAGGTGATGCGGCGCAGGTCGAGAAAGCCCACATCGAACCAGGTGGAAAACATGTATTCCATTTCCACGTCCAGCGCCAGCAGGCGCTTGTCGGACTTGAGGCTGGGCTGCATCTCGGCCCGCATGTCGACCAGGAACTGGATGCCGCCCGGGTAGACGCTGAAGCGCTGCAGCAGGCGCCGGCGCGGCGACACCGTGGCGCGCCGGTAACGCACCTCGGCCACCGCCTCCTCGGGCGTGCCCACCGCCGCCGCGAACTGCGCCTGCGCGGCCTTGACCTTTTGCGGGTTGGCGACGAATTGCTCGCTCATGAGCATCCACAGGTCGCGCCGGCGCGCTGGTGTGGCGCCCTCGTACCAGGCCGCGATGGCCATGGCGCGGCGCCCGCCCTCGACCTCGCTCACGCGCGGGTCGATGATGGCCTGCAGCTCCTGCAAGGTGCGGCGCAGCACGCGCGGCGACAGCGCCTCGTCTTTGTGGCTCAGCGTCGCCTGCAGGCGCTCGTGCGTGCTGCGCATGGGCAGGCTCGCACCGGACGCTGTTTTTTTGCCCGTCGACGGCGCGGCTGGCGCCGGCGCACTTGCCCCGGCGCCTTTATCGCCCGCCGTGAAACGCGAGACGTTGCGGCTGAGCCATTCGGCCGCGCTCATGACGCCACCCTGGAGCGCTGGTTGCGGGCCAGTTCGCGCAGCGCTTCGCGCTGGCGGGTCAGGTGGGTGCGCATGGCGGCCTCGGCGCCTTCGCTGTCGCGGCTCTTGAGGGCGGCGAACACCGTCATGTGCTCCGACAGGCTTTGGGCCAGCCGGCCCGGCGCGTGAAGCTGCTGCAGCCGCGCGAGCTTGAGGATTTTGCGCAGGTCGGCAATGGCCTGCGCGAGCCAGCGGTTGTCGGCCAGCAGGATGATGGCCTCGTGGATCGCGAAGTTGGTGGCGTAGTAGTCGTTGATGCGGCCGGCCGCCGCATGGCTGTTGAGGCGCTCGTGCAGGGTGGTCAGCGCCGCGAGGTCGGCGTCGGTCGCGTTGCGCGCCGCCTCGTAGGCGCAGCGCCCTTCCAGCAGCGCGATAACCGGGAAGATGTCGTCGAGGTCTTTTTCGGTCACTTCGTTGACAAAGCAGCCGCGCCGGGGTTCATGGCGCAGCAACCCTTCCGATGTCAGCACCTTGAGCGCCTCGCGCAGCGGCGTGCGCGAGATTTCCAGCCGCTCGCACAGCGCGACCTCGTCCAGAAAGCTCCCGGGCGCCAGCTGGCCCGCGAAAATCTGCTCGCGCAGGGTATCGGCGACCTCCTGGTGCAGTGAATTCTGGACAAGACGCATGGCATGACCCTTTGACTGACCCGGCCCGCCGGCATGGCGAACCCCTGCTGAAAACCTGATTTACCGCGGGTACTTTGACGCCCAATTCCGCGGTAATTTCAAGTAATTACGTGTAATTATGAGAAATAATCCAAACCCCATCAAGAGCTTGTGCCTGAAAACGACAGGGAAAAACCCTAAGGGCAGGCTTGCCGATTGCGGACCCGGACAGCATGCGCCCCCCTCCCGCCGGGGCGGCACCCCGGGCCTCAGGCCGGCTCAGCGCGTTTTGTCGCCCACACCCAGAGCCAGGCGCCGCCAATGATCATGGGAACGCAAAGCCATTGGCCCATGCTCATGCCCAGGGCCAGGATGCCGAGGAATTCGTCAGGCTCACGGAAAAACTCGGCAATAAAGCGGAACACGCCGTAGCCCAGCAGGAAGGCGCCGGAGACCTGGCCGGTCTTGCGCGGCTTGCGCGCGTACAGCCACAGCAGCACGAACAGCAGCAGGCCCTCGAGCAGGAACTGGTAGACCTGCGAAGGATGGCGCGGCAGCGGGGAACCGCTGCCCGGGAACACCATGCCCCAGGGCAGGGCCGGGTCGCTGAAACGCCCCCACAGCTCACCGTTGATGAAGTTGCCGACACGCCCCGCCGCCAGCCCCGTGGGCACACAAGGCGCCACAAAATCCATCACCTGCAGCCAGGGCCGCTGGCGCGAGCGCGCAAACCACCACTGCGAAGCCAGCACCCCCAGCATGCCTCCGTGAAAACTCATGCCACCCTGCCACACAAAAAAGATCTCCAGCGGATGCGACAGGTAGTAGCCGGGCTTGTAGAAGAGGCAGTAACCGAGCCGCCCGCCTATCACCACCCCCATCACTCCCAGGAACAGCATGTCCTCAATATCCCTGCGCGACCAGGCCCCCGGCCCGGTGATGGAGGCAAAAGGCTGGTGCCGCAGCCGCCGCGTGGCCAGGAAGAAAAACAGGCCGAAGGCCGCCAGGTAGGTCAGGCCGTACCAGTGGATGCCCAACGGGCCGAGTTGGAGCGCGACAGGATTGATTTGCGGGTGGATAAGCATGGGCGGTATTTTGCACGCATGCCTCGTAGGAAAGGACTTACGCGAAGACGGCATTGGATTAGACTGCCGGCAACACCGTCACGGACCCCGCCCATGCGCTACGCCCTCCACCCCGCCCTTGCTCTCAGCCTGCTGGGCCTGTTTTTCATGCAACCTGCCACCGCGCAGGTCTACCAATGCCTGGATGCGAACGGCAAAAAAGTGTTTTCGCAAATCCCTTGCGCGGCCCAAGGCGGCAGCGAAAAGCTCATCATGCAGGCGCCCACAAGGTCCGCGGCGCCCCCGATGCCGGCCGAGGGCGGGCCCTATGGCAATGGCGCTGCTGCTGCCGCTGCCGCGCCAAAAGACTGGGTGGCGGAAAATGCAGCCGCCGACGCGCGGGCCGCGGCCGCCGAAGCCTACGCCAACACATCACGCCAGGGCTCGTCCCCGGCACCGGGCGGCTTGCGCAAAGGCACTGCCCAGGCCCCGCTCACCGACAAACAAATCATTGCCAACTGCGAGGCCGACCATGGCGCGCGCTGCAGCAGCCCTGGCGAAATAGCCCAGCGCAGGATGGAGCAGCGCGAACTCACCGCGTCGGAAAGACAGCAGCAGCAAAGCGCCGCGGCGGCGCGCCGGCAACGCGAACGGGACGAAGCCTTTTACCGGTCTACTCGCCGATAAAGGCCGCGAAGCGCGCGAGTGCCGGGTTGGCGCTGGCGCCCGGCCAGACCAAGCTGGTCTCGCACCCCGGCACCGCGATTGAAGCCCCCCGAGCCCCACCGCGCGCGGAAGGCCTGCCGGCCGGCAGGCTGCGGTACACCACGCCGGGCCGCTGGAACTGCCGCACGCTCTCGGGAACCCAGGCCACGCCCAGGCCTGCGGATACCAGGTTCACGATGGTCTGCATCTGGATGGCTTCCTGCGCGACCTGCGGCAATTGCCCGGCCGCGTGGTACATCGCAAAAATCGCGTCGTAGAGCGAAGGAACAATGCGCCGCGGAAAAATCACCAGGGCCTGGTCCAGCAGGTCCGTAAGGGTGAGCGCAGCCTTGTTTGCCAGCGGGTGCTGCTCGGGCAGCGCCACCACCAGCGGGTCCTGGCTGATGCGCCGGCAGGCCAGGCCGGGCGGCGCAAAACCGGGGGAATGCAGCATGAAACCCGCGTCGATCTCGCCGCGCTCAAAGGCCTGCAATTGCACGTCGCCGGTCGCCTCCAGCAGTTCCAGCTGCACTTTCGGGTAATGCTCACGAAAAGCCCGCACCCAACGCGGCAGCAACTCAAAACCCACCGTGGAGACAAAAGCCAGCCGCAAACGCCCCGCCTCGCCGTCGGCGCTGGCGCGCGCATACGCCGGCAAGGCCTGGGCGCGCGCCAGCAGGTCGCGCGCCTCGGGCACCAGGGCGGCACCCGCCGCCGTGAGCTGCACGCTGCGCTTGGTGCGGTCGAACAGCTTGAGGCCCAGCAAGACCTCCAGCTGGGCAATGGCTTGGGTGAGCGGCGGCTGGGTCATGCTCAGGCGCAGCGCCGCGCGGCCGAAGTGCAATTCCTCGGCCACGGCCAGGAACTGGCGCCACAGGCGAAGCTCGATCAGGGGTGGTTTGCGGGACGCCGTGTGCACGGCATTGAGGGCATCATTCATATGCATTACATATTAATAGATCATAAATAATGGATTGGAAAGAATCAATCAAAGCACGCATACTCTGCTTTCCTGATCGCCGCGGCACAGCCCGGCCACACCCAAACAGACATCCACCACGAGACGCACCATGAATACCAAAACCGTCAGCATCGTTGCCAACCCGCGCAGCAAAAACATCACCGAGGGCAAATCGCGCGCGCCCAACCGCTCCATGTACTACGCCATGGGTTACGAGGCCGACGATTTCAAAAAGCCCATGGTCGGCGTGGCCAACGGCCACAGCACCATCACCCCCTGCAACAGCGGCCTGCAGAAACTGGCCGATGCGGCGATTGCCGGCATCGAGGAGGCCGGCGGCAACGCCCAGGTCTTCGGCACGCCGACCATCTCCGACGGCATGGCCATGGGCACCGAAGGCATGAAGTACTCGCTGGTCAGCCGTGAGGTGATCTCGGACTGCATCGAAACCTGCGTGCAGGGCCAGTGGATGGACGGCGTGCTGGTGGTCGGCGGTTGCGACAAAAACATGCCGGGCGGCCTGATGGGCATGCTGCGCGCCAACGTGCCGGCGATCTACGTCTATGGCGGCACCATCCTGCCCGGTAGCTATAAAGGCAAGGACCTCAACATCGTCAGCGTGTTCGAAGCCGTGGGTGAGAACGCCGCCGGCCGCATGAGCGACGAAGACCTGCTGGAGATCGAGCGCCGCGCCATTCCCGGCACCGGCAGCTGCGGCGGCATGTACACGGCCAACACCATGTCCAGCGCTTTCGAGGCCCTGGGTATTTCGCTGCCCTACTCCAGCACCATGGCCAATCCGCACGATGAGAAAATGAACTCGGCCAAGGAGTCGGCCAAGGTGCTGGTCGAGGCCATCAAAAAAGACATCAAGCCGCGCGACATCGTCACCAAGAAGGCGATTGAAAACGCGGTCGCCGTGATCATGGCCACCGGCGGCTCCACCAACGCCGTGCTGCACTTCCTGGCGATCGCCCATGCGGCGGGCGTGGAATGGACGATCGACGACTTCGAACGCGTGCGCCAGCGCACGCCGGTACTGTGCGACCTCAAGCCCTCGGGCAAATACCTCGCCGTGGATCTGCACCGCGCCGGCGGCATTCCCCAGGTCATGAAAACACTGCTGGCCGCCGGCCTGCTGCATGGCGACTGCCTGACGATTTCCGGCCAGACCATTGCCGAGACGCTCAAGGACGTGCCCGAGGTGCCACGCGCCGACCAGGACGTGATCCGCCCCATCGACAAGCCCATGTACGCCCAGGGCCACCTGGCCATCCTCAAGGGCAACCTCTCGCCCGAGGGCTGCGTCGCCAAGATCACCGGCCTGAAAAACCCGGTCATGACCGGCCCGGCGCGCGTGTTTGACGACGAACAGTCGGCCCTGGCCGCGATTCTGGCCGGCAAGATCAAGGCCGGCGACGTGATGGTGCTGCGTTACCTCGGCCCCAAGGGCGGGCCCGGCATGCCCGAAATGCTGGCCCCCACCGGCGCGCTGATAGGCGCCGGCCTCGGTGAGAGCGTGGGCCTGATCACCGACGGCCGCTTCTCCGGCGGCACCTGGGGCATGGTGGTCGGCCACGTCGCGCCCGAAGCCGCGGCCGGTGGCAACATTGCCTTCATCCACGAAGGCGACTCCATCACCATCGACTCCAAGCAGCTCCTGCTGCAACTGAACATCAGCGATGCCGAGCTGGCCAAACGCAAGGTCGGCTGGAAGGCTCCGGCGCCGCGTTACACCCGCGGCGTGCAGGCCAAGTTTGCCTTCAATGCCTCCAGTGCCAGCAAAGGCGCGGTGCTGGACGACTATTGAACCGACCCCGGTCCACTGAAATGACAAGAGCCCGTGAAGTTACAGACTTCACGGGCTCTTTGCTTTGGGCCGCCTCGCCGTTTGCGAACAGCGGATAAATTGGTGTCGTACCTTGAATAAAGGACTTGCGGCGACTCGGGCCTACTTCTTCCTCTTTTTGGCCGAGAGCATACCCATGGCTTCGCGCTGTTTTTCGATCCGGTCGTCCTTGCGCTTGGCCATCTTGTCGATTTCCCTGCGCTTGGTATAACCCGATGCATCGGCCCAGGCCCACCAGGCGACGGCCATCGCGAAGGGAGACAGCACGATGAACCAGTTCAAGGTGGCCACCGGCCCGATTTCGAGATATTTGAGGGCTAGGGCCACAATGCCCAGCAATAAAAAAAACATGGAACTTCTCCTGAATATGTCTACCCGCGCCAAGGGGTATCCCCTTGAAACAAGGGTCAACCGGCACCACTACAATCACGTTGATTGACTGTAACCGAATCCACAACTTCCCCCCACGAGGACAATCCATGAAACGCATTCTTTCGGTAATCGCTTTTGTGACCGCGGGTTTTGCCGTGTCGACGCCAGCCCTGGCCGACCTGCAATTGGCTACCGCCAAGAACTGCATGGCCTGCCACGCCATCGACAAGAAGCTGGTCGGCCCCTCCTACAAGGATGTCGCCGCCAAGTACGCCGGCCAGAAAGACGCCGCCGACAAGCTGGCCGCCAAAATCATCAAGGGCGGTTCCGGCGTCTGGGGCCCGGTCCCCATGCCCGCGAATGCGCAAGTCAACCCTGAAGAAGCCAAGAAACTGGCCGCCTGGGTCCTGGCAACCAAATAAGCGGCTCGCAAGCCCGCAAAAAAGCCCGTCGATGACGGGCTTTTTTTATGGCCGCCTCCAGTTACTGTTTTTCAGACAGCTGATCGAGGATGGCGGGGTTTTGTGGCCACATCACATCGCTTCGCGATATGAGTGTCCCCTTCCCCCGCCACAGCTTCGCTGGCGCGGCTTCGCCGCCCTCGATCACTGTCTTTCCGACAGCTGATCGAGGATGGCGGGGTTTTCCAAGGTGGAAGTGTCCTGCGTGATGGCCTCGCCCTTGGCGATGCCGCGCAGCAGGCGGCGCATGATCTTGCCGCTGCGTGTCTTGGGCAGGTTGTCGCCGAAGCGGATGTCCTTGGGCTTGGCGATGGGGCCGATTTCCTTGCCCACCCAGTCGCGCAGTTCCTTGGCGATGGCCTTGGCCTCCTCGCCCGTGGGGCGCGCGCGCTTGAGCACCACAAAGGCCACGATGGCTTCGCCGGTCAGGTCGTCGGGCCGGCCCACCACGGCGGCTTCGGCCACCAGCGCAGAATGCGCCACCAGCGCCGATTCGATCTCCATGGTGCCCATGCGGTGGCCCGAGACGTTCAGCACGTCGTCGATGCGGCCGGTGATGCGGAAGTAGCCGTTGTCGGCATTGCGCACCGCGCCGTCGCCGGCCAGGTAAATCGTGCCGCCCATTTCTTCGGGGAAATAGCTCTTCTTGAAGCGGTCCGGGTCGTTCCAGATGGTGCGGATCATGGACGGCCAGGGGCGTTTGACGACCAGCATGCCGCCCGAGCCGTTGGGCAGGTCCTTGCCGGTTTCATCGACGATGGCGGTCATGATGCCGGGCAGCGGCAGGGTGCAACTGCCGGGCACCAGCGGTGTGGCGCCGGGCAGCGGCGTGATCATGTGGCCGCCGGTTTCGGTTTGCCAGAAGGTGTCCACGATGGGGCAGCGCTCGCCGCCCACGTTTTTGTAGTACCACATCCAGGCTTCAGGATTGATGGGCTCGCCGACCGAGCCCAGGATGCGCAGGCTGCTGAGGTCGGAGCGCGCCGGGTGCACTTTCTCGTCGGCCTCGGCGGCCTTGATCAGCGAACGGATCGCCGTGGGCGCGGTGTAGAAAATCGTGACCTTGTGCTTTTCGATCATCTGCCAGAAGCGCCCCGCATTCGGGAAGGTCGGGATGCCCTCGAAGATGATCTGTGTCGCGCCGGCCGCCAGCGGGCCGTAGGCCACATAGGTGTGGCCGGTGATCCAGCCGATGTCGGCCGTGCACCAGAACACGTCGGCGGGCTGGATGTCGAAGGTCCAGTCCATCGTGAGCTTGGCCCAGAGCAGGTAACCACCGGTGCTGTGCTGCACGCCCTTGGGCTTGCCGGTCGAGCCCGAGGTGTAAAGAATGAACAGCGGGTGCTCAGCGCCGACGAATTCGGGCTCGCACACCGGCGCCGCCTTGGCCGTGATTTCGTGCATCAGGCTGTCGCGGCCGGCCACCATATTGCAGGCCGTGGCGGTGCGCTGGTAGACGATCACGTTCTTGATCGACTCGCAGCCGCCCATCGCGATGCCTTCATCGACGATGGCCTTGAGCGGCAACTCCTTGCCGCCGCGCAGCTGGTAGTTGGCGGTGATGACGGCCACGGCGCCGGCGTCCTGGATGCGCTCCTGCAAACTCTTGGCCGAGAAGCCGCCGAATACGACGGAATGCGTAGCGCCTATGCGCGCGCAGGCCTGCATGGCCACCACGCCTTCGACCGTCATCGGCATGTAGATGATGACCCGGTCGCCCTTCTTGATGCCCGCGCCTTTCAGCGCGCTGGCGAACTGGCTGACCTTGGCGTGCAGCTCCTTGTAGGTGACGTTGGTGACCTTGCCGTCGTCGCTTTCGAAAATGATGGCCTTTTTGTTCTCGGTCGGCGTACCCAGGTGGCGGTCCAGGCAGTTGTAGGAGGCGTTGAGCTCGCCATCGGAAAACCATTTGTAGAAAGGCGCGGCGGACTCGTCCAGCGTCTTCGTAAAAGGCTTTTTCCAGCTGAGGTTTTCGCGCGCCAGGCGCGCCCAGAAGCCCTCAAAATCCTTTTCTGCTTCAGCGCACAAAGCCTGGTAGGCCGGCATGCCCGAAATGCGCGCCGCCTTCACGGTGGCAGCAGCAGGCGGAAAAATGCGGTTTTCAACCAGGGTCGATTCGATCGCGGAATTGGGGGCGCTCATTTGGCTGTGTCTCCTGTTTGTCACTGAATGCGTGGTACTGTTATCTGCCGCACTTACAAGCCACTGACTGGCTTGAAGCTTACAAAAGCTTGAATTCGGGGGTGCGGCCACCCTCTTACAATGCCGCAACCTTCCCAGCTTACGCCATCATGACTGAACCCACCCAGACCCCAGGCACCGAAAAAATCTCCCCGCTGCGCCCGCTGCCCAATCTGATTTTCGCCAGCCGCTGGCTGCAATTGCCGCTCTACCTGGGCCTGATCGCCGCGCAGGCGGTGTACGTGATGCACTTCCTGGTCGAATTGTGGCACCTGATAGAAGCCGCCTTCGGCAGCCAGACCGCCCTGCAATCGCTGATCACCAGCATAGGCTACAAGACCGCCATACCCGTCGCGTCCCTCAACGAGACGGTCATCATGCTGGTGGTGCTGGCCCTGATCGACGTGGTCATGATCTCCAACCTGCTGATCATGGTCATCGTCGGCGGCTACGAAACCTTTGTGAGCCGCATGAACCTCGAAGGCCACCGCGACCAGCCGGAATGGCTGAGCCATGTGAATGCCTCGGTACTCAAGGTCAAGCTGGCCACGGCGATCATCGGCATCAGTTCCATCCACCTGCTCAAGACTTTCATCAACGCCGACAACTACACCGACAAGGTCCTGATCGCGCAGACCGTGATCCACATCACCTTCCTGCTGTCGGCCATTGCGATCGCCTACACCGACAAAATCATGTCGGGCATCGCCGCGCAAAAGCACTGAGCCTCAGGCGGGCGTTTTCGCCGCCTCCACGGCGCTGCTGCTACGCAACAGCATCAGCGCGCCCAGCGCGCCGGACAGCAGCGAGCCGCAGAGCACCCCCAGCTTGAGCTGCGTTTCATAGGCGGCATCCTGGCCGGCAAAGGCCAGCGCGCCTATGAAGAGGCTCATGGTGAAACCCACGCCGCAGAGCAGGCAGACACCGAAAAACTGCCGCCAGCCGGCTCCTGCCGGCAGGCGCGCGCCGGCAAAGCGGATCAGCAGCCAGGACGCGCCGAACACGCCTATCGCCTTGCCCACCAGCAGGCCCAGCGTGATGCCCATGGGCACGCTTTGCAGCAAGGTCGCCGGCGTCACGCCCTGCAATGACACGCCGGCGTTGACAAAGGCGAACATGGGCAGCACCGCAAACGCCACCCAGGGATGCAGCGCGTGCTCGGCCGCCTTGAGCGGCGAGCCGCCCTTGCCGTCGGACAGCGGAATCGCCAGCGCGGTGACCACCCCGGCCAAGGTGGCGTGTATGCCCGACTTGTAGACAAAGAGCCAGATCACCAGCCCCACCGCGACATAAGGCGATATCGCCATGACCTTGGCGCGGTTCAGGGCCAGCAGCACCAGCACGCCCGCGCCCGCGGCGGCCAGCGCCGACAAGGAAAGCTTGTCGGTGTAGAAGAAGGCAATGATGAGGATGGCCCCCAGGTCGTCAATGATGGCGACGGCCGTCAAAAACACCTTGAGCGAGGCCGGCACCCGGCTACCCAGCAACACCAGGATGCCCAGCGCGAACGCGATGTCGGTGGCGGCCGGAATGGCCCAGCCGCGCAGCGCGACGGAATTGCCGGCATTGATCGCCACATAGATGAGCGCCGGCGCCACCATGCCGCCCAGCGCCGCGCCCACCGGCAACAGGGCCTGGCTGCGCGAAGCCAGTTCGCCGTCCAGCAGCTCGCGCTTGATCTCCAGCCCCACCAGGAAAAAGAACACCGCCATCCATAGGTCGTTAACCCAGTGCAGCAGCGACTTGGACAGCAGCAGCGCGTCGGAGCCCAGGCGCAGCTCGCCGGGCAGTTCCACAAAACGCCTATAGGCCTCGCTCCACGGCGAGTTGCTGGCGATCAACGCCAGCAAGGCCGCCAGCGCCAGCACCACGCCCGACAGCGACTGCGAGTTGATGAACTGGTTCAGCGTGCGGTGGACAAATTTGAGCATCGCCTATTGTCCCAGACACACAAAATCCAACGGTAACCGATGCCCCCCACCAGCAGGCGCCGCGGAACTGGCTTCGCCAGGCCGCAGGCGCCGCCCCCTGAAAGGGGGGAACAGGCTACACGAAGTGAGCCTGGACGGGGGGAGTGACGTCCCTCAGCAGGGGCCGCGGAACTGGCTTTGCCAGGCCGCAGGCGCCGCCCCCTGCAAGGGGGGAAGGCGCTACACGAAGTGAGCGTCCGACGGGGGTGTGCCTACCTCCCCTGGACGGGGGTCAGACCATATTCCCGGGGATAACCCACAGGTCAAACTGCTCACCCGTGACAAAACCCGAGGCCAGCGCCGCGTCGCGCAGGCTGCTGCCTTCCTTGTGCGCCTTCTTGGCGATGAAGGCGGCCTTGTCATAGCCGATATGGGTGTTCAGCGCCGTCACCAGCATCAGCGAGCGATCCACCAGTTCGGTGATGCGTTCGCGGTTCGGCTCTATGCCCACGGCGCAGTGATCGTTGAAGCTCACCATGCCGTCGGCCAGCAGGCGCACGCTCTGCAAAAAGTTGTGCGCCACCATGGGCCTGAACACATTGAGCTCGAAGTTGCCCGAGGCACCGCCGAAGTTGATGGCCACGTCGTTGCCGAACACCTGGGCCGCCAGCATGGTGACGGCTTCGCTCTGCGTCGGGTTGACCTTGCCCGGCATGATGGACGAGCCGGGCTCGTTCTCGGGAATGCTGAGCTCGCCGATGCCGCTGCGCGGGCCGCTGGCCAGCCAGCGCACATCGTTGGCGATTTTCATCATGCTGGCCGCCAGGGTCTTGAGTGCGCCGTGCGCATGCACCAGGCCGTCGACCGAGGCCAGCGCCTCGAACTTGTTGGGCGCCGTGACAAAAGGCAGGCCCGTGAGGGCGGCCAGCTCGGCCGCCACCTGCACGGCGTAACCCTTGGGCGCGTTCAGGCCGGTACCGACGGCGGTGCCGCCCAGCGCCAGCTCGCACAGGTGCGGCAAGGCGGCGCGCACATGTTTTTCGCCGTGGTCCAGCTGCGCCACATAGCCCGAAAACTCCTGGCCCAGCGTGAGCGGCGTGGCGTCCTGCAAATGGGTGCGTCCAATCTTGACGATGCCGTCGAAGTCCTGGGCTTTTTTCGCCAGCGTAGCGCGCAGCTTGGCGATGGCCGGCAGCAGCTTGTGGGTCAGCGCCTCCACCGCGGCCACATGCATGGCGGTCGGGAATACGTCGTTGGAAGACTGGCTGCGGTTGACGTCATCGTTGGGGTGCACCAGCCGGCCTTCGCCGCGCTCGCCGCCCAGGATTTCGCTCGCGCGGTTGGCCAGCACCTCGTTGACGTTCATATTGGTCTGCGTGCCCGAGCCGGTCTGCCAGACCACCAGCGGGAACTCGTCCGCATGCTTGCCGGCGATCACCTCGTCGGCCGCAGCCACGATGGCCTGGGTTTTTCTCTCGTCCTGCAAGCCCAGCGCATGGTTGACCCTGGCCGAGGAGCGCTTGACCTGGGCCAGCGCCTTGATGATCTCGCGCGGCTGCTGTTCACCCGAGATGTCGAAGTTCTGCAGGGAACGCTGTGTCTGCGCGCCCCAAAGTTTGTCGGACGGCACCGCGATGGGGCCGAAGGTGTCGCGCTCGGTGCGCGTGCTGCTGCTTGTCGTCATGGAATGTCCTGCGCTGTCAAAAAAGGGGAAGAACCTGTTCACGGTCTAAATGAGGCCGCGTTGGGATGCAATCGGGATGAGTGGGCCGACCGGGCACGCCGCATGGGCTAATGCCCATGCAAGGGCCTGGGTGGCTCAATCGCCCGATTTCATCCCAACCCGGAGGGCAAGCGCCTTCTCGGGCGGTCTGCGGCGTTGCGGCGCTAGCCCATAGCTGTGCTATGGGCGTCGCACCGCGCCTTGCATCCCATCCCGAGAAGGTGCTTGCGCGGCCCCATTTAGACCGTGAACAGGTTCTAAGTATGACCGCAGACGAGAAGAATTCTCATCTAAGGGGTTTTGCGAAGACGGATAATTGCAAGGTTTGCCCGAATTCCCCAAAACGACGACCCCACCCCACCATGACCACGATCAAGCAAGCCGACCTCATCGAATCCGTAGCCGCCGCGCTGCAGTACATCAGCTACTACCACCCCACGGACTACATCGCCCACCTGGCGCGCGCCTACGAGCGCGAGCAAAGCCCGGCGGCCAAGGACGCGATCGCGCAGATCCTGACCAACAGCAAGATGAGCGCCACCGGCCAGCGCCCCATCTGCCAGGACACCGGCATCGTCAACGTCTTTCTCAAGATCGGCATGGACGTGCGCTGGGAAGGCTTCACCGGCAGCATTGACGACGCCGTCAACGAAGGCGTGCGCCGCGGCTACAACCACCCCGACAACACCCTTCGCGCCTCGGTCGTCGCCGACCCGCAGTTCGAGCGCAAGAACACCAAGGACAACACGCCCGCGGTGATCTTCACCGAGCTGGTGCCCGGCGACAAGGTCGAGGTCACCGTGGCCGCCAAGGGCGGCGGCAGCGAAAACAAGAGCAAGCTGGTGATGCTCAACCCCGGCGACTCGGTGGTCGACTGGGTGCTCAAGACCGTGCCCACCATGGGCGCCGGCTGGTGCCCGCCCGGCATGCTGGGCATAGGCATAGGCGGCACCGCCGAAAAAGCCGTGCTGATGGCCAAGGAAAGCCTGATGGACGACCTCGACATGTACGAACTGCAGGCCAAATCGTCCTCGGGCGCCCAGCTGAGCAAGACCGAGGAACTGCGCCTGGAGCTGTTCGAGAAAGTCAACGCGCTGGGCATAGGCGCGCAGGGCCTGGGCGGCCTCACCACCGTGCTCGACATCAAGATCAAGATGTACCCCACGCACGCGGCCAGCAAGCCCGTGGCCATGATCCCCAACTGCGCCGCCACGCGCCACGCGCACTTCGTGATGGACGGCAGCGGCCCGGTCTACCTGGACCCGCCTTCGCTGGACCTGTGGCCCAACGTGAACTGGGCACCCGACTACAACAAGAGCAAAAAGGTCAACCTCAACACGCTCACGCGGGAAGAAGTCGCCAGCTGGAAACCCGGCCAGACCCTGCTGCTCAACGGCAAGATGCTGACCGGCCGCGATGCCGCGCACAAGCGTATCCAGGGCATGCTGGCCAAGGGCGAAAAGCTGCCGGTCGATTTCACCAACCGCGTCATCTACTACGTCGGCCCGGTTGACCCGGTGCGCGACGAAGCCGTGGGCCCGGCCGGCCCGACCACCGCCACGCGCATGGACGGCTTCACGGAAATGATGCTGGCTGAAACCGGCCTGATCTCCATGATCGGCAAGTCCGAGCGCGGCCCGGTCGCCATCGAGGCCATCAAGAAACACAAGAGCGCCTACCTGATGGCCGTGGGCGGCGCCGCCTACCTCGTCAGCAAGGCGATCAAGACCGCCAAGGTGATCGGTTTCGCCGACCTGGGCATGGAAGCAATTTACGAATTCGACGTGGTCGACATGCCCGTGACCGTGGCGGTGGACTCGGGCGGCACCAGCGCCCACATCACCGGCCCGGCCGAATGGCAGAAAAAAATCGCCAGCGGCGAATTCAAAAACATTCCCGTCGCGGCGGCGTGAGCGAAGGACAGGCCGGCGCCGATCGGCCCGTCGGTGTTTTTGACAGCGGCGTGGGCGGCCTGAGCATCCTCAAGGCGCTGCGGGCACAACTGCCCGACGAGTCTTTTGTCTACCTGGCCGACGCGGGCTTCGCGCCCTATGGCGAGCGCGGCGATGCTTTTGTGATCGAGCGCACTCGAGCCGTCGTGCGCAAACTGCGCGACGAACATGCCATCAAGGCGCTGGTGATCGCCTGCAACACCGCGACTGCGGCGGCAGTCCACCTTGTACGAACCGAACACCCCGACCTGCCGCTGGTCGGGGTGGAACCGGCACTCAAGCCGGCCGTCGCCTTGAGCAAGACACGGCGCATCGGCGTGATGGCAACGCGCGTCACGGTGACCAGCACCAAGCTGCGCGTGTTGCATGACTCGCTGAAAGACCAGGCCGATTTCATCCTGCAGCCCTGCGACGGGCTGGCCGATGCGATACAGAACCATGACCTTGCGCGGGTCCGCGCGCTGTGCGAGCAATACACGCGGGCGATGGGGCCCTTCGGCAGCCAGGCCGGCCAGATGGATACCCTGGTACTGGGCTGCACGCACTACGCCTTCGCGTGGGACACGCTGCAGGCGCTGGTGGGCGCCGATGTCCAGCTGGTCGAAACCGGCGAACCTGTCGCGCGGCAGGCCCGCCGTTTGCTCGAGGCCGCCGGGCAGTTGCAGCCGGGCGATAGGCCCGGCCACACCACCTTGCTGACCACAGGCGCGCAAGAGGCGCTGCAGGCAGCCGCGCAACGCTGGCTGGGCCTGTAGCGCTCGCCGTCGCGCCGGGTGCCGCTTATTGCGGCTTCAGGCCCACATTGCGGGCCAGGGTGCGCCAGCGCTCGGACTCCGAACGCAGGAAGCTACGCAACTGGTCGCGCGAGGTACCCTTCATTTCAACACCCAGGGCGGACATCTTCTCCACCACCTTCAAGTCCGACATCGCGGACAGCAGTTCCAGGCGAAGCCGTTCTGTGACTTCCAGCGGCGTGGTCGCCGGGGCCACCAGTGCCCACCACTGGGCGACGTCCATGTTTTTCAGGCCGAGTTCGGTCATCGTCGGCAGCGAGCGCAGGATGGGAACGTCAGAGCGTTTGCGGCCCGTCACGGCCAGCGCCTTGACCTTGCCCGAAGCCATCAGGCTGGAACCGGTCGCCAGCGTGGCGAAGTAAGAGGACACCTGGCCGGCAGCCAGGTCCACCATGGCCGGCGCGCCGCCGCGGTAAGGCACCATGTTGAACTTGACTTTGGTCTCCTGGGAAAACAGCTCGCCCACCAGGTGGCTGATGGAGCCCGTGCCGCTGTTCGCCATGGCGGACGGCCCGCCCTTGGGATTGGAAACGGATTTCAGGAAGCTCTTGAAGTCGGTGACGTCAGGGCCGGTGAACAGCACCATGGGCGAGGTACCCACCAGCGTGACCGGCGTGAAGTCGCGCAGGATGTCGTAGGGCATGTTGGCGACAACCGCGGGTGCGTACACATGGGACAGCTCAATGATCGCCAGCGTATAGCCATCGGGCGCCGACTTCGCGGCCTGGTCCATGCCGACGTGGCCCGCGCCGCCCGGCTTGTTGTCGACGATCACGGGCTGCTTCAAGCCCTCGCTCAGGCGCTGCGCCAGCACACGGGTGATGGCGTCGGTGCTGCCGCCGGCAGCCCAGGGAACGATGATCTTGATGGGTTTGTCGGGATAGGCAGCCCACGCGGGTGCGGCGCCAAGCGCCAGGGTGGCTGCGGAACCAGCAAGCAGCGTGCGCCGCTTGATGGGGAATTTTGAAACAGACATTAACTCTCACTCCTTGCATGTGTTCTCATATACGTCCAATGACCTCGACCCTTGCCGGGCATCACCAGCGTCCGGCAAGCGTACACCGTGCCGATGCAAGTTCCGCACCCCTTCGCGAGTTTGGCTTCTTCATGTGGTTTGCGTCCAACAATTTGTTACGGCCTCACGGTTACAAGAACCACGATCACCATGGATTTGCGCACGCGCTCTTGAGCAAGTAAGTAGAAAGTAGAACGCCGGCGATTCGCCGGCGATGCGTTAGTCGCCCGGCATCGACCCCGCCCTGCCCGCAGGCGAAGCCGGGTCCGCCGCGCTGCGGATCAAACCGAGGTTGGCCTTGAGCATGTCGAAGACTTTGCGCGTGACCGGGTTGATGACATTCCTGCGGATGAACAGGTAATAGTCGAGGTCGGGCAGCCGCGGCAGGCCGTCGTTTTCACCGAGCACGCGCAGCTCGGGTCCCGCCGTTTCGATGCCGCGCGCGGTCACGCCCAAGCCGGCGCGCAGCGCGGCCTTGATGCCGATCAGGCTGGAAGCCGTGTAGTTGGGCGACCATGCGATGCCGGCCGCATCCAGCGCCTCGCGCGCCAGCCGGTGATACACGCTGGGCCCTTCCACGAGGATCAAGGGCACCGGCTTGGAGCGGTCATGCACATAGTTGGCCGAACACAGCCACACCGTGGGCGAGGTGCGCAACACCACGCCGTCCAGCCCCGGGTCGTTGCGGTTGGAGATGCTCATGTCGATCTCGCCGCGCTTGAGCGACTCCATCAGGAAGGGGCTGCGCCCCACGTGGATGTCGAGTTGCAGCAGCGGCGAGACGCGCGCCACCTGCGCCAGCAGCGTCGGCAGCAAGTTGTCGGCCACGTCGTGCGGCGCGCCTATGCGCAGCACGCCTTCCAGGCTGCCCTGCTGCAGGCTGCGCAGCGCATCGTCGTTGATGGCCAGCAGGTGGCGGGCGTACTCGAGCAGCTTGTGCCCGTGCGGCGTCAGCCGCTTGCTGCGACCTTGTTTTTCAAACAGCGGGTGGCCGATCTGATCCTCCAGGCGCTGCATCTGCTGCGTCACCGCCGACTGCGTCTTGCCCAGCTGCACGGCGGCACCGGCAAAGCTGTCCTGCTCGTCGATGGCGACCAGGGACCTCAGCAATTCCAGGTCAAGGGTTTTCATGCGAGGACCTCCTCGGGGCTGTCTTCATATTACGAATGCTAATGCGTTTATCTCTATTTCTGAGTTGTTTGAAAAATATGACTTGACTATATTAGGCCCTTCAAACCGGAATTTCACCCAGGAAACGCCTATGAACACCGCAAAAGCAGAGCGCAGCCAGGCCGTTGGCGCCGCCATTCAAAACATTAAACTTATTGTTGGAAGCGGCGAAGCCAATCGCCAGTCCCTGGCCAAGGTGCTGGCGGTGCTGAACCAGCTGGCCGACCGCAAGGAACTGTGGAACGAGGCCGAATTCAACGCCCCCGTGAGCCCTGAACTGCAGGCGCGCTACCTGATCGCCGAAGACGCCGACCAGAGCTTTGCGCTCTACCTCAACGTGATGCGTCCCGGCAAGCGCATCGTGCCGCACAACCACACCACCTGGGCCTGCATCAGCGCCGTGGAAGGCACGGAACTCAACCGCGTGTACGAACGCCAGGATGACGGCTCGGTGCCGGGCAAGGCCCAGCTCAAGGAAATCAGCTCTGTCGTGGTCGAACCCGGCACGGGCATCGCGCTGCTGCCGGAAGACATCCACTCGGTGGAAATTCCCGCGGGCCAGGTGATACGCCACCTGCACATGTACGGCCGCGCGCTCGAGACCCTGACCTCACGCACCAGCTACGACCTGGAAAAAGGCAGCTACGAAACCATGGGCATAGGCGTGCAGACCCGCCGCTGAGCACCCGCGCCTCCTTCCCCCTCCCCGAATCTCCCGAACCCACACGCATTTATTCCATGACACGTTTTGTAGACGCGGCCACGCTCAAAGCCTGGCTGCACGACGGCGAAGAAATCGCCTTGTTCGATGTACGCGAGCACGGCCAGTACGGCCAGTCGCATTTGTTTTACGGCATCACCCTGCCCTACAGCCGTCTCGAGCTGGACGCGCCGCGCCTGGCGCCGCGCAAAGCTGTGCGGCTGGTGGTCTATGACGACGACGGCAAGGGTGCCGCGCCCCTGGCCGCGCGCCGCCTGGCCGCGATCGGCTACAGCGATGTGCAGGTGCTGCAAGGCGGCACCGCCGGCTGGCAGGCGGCCGGCTTTGCGCTGTTCGCGGGCGTCAACGTGCCGTCCAAGACTTTCGGCGAGCTGGCCGAGCAGGTCTACCACACGCCCCGGGTCAGCGCGACCGAACTGGCGGCGATGATAGAGCGCAAGGACGACGTCGTGGTGCTGGACGGGCGGCCGTTCTCGGAATTCCGCAAGATGAACATCCCGACGGCGATCAGTTGCCCCAACGGCGAGCTGGCCCTGCGCATACGCGACCTGGTGCCCAGCGAGAGCACCCACATCGTGATCAACTGCGCGGGCCGCACGCGCAGCATCATAGGCGCGCAGACACTGATCAACCTGGGTGTGCGCAACCCCGTGTCGGCACTCGAAAACGGCACCCAGGGCTGGTACCTGGCCGACTTCAAGCTCGAGCACGGCGGCACGCGCCGCTACCCTGAATCGGCGCAACCCCAGGGGACCGCCGGCATGCGCGCGGCGGCCCAGGCGCTGGCAAAGCGTTTCAACGTACCTGTCGTTGACGCGCAAACGGTTCGCGGCTGGGCCGGCGATACGCAGCGCACGCTGTTTTTGTGCGACGTCCGCAGCCCCGAAGAATTCGCGCAGGGCAGCCTGCCCGGCGCGCAGCACACACCGGGCGGCCAGCTGATCCAGGCCACCGACCAGTATGTGGGCGTGCGCAAGGCGCGCCTGGTGCTGTTCGACACCGACGGCATGCGCGCGCTCACGGTGGCAAGCTGGCTGCGCCAGCTGGGCCACGATGCCAGCGTGCTGGGCCAGGGCCTGGCCAGCGGACTGGCCTTGCCCGCCGCGGCGCCCGTGGGCCTGCCCGCGCTGCCCGCCACCAGCGCGCAGGCGCTGAAGGACGGACTGGCCGACGGCAGCGTCTGCGCCATCGACCTGCGCCCCAGCATGCAGTTCCGCCAGAAACACATCGCGGGCACGCGCTGGTCGATACGGCCGCGCCTGGCGCAGGCCCTGGCCGGTGAGCACCGCCCGGTGGTGCTGATTGCCGACGAGCCCGCCGTGGCGGCGTGCGCGGCCGTGGACCTGCAGGCACTGGGCCTGAAACCCAGCCTGCTCGAAGGCGGCCTGGACGGCTGGCGCGCCGCCGGCCTGCCGCTGCAGGCCTCTGAAAACATCCCGGCCGACAGCGACTGCATCGACTACCTGTTCTTCGTGCACGACCGGCACGACGGCAACAAGGAAGCGGCCCGCCAGTACCTGGCCTGGGAAGTCAACCTGATCGGGCAGCTGGACGCGCAGGAACTCAAGGCCTTTCATCTGCCTGAAGCCGCCGCCCACGCCTGATCCCGCCGGCCCGGCGACCTCGTCCTTCTTTTTTTATTTTTGCTTCCATCCATTCAGGAGCCCCCATGCTTGCCCAGCTGAAATTCACCGCCGCCTCACTTTGCTGCGCGCTGCTCGCCGTACACGGCGCCGCCACCGCGCAGCCCATGCCCCAGGTCGGCGGCTTCCCCAACCAGGCGATCAAATTCGTCTCGCCCTTCCCGGCCGGCGGCGGCAATGACGCCACCACGCGTTTTGTCACCACCCGCCTGTCCGATATCACCGGCCAGAGCGCCATCGTCGACAACCGCGGCGGCGCCGGCGGCAACATAGGCGCCAAGGCCGTGGCCGACGCCAAGCCCGACGGCTACACCGTGCTCACGGGCCAGGTCTCGCTGATGGCCGTCAACCCCACGCTGTACGCCTCGCCGGGCTTCGATCCGCTGAAGAACTTCCTGCCTATCACCCAGATCAACGCCGCGCCACTGGTGCTGGTGGTGCCCAGCAATTCGCCCCTGAAAAGCTTTGCCGACCTGGCCGCGCAAACCAAGGCCCCCGGCGGGCGCGTCACCTACGCCACGCCCGGCAACGGCACGCTCTCGCACCTGGTCGGCGTGGTGCTGGAAAAGGACAGCGGCATCGGCATGACCCACGTGCCTTACAAGGGCGCGGCGCCTGCCATCACCGACCTGCTGGGCGGCCAGGTGGACGTGCTCATCACCTCCACCGCCTCGGTGTCCAGCTTCATCCAGAACGGCAAGATGCGCGCCCTGGCCGTCACCAGCCCGCGCCGCATCGGCGTGTTCACCAAGGTGCCCACCTTGGAAGAGCTGGGCTACAAAAACACCACTTTTGAAGACTGGTACGGTTTCTTCGCGCCCGCGGGCACGCCCCCTGAGCGCGTGGCCTACCTGCACGACAGCATCGTGCGCGCCCTGAAGACGCCGGAAGTCAGCAAGCTGATCACCGAGGGCGGCAGCGAAGTGGTCGGCAACACGTCGGCGGCCTTCGCCGCGCAGCTCAAGGCGGACATCGCCCGCTGGTCGCGCGTCGTCAAACTCTCGGGCGCCAAGCTAGACTGATCGCTCATCCACCAAGGCTTTCCCGACATGAACAAAAAATCGCCGCCGGCCGACTTGCCCAGCCCATCCGCCCTGACCCGCCTGGTCCATGCCGGCAAGCAGCCGGCCTATGAGGGCGGGCGGCCGGTCAACCCGCCGGTGGTGCGCGCCAGCACCGTGCTGTTCGACAGCACGGCGCACCAGCGCGAGATGCGCCAGCGGCGCGGCGAGGAGCGCGTGTTCACCTACGGGGCCCGCGGCAACCCGACGAATTACGCGCTGGAAGACATGGTCAGCGAGCTTGAGGGCGCCTACCGCACGCGGCTTTTCCCCACGGGCCTGGCCGCCATCGCGATGACGCTGCTGGCCTACCTCAAGCCCGGCGACCATGTGCTGATGTCGGACGGCGTCTATGAGCCGGCGCGCAAGCTTGTCGAGTCCTTCCTCACGCCCTACAACATCCGCTGCACTTTTTTTGCGGCCGACGGCAACGACGTGGAAGAAAAAATCGAGCCGGGCACGCGCATGGTGTACACCGAATGCCCGGGCTCGCTGGTCTATGAGATGTGCGACCTGCCGCGCCTGGCCGCCATCGCCCATGCGCGGGGCGCGCTGCTGGTGGCCGACAACACCTGGGGATCCGGCTACCAGTACCGGCCGCTGGCGCTGGGCGCCGACGTGTCGGTCATGGCCGCGACCAAATATCTGTCGGGCCATTCCGACGTGATGATGGGCACCGTCGCCACCACGCAAGCCGCCTGGCAGGCGCTCAACGAACGCAGCGACGCCTTCGGCATGACGGTGAGCCCCGACGATGCCTTCCTGGTGCTGCGCGGCACGCGCAGCATGGCCGCGCGCCTGGCCGTGCATGAAAGCGGCGCACTGAAGGTGGCTGCCTGGCTGCAGGCGCGCAGTGAAGTGGCGACCGTGTTCTGCCCGGCCCTGCCGAGCCACCCGGGCCACGCCATCTGGCAACGCGACTGCAAGGGCACCAACGGCCTGCTGTCTTTCGAGCTGCAGCAGGGCTTCGACCAGGCCGCCGCCGAGCGCCTGATCGACGGCCTGCGACTGTTCGGCTTGGGCGCATCCTGGGGCGGCTATGAAAGCCTGGTCACGCTGGCCAACCTGCGCAACGCCCGCAGCGTGACCGACTGGTCGGGCCGCGGCCAGATCGTGCGCCTGCACATCGGGCTCGAGGACTCGGCCGACCTGCTGGCCGATTTGCAGCAGGGCTTTGCCGCGCTGCAAGCCTGACCCCGGGGGCCTCTGCGCCCCCTGTTCCATATCTCCTGCGCCCTCGAGGCGCCTCTTCCCTTCGTTTCTTTTTCACGAGGTTTGCACGACCATGCTTAGCGCTGCGCGTCCCTGGCTTCTTCGCACCCGCAGCCTGTGGCCGGGCCTGGCCTTGCCGCTGCTCATCATGCTGGGCGCGACCTTTCTTTCCGAGCACTACGGCGGCCCGCAGTTGCTGTACGCCCTGCTGTTCGGCCTGGCTTTTCACTTCCTCTACCAGGACGCGCGCTGCCGGCCTGGCATCGAGTTTTGCGCCAGGACGCTGCTGCGCATAGGCGTGGCCCTGCTGGGTGCGCGCATCACACTGGCGCAGATCGGGCAACTGGGCATGGGGCCGCTGGCCACCGCGGTGATCGCCGTTGCCAGCGCCATCGCGCTGGGTGCCTGGCTGGCGCGGCGCCTGGGCCTGGGCACCGACTTCGGCCTGCTGTGCGGCGCGGCGGTGTCCATCTGCGGCGCATCGGCGGCCCTGGCCGTGGCGGCTGTCATGCCCAAAACGCCGGACAACGAGCGCCACACGCTGCTGACCGTGGTCGGCGTCACCGGCCTGTCGACGCTGGCCATGGTGGTCTACCCGCTGCTGGCCAGAATTTTGCGGCTGGACGACAGCGGCGCCGGCATCTTCCTGGGCGGCACCATCCATGACGTGGCGCAGGTTGTGGGCGCGGGCCTGATGATGTCGCACGAGACCGGCGACGTCGCGGTCATCGTCAAGCTGTTTCGCGTCACGCTGCTGGTGCCCGTGGTCGCCGTGCTGGCCTGGTACTGGCGCAGGCGCAGCAGCAGCGGCGAAGCCGGCCCGCGCACGCCGCTGCTGCCCTTCTTCCTGGTCGGCTTCATGGCGCTGGTGCTGGCCAACAGCCTGGGCGTAGTCACGCCGCGGCTCAACGAGGCGCTGGGCCAGGTTTCGCGCGTCTGCCTGGTGGTCGCCATCGCGGCGCTGGGCATCAAGACCTCTTTCGAGGAACTGGTCAAGCTGGGCTGGCGGCCCATGGCGCTGATGCTGGTCGAGACGCTGTGGCTGGTCGCCATCTTCGCGGTCTACCTGTGCGTCTTCCGGTAAAGAGCCCCTAGACCAACAGGCAGGCCGCCTCCGTCTCATCGCTCAGGCGTCGCAGCGCCGGCACCTCCTCGGCGCAACGCGCAATCGCCAGCGGGCAGCGCGTGCGGAACACGCAGCCTGAAGGCGGCGCCATGGGCGAAGGCAGGTCGCCCTGCAGCAGCTGGATCACTTTTTTGCGCTCCAGCACCGGGTCGGGAATCGGGATGGCCGACAGCAAGGCCTGGGTGTAGGGATGGCGCGGCGCCGCGTACAGCGCCTTTTTGTGCGCCACTTCCATTTCATGCCCGAGGTACATCACCAGGATGCGGTCGCTGATGTGTTTGACGACGGCCAGGTCGTGCGCGATGAAGATCAGCGCCAGGCCCATGGACTTTTGCAGTTCCTTGAGCAGGTTGATGATCTGCGCCTGGATGGACACGTCCAGCGCCGACACCGGCTCGTCGCAGATGATGAGCTTGGGCTCCAGGATCAGGGCGCGCGCAATGCCTATGCGCTGGCACTGGCCGCCGGAGAACTCGTGCGGGTAGCGGTTGATCTGCTGCGGCATCAGGCCGACGCGGCCCATCATGGCCTTGACGCGCTGCATGACCTCGGCCTCGGGCATGGCCGGGCGGTGCGTGCGCAGCGGCTCGGCAATGATTTGCGCGATGGTCATGCGCGGATCCAGTGAGGCCAGCGGATCCTGGAAGATCATCTGGATGTCCGCCCTGGCCGCCTGCCAGGCATCGCTGGAGGCCGTGGTCATCTCCCGGCCCATCCAGGCAATGCTGCCGGCGGTGGCAGGAATCAGGTTCAGCACCGCGCGCGCCAGCGTCGACTTGCCACAACCGGATTCCCCCACCACGCCCAACGTCTCACCGGCATGGATGTCAAAGGAAATACCGTCCACGGCCTTGAGGATGCGGGCCGGCGACCAGGGCCAGGCACCGCCTGCCTTGATCCTGAAGTGCACCTGGAGGTCGCGCACCGACAGAATGGGTTGGGTGGCCTCACGCATGGCTGGCCTCCTTCGCCGCGAGTTCCGACACCGCCTGGACAGAGCGATGGCAGGCCCTGAGCACGGCCGCATCGTGTTCGGCCGGCAGCAGCGCGGGCAAGATCTCAACGCACTGCTCACTGGACAAGGTGCAGCGTTCGCTGAACGGGCAGCCCCTGGGCAGCTTCGCCATATTCGGCGGTGCGCCGGGAATGGCGACCAGCGTTTCGCCTTCCGCGTCCAGGCGCGGTATGGCGCCCAGCAGGCCCACGGTATAGGGATGGGAGGCGCGATAAAACACGCTGTCGGCGCTGCCCTGCTCCATCACGCGCCCGCCGTAAAGCACCATCACCTCGTCGCACAGCCCGGCCACCACGCCCAGGTCGTGCGTGATCATGATGATGGCGGTGCCGAAATCGCGCTGCAGCTCGCGCAGCAAGGCGATGATCTGCGCCTGCACCGTGACGTCCAGCGCGGTCGTGGGCTCGTCGGCGATCAGCACTTCGGGCTCGCACAGCAAGGCCATGGCAATCATCACGCGCTGGCGCATGCCGCCCGAAAACTCATGCGGGTACAGGGTGATGCGGCCCGCCGCATCAGGGATCTTGACGGCATCAAGCAGCTGCACCGAACGGGCGCGCGCCGCCTTGCGGTCCAGGCCCTTGTGGAACTGCAGCACCTCGGTCATCTGCCGCTCCACCGTGAGGTAAGGGTTGAGCGAGGTCATCGGGTCCTGGAAAATCATGGCCACGCGGTTGCCGCGTATCTTGTTGAGATCGGCCGGTTTCATGGCCAGCAGGTCGCGGCCCTGGTACAGGGCCTGGCCGGTGGCTTTGCCGTTGCTGGCCAGCAGGCCCATCATGGCCAGCACGCTCTGGCTTTTGCCGGAGCCGCTTTCGCCGACGATGCCCAGGGTCTGGCCCCGGTCCAGCGAAAAGTTGATGCCGTTGACGGCGTAGACCACCCCGTCCTGGGTCTGGAACTGCACGCCGAGATTGTTGACTTCGATCAGGCTCATGGTGCGGCTCAGCGTTCCTTGGGGTCCAGCGCATCGCGCAGGCCGTCCCCGATGTAGTTAAAGCAGTACAGGGTCAGCGACAGCAGGCCGGCCGGAAACAGCAGCATCCAGGACGACACCTCCATGACGGACGCACCATCGTGGATCAGCACGCCCCAGCTTGTCATCGGCTCCTGGATGCCCAAGCCCAGGAAAGACAGCACCGACTCGACCAGGATCACGGCCGGCACGGTGACCGTGGTGTAGATCACCACGATGCCCAGCAGGTTGGGAACGATGTGCTGGAAGATGATGCGCCGCGTCGGCACGCCCAGCGCCCTCGCCGCCTCGATGAACTCGCGCGAGCGCAGCGACAGGGTCTGGCCGCGCACCACGCGGGCCATGTCCATCCAGGAGAACACCGTGATGGTGATCACCACCAGGTAGAAGGCGCGCCCCAAAATGGTCACCATCAGGATGGCGATCAGCAAATAGGGCACGGCGTACATCATGTCGACGACGCGCATCATGAAGGCATCCACCTTGCCGCCAATAAAGCCCGCCGTCGCGCCCCAGACAATGCCCAGCGTGACGGCCGACAGGGTGGCCAGAAAACCCACCAGTAGCGACACGCGGCCGCCCACCAGGCTGCGCACCAGCAAGTCGCGGCCCGACTCGTCGGTGCCGAAAAAATGCGCATTCTTGAGCGTGGGCGGCAAGCTCATGGCGTCCCAGTCGGCGGCATCGAAGGCATGCGGCAGCAGCCAGGGGCCGGCGATGCAGCACAGCGTGATCAAGGCCAGCAGGCCCAGGCTGAACACCGCCGCCTTGTTGCGCAGAAAACGCACGCGCGCGTCGGCCCAGGGGCTGCGCCCCGCGATGTCGGCCGGCGCTGCTTGCAGCGCATGGCCCAGCGCCGCGGCCAGCCGGTCCTGTTTGTTTTTGTTCCTGAACAGCATGGCGTCCCGCCTCAGTAACGGATCTTGGGATCAAGCAAGGCATAAGCCAGGTCGACCAGCAGGTTGAGCGTCACGGCGATCACGGTCACCAGCACCACCAGGCCCAGCACCAGGGTGTAGTCGCGGTTGGCGGCGCCGTTGACGATGAGCTTGCCTATGCCCGGCAGCGAGAACACCGATTCGGTCACGATGGCCGAGGTGATCGAGGAGATCGCCAGCGGGCCCATGACGGACACCACCGGCAGCAGCGCGGGCTTGAGGGCGTGGCGCAGGATGATGGTGTGCGTGGGCAGGCCCTTGGCGCGCGCGGTGCGTATGAAGTTGCTGTGCAGCACCTCGATCAGGCTGCCGCGCATGACGCGCCCTATGGTGGCCACATTGATGAAGATCAGCAGCAGCATGGGCAGCACCATGAAGCGCGGCGAAAAATCGTCCCAGCCGCCGGCCGGCGCGACCTTGAGCCAGACCGCGAACACCAGGATCAGCACCGGGCCGATCACAAAAGACGGGAATACATGGCCCGCGTTGCCCAGCAGCATGACCCCGTAGTCGATGGCGCTGTTCTGCCGCAAGGCGGCCATGGTACCGAGGAAGACGCCGACAAACAGGGAGATGACGATGGCACCCCCGCCTATCGCCGCGGAAACCGGCAGCGCCTTGGCCACCAGCTCGTTGACCGACCAGTCGGCATAACGGAAGGAGGCGCCCAGGTCGCCGTGCAGCAGGCTGTTGAGGTAATACAGGTACTGCTGCCAGAGCGGAAGGTCGAGGTGGTACTTGGCCTGCAGGTTGGCCAGCACCGCGGCGGACACCTTGCGCTCCTCATCGAAAGGGCCGCCGGGCGTGCCGTGCAGCAGGAGGTAGCAGACGGTGACCACGGCCAGCAAGGTCGGAAGGGTCGCCAGGACGCGCCTGAAGGCGTATGACCACATGAGGATATCTCCGGGCTAGTGTGAACGCATGAGCGCATGAAGGCCTGGGCCGGGTACAGCTTGGCCCTGAACGGCCGGCATGGCGTCAGAAAGATCTTGGAAAGCGGTGAATAGCAGGCCAGGGACAGGCAGGCGCGCGGCGGCGCCTGCCGGGCCCGGCCCGCCCTCAATGCTTGATGATGTACAGGTCCTTGCCGCGGTAGCGGTCCAGCGCGTTGGTGGTCGAGTAACCGCCCACATAGGGCTTGACCAGTCGCGGCACGGTGTACTGCAGCAGCGGGATGATGGGGTAGTCTTCCATGATCATCTTCGCCGCCTGGGTCAGCAGGACCTTGCGCTTGGCCGGGTCCAGTTGCTGGTTGCCTTCGTCGATCAGCGCGGAGGCCTTGCGATTGCAGCTGTTGTGGTAGTTCTGGTCGGAGTCGCACTGCACCAGGGTCAACCAGGTGGTGGCGTCGTTGTAGTCGGCGATCCAGCCGTTGCGGGCAATCTGGTAGTCCTTGTCGGTGCGCTTCTTGATCAGCACCTTGAACTCCATGGCCTCGAGTTCAACCTCCAGGCCCAGCTTGGTCTTCCACTCGGAGGCCGCGAAGATGGCCATCTTCTTGTGGTAATCACTGGTGTTGTAGGAGAACTTGAGTTTGGTGCCGGGCGGCAGCGCGGCTTCATTGAGCAGCTTCTTGGCTTCGGCAATGCGCTTGTCGGCGGGCCACTTGGCCCAGTCGTAGGCTGTCACGTCGGCGCCCGAGGTGCCCTTGACGATCACGCCGTAAGCCGGGGTCTGCCCGTCGGCCGTGACGCGCTGCGCCAGGATGTCGCGGTCCAGCGCCATGGACAGCGCCTTGCGCACGCGGATGTCCTTGAGGGCCGGGTCGGCGTTGTTGAGCGAGTAGTAGCGCAGGCCCAGCATGTCGGTGTTGCGGATCTCCTTGGGGTACTGCGCCTTGTACTTGTCGTAGGTGCCGGGGGGGAGCTGGTAGACCCAGTCGTTTTCGCCCGACTCATAGAGCTTGACGTCGGCATTGCCGTCCTCGACCGAGAGGTAGGTGACCTTGGTCAGCTGGACGTTCTTCGCATCCCAGTAAGCGGGGTTCTTGGCCAGGATGATCTTGCTGTTGACCTGCCAGTCCTTGAGCGAGAAGGCGCCGTTGTTCACCATGTTGGCGGGCCGGGTCCAGTCCTTGCCGAATTTTTCGATGGTGGCCTTGTGCAGGGGCGCGAGCTGGGGGTTGGACACGACCTCGGGCAGGAAGTTGACCGGGAAAGGCGTCTTGATTTCCAGCGTGTAGGGGTCGATGGCCTTGACGCCCAGTTCGGTGACGGGCTTCTTGCCTTCGATGATCTCTTTGGCATTGAGCAGGAAGACGCCGTAGGTGGAGGCGTATTTGGAAGCGGTCGCCGGGTCGACGAAGCGGCGCATGCTGTAGATGAAGTCGTCGGCGGTCACAGCGTCGCCGTTGGACCACTTGGCGTTCTTGCGCAGCTTGAAGACCCAGGTTTGCGGGTCGACCTGCTTCCAGCTTTCCGCCACGCCGGGAACGATCTTGCCGTTGTTATCCGCGGCGCACAGGCCTTCGAACATGTCGCGGATCACGTTGTTGGCCGGCACGCCCGTCGCCAGCGCGGCGTCCAGGGTTTCGGGCTCGGAGCCGTTGTTGCGGACCAGTTCCTGGGTCTCATGCAGTTTCACGCCGGCGGGCACGTTGGCCGCGGCGGCCAGGCCGGCACAGGCCAGCAGCGCGGCGCCGGCCAGGGTTTTCATCGTCCAGTTTGAGTTCATGCTTGTTTGCACTCCCGAATAAAAAACCGGCGGGCTTATGGCCCGCCGTGGTGGATGGAGCATCTCGCCTCCCATCGGAGGCTAGACGTTTGGCCTGTCGGTCGGCGCGAATATACCGCCGCCCCCGAGGCCGCTTCGTAGGGAGTAACCCTTCAGCAATTAGCATGCCGTGTCGCTTAAGAGACCTCGCAGGGCAAGGCCTGCGTGGATACATTCGGCACACTTGCTCACAAATAAAGATGGGGTGCATGGCGGCGTCGCACCGCGGCCGGGAAAACCGGCAAAAAAAAGCCCGCCCCCAGAACGGGGAGCGGGCGGCCGGGATTTAACGGCGGACGGGTTTAGCGGCTGAGCTGGGTGTCGGCCTTCAGGCTCAGGGCCTCTTCAGGGGGCGGCTCCTTCCAGCCGCCGCCCAGCGTCTTGTAGAGCGTGACCTGGCTTTGCAGCTGGGCCAGGCGGGTCTGCACCACGGCCTGGCGCGCGGTGAACAGCGCGCGCTGGGCATCGAGCTGGTCCAGGTAGCTGGCCACCCCGTTCTGGTAGCGCAGGTCGGCCAGCTTGAAGCGCGTGGCTTCGGCGTTGGCCTGGGCCTGCTGGGCGCGCAGCTGCTCGCCCAGGGTGGCTCGGCCGGCCAGGGCATCGGCGACTTCGCGGAAAGCCGTCTGTATGGATTTTTCGTACTGGGCGATGGCGATGTCGCGCCCGGCGTTGGCCGAATCCAGGCCCGCGCGGTTGCGGCCCGCGTCAAACAGCGGCAGGATCAGCTGCGGCGCCATGGTCCAGCCGTAGGAGCCGCTCTTGAAAAGGCCGTTCAGATGCGAGCTGGCGCTGCCGGCGCTGGCCGTGAGCGAAATGCGCGGAAAAAAGGCCGCGCGCGCCGCGCCTATGTCGGCGTTGGCGGACAGCAGCTGCTGCTCGGCCTGGCGCACGTCGGGGCGCCGGGTCAGCAGGTCAGAAGGCAGGCCGGCGGGCACGTCGACCATCATGGGCGCATCGGCCAGGCCCTTGCCGGCCGGCAGGGCCACGGCCAGTTCGCCGGTGAGCGGCTGGCCTATCAGCAAGGTCAGGGCGTTCTGGTCCAGCGCGCGCTGGCGCACCTGCTGGGCCAGCGAGACGCGTGCCGCCTCGGTCAGCGATTCGGCCTGGCGGAAGTCCAGTTCGGAGCTGACGCCGTTGTCAAAACGCAGCTTGCTGAGCTTGAAGGATTCCTCGCGCGTGACCAGCGTCTGCTGCGTGATCGCCAGCAGTTCCTCGTCGGCCAGCAGGCTCAGGTAGGTGTTGGCCACCGCGGCGATCAGGCTGATCTGGGTAGTCTTGCGCCCTTCTTCCGTCGCCAGGTACTGCGCCAGCGCCGACTCCTTGAGGGCGGCGACGCGGCCGAAGAAGTCCAGCTCGTAGGAGGTCATGATCAACCCGCCGGTGTAGGCGCTGGTGATGCTGCCGTTGCCGTTGGCATTGGGCTGGCGCGAACCGGTGATGCCGGCGTTGATGGTCGGGAACTGGTCGGCGCGCCGTATCCGGTACTGCGCGCGCGCCTGCTCGATGTTGAGCACGGCGATGCGCAGGTCGCGGTTGTTGCGCAGCGCCGCGTCGATCAGTTTGCGCAGCTGCGGGTCGCTGAAGAAGGTCTGCCACTCGATGTCGGCCGCGGCCGGCGTGTTGGCGGTGGCGGAACTACCCGTGGTGGTCTGCGCCGACCCGGCGATCCAGCCCGAGGCGGTGGGGTATTGGTCGGCCACCGGGGCGGCCGGCCGCTCGTACTTCGGGATCATGGAGCAGCCGGCGAGCAGCGCCGCCGCGCCCAGCGCCAGAAGCTGCGGGAACCTGGATGGGGATTTACTCATGGGCCTTACCTTCATTTCCTTCCTCTCCGGTGATGCCCGCCGCCTTGGCATGCTCGGAATACATCCTGTTTTGCCGTTCGCTGCCCTTGAAGAGGCCGCGCACCACCACGAAGAACACGGGAACAAAAATCACGGCCAGGGCCGTGCCGGTGACCATGCCGCCTATCACGCCGGTGCCGATGGCGCGCTGGCTCGCCGAGCCCGCGCCCGAGGCGATCACCAGCGGCACCACGCCCAGCCCGAAGGCCAGCGAGGTCATGATGATGGGGCGGAAACGCAGGTGGGCCGCCGCCAGGGCGGACTCGATCACGCTGCGGCCCTGGGCCTGCAGGTCCTTGGCGAACTCGATGATCAGAATCGCGTTCTTCGCCGACAGGCCAATGATGGTGATCAGGCCGACCTGGAAGTACACGTCGTTCGCATAGCCGCGGAACAAGGTGGCCAGCAGCACGCCGATCACGCCCAGCGGCACGACCAGGATCACCGCCAGCGGGATGCTCCAGCTCTCGTACAGGGCGGCCAGGCAGAGGAACACCGCCAGGATGGCGAAGCCGTAGAGCAGCGTGGCCTGGGAACCGGCGAGCTTTTCCTCGCGCGACTGGCCGGTCCATTCAAAGCCGAAGCCCTGCGGCAGCTGGGCCGCGAGTTTTTCCATCTCGGCCATGGCGGCGCCGGTGCTGTAGCCCGGCGCGGCGCTGCCGCCTATGCGCATCGCGGGGTAGCCGTTGTAGCGCACCGTCTGCATCGCGCCGGTGATCCAGCGCGTGGTGGCAAACGCCGATAGCGGCACGGGCTGCCCCTTGCTGTTGCTGGCGTTGAGCCTGAGCAGGTGGTCGGGCTGCATGCGCGCCGGCGCATCGGCCTGCACCACCACGCGCTGCAGGCGGCCCTGGTTCGGGAAGTCGTTCACATAGCTTGAACCCAGCGAGGTCGACAGCACCGAGTTGATCGAGTCGAAGGTGACGCCCAGCGCGTTGGCCTTGTCGCGGTCTATGTCGATCTGCAGCTGCGGCGCGTCTTCCAGGCCGTCGGGGCGCACCTGCGCGAGGACCGGGCTCTTGGAAGCCATGCCCAGCAACTGGTTGCGCGCGTTGACGAGCGCCTGGTGGCCCGCACCGCCGCGGTCCTGCAGGCGGAAGCTGAAGCCCGAGGCCGTGCCCAGCTCCGGAATCGGCGGCGGGCTCAGCGGGTAGATGAAGGCGTCGCGCACGCCCATGAGCGCGCCAAAGGCGCGGCCCGCCACGGCGCTGGCCGAGTGCGCGTCGCCGTCGCGCTCCTTCCAGTCCTTGAGTGTCACAAAGGCGAGCGCCGCGTTCTGGCCCTGGCCGGAGAAGCTGAAGCCCAGCACGCCGACCATGCTTTCGACCTCGGGCTGCTTGAGCATGAAACCTTCAACGGTCTGCATCACCGACAGCGTGCGCTCGTAGGTCGCGCCCGGCGGCAGCTGCACGTTGACCAGCAGGTTGCCCTGGTCTTCGTTGGGCAGGAAGGAGGTCGGCAGGCGCAGGTAGACCACCGCGACCGCGCCAATGATGGCCACGTAGATGATGAGGTAACGCGCCGCGCGCTTGAGGATGCGCGCGACAACGCCTTCATAGCTCTTGGCGGTGCGCGAGAAACCGCGGTTGAACCAGCCGAAGAAGCCGGTCTTGGCGTGGTGGTGCCCGGCCTCGACGGGCTTGAGCAGCGTGGCGCACAGCGCCGGCGTGAGCGACAGGGCCATGAAGGCCGAGAAGGCGATGGACGACACCATCACCGCCGAGAACTGGCGGTAGATGTTGCCGGTCGAGCCCGCGAAGAAGGCCAGCGGCACGAACACCGAGATCAGCACCACGGTCACGCCGATGATGGCGCCCGAAATCTGCTGCATGGCCTTGCGCGTGGCTTCCAGCGGCGGCAGGCCCTCCTCGGTCATGATGCGCTCGACGTTCTCGACCACCACAATCGCATCGTCCACCACGATACCGATGACCAGCACCATGCCGAACATGGTCAGCACGTTGATCGAAAAACCCAGCGCCAGCAAGGTGGCAAAAGTGCCCAGCAGCGCGATAGGCACAACGATGGTCGGGATGATGGTGTAGCGCCAGTTCTGCAGGAACAGGAACATCACCAGGAACACCAGGGCCACAGCCTCGAACAGGGTCTCGGCCACTTGCGAGATCGAGATCTTGACGAAACGCGAGCTGTCGTAGGGGATGCTCCACTTCATGCCCTGCGGGAAATAGCGCTCAAGCTCGGTCATCTTGGCGCGCACGGCCTGGGCCGAAGCCAGGGCATTGCCGCTGGGCGCGAGCTGCACGCCGATACCGATGGCCTGCTTGCCGTTCAGGCGCGCCGAGGTCGCATAGGACTGGCCGCCCAGCTCGATGCGCGCGACGTCCTTCAGGCGCACCGACGAGCCGTCGGTGTTGGCGCGCAGCACGATGTTGCCGAACTGCTCGACATTGGCGAGCTGGCCGTTGACCACCACGGTGGCCGCGATGCCCTGCCCCGCCACGTTGGGCCGGTCGCCTATGCTGCCGGCGGACACCTGGGCGTTCTGCGCGCGGATCGCGGTGTTGACGTCGTTGGCCGAGAGGCTGACGCCCTGCAGCTTGGCCGGGTCCAGCCAGATGCGCATGGCGCGCTCGCTACCGAACAGCTGGGCCTGGCCTATGCCCTTGACGCGCTGCAGCTCGGGCACGATGTTGCGCGAGGCATAGTCGCCCAGCGCAATGGGGTCATGCGCGGGGTTGTCGGACGAGAGCATGGTGAACAGCAGGAAGTTGGAACGCGACTTGTCGACACGCACGCCTTGCTGCGTCACCGCGGCGGGCAGGCGCGGCGAGGCGCGCGAGAGCCGGTTCTGCACGTCCACCTGCGCCAAGTCGGCGTTGGTGCCGGGCTCAAAGCTCAGCGTGATGCTGCCGGTGCCGTCGGCCTGCGCGACCGATTCCATGTAAATGAGGCCGGGCGAACCGTTCATTTCGCGCTCTATCACCGACAGCACGCTGTCCTCCAGCGTCTGGGCCGAAGCGCCCGGGTAGGCAGTGCTGACGACGATGGCGGGCGGCGCCACGGGCGGGTACTGGGCGATCGGCAGCTGCGTGATCGCCACGCCGCCCACCACCAGGATGAACAGTGCGATCACCCAGGCAAAGATCGGCCGGTCAATAAAAAACTTGGCCATGTGCGGGGCTCCTTACTTCGCTGCCGCGGATGCGGCGGAAGCGGCGGGTTTCGCGGCGGATGCGGCCGATGCCGGGGCCGCCGGGGCGGAAGCCGCGCCGGCGGCGGGCTTGGCGCCGGGCGCCTGCCACGGCACGGGCTTGACCGTGGCGCCGGGCTGCAGTTTCTGGAAGCCGTCGACCATGACCTGCTCACCGGTCTTCAGGCCGTCCAGCACCACCCACTGGTTGCCCTGGGCCGAGCCTATCTTGATGGGGCGCGGGCTGACCTTGCCGTCGGCCCCCACCACCATGACCGTATCGCCCTGCGCGGTGCGCGTGACGGCCTGCTGCGGCAAGGTGATGGCATTGCTGACCTGCGCCTGCTCCAGGCGCACGCGCACATAAAGGCCGGGCAACAGCTGGCCGCCAGGGTTGGGGACTTCGGCGCGCAAGGTCACCTGCCCGGTCGTGGCGTCCACCGTCAGGTCGGAAAACAGCAGGCGGCCGGGGCGCGCGTATTCGCTGCCGTCTTCAAGCACGATGCGCACGCTGGCGGCCTCGGCGCCGCTGGCGCGTTTGAACTGTCCGCTGTCCATCGCGGCGCGCAGCTTCATGATCTCGGGCGCCGACTGCGTGAAGTTGACGTACATGGGATTGATCTGCTGGACCACCGCGAGCTGCGTGGCTTCGCCCTGCCCGACCAACGCGCCCTCAGTCACCAGCGCGCGGCCTATGCGGCCCGAGATAGGCGCCGTCACCGAGGCATAGCCGAGGTTGATATTCGCGGTCTGCACGCTGGCCTTGCCCACGGCCACATCGGCCTCGGCCTGCTTCTGCGCGGCCACGGCGTTGGCGTATTCCTGCTTGCTGACGGCATTGGCCTCCACCAGCGGCTTGTAGCGCTCGGCCAGCGCGCTGGCCTGCGCGAGGTTGGCTTCGGCGCGGGCCTGGCTGGCCTTGGCGCTGGCGGCCGCGGCCGCATAAGGCGCGGGGTCAATGCTGAACAGCTGCTGGCCTGCCTTGACGTCGCTGCCTTCGCGGAACAGCCGCTTTTGCAGGATGCCGGCGGCGCGCGCCCGGACTTCGGCCACGCGTGAGGCCTCCAGGCGGCCGGGCAGCTCGGTGATCAGGCCGACATCGCCCTGGGTCACAGTGACCACACCGACTTCCGCGGGCGGCGGCGCCCCGCCGGGAGCGCCTGCGCCTTTGCCGCATCCGGCCAGAAGCAGGGCCAATGCGGCCGCCGCGGCAAGGGGCTGGTATTTCAGGAATGGGGGGAGTACAAACGAATGGGCAACGCGAGACTTGGGCATGCTATTCCTCGAATTTTTGGGAAAAAAGCGCAAAGCAAAAGACGTAGCCGGCAATTGGGGCACAGCCCATTTGCCGAAAACAAAAAGAATAAGGGTTTTTGCGAGTGTTATAGTTTACATACATTTGTGAATGTATAACAAAAATCCAGAAATTCACCTTGGAGGCAGTCAATGGCCCGTCGAACAAAAGAAGAGGCTCTGGCCACGCGCCACAAGCTGCTGGACGCGGCTGAGCACCTGTTTCAGGCGCAAGGGGTGTCGCGCACCAGCCTGCAGGACATCGCCAGGCGCGCCGGCGCCACCCGCGGCGCGGTCTACTGGCATTTCAAGGACAAGGCGGACCTGTTCAACGCGATGATTGATCGGGTCACGCTGCCCATGGAAGAGTCCTTCCACCATGAGACCGAACAACAGGAAGCCCCGGGCCCGGATGGCGGGGCCGGCCCCAACGCCATAGACCGGATACGGCTGTCCACCATCAATGCTTTACGGCACATCGTGACCGATATGCAGACCCGCCGGGTGTTCGAGGTCGCGACCCAGAAAGTCGAATATGTGGAGGAACTGCAGGCCGTGCGGCTTCGCCACCTCAGGGTGCGCAACGGCTTCGTGGAACGCATAGCGCAAAGCCTGGGAATCGCCGCGGAGCAGATGAAGCTTGCCTTGCCGGTGCCGGCATCGGTGGGAGCGCAGGGCCTGCATGCGCTGATCGACGGGCTGATCCAGAACTGGCTGCTGGACCCGCAGGCTTTTGACCTGCTGGAGGTCGGCCAGTGCGCGATCGACGTTTATTTGCGCGGCCTGGGATTTCCCGGGGAAACGCAGGGCGCCACGGCCCCCTGCGGCACGTCCAAACCCGCTTAGTGCAGATGCCGGGGCTTGCGCCCGCCGCCGTGGCCTGAGCCGCCCTGCGGCCCGCCCAGTCCCCGTGGCGGCTTGCCGAGCTGCATGGAGTTGACCAGGGCGTCAAAACGCTGCTCGAACAACCTGTCGACCGCCGCGACGACTTCGCCGAGTTCGGAGCCGTCGAAGTGGCGCTCCATCAGGCCAATCATGTCCTGCACCAGCAAGTCGCGCTGCACCTGCATGATGGCGGCCGGCGTCGGGCCGACGAAGTACATCGCGAAGTCGTCGCGCGCTTCTTCATCCTCGTCGCCCTCCTCCTCATCGAAGTCGGAGTCGTAGAAGGTCACCTCGATGGGTGCGCCCGCCTCGGCGAGGTCGTTCAGGCCCATGCACATTTCGTCCAGGGCCTGGCGGAAATCCTCGTCACCCGGCACGGTCCAGCACATCTGCAGCAGGTGTTTATGAACGTCGAAGCGGATGCCCGGCTCTTCTTCATAGGCGCTCGCGGCGGCGGCCGCCAGGGATTTGGAGCCCGTGTACTTCCACAGCGGCTTCAGGGCCTCCTGCAGCTGCTCAAAGGTAACTTCCACACGCAAAGGCACTTCGCCGTGCACGTGGATCTCAAAAGGTGTGTTGTAGCGGGACATGATGGAATTTATCTTACCCAGTTTTCGAAGGCGTGCCCGGCGCATGGGTGAGCCGCTGTGCTGTGGTGCCTGAGACCGGAATCGAACCGGTACGCCCGCTATTCACGAAGCGGCGGATTTTAAGTCCGCTGTGTCTACCTATTTCACCACTCAGGCTCAAACGCTTTATTTCAAAGGCCCCGTGCAAACATCCGGCCCGGCGTCTCTGGCCTATTGTCAAACAAAAAAGCCCCATGGCTGGGGCTGATTGCAGGGTTCGATGGAGGCGCGGCCCGGAGTCGAACCGGGCTAGCCGGATTTGCAATCCGGTACATAACCGCTTTGTTACCGCGCCGTATTCTGTCTGCCACCGGCTTCGGCACCATGGCCTTGCCGACTATCCGTGAAACCCCAATGAAAAAGGACAGCATTTTGAAGTGCTGCCCTTTGAATTGGAGCGGGAGAAGAGTCTCGAACTCTCGACCTCAACCTTGGCAAGGTTGCGCTCTACCAACTGAGCTACTCCCGCGATAACAGCCTCAAATTATAGCGTAGTTTTTCGGCTTTTCCAAACTGTCCAAAAAAACTTTGCGAAAGATTCAATGTTTGACCGTGCCCGCGGCTTCCGCCGGCGCAGCCGCTGCGGCCTGCGCGGCAACGGCGGCCTCTTCGTCCGTCAGGGGAACAGGCTGGCGCTCCAGCGCAACCTGCAGCACCTGGTCTATCCATTTCACCGGCACGATCTCCAGGCCGCTTTTGACGTTGTCGGGAATCTCCTGCAGGTCCTTGGCGTTTTCTTCGGGGATCAACACCGTCTTGATGCCGCCCCGCAAGGCCGCCAGCAGTTTTTCCTTCAGGCCGCCGATCGCGGTGACTTCACCACGCAGCGTGATCTCGCCCGTCATGGCCACGTCGCCGCGCACCGGGATGCCGGTCAATGCGGACACAAAGGCCGTCGTCATCGCGGCGCCGGCGCTCGGGCCGTCCTTGGGCGTCGCGCCGTCGGGCACGTGGATGTGGATGTCACGCTTTTCGAACATCTCGTCCTTGATGCCCAGCACCTTGGCGCGGCTGCGCACCACCGTGCGCGCGGCTTCCACGGACTCTTTCATGACGTCGCCGAGCGATCCGGTGCGCGTGATCACGCCCTTGCCGGGCATGATGGCAGCCTCAATGGTCAGCAGGTCGCCGCCGACTTCGGTCCATGCCAGGCCCACGACCTGGCCGACCTGGTTCTGCTGCTCGGCGCGGCCGTAGTTGTATTTGCGCACGCCCAGGAACTCGTTGAGGTTGTCCGGCGTGACCACGACCTTGGGCTCCATCTTCTTGAGCTGTATGCCCTTGATGACCTTGCGGCAGATCTTGGAGAGTTCGCGCTCCAGCGAACGCACGCCGGCTTCGCGCGTGTAGTAGCGCACGATGTCGCGCACGGCCTGCTCCTGCACCTCGAGCTCACCTTCCTTCACGCCGTTGTTCTTGACCTGCTTGGGCAGCAGGTAGCGCATGGCGATGCTGGTTTTTTCGTCCTCGGTATAGCCGGACAGGCGTATGACTTCCATGCGGTCCAGCAGGGCCGGAGGAATGTTCATCGAGTTCGAGGTGGCCACGAACATCACGTCGCTGAGGTCGAAGTCGACCTCGACGTAGTGGTCGCCGAAGGTGTGGTTCTGCTCCGGGTCCAGCACTTCCAGCAAGGCGCTGGAAGGGTCGCCGCGGAAGTCGGTGCCCAGCTTGTCGATCTCGTCGAGCAGGAACAGCGGGTTGCGCGTGCCGGCCTTGGTCAGGCTTTGCAGTACCTTGCCCGGCAAGGCACCGATATAAGTGCGGCGATGGCCGCGGATTTCCGCCTCGTCGCGCATGCCGCCCAGGGCCATGCGCACATACTTGCGGCCCGTCGCCTTGGCGATGGACTGGCCCAGCGAGGTCTTGCCCACGCCAGGAGGCCCGACCAGGCACAGGATGGGCGCCTTGAGCTTGTCGACGCGCTGCTGCACCGCGAGGTATTCGACGATGCGGTCCTTGACCTTCTCGAGCCCGTAGTGGTCTTCGTTAAGCACGTTCTCGGCATTGCCCAAGTCGTGCTTGATCTTGGTCTTTTTGCTCCAGGGCAGGCCGGTCAGCACGTCGATGTAGGTGCGCACCACGGTCGCCTCGGCGGACATGGGCGACATGAGCTTGAGTTTCTTGAGCTCGCTCTCGGCCTTTTTACGGGCTTCCTGCGGCATCTTGGCGGACTTGATCTTTTTCTCGATCTCTTCGATGTCGGCGCCCTCTTCGCCTTCGCCCAGTTCCTTCTGGATGGCCTTGACCTGTTCGTTGAGGTAGAAGTCGCGCTGGTTCTTTTCCATCTGGCGCTTCACGCGGCCGCGGATCTTCTTGTCGACGTTGAGGATGTCGACTTCGCGCTCGAGCTGCTCATAAAGGTTTTCGAGCCGCGCCTTGACGTTGGCCAGGTCCAGGATGACCTGCTTCGCGTCAAGCTTGAGCGGCAGGTGCGCGGCGATCGTGTCGGCCAGGCGGCCGGCATCGTCGATGCTGGAGATCGAGGTGAGGATCTCGGGCGGGATTTTTTTGTTCAGTTTGACGTAGTGGTCGAACTGCTGCATCACGGCCCGGCGCAAGGCCTCGATTTCGCTGGTCTTGTCGCCGGCGATCACGGCCACGGTTTCGACGGGCGTGACGTTGGCCGAGAAATGCTGCTCGCCTTCTTCAATCTTGTTGACACTGGCGCGCTGCTGGCCTTCAACCAGCACCTTCACGGTGCCGTCGGGCAGCTTGAGCAGTTGCAGGATGGTGGCCACGCAACCGACCTCGAACATGTCCTCGACCGAGGGCTCGTCCTTGGCGGCGGCTTTTTGCGCCACCAGCATGATGCGGCGCTCGGCTTCCATGGCCGACTCCAGCGCCTTGATGCTCTTGGGGCGACCCACGAACAGCGGGATCACCATGTGCGGAAAGACCACCACGTCCCGCAAAGGCAGGAGGGGAAGGTCAATGGGGGTGGAAGGCAATGAAGTTTGTCCGGACATATAAACCTTAAACGTTAGCCGTGACGGCCAGTTGCATGGCCCGGCGAAACACAATCAACCCAGACATGGGGCGCAGGGGAGCGCTTTTCAAGCATTCCGGCCAGCCTTTGGGGGATTCAGGCTTTCTTGGCCGCTTCACGGTACACGAGCAGGGGGGCCTTGTTTTCTTCGATTGTGGACTCGTCCACAACAACCTTGTCCACATTGCTGGCATTGGGCAGGTCAAACATGGTGTCGATCAGCGACTGCTCCAGGATGGAGCGCAGGCCGCGCGCGCCGGTCTTGCGCGCCAGGGCCTTGCGCGCAATCGCCTTGAGCGCGGAGGGGCGAATCTCGAGGTCAACCCCTTCCATGGCCAGCAGCTTGCTGAACTGCTTGACGACGGCGTTCTTGGGCTCGGTCAGGATCTGCACCAAGGCGTCTTCGCTGAGCTCGGCCAGCGTGGCGACCACGGGCATGCGGCCGACCAGTTCGGGGATCAGTCCGAACTTGATCAGGTCTTCCGGCTCGACTTCCTTGAAGGCTTCGGTCAGGGTGCGGGATTTCTTGCTCTTGACGGTCGCGCCAAAACCCATGCCCGAGGCTTCCGTGCGGCTTTCGATGACTTTTTCCAGGCCGGCGAAGGCGCCGCCGCAGATGAACAGGATGTTGGTGGTGTCCACCTGCAGGAAATCCTGGTTCGGGTGCTTGCGGCCGCCCTGCGGCGGCACCGAGGCCATGGTGCCTTCGATCAGCTTGAGCAGCGCCTGCTGAACGCCCTCGCCCGACACGTCGCGCGTGATGGACGGGTTGTCGGACTTGCGCGAGATTTTGTCGATTTCGTCGATGTAGACGATGCCCTGCTGGGCGCGCTCGACCTCATAGTTGCAGCTCTGCAGCAGCTTCTGGATGATGTTTTCGACGTCCTCGCCCACATAGCCGGCTTCGGTCAGCGTGGTGGCGTCGGCCATCACGAAGGGCACATTGAGGGTGCGCGCCAGCGTCTGGGCCAGCAGGGTCTTGCCCGAGCCGGTGGGACCGATCAGCAGGATATTGCTCTTGGTCAGCTCCACGTCGTCTTTTTTGGCTTTTTCCTTGTGGCGCAGGCGCTTGTAGTGGTTGTAGACGGCCACGGCCAGCGTGCGCTTAGCCGGTTCCTGTCCGATCACATAGCCGTCCAGGGTTCCCTTGATTTCCAGGGGCGTGGGCAAATCGGTGCGGGTTTCGCGGACATCTTCGCCGGCGGGGAGTTCGTCGCGAATGATCTCGTTGCAGAGATCGATGCATTCGTCGCAAATGAATACCGAGGGGCCAGCGATCAGTTTTTTGACTTCGTGCTGACTTTTACCGCAAAAAGAGCAGTGCAAAGTCTTTTCGCTGGAGGAGCCTTTTTTCTCGGCCATTGGTGGGGATGCCTTTAAGGAGCCTGAAGGGAACTGTTACCTAATGATAACCAATAAAAAAACGGCGTTTCTGTTACAGAAAACGCCGTTGTTGCAGAGCAACTTGAGGAGGTTCTGGGCCGGCTGGCCGGTTTTACCGCCCTGGGACGCTTAAGGCCGCTTGGCGATGACCTGGTCGACCAGGCCGTATTCCTTGGCGTCGTCCGCGAACATGAAGTAGTCGCGCTCGGTGTCGCGCTCGATCTTTTCGATCGGCTGGCCGGTATTGGCCGCCAGGATGCGGTTGAGCTGGTCGCGCGTCTTGAGGATGTCGCGGGCGTGGATTTCGATGTCCGTCGCCTGGCCCTGGGCACCGCCCGAGGGCTGGTGGATCATCACGCGCGAATTCGGCAGCGAGAAGCGCTTGCCCTTGGCGCCGGCCGACAGCAGGAAAGCGCCCATGCTGGCCGCCATGCCCACGCAGAGCGTGGAAACGTCGGGCTTGATGAACTGCATGGTGTCGTAAATCGCCATGCCGGCGGTGACGGAGCCGCCCGGCGAGTTGATGTAGAAGGAAATGTCCTTGTCCGGGTTTTCGCTTTCCAGGAACAGGAGCTGGGCCACCACCAGGTTGGCCGTCTGGTCGTTGACCGGGCCCACCAGGAAGATCACGCGTTCCTTGAGCAGGCGCGAATAAATGTCGTAGGAGCGCTCGCCGCGACCGGATTGCTCGATGACCATGGGCACCATGCCCAGGCCTTGCGCATCCAGGGCGCCGGCTTGCGGGCCGGTATGGGCGCCGCCGTAAATACTGTTTCGGACCATCATGTGTTCTCCAGAGATGTTTGTACTGTACCCAAAAATTCCACCCGGGAATTCCGGCGAAGGCTGGCGGCGCACTCGCGGGCTGCCGATGCCGTAGCCCAAAGAAATTGGGGCCTGCGCCGCAAAGCACAAGCCCCAATGTCAGCAAAGACGCTGAAGAATCAGTTCTGGCCCATCAGGTCGTCAAAGGAAATGGCTTTTTCGGTGACCTTGGCCTTGCCCAGCACGAAGTCCGTGACGTTGTTTTCGATCACAACCGCCTCGACTTCGGCCATGCGGCGGTTGTCGCTCAGGTACCAGCGCACCACGTCCTGCGGTTTTTCGTAGCTGGCGGCCAGCTCTTCGATGTGGGCCTTGAGCTGCTCGGGCTTGGCCTGCAGTTCGTTGGTACGCACCAGTTCGGCCACCACCAGGCCCAGGCGCACGCGCTTTTCGGCTTGCGGGCGGAAGATTTCCTCGGGAATCGGTGCCTTGTCGGCGTCCTTGATGCCGCGCTGCTTGAGGTCGGCGCGCGCGCCTTCAACCATGCGGTCCAGTTCAGCCTGCACGCTGGACTTGGGCAGGTCGAGTTCGGCGTTGGCGACCAGCGCGTCCATCACGGCGTTCTTGTTGCGGGCCAGCAGGCGGAACTTGACTTCGCGCTCGAGGTTTTTCTTGATGTCGGCGCGCAGGCCTTCAACCGTCGCATCGGCAATGCCCAGGGACTTGGCCAGGGCTTCATTGACTTCAGGCAGGTGGGCGGCTTCGATCTTCTTGACGGTCACGAGGAAGTCGGCCTGTTTGCCGGCCACGTCCTTGCCGTGGTAGTCGGCCGGGAAGTTCAGCGGGAAGGTCTTGCTTTCGCCGGTTTTCATGCCGCGCACGGCGTCTTCGAACTCCTTGAGCATCTGGCCGTCGCCGATCAGGAACTGGTAGTCCTCGGCCTTGCCGCCGGCAAAAGGTTCGCCGTCGATCTTGCCTTCAAAGTCGATGGTGGCGCGGTCGCCATCCTGCGCGGGCGCGTCGGCCGCGCGCTGGGCGAAGGTGCGGCGCTGCTTGCGCAGGATGTCCAGGGTCTTGTCGATGGCCGCGTCGCTGACTTCGGCGCTGACTTTTTCGACCTGGGCATTCGACAGGTCGGCGATCTTGACTTCGGGATAGACCTCGAAGACCGCGTCGAACGCGAGTTCGCCTTCGGGAGCGCCTTCTTTTTCGCTGATGCGGGGCTGGCCGGCAACGCGCAGCTTGGCTTCGTTGGCGGCCACGGCGAAGGCTTCACCGACCTTGTCGTTCATGACCTCGTAGTGCACCGAGTAGCCGTAGCGCTGGGCCACGACGTTCATGGGAACCTTGCCGGGACGGAAGCCGTCCATCTTGACCGTGCGGGCCAGGCGCTTGAGGCGGGTGTCAACTTCCGACTGGATGGTGTTGACGGGCAGCGTGAGCGTCATCTTGCGCTCGAGCTTTTCAAGGGTTTCAACAGTCACGGCCATGATGGTCTTCCTAAGATCAAAAAGTAGTCAAAACAGGTTTTCACCTGGCATGTCGCGGGTTTTCCGCAACGACTGAGCGCATGGACGCAAGAACTGCCGCCCGCAAGCCTCAGGGTGGTGCGCGGGGGGGGACTCGAACCCCCACACCATTGCTGGCGTCAGGACCTAAACCTGGTGCGTCTACCAATTTCGCCACCCGCGCGCCGGAAATAAAAACGGGAATCCGAAAAACCTCCGAATCCCCGCTTGAAATCGGTCAACTCTCTATTTTAGCCGTATCGCGCCCGGTTTTTGCGTCCGGGCGCCCAGCCGCAGAGAATCAGGCCGGCAATGGCTTCTCGGCCGCGTGCGGCCCGGCCTGCAGCCTGTCTTCCCGTTTGACCCGGAACCACGCTGCATACATCGCCGGCAAGGCCAGCAAAGTCAGCACCGTCGCCACAATCAGGCCGCCCATGATGGCGACCGCCATCGGCCCCCAGAACACGCTGCGCGACAGCGGGATCATGGCCAGCACGGCGGCGGCGGCCGTTAGCACGATGGGCCGCAGCCGGCGCACGGCCGCCTCGACGATCGCGTTCCAGGTCGGCACGCCGCGGGCACGGTCCTGCTCGATCTGGTCGATCAGGATCACCGAGTTGCGGATGATCATGCCGAACAGCGCGATCACGCCCAGCAGCGCGACGAAACCGAAGGGCCGGTTCAGCACCAGCAACGCCCCGGCCACGCCCGCGATGCCCATGAAGCCCGTCACAAAGGCCAGGATCGAACGGCTGAAGCTGTGCAGTTGCAGCATCAGCAGGGTGAGCACGATAAACAGTGCGACCGGCAGGCCGGCAACAATCGAGGACGAGCCCTTGCTGCTTTCCTCCACCGCGCCGGCCACCTGGATGCGGTAGCCCTGCAGGCCTTTTTCCAGCCATTTCGCTTCCAGCGCCTTGAGCTTGGGCATCAGTTCCTGCGTGACGGTGGCGCCCTGCAGGCCTTCGACGATGTCGCTTTGCACCGTGATGGCGTAGTCGCGGTTCTCGCGCCACATCACGCCCGGCTCCCAGGTGAACACCGGCTTGGCGATTTGCGTGAGCGGAATCGATTTGCCCGACGCCGTGGGCAGGTAGGCGTTGCCGATGTCGGTGATGGCGTTGCGCTCGTCCAGCGGCTGGCGCAGCACGATGTCGATCAGCTTGTCGCCTTCGCGGAACTGGCCCACGGGCGTGCCGGCCAGGATGGTGCGCGAGGCCTGGGCGATCGACTGGCTGGTCACGCCCAGCGCGCGCGCCTTGGCCTGGTCCACCTCCAGGCGCAGCACCTTGACCGATTCATTCCAGTTGTCGTTCACGCCGCGCGTATTGCCGCTTTCGCGCATCACGGCCTTGACCTCGTCGGCGCGCTCGCGCAGCACCAGCGGGTCTATGCCCACCACGCGGAACTGCACCGGATAGGGCACGGGCGGTCCGTTGGGCAGCAGCTTGACGCGGCCGCGCACCTCGGGGAATTCGGTGGCCAGCAGGGCCGGCAGCTTGATGCGCAGCGACTCGCGCACCTTCAGGTCCTTGGGCAGCACGATCATCTGCGAGACATTGGTCTGCGGAAAGACCTGGTCCAGCGGCAGGTAAAAGCGCGGCACGCCCGAGCCCAGCCAGGTGCTGACCGAACTCACGCCCTCTTCCCGCATCAGGCGCTGCTCCACGCGTTTGGCGGTGGCCTCGTTGGCGGCAAAGGAGGTGCCTTCGGGGAACCAGATGTCGACCATGATCTCGGGCCGGCTGGAGTCGGGGAAGAACTGCTGCTGCACCTTGCCCATGCCCACGATGCCCAGCACGAAGATCAGCACGGTGGCGCCTATGGTGAGCCAGCGGTGCTCCACGCACCAGTCCACCGTTTTACGGAAGTTGCTGTAAAACGGGCTGTCGAACATCTCGTGCGGGCTGTCCTTGCCGGCAGCCACCTCCTGCACGTGCGGCGGCACCTTGAGCAGCAGCGTGCCGAGGTAGGGCACGAAGTACACCGACACGATCCAGCTCAGCACCAGCGCGATCACCGTCACCGCGAAAATCGCGAAGGTGTATTCACCGGTGGTGGATTTGGCCAGGCCGATGGGCAAAAAGCCCGTGGCGGTGATCAGCGTGCCCGTCAGCATGGGCATGGCGGTGATCTCATAGGCAAAGGTAGCGGCCCGCACCTTGTCGTAGCCCTCTTCCATCTTGCGCACCATCATCTCGACGGCAATGATGGCGTCGTCCACCAGCAGGCCCAGCGCGATGATCAGCGAGCCCAGCGAAATCTTGTGCAGGCCTATGCCGTAGTACCACATGGCCAGGAAAGTCAGGCTCAGCACCAGCGGGATGGTGATACCCACCACCAGGCCGGGCCGCATGTCGATGTAATAGCGCTTCCAGATCGGCAAGGGGCCAGCCCCGTTGTCCGGGCGTTTGTGAAAGCCCAGGCTGATGAAGCTCACCGCCAGCACGATCACCACGGCCTCGATCAGCACGCGCACGAACTCGTTCACCGAAGTGGACACCGCCTTGGGCTGGTTCTGCACGTTCACCAGCTTGATGCCGGCCGGCAGGGTTTTGTCGATACGGGCCGACAGCGCCGTGAGCGACTTGCCCAGCGCGATGATGTCGCCGCCCTTGGCCATGGACACGCCCAGCGCGATCACTTCCTTGCCCTGGTGGTGCACCTTCACGGAAGGCGGGTCCACATAGCCGCGCTTGATCTCGGCGATGTCGCCCAGCCGCAGCTGGCCGCCCGAGCTGCCGCGTATCGGCATGGCGCGCAACTGCTCTATCACCTCGAACTGGCCCGCCACGCGCACCTGCACCACGTCCAGCGGCGTCTGCACCGCCCCGGCCGCCTCAACGGCGTTTTGCTGGCCGAGCTGGGCCAGCACCTGGTTCAGGTCCAGCCCCAGCTGCGCCAGGCGCTTTTGCGAGATCTCGATAAAGACTTTTTCGTCCTGCACGCCGAAGAGCTCGACCTTGCTCACATCCGGCACGCGCAGCAGTTGCTGGCGCACGTCGTCGGCAAAGGTCTTGAGCTCGGCATAGTTGAAACCGTCGGATTCCAGCGCGTAGATCACGCCGTAGACGTCGCCGAATTCGTCGTTGAAGAAAGGCCCCTGTATACCGCCCGGCAAGGTGCCGCGCATGTCGCCGATTTTTTTGCGCACCGAATACCAGACGTTGGCGACCTCGCTGGGTTTGGAGGAGTCCTTGATCTGGAAAATGATCTGCGACTCGCCGGGCTTGGAATAGCTGCGGATGCGGTCGGCATACGGCGCTTCCTGCAGCGTGCGTTCCAGCTTGTCGGTGACCTGCTCGGCCACCTGCTGCGCCGTGGCGCCCGGCCAGTAGGTGCGCACCACCATGGCGCGGAAGGTGAAAGGCGGATCCTCGTCCTGCCCGAGCTGGAAATAGGACGCGAAGCCCAGGATCATCAGCACCAGCAGCAGGTAGCGCGTGAGCGCCGGATGGTCCAGCGCCCATTTGGAAAGGTTGAAGCGGGTCGAGGGCGAAGCGAGTTCGCCGGCAGGGCTGTTGCCGTCGTGGTGGGCTTGCGTCATGGCCGCCTCACTTCGCGCCGGAGGCAGCGGATGCGGGCGCCGCGGCGGCAGCCATGGCATTCGGGCTGGTCTGCGCCGGCGTGGCGCCGGCCAGGGCCACACTGGGCTGGTAGAAAGTGACTTTCTGGCCCGGCGACAGCACATGCACGCCGGCGCTCACCACCAGCATGCCGGCTTGCAGTCCCGAGGCCACGACCACGTCGTTGCCGTCGGCTGTGGCGACCTGGATGATTTGCGGCTTGACCGTCATGCTGGCCTTGTCGACCACCCACACGGCCGTGGCCTTGCCTTCCTGGCGCAGCGCCGTGGTCGGCAGCTTGATCACCGGCAGGCCGACGGCGCTGCCCGATTCCGGCACCACGTACACCGTGGCGCCCAGCGGCGGCGGCTCCTTGGCATCGATAGAAACCTTGACGGTATAGGTGCGCGTGACCGGGTCGCTGCTGGCGGCGACTTCACGGACCTTGCCGGCCAGATCGGCGTTTTGCGACCAGACGCGTATCTTGACCGCCGAGCCGGCCTTGATGCTCGCCACCTTGTCTTCGGGCACCGAGAACACCACGTCGCGCACCCCGTCGGCCGCGATGCGCACCACCGGCGCGCCTGCCGCCACAACCTGGCCAGGCTCGGCCTCGATGGCGGTCACCACACCCGACACATCGGCGACCAAGGCCGCGTAATTGGCCTGGTTGCCCTGCACGGCGAACTGCGATTGCGCCTGCTCGAGCTGCGCCTGCGCCGCCTTGAGGGTGGTTTCGCGGCGCTCCAGCTCGGCGCCGCTGATGAAGTTCTGCTCCTTGAGCTCCTTGTAGCGCTTGAAGTCGGCAGCGGCCAGGTCGCGGTTGGTGCTGGCCGCAGCCACCTGGGCACGGGCCGCATCGGCGGCCAGCCTGAAGTCCTGCGGGTCCAGCTGGGCCAGCACCTGCCCGGCCTTGACGCGCTGGCCGAGCTCGGCCTGGCGCTTGATGATCTTGCCGCCGACCCGAAAGCCCAGCCTGGACTCGACCTGGGCTTTGACTTCGCCCGCATATTCATGGCTGGACGAAAACGCGTCGGTCCCCACGGTGAGCACCTTCACGGCGCGAACCGGCTCTTCGGGTGGGGCGGGCTTGGAACAGGCGGCCAGCAATATAGCAGCGCCCACCACGGAGAAAACGGTTTTATTCATGGTCGGATTGGGTGTGAAAACTCGGACGGCATGCAGCCAGGAGAAGCTTGGAAAACTCGCTACTGACTGACCGGTTAGTAATCTAGGGTAAATGCTGAGGCTTGTCAAGCGACAATCGCCCGCATGACCCCAGGCCTCCAACAGCCCAGCGCCCCGGTTCCCCTTCAGGGGGTGTCGCACTATGAAAACTTCCCTGTCGCCTCGCTGCTATGCCCGCCGCGGCTGCGCCCGCCCATCGCGGCGATTTACTGGTTTGCCCGCACGGCCGACGACATCGCCGATGAGGGCGAAGCCACGCCGCAGGCCCGGCTGGACGAGCTGGCCGCCTACCGCGCCGACCTGATGGCGACCGCCGCGGGCCTGCCGCCCTCCCCGCGCTGGGCGCCGGTCTTCGCGCAATTGCGGCCCCAACTGGCCCGGTTCGAACTGCCCGTCAACCTGCTGGCCGACCTGCTGAGCGCCTTTGAGCAGGACGCGGTCAAGCAGCGTTATGCCGACGAAGCCGAACTGCTGGACTACTGCAAGCGTTCGGCCAACCCCGTGGGCCGGCTGCTGCTGCACCTCTACGGCATCCAGGACGCCGCTTCGCTGCAAATGAGCGACGACATCTGCACCGCCCTGCAACTGATCAATTTCTGGCAGGACCTGGGTGTGGACATCCCGCGCGGGCGCATCTACCTGCCGGCCGACGCCTGGGCCCGCCACGGCGTCGATGAAGCGCAGTTGCTGGCGCTGCAGGCCAACCCGGCCACCCTCGCGCTGATTGCGGCCCATGTGCGTTCCGCCCGCGCCATGATGTACAGGGGCGCGCCCCTGTGCAAAATAATTCCCGGGCGCGGCGGCTGGGAGCTGCGCCTGGTGGTGCAAGGCGGCCTGCGCATCCTGGACAAGATAGAAGCGCAAGGCTTTAACACCTTGCAGCGGCGCCCCAAGCTCAAGCCCTGGGACTTGCTGCTGATGGGCTGGCGCGCCCTGTGGATGCGCTGATCCGGCCCCGTGAACGCACGGCATCCCATGTGACAATCGCCGCATGACGCCTGAGCAGTATGTCCAGCAAAAAGCCGCCGCATCTGGCAGCAGTTTTTATTACGCCTTCCTGTTTTTACCCAAAGAGCGGCGCGCCGCCATCACGGCCTTCTATGCCTTTTGCCGCGAGATCGACGACGTGGTCGACGAGGTCACCGACCCCGGCGTGGCCCGCACCAAGCTGGCCTGGTGGCAAAACGAGGTCCTGAAGTCCTATGCCGGCGAGCCGACACACCCGGTCATGAAAGCGCTGATGCCGCTGGCCGCCACCTACCGCATCGAGGCGCGCCACCTGCAGGCCGTGATCGACGGCTGCCAGATGGACCTGGAGCAAAACCGCTACCTCGACTTCCCCGGGCTCAAGCAGTATTGCCATCTGGTGGCCGGCATCGTGGGCGAGGTGGCCGCGCGGATTTTCGGCCAGGCCGACGAGGCCACCACCGCCTACGCCCACAAGCTGGGCCTGGCCTTCCAGCTCACCAACATCATCCGCGACGTGGGTGAAGACGCGATGCGCGGGCGCATCTACCTGCCCGTCAACGAGCTGCAGCAGTTCGACGTGAAAGCGCACGAGATCTTGAAGCGCCAGTACTCCGACCGCTTTACCGCGCTCATGAAATTCCAGACCGAGCGCGCCCTGGCGCTTTACGACGAAGCGCTGGCCATGCTGCCCGAAACCGACCGCCGCGCGCAAAAGCCCGGCCTCATGATGGCCAGCATCTACCGCACGCTGCTGCGCGAGATCGCCGCCGACGGCTACCAGGTGCTGCACCAGCGCGTGAGCCTCACGCCGCTGCGCAAATTCTGGCTGGCCTGGAAAACGCAGGCTTTCGGACGAGTGGTGTAAAGATGAGAGTCGCCGTCATAGGCGCGGGCTGGGCCGGCTGCGCCGCTGCCGTCGAAGCCACCCGCCTGGGCTACCAGGCCACCTTGTTTGAAACCACCCGCGTCGCCGGCGGGCGCGCGCGCCGCGTGGGTGCCACCTTGCAGGGCGAACCGGTGGCGCTGGACAACGGCCAGCACATCCTGATAGGCGCTTACGCCGAAACCTTGCGCCTGATGAAAGACCTGGGCGTGGACACCGAGGCCACGCTGCTGAGGATGCCGCTGACATTGCAGTTTCCCGATGGCGGCGGCCTGAAGCTGCCGCAGCTGCCGGCCCCGCTCGATGCGCTGGCCGGCATCCTGCTGGCGCGCGACTGGCCACTGGGCGACAAGCTTTCCATGCTCAAGCTCGCGGTGGGCTGGCAGCTCAAGAAATTCCAGTGCGCGCCCGGCGAGTCGGTCGCCGACCTGTGCCGCGGCCTGGCACCCGGCGCCATGGCCGCGCTGATTGAGCCGCTGTGCGTCTCGGCGCTCAACACGCCCGCCGAACGCGCCAGCGGCCAGGTGTTCCTGCGCGTGATGCACGACGCGCTTTTTTCGGAGAGCGGCGGCTCCAACCTGCTGCTGCCGCGCACCGACCTCAGCACCCTGCTGCCCGATGCGGCGCTGTCCTGGCTGGCCGCGCAGGGCAATGCGCCGCAGCTGGGCGCGCGCGTGCAGGCCATCGCGCCTCTAGGCTCGGGCTGGGTCGTGAGCGCCGATGCCAGCGCGGCCTTCGACTGTGTGGTGCTGGCCTGCCCGCCGCAGGAGGCCGCGCGCCTGGTTGAAGGCAGCGGCGTGGCCGCGGTGGACTGGCTGGCGCGCACGCACGGCCTGCAGCACGAGGCCCTGACGACCGTCTATGCCTGGGCTTCAGGCGCGTGCCTGCCGCTGCCCATGATGGCCTTGCCGTCCAATGCCGCGGAGCCGGCCCAGTTCGTGTTTGACCGCGGGCAGCTGGGCGGCCCGGCCGGCCTGCTGGCCTTTGTGATCAGCGCCAGCAGCGGCGACAGCGCCACGCTGACCGCGCAGGTGCTGGCGCAGGCGAAATCGCAACTCTGGCATTTGGGGTTGGGCGGCATGCAGGCGGTGCAGACCATCGTGGAAAAACGCGCCACTTTTGCCTGCACGCCCGGCCTGTTGCGGCCCGGCGCCGAGGTCGCGCCCGGCCTGTATGCCTGCGGCGACTACATCGCCGGGCCCTATCCCGCAACGCTGGAAGGCGCGGTGCGCTCCGGGCTGGAGGCGGCCCGGCATCTTCATTGAGCGGGCGGATTCAGGCGCTTTTGGCCAGCACACGCACCGTGCGGTAAGCCGGCCGCGACAGGCAGCGCTGCAGCCATTCATCCACCTTCGGGCATTTCTCCATCAGCCCGGCCGCGCCCTGCACCCAGGCCAGCACCGAGGCCACGCAGATGTCGGCCGCGGTGAAGCGCTCGCCGGCCAGGTAGGGCCTGGCCTGCAGGTGCTGGTCCAGCACGCGCAGCGGCGTCAGCAGGTGGCGCTCGGCGTCGTCGGCCAGCTGGGGCTTGCGGCGGTCGGCCGGCATCAGGATGCGGTGCATCAAAAACGCCAGCGCGTCTTTTTCGCACTCGGTGACCACCCAGAAGCTCCAGCGCAAAATCTCCGCCTGCTCGGCATGGTCCTGCGCGGCCAGCAGCGGCACGCCGGGCGCCTTGAAACGCTCGGCCAGGTAGAGCACACAGGCCATGGACTCCCAGACCAGCACGCCGTCGTCGTCCACCACGGGAATCCGGCCGTTCGGGTTGATGGCCAGGAACTCCGGTGTGCGTGTGGCGCCGCCCGTGAAGGGCAGCGGGATGTGTTCATGGGCCAGGCCCATCTCGTGGACCAGCCACAGCGGGCGCGCCGCGCGCGAGGCCGCGGTTCCGTAAATCTTGAGCGTCATGCAAGCTCCTTCGGAAAAAGCCCTGAAGCGCTCTATCGCGTCAGCGCGGGAACAGGTCGCACAACTCGGTCAGCGTGGCCACCGTCTCGTGCGGCACGGCCGGGTGTGCCCACAACTGGTCGGAGCGGTTGACCCACACCGTCTGCATGCCGCAATTGAGCGCGCCCAGCACGTCCAGCGTGGCATCGTCGCCCACATGCAAGACCTCGCCAGGCTGCACGTCGACGGCGCCGGCGGCCGCATGGAAGATGCGCGGGTCGGGCTTGCCCACGCCGAACTGCTGGGCGCTGATGCTGGCCTTGAAATAGCCGTCAATGCCTATGCGCCTGATGTCGGCATTGCCGTTGGACACCGCCACCAGCGGATAGCGGTCGGACAGGAACTCGAGTGCCAGCACCGCATCCTCGAACAGCGTGACCTTGTTGCGTTCGTCAAAAAAAACATCGAAGGCCGGCTCGGCCAGCAGCGGGTCCTCGCGCGAGCGGTACAGCGCCAGCCGTATCGCCTCGCGGCGTATGGCGCTGAGGTTGTACTTGAGTTCGGGGCGCGAGCGCGTAACATGCTCGCGGATTTCGTGCCGCGCGGCGGGGTTGGAAAACAGCGCCGCGGTCATGGGGGCATGCCGGCTGAGCCAGTCGTCCAGTGCTTTCTCGGCTCTTTCGATGGCCGGCCATATGGGCCACAGCGTGTCATCGAGGTCTAGCGTGATGGCTTTGATGGTGGTCAGGTCGAGCATAGGAAAAGACTAAGGGATAGGCGAGAATAACCCATGTTTTTTCGCCCCCGCTTCGCTCCCGAACCGCCCTTCTCCCACGGCGCGCCGCCTGTCGGCCAGACAGCTTCTTCCACCACCGCCGTGCTGCTGTGCAACCTGGGAACCCCTGACGAAGCCACGGCGCCGGCGCTGCGCCGCTACCTGGCCGAGTTTTTGGGCGACCCGCGCGTGGTCGAAATCCCCAAGCCGCTGTGGTGGCTGATCCTGCACGGCATCATCCTGCGCGTGCGGCCCCAAAAATCGGCCGCCAAATACGCCAGCATCTGGACGAAGGAAGGCTCGCCGCTGCGGGTCTGGACGCAGAAGCAGGCCACCATGCTGCGCGGCTACCTGGCGGTGCGCGGCCACCCTGTAGAGGTGCGCTACGCCATGCGCTACGGCAGCCCGTCCATCGCCTCGCAGCTGAGCCAGCTCAAGGCCGACGGCGTGGAACGCGTGCTCATCCTGCCGGCCTACCCGCAGTACAGCGGCACCACCACCGCCAGCGTGTTTGACGCGGTCTACCAGTGGGCGGCGCGCATACGCCGCATCCCCGAGCTGCGCTTCGTCAACCATTACCACGACCACGAAGGCTACATCAAGGCCCTGGCCGCCCGCGTGCGCGAGCACTGGCGCACCCAGGGCCGCGCCGAGCAGCTGGTCATGAGCTTTCACGGCGTGCCCGAACGCACGCTCGCGCTGGGCGACCCCTACCACTGCGAATGCCACAAGACCGCGCGCCTGCTGGCCGCGCAGCTGGGCCTGGAGCCCGCGCAGTACAAAGTCACCTTCCAGTCGCGCTTCGGCAAGGCCAAGTGGCTTGAGCCCTATACCGAACCCACCCTCGTGGCCATGGCCCGGGCCGGGGTCAAGCGGGTCGACCTGATCTGCCCGGGTTTTACCGGCGACTGCCTGGAGACACTGGAAGAGATCAACATGGAGGCGCGCGAGGCCTTTCTGCAGGCGGGCGGCAAGGAGTTCGGCTACATCCCCTGCCTCAATGACAGCCATGAGTGGATCGCGGGGCTGGCCGGGATCACGCAGCAGCACCTGGCGGGCTGGCCGGTGCAACAGGCCGATGCCCCCGAAGCGGCCAAGGCGCTGGCGGCTTCGCGCGAACGGGCTCTGGCCCTGGGCGCGAAGAAATAGCCAGGCCGACCCAAGCTTGAATCAGGCCTTGAGCTTGAGCAGCTGCACCATCAGCTGCGTGGTCTTCACATCGAAGTCGATAAAACTGCCGAGGTCCGGCCCCGACATCCAGGACTGCTCCCAATAGCTTTCCTTGAGCGTCTTCTTCCAGAGCTCATAGGCCAGTGAAGCCTTCACGCCCTCCACCATCTCGGCCTGGCGCGCGGCCGGCACGCCGGCGCCGGTGAACACGGCGCGCCAGTTGGTAAGGTCCACGTCCAGGCCCTGCTCGCGCACCGACTTGACGCCGTAAGCGGCTTTTTTGGAAGAGACACCTAGGGCGCGCAGCTTGCCGCTGGCCAGCTCCGCCCTGAAGGTGCCGTAGCTCGAAACGCCGGCCGCCGCCTTGCCGCCCATCACCGCATCGACCAGCTCGAAGTTGCGCGCGAACGGCAGGTAGACCGCGTCTTCCGGCCTGGCACCGGCGGCCTTGGCCAACAGGCCCGCGAACACATGGTCGGCGCCGCCGACCGCGCCTATGGCCATGGACGTCTGTTTGGCATTGGTGCGCAGGCGCTCCACCAGTTCGTTGATGGTCTTGAGCGGCGATGCGGCCGCCACCACGACCACCGGGTAGTCGCTGGTCAGGCGCGCAATCGGCTTGACCTTGCTGAGGTCCACAGCCGGTTTTTGCAATGCCAGTGCGCCGACGAGGTTGCTGTCACCCATGAACAAGGCGTTGGGGTCGGCGCTGTACTTCTGCACAAACCAGGCCAGGCCCGCGGTGCCGCTGCCGCCTTCCTTGTTCTCGTATTCGATCTCGTCGCTCAGGCCCTGGCCCACCAGCGCATCACCGAGGGCGCGGCCGGCTTCATCGAGCGCGGTGCGGGACATGGCGGGAATGACGATGCGCAGCTTGGGCGCCAGCTTGCCCTTGGCGGACTGGGCCCAAAGCGGTGCGGCCGCTCCGAGGCCGGCGAGTGCGCCCAGAACCGTGCGTCGTTGGATGGTCAGCATGTCTTTTTCCTCCCAAGCCCATGGTAGATGGAGTTTCCAGGGCAATGGCTAGGTGTTTGATCCAGTGCCCGAACGCTTGCACCGGAGCACTTTTCATGCCACACGCAGGAAAGCAGGCGCCCGGGCAACGCGCCCGGGGCGCATGCGCGGCTCAGGCCTTGAGCTTGAGCAAATGCACCATGACCCGCGAGGTGGTCAGATCGAAATCGATAAAACTCGCGAGGCTGGGACCTGAAAGCAGCGAAGACTCCCAGTGGTTCTGCTTCAGCGTTTTTTGCCAGGACTCATGGCCGGTGGCGGCCTTCACGGCCTCCAGCATTTCCGCCTGGCGCGCCTCGGCCACGTTCTGGCCGGTGAACACGCCGCGCCAGTTGGCCATGTCCACGTCCACGCCCTGCTCGCGAATGGCAGGGATGCCGAACACCGTGCGCTTGGACGACACACCGATGGCGCGCAGCTTGCCGCTGGCCAGTTCGTCGGCGAATTCGCTGTAGCCCGAAATGCCGGCTGTCGCCTTGCCGCCCAGCACGGCCTGCACGACTTCGGCGCCGCCCGCAAAGGGCAGGTACACCAGTTCTTCGGGTTTGCTGCCGGCCGCGCGGGTGAACACACCGGCAAACACGTGGTCCACACCGCCGGCGGAACCGCCCGCGATGGGAACGTCCTTGGGATTGGCGCGCATGCGCCCGGCCAGGTCGGCAATCGTGCGCACCGGCGAGTTGGCGGCGACCACCACCACCAGGTAGTCGCTGGTCAATCGTGCGATGGGGCGGATGCGGGTCATGTCGACGGCGGGTTTTTGCAGGGCCACCGCGCCCACCATCACCATGCCGCCCATCAGCAGGGTGTTGGCGTCGCCGCTGTATTTCTCGGCGTAGTACGCGAGGCCTATGGTGCCGCCCTTGCCGCCCTTGTTTTCATACTCGATCTCATCCGTCGCGCCCGCGCCCACCAGCGCCGTGCCCAGGGCGCGCCCGGTCTGGTCCCAACCACCACCGGCATTCGCCGGAATCACGATGCGCAGCTTGGGGGCCAGCTTGGCCGCCCGGGCTTTGGGCTGTGCGCCGGCCGCCGGCGGCTTGGCCGCCGTCTGCGCCCACGCGGGGATGGCCCCGCCCCAAGTCGCCAATCCCAGCCCGGCGAGTCCTCCCAGGGCGGCGCGTCGTTTGATGGTCAGCATATCGTCTCCTTTGTCGTTGGAACCTCAGCTTGCAGTTTTGCTCCTTGTCCAGTATTTGGCAAGGCGGGGAAGTACCAGGACCGCCACCACGATCACGACCAGCGTGATCGACATGGGGCGCTGGAAGAACACCATGGCGCTGCCCTCGCCTATCGACACGGCGTTGCGCAGTTGCGCTTCCGCCAGAGGGCCCAGGATCATGCCGACCACCACGGGCGCGGTGGGGAAGTCGTACCGGCGCATCAGCACGCCCAGCAATCCAATCGCGTACAGCAGGAATAAGTCAAACGCGCTCTGGCGCATGCCGTAGGCGCCCACCGTCGCGAAGATCAGGATGCCGGCATAGAGCTGCGGCTTGGGGATCTTCAGCAGCTTGACCCACAGGCCCACCATGGGCAGGTTGAGCACCAGCAGCATGACATTGCCGATGTACAGCGAGGCGATCAGCGCCCACACCAGCGCAGCGGAGGTGGTGAACAGCTGCGGGCCGGGCTGGATGCCGTAGTTCTGGAAAGCGCCCAGCAGGATGGCCGTGGTGTTCGAGGTCGGGATGCCCAGCGTGAGCAGCGGAATCAGCGCCGCCGTCACCGTGGCGTTGTTGGCCGCCTCGGGACCGGCCACGCCTTCGATGGCGCCCTTGCCGCCGAACTCGGCCCTGATTTCGGGGCTCGCCAGTTTCTTTTCCGTCGCGTAGCTCAGAAAGGTCGGTATCTCGGTGCCGCCGGCCGGAATGCAGCCGAAAGGCGTGCCGATCGCGGTGCCGCGCAACCAGGCGGGAATCGAACGCCTCCAGTCGGCCTTGGTCATATGCACGCGGCTGAGCTTGTTCTGGTCTTCCACCGTTTTGCCCTCATAGAGCACGGCGTACAGCACTTCCGCCACCGCGAACAGGCCGACGGCCACCAGCACAATTTCAATGCCGTCCAGCAGTTCCGGAATGCCGCCGGTGTAGCGGCCCTGGCCCGAGATCTGGTCCAGGCCGACGCAGCCGGCAGCCAGGCCGACCAGCAGCGCCGTCATGCCGCGCAAGGTGCTTTTGCCCAGCACGGCGCTCACCGTGGTGAAGGCCAGCAGCATCAGCAGGAAATACTCGGGCGGGCCCAGCTTGACGGCGAACTCCGCCACAAAGGGGGCGAACAGCGTGACGATGACGGTGGCGATGGTGCCCGCCACAAACGAGCCTATCGCCGCCGTGGCCAGCGCCGCGCCGGCGCGCCCGCTCTTGGCCATCTTGTTGCCCTCCATGGCCGTGACCATGCTGGCGGTTTCGCCGGGCGTGTTCAGCAGGATGGAGGTCGTCGAGCCGCCGTACATGGCGCCGTAGTAGATGCCCGAGAAAAAAATCATCGAGGCGGTGATGTCGACCTTGGCGGTGATGGGCAGCAGCATGGCCACCGCCACCGCCGGGCCTATGCCGGGCAGCACGCCCACGGCCGTGCCCAGGGCACAGCCCACCAGGCACCAGATCAGGTTGACCGGCGTGATCGCCGTGGCGAAACCCGCCATCAGGGCATTGAAGATGTCCATGTCAGATCCACCCCGTGTTCGTCAGGCCCGGCAGGTTGATCGCCAGGAATTTGGTGAACATCCAGAACACCGGCGCGGAGATCAGCAGGCCCACCACGAGGTCGGTGGCCCAGGTGCGCGGCGCATTGACGCCCGTCTGGCCGCTGGCGCGGCGCAGGCCTTGCACCGCCAGCAGGTAGCACAGCGTGCAGCTCAGGATGAAGCCTATGGTGGTGATCAGCGCCGCATTGAGCAGCAGCCCCGCCGAGACCCAGGCAAAACCGGGCCAGTAGGCCTGCGTCGCACCGGAGGGAGGGTCCAGCTCGCGAAAGCCGCCGCTGCGCGCTTCCCAGATGATCCAGGCGCCGCAGACCGTGAGGCCGACGGAAACCAGCCAGGGCAGGAAGTTGGGGCCGACGCCGCCGTAGCCGGCCTCGGAGGAGATGCTGATCGCGCCGAAGGCCAGCGCCAGGCCGGTCAGCAGCACGCCGGCGCCGACCAGGGTTTGCGGCCAGACGGCCGCGGGATCCGAAGTTGTTGTTGTCATCGTTATAGTTCCCGAAAGACGTGGGACGGACGTGGACAGTCTGGCGGCACGCCGCCCTTTCGTCAAATTTTCATCAAATCTGAACCCGGGACGGCGTGGCGCCCTTGCACTGTTACATGCTTGCTTACACGCGCTAAGGCGTGAAGCGTCAGACCATGCCGGACTTGACCATGGTGGCGCGCAGGGCGGCGAAGTCGTCGTCGACGAACTTGGCAAAAGCATCGCCCGACAGCACGGCGGGCGTCCAGTCGTTCTTCTTCACGGCTTCGGCCCAGGCCGGCGATTTCAGCGCGGCCAGCACCAGGTCGGTCAGGGCCTTGCGCTGCTCGGCCGTGATGCCCGGGGCGCCGTAGACACCGCGCCAGTTGCCGATTTCCACGTCTATGCCCTGCTCCTTGAGCGTGGGCACGTCCACGCCGGGCAGGCGCTTGCCGGAGGTCACGGCGATGGCGCGCATCTTGCCGGCCTTGATGTACTCGGCGAACTCGCTGTAACCGCTGCCGCCCACCGTGACGTTGCCGCCCAGGATGGCCGCCGTGGCCTCACCGCCGCCGCGGAAGGCGACGTAGTTGATCTTGGAAGGATCGGCGCCGACCTTCTGCGCAATCATGGCTGCCGCGATGTGCTCGGTGGAGCCGCGCGAGCCGCCGCCCCACTTCACGCTGCCGGGGTCTTTCTTGAGCTGGTCGACCACATCCTTCATGGTCTTGAAGGGCGAATTGGCGGGCAGCACGAACACGTTGTATTCGCTTGAGAGGCGCGCGATCGGCGTGGCCTGCGACAGGCTCACCGGCGGCTTGCCGGTGATCAGGCCGCCCAGCATCACGGCGCCCATCACCATCAGCGCATTGGGATCGCCCTTGGAGCCGTTGACGAACTGGGCCAGGCCCAGCGCGCCGGCGGCGCCGCCCTTGTTGTCATAGGTCACCGTGTCGGCGACCTTGGAGTCGGTCATGGCCTTGCCCAGGGCGCGGCCCGTGGTGTCCCAGCCGCCGCCCGGGTTGGCCGGAATCAACATCTTGATGTTGGCGGCAGCCGAGGCCGACAGGGGCAAGGCACCGGTCGCGGCCAGGGCCGCCAGGGATTTCAGAAAGGTATCGCGACGCATGGGAATGTCTCCTGTGGATGGGCGCCCGGGGCGCCCGGATGGCTGATAACCTGCCTATCATGCACCCCCTGGCTGTCAAACGGCTGTCCGGCGGGACTGGGGAAAGTGCTAATGTCTAGGGCCTGTTAACACGGTGTTTCCAGGCCCTAACCCATGATGCCCACGGTGATATCCACGGTCAAACTGCTGCTGGTGGAGGACGATGCCTCCATGCAGGCGGCGCTGCAGCGCGCCCTGGGGCGGCGCGGCATGGAGGTTTTCGGCTGCACCGACGGCCGCCAGGCCCTGGCGCAGTGGAAGGCTACGCAGCCCGACGTGGTGGTGCTGGACCTGACCCTGCCCGGCCTGGACGGCCTGCAGGTGCTGGCGCAGGCGCGCGGCCAGGGCCTGACGACCCCGGTGCTGATCCTCACGGCCCGCGGCACCGTGGGCGACCGCATCGTCGGCCTGAACACTGGCGCCGACGACTACCTGCCCAAGCCCTTTGACCTGGACGAACTCGAGGCGCGGCTGCGCGCCCTGAGCCGGCGCCGCCCCGCGGCTGGCGCGGAACCCGGCGCCGCGCCCCAGGTCGTCGGCCACCTGCGCTATGACAGGGAAAGCGGCGCCATCTACCATCGCGACCAGGTGCTGGAGCTCACGCCGCGCGAGCTGGCCCTGCTGCAGACCCTGATAGGCAAACTGGGCCACGCCGTGTCCAAGGAGCGCCTCTTCGAACTGGTGTTTCCCGGCGAAACCGACGTGCAGTACGAGGCCGTCGAAGTGGTGGTCTACCGCCTGCGCAAAAAGCTGGCCCAGACCGGTGTCACCCTGGTCACCTTGCGCGGCCTGGGCTACCTGCTGAAAGTGGATGCATGAGCGATCGGGAGCCCGAGCCGCTGGAGCGGGCGGAGCCGCAAATCCCGGCGGCACATGAAGCCACCGCTCGCCGGGCTATCTCCCTTAGACGGTATCTGCTGACCGGCATCCTGCTTCCCGTCGGCCTGCTGATCATCGTGAACACCGCCAGCCTGTACCGCCAGGCGCTGGCCGCGGTCAACACCGCCTATGACCGCACCCTGCTGGCTTCGGCCAAGTCCATAGGCGAACAGCTGGACGTGACCGGCTACGACGAACAGTCCGAACTGCGCGTGACCGTGCCCTATGCCGCGCTGGAGGCCTTCGAGGCCGACAACCAGAGCCGCTTGTTCTACCGCGTCTCCAGCCTCAAGGGGGAGCTGGTCTCGGGCTTTGCGCAACTGCCCTTCTGGCGCGGCGAGATCCCCATACGCCCGCCGTATTCGGCGCTGGTGGATTTTTACGACGACGTGTTCCTCGACGACCCGGTTCGCGTGGCCGTGCTGCTGCAGCCCGTGGCCAGCGGCAAGGGCCGGGCCATGGCCGTGGTGCAGGTGGCCGAGACCCTGGAGCTGCGCAAGACGCTGGCGCGCAAGATCCTCTTTGACACCTTGTGGCGCCAGGCCATCCTGCTGGCGGTGATCGCCCTGGTGGCGGTGGTGGTGGTGCAGCGCGCCACCCGGCCGGTGCGCCGGCTCAGCGCCGAACTCAAGGCCCGCCCCGAGGGCGACCTGACGGCCATCGCCGCCCCCGACGCGCCGCGCGAGCTGCTGCCGCTGATCGAGGCGACCAACCAGGTCATGGGCCGGTTGCAGCACCTGCTGGACAACCAGAAACGTTTTGTGCGCGATGCGGCCCACCAGCTGCGCACGCCGCTGGCGGTGCTCAAGGTGCAGGTGCAGTCGGCGCTGCGCGGCGACATGGAAGCGCGCGACGCGCTCGGCGAGATCAACCAGACCGTGGACCGTGCCACCGTGCTGGCCAACCAGATGCTGGCCCTGGCCAAGGTGGAGCAGCTGCGCCAGCAGGCCGACCTGCAGGCCATAGACCTGGCGCAGGTGGTGCGTTCGGTGGCGCTGGACCTCTCGCCGCTGATCGCCGAAAAAGACATCGACTTCGAGATTGAAACCGTGCCGGCCCAGGTCCGGTCGCATGAATGGATGCTGGGCGAGCTCACGCGCAACCTGCTGCACAACGCCATCAAGCACACGCCGGCCGGCGGCCCGCTGGCCGTGCGCATCGTGCGCGACGCCAGCTTTGTGGCGATGACCCTCAGCGACAGCGGGCCCGGCGTGTCGGCCGAGCTGTCGGCGCGGCTTTATGAGCCGTTTTCGGCGGGCGACGTGCGCCACGGCTCCGGCCTGGGGCTGGCCATCTGCCGCGAGATCGTCGAAACCATGCACGGCAGCATCACCCTGGAAAACCGCGTCGTGCACGGCCAGGTCACGGGGCTGGACGCGGTGGTCCGCCTGCCCACGGCCTGAAGCGCCCACGCGCCCGGCAGGGGCGTTGGGGATTGGTTCAAAATAGCCGCCAATGGATAAATTGCGCATCGACAAATGGCTGTGGGCGGCCCGCTTTTACAAAACCCGCGCGCTCGCGGTCGAGGAGATCGACAAGGGCCGGGTCAAGGTCAACGGCGCCGAGGCCAAGCCCGCGCGCGAGGTCAAAGCCGGCGACACCGTGTCGCTGCGCCAGGGCCAGGTCAGCCGCACCGTGGTGGTACGCGGCATCAGCAGCCAGCGCGGCTCGGCCCCGGTGGCCCAGCAGCTTTATGAGGAAACCGAAGAAAGCCTGCGCCTGAAGGCCGAGGCCGCCGAGCAGCGCCGCCTGAACAGCGACCCGGCCGGCGCCCAGGAACACGGCCGACCCACCAAGCGCGACCGCCGCACGCTGGACAAGGCCTGGAATAACCGCTGGAGCGCCTCCGCGGACTAAGAGCCGCTCAAGCCGCGTAGGCCCGCTGCGCCAAAGCCTGCGCCAGCAGCGCCGCCGGGTCCACCAGGTCCAGCGTTTCCATGCCGGGCACCGCGCTGAGGGCCAGCGGTATCTCGGTGCAGCCCAGTATCAACGTGGAAAGCCCATGGCGCGCGGCCAGCGCTTCGGCCACGCCGGTGAAGCATTCGCGCGCCAGGTCCATGTTGCCCATTTTGACGCCCTCATAAATGCCGCGCATCAGGCGTTCGCGTTCGCCGGCCGTGGGTGTGTGGCACTGCAGGCCGGCCTGGCGCAGCGCCTGGTCGTACAGGCCGGCGCGGTATGTGCCTTCGGTGGCCAGCAGGCCCACTTCGCGCACGCCGCGCGCGGCCAACGTCTGCGCCACCTCGCGCGCCACGTGCAGCACTTCGAGCTGCGGAAAACGCTCCTGCAGCTGGCCGTGCCAGGCGTGGGCGGTGTTGCAGGCCACCGCGACCGTGGTGGCGCCCAGCGCCGCCAGCTTGCCCATGGCCTGCAGCATGGGGTCCAGCGGCTGGTGCCCACCCGGGCCGGGCGACTCCAGCGCCGTGCTGCGGTCGGGCACCGGCACCTGGGCCAGCCAGTGCTCGGGAAAGCCCTGGTCCGACACCGGGATGTCCAGCGCGCGCATGTGGTCCGCGCAAGCCTGGACAAACAGGCGCGCGAAATCCGCGCCTGCGGCAGGCCCCATGCCGCCCAGGATGCCGACCACGCGGGGTCTGTTCATGTCATTGCCTTTCAGTCGTGGTGCGCCCGGAAAGCAGAAATCCAGGCGAAGGCCGGCCGCCTGTGCCTCGTGGCACCTGGCCGTTTCGTGTTGTTGGGGGGGGAAGAACTGCCGTCCTCACCGAGGCCGGCAGCGGAATGGCGTGAAGCCATCAGCGGGGAGCGGCGCGCCGGCGCTCCCCGGTGGGCTTACAGTGCCGGCTTGTCGCTCAGCGCCTTGAGGTTGGCCTTGAGCTCCTCGCTCATGGGCAGGTTCAGGTTCACGCCCTTGGGCGGGATTGGCGAGGTGAACCACTTGGCGTACATCTTGGTGAACTCGCCGGACTTGATCAGGCGGGTGATGGTGCCGTCGACCAGCTTCTTGAACTCAGGGTCGTCCTTGCGCAGCATGCATGCATAGGGCTCGACCTGCAGCGAGTCGCCGACGACTTCCAGCGAGGCCGGGTTCTTGGAGTTGGCCATCAGGCCGAACAGCAGGATGTCGTCCATGGCGAAGGCCAGGGCGCGGTCGCTTTCGACGAGCAGCAGCGAGTCGTCATGGTCCTTGCCCAGGATCAACTGCATGTCCAGCTTCTTGTCGGCGCTGTACTTGCGGATCACCTGCGCATTCGTGGTGCCGGTGGTGCTGGCCACCGTCTTTTTGGCCAGGTCGGCGTAGTTCTTGATGCCGGACGATTTTTTGACCAGCAGGCGGGTGCCGGTGTAGAAATGGTTGATGGCAAAGGCCACGTCCTTGCCGCGCGCGGAGTTGTTGGTGGTCGAGCCGCACTCGAGGTCGTAAGTGCCGTTGACCAGCAGCGGGATACGGTTCTGCGAGGTCACGGGCATGTAGGCGACTTCGAGGTTGGGCTTCTTGAGCTTCTTGCGCACGTCGTCAACGATGGCTTCGGTCAGTTCCGCGGAAAAACCCACAGAGGTCTTGGAGCCGATCAGGTAGCTAAAAGGCACCGATGCCTCGCGATAGGACACCGTGATCTTGTTGCTGTCGGCGACCTTTTTCAGCGTCGGCACGGTTTGCGCGCCCGCGTTGGCGGCCAGGCCGGCTGTCAGCAGCGCGGCGCTCATGAGGGTAGTGAATTTCATGCGTGTCCTTTCGGGGGCAATGGGTTGGTAGTTTCGGTAACCGGGTGAAACTGGCATCGCTAGTGTAGGAACTGCGGCGCCCGGCGTGTCATTCATTTTCGCGTCAAACCCATGACAAAAACTCATGGTTTACCCAAGCGCACCGCCATGGGGCTCGAGGCATAACCGCAGGTCATGGCCCCTGGCGAATTCAGCATTGTTCAAACCCGCGCGCCTTGCGTACAGTCGCGCTCATTCGAGAAACAACAAGGGTTTTTATGCATGTGTGCGTGCTCGGTGCGGGAATCGTGGGCCTCGCGACCGCCTACAGCTTGCGCCGCGCCGGCCATGAAGTCACGGTGGTGGACCGCGCCAGCCCCGGCAGCGGCGCCAGTGGCGGCAACGGCGCCCAGCTGAGCTACTCCTACGTCCAGCCGCTGGCCGACCCGGCCATCTGGCGGCAGCTGCCCAAGCTGCTGCTGTCGCCCTCCTCGCCGCTCAAGCTGCGCCCGCGCCTGGACACGCGGCAGTGGCTGTGGGGCCTGCGCTTCCTGGCAGCCTGCAACAGCAAGACCTCTCGCGACACCACGGGCCAGCTGCTGTCGCTGGCGGCGCTGAGCCGCCAGTCCTTCGACGCCATGATGGCCGAGGAAAAACTCGACAACGATTTCTCCGCCACCGGCAAGCTGGTGCTGTATTCGGACGAGGCCGCTTTCTCGGCCGCGCGGCGCCAGATGCTGCTGCAGCGCGAACTGGGCAGCAGCCAGGAAGCCGTCAACGCCGACCGCTGCGTGGAGATAGAACCCGCGCTCAAAAGCCGCCATGCGCAGATCGCCGGCGCCATCTACACGCCCGGCGAATGCGCGGCCGACTGCCAGAAAACCTGCGACGCGCTGGAGGTGGTGCTGCGCCGGCTGGGCGTGCGCTTTCTGCTGGGCACGCCCATCGAGCAGCTGGTGCAGCGCGGCAAGTCCATCGCGGCGGTGGCCACGCCGCAAGGCCACATCGAGGCCGAGCGTTTTGTCATGGCGCTGGGCGCGGACTCGGCCTTGATGGCGCAAGGCCTGGGCCTGCACCTGCCGGTCTATCCGCTCAAGGGCTACAGCATCACGGTGGACGTCGCCCCCGGAGACCATGCGGCGCCTTCCGTCAGCGTGACCGACAGCGCGCGCAAAGTGGTGTTCGCCCGCATAGGCTCGCGCCTGCGCGTGGCCGGCATGGCCGAACTCTCGGGCTACGACACGGCCGTGGACCCGGCGCAAATCGCCTCGCTGCAAGCTTCGACCGAGACGGTGTTCCCGGGCTGCAGCCGCTTTGAGAACCTGCACTCCTGGGCCGGCATGCGCCCGGCCACACCCACCGGCCTGCCGGTGATAGGCCGCCACGCCAAAGGGCCGGACAACCTGTTCTTCAACACCGGCCACGGCGCGCTGGGCTTTACCCTGGCCTTCGGTTCGGCGCAGCGTATCAGCCGCATGATCGCACGCTGACCGGCGCTCTCAGGCCCGATGCGTCAAGGCCTGCTGGAAGCAGCGCACAAACGCCCTGACCACCACCGAGCCGGGCTTGCCGGCCGGGAACAAGGCCTTGATGGGCACGGGGATCAGCGGCTCCAGCTCCAGCACGTCCACACGCGCCGGGTCGGCCGAGGCCGCGGTGCAGGTGTCTATCACGGCGATGCCCAGCCCGTGATGGGCCAGCGCCAGCGCCGAGTGGTAGGTCTGCACCGTGATGGGGAACTCCAGGCCCACGCCGGCTTCGCGGCAGGCCTGGTTGAGGCTGCGGCCCACCGGGTCCAGCGCGTCCAGCCCGACCACCGGCGACTTGCTCAGGTCGGCCAGCGTGACACTGCCGCGCTTGACCAGGCGCGAAGCCAGCATGCCCTTGGGCGCCACGCACACCATGCGGCCGTCGGCCAGGTGCTCCTGCGCGAGCGCCGAATGCGCGACCGGGCTGAAGAGGAAGCCGACGTCGGCCTCCTGCAAGGCCAAAGCCGAAACGATTTGCGGCGAATGCAGGGCCTGCAAGGTGATGGCCACGTCGGCATGCTTGACGCGAAACAGCTTGAGGGCATGCGGCAGGATTTCATAACTGAGCGCCAGCACTGTGAGGATGCGCAGCTCCCCCGCGCTGCCGCCGGTCTTGAGGTTGGCGGCCAGGCGCTGCACTTCGTCGAGCTGGGCGAACAGGCGCTCGATGTGCGGGTACAGCGTCAGCGCTTCGGAGGTCGGCGTCAGCCGGCCTTTGCTGCGCTGGAACAGCGCGAAGCCCAGCTGCAGCTCCGCGTGCTGCAGGATGCGGCTCACGGCCGGCTGCGTGACATTGATCAGGCGAGCGGCCCCGCTCACGCTGCCGGTCAGCATGACGGCGTTGAAGACTTCGATGTGGCGCAGGCGCATGATGGGGGTCCGTAATCTGTTTCGGCGTGGAACACCGCGAATTATGGCGAACAGGCCCCAAGGCGCGAAGGTCGCTCGGCCCAGGGGATTTTTTCACGCTTTGTTTCATAATCGTCCGTCCACGTTTTTCCCAAGTCGGAAATACGCGTTCGCTCAGTAAACTTCGGCATATTCCACCGGACCCGAATCCCCGTTACCCCAAGCTGCATGCGCCTCAGAATCTACCTGGTTGAAGACAGCCCCGTCATCCGCGACAGCCTCGCGGAATCACTGGAGGAACTGGCTCGCGCGCGCATCGTGGGCTGGGCCAGCAAGGAAAGCGAAGCGGTCCAGTGGCTGAACGAAAACAAGGCCTCCTGGGACCTCGCCATCGTCGACCTGTTTTTGCTCGAGGGCAGCGGCCTGGGCGTGGTGATGAATTGCCGCGAGAGGGATTTGCGGCAAAAGGTCATAGTCCTGACCAACTACGCCACGCCGGCCGTGCGCGAACGCTGCCTGGCCATAGGGGCCGATGCGGTGTTCGACAAGTCCAACGAGATCGACGAGTTCACCCGCTACGCGCTCGAGGAAGTCGAGCGGGCCGCGGGCTCCACGCAGTGGTGAAGCAGTCAGTGCGTTCGCGAATCACGCAGCGGCCGCCGCGGCCAGCAACCAGTCCCTGAAGATGCGCATGCCGGCCGTCGCCCGCCGCGATTTGAGCCGGGTCAGCCAGTAGCCGCCGGTTTCGATTTCCACCGCGAACGGCCGCACCAGGCGCCCGCCCTGCAGTTCGCGCGCGAACATGTTCACCGGCAGCAGCGCCACACCGGCGCCCTGTGCGGCCGCCTCGGCCATGGTCAGCGAAGAATCAAACACCACGCCCCTGACCAGCGGGCAGGCAACCCCCGCTGCCGCAAACCAGCGCGCCCATTCATCGGCCCTGTAAGAGCGCAGCAGCAGCTCCCTGGCCAGGTCGGCCGGCTCACGCAGGCCCCGGGCCAGCGCGGGCGAACACATGGCCGACAGCGGCGATACCAGCAGGGGCTCGGCCTCGGTGCCGTGCCAGGCGCCGTCGCCAAAGCGGATCGCATAGTCCAGGCCCTCGCCGGCCAGATCGACGCGGTTGTTGTTCGTGAAGAGGCGGAAGTCGATGAAGGGATGGGCACGCTGGAAATCCCGCAGGCGCGGAATCAGCCAGCCGACGGCGAAGGTGCCGACGGCGCCCACCGTCAGCACTTCGCGGAATTGCCCGTCCTTGAACTGTTCCAGCACCGAGCCCATGCGGCCGAAAGATTCCGCCAGCACCGGCAACAAGGCCAGGCCCTCGTCGGTCAAGGCCAGTCCGCGCGGCAGGCGGCGGAACAGCGGCACACCCATGCGCTCCTCCAGGTTCTTCACATGCTGGCTGATGGCCGTTTGCGTGACGTTGAGTTCGTCAGCCGCCCGCGTAAAGCTCAGGTGCCGGGCCGAGACCTCAAAGGCGCGCAGGGCATTGAGAGGAAGATGCATAGCGGTTAAGCCCTAGATTTACTTATGGATAACCTTGATTATTGCCGTTTGTTGGATCGCCAGGCCCTTGTTATCGTCACGGCATTGTTCAACAACTTCAGAGGAAAAAGTATGCAGAGACGGCAGTTTTCAGGTGCACTAAGCGGGCTGATGGTCGCGGGCGGACTGTTCAGTTACACCCAGAAATCATTGGGTGCCGGCGGCAGGCCGGACCCGATATCCATCACCCAGCGCCTGGCGGCCATAGAGAAGGCCAGCGGCGGCCGGCTGGGCGTTTCTATCCTCGACACCGGCAGCGGCGCCAAGCACGGCTACCGCGCCGGCGAACGCTTTCCGATGTGCAGTACCTTCAAACTGCTGGCGGCCGCTCTGGTGCTGCACCGCGTCGATACCGGCCAGGAGCAGCTGGACCGAAGAATCCCCATCGCGGCCGGCGACATCCTGCCCCACTCGCCCACCACACAGCAGCACATAGGCCCGCAAGGCCTGCCGATGGCCGCGCTGTGCGAAGCGTCCATCATCGTCAGCGATAACGCCGCCGCCAACCTGATGCTGGCCAGCTTCAGCGGCCCGGCCGGGCTCACGGCCTACCTGCGCAGCCTGGGCGACAAGATGACACGGCTGGACCGCACGGAGCCCGAACTCAATGAATCGGCGCCCGGCGACGTTCGCGACACCACGACGCCGGACGCCATGCTGGCCACGGTGCACAAACTCACGCTGGGCTCGGCGCTTTCCGATGCATCGCGCCAGTTGCTCGTCCAATGGCTGCAAGCCAACACCACCGGCGACCGCCGCCTGCGCGCCCTGCTGCCGCCAGGCTGGCGTGTCGGCGACAAGACAGGAAGCGGGGCCCGCGGTTCCACCAACGACGTGGGCCTGATCTGGCCGCCTGATGGGCGCGCGCCTTTGCTGGTGGCGGCCTACCTTACCGGCACACAGCGGCCGGCTACGGAGCGCGATGCCGCGCTGGCACAGGTGGGGCAGCTTGCGACGGCTTTGGTGCAGTGATGAGTTTTTGACGGACGCAAAAAAGCCGCCCGAAGGCGGCTTTTTATACTGGCGGAAACGGAGGGATTCGAAGCCTCGATGCGCTACTTACCGCCGATCAAGGCAAATAGGACATCTGAAAACCGGCAACTGCCGGTTTTTTTACGCCGAGTGCTCTCATCTCTTTTCTTGCTTCCTTAACGACAACAACGCCGCAACTCGATGAATCCATAGGCCGCTTCTTCACCGTGGAAGTGGGGCCGTAAATGATCGAAGTGGTTGTGAAAATTTCGAAAATACCTATATCTCACCGGTTATTACAGATTAACCGGTGTAATTTTGCTTATTTCTTAAATTTTTGCTAATATTCCACCCATTAATAGTCAAAAAACGGGTGTCAAAGATGGATTTTATAACTGCCCACGAACTTACCGGCGTCGAGCGGGATCGCCTGCTAACGCTAGAGGAGGACACCTTCAATGACTTGAAGGGCAAGGAGGTATCCACGAAAAAGCTGTCTGCCGCTGTCTCTGCCTTCGCCAACACCGCCGGTGGCGACTTGTATATCGGAATCGCCGAATCGGAGTTCATGGGGATCAAGATGCGCCAGTGGAGCGGATTTACCGACCAGGAGGCGGCTAACGGTCACATCCAGTCTTTGGAGGCTCTGTTCCCCCTGGGAGGCGAGTATTCCTACCAATTTCTGCGTGCTCCGGGTTCGGACGGCGTGGTCCTTCATGTGCAGGTACAACGTACCGCCCAAATAGCTAAGGCGCATGGAAACAAGGTGTACGTACGTCGCGGCGCGCAGAACCTAGAAATCAAAGGCAAGGCGCTTGAACAGTTGAGGCTAGCCAAAGGGATAGAGAGCTACGAAAAGCAAACCGTCAACGTGAACCTCTCCACCGTGACAGAGTCTGAAACTTTGAAGGAATTTGTGAAGCAGGTAGTGCCTAACCTCGCACCAAAGACATTTCTTCAGAAACAAAACCTGATTCGCGGGAACAAGCCAACCGTCGCTGCCCTTCTGCTATTTGCAGAAGAGCCGCAAGCCGCACTGCCAAAGCGGTCGGGGATCAAGCTCTACCGATACAAGACCACCGGAGCGCCGAGCAGAGACACGCTAGCCGGGAATCCTGTATCTATCGAAGGCCCAATGATTCACATGATCAAGAGTGCGGTCGAGGAAACCGCGAAAATGATTGAGGGTATTCAGAAGTTAGGAGCGACGGGGCTTGAGCCTGTGAACTACCCTGTTGAGACTCTTCACGAAATCGTGACCAATGCCGTGCTGCACCGCGACTACAGCATCGCATCCGATGTTCACATCCGAGTCTTTGACAACCGCGTCGAGGTTGAGAGTCCGGGCATCTTGCCGGGTCAGGTCACGGTAAAGAACATCCTCGATGAGCAATTTGCCAGAAACGGCATGCTGGTGCGGCTGATCAACAAATTTCCCAACCCTCCAAACAAAGACGTTGGTGAGGGCATGAACACCGCCTTCAAGGCCATGCAGAAACTGCGCCTAAAGCCACCGGTGATCACGGAGCCGGAAAATTCTGTGCTGGTGGACATCCGCCATGATCCGATGGCATCCCCGGAAGAATCTGTGATGGACTACTTAGCGAATCACGCTGAAATCAAGAACGGAATTGCGCGAGAGTTGACTGGCATCACCTCTGAAAACTCTATGAAAGACGTGTTCTTGAGACTTGCGAAGCGGGGCCTCATCGAGCGAGTCCCGAACAAAAAGGGTGCTGCGGCGGCTTGGCAGAAGAAGACCCCGGCTCCAAACCTATTCTGAAACGTTAGCTCCGGCGATTCACCAGTGTTTTGCCGCATGGGTACCCGCACCCGCTACTCAGGGGGAATGAGCCTTGGGCGGAGGACTAAGCCCCGCCTTCGTCATGATTGTTCTCGCGTCGTGACTCAGGTTCCCGGTCACCACGCCAAGGTACAGAAAGTCCAACATCCCAAGCACAGTAGGTGGATTTTCCGGGACTGAAATAGCCATGCCACGCAACGCCATCACCAGCGCGAGCATATTCGCACTCAGCTCTGCAGCGTGCAACTCCAGCTGCAGCGAATTTGCCAAGGTCTTCCTGGCGTTCTCATATTCCACCGCATTCTTTTCCTTACAAGCCAGGTGGAGCGCATCAAAGCTCAACAGCACTTGACCAGCGAAGGCAATGGCCAAATTGTGCGCTTGCCTCTCCTTTTCAGTCTTGGCTTCGTATTGCAGCCATACCGCTAGGCCAATGGCAACAATAGAACCAAAAGCCTGCACCCATCCTGCCACGTCACTGGAACTCGCGGGCGGCTTCCACGCGAACGCCAAGCCAAACACTAAGGCCACGCCAACGCCCACGACGATCACGGTCTTTTTCATTTCTGCCTCTCCTCCTTTTGAGGATTGCAGTATGGCGCCTCATGCCCAATCTGCAAAAGAAGCTGCCGCCGGTTTCTTCACACCAATCTACCAGCCTCACCAATAGCCTTAATGCATGCTTCATGAGCAACCGCTGATAGCGGGCCCGCAAGAAGACCGCTAAGAGCGGCCACCGCACTAGGACCACCTGCACGTCCCAACCCTTCAATAACAGCCACACGAGCACTCTCCGACAGAGGCCCACCTAACAGACCGGCGAGTTTCAGCACAGCAACAGCATTAGCGTTAGCGTTGACAGACATAGCAATCCTCCTTGTAAGGTCCCGGCAGCTTACCTTAACCAACTATTTTCGGCACTACCGGGTATCGCGATGCACTTGGAAGCGCACTCACACTGCCATTGAGTGATAGCCGAAATTGATATGAAATTAATGGCTTTGCAAGACGCGGGTCATTACGAATCACAACCTCCAGATAGCGCCGAATCACTCTTCTGTTGAAATCCGTTTGAAAATGAGGCTTCTCCAACAAACTGATCAAGTCCTTACGCATAGCCGTCTTACCCCGAACTTTGTCTAATAAGTACTTCCTCCACTGCCACGCAAGGATATCCGCACACTGCAATAGAACAGCATCGCGCTTATCCCTAAATGCATGACTTCGGTGCTTATACAGCGCCCTCAGCTCGGGTGTTGAAAACTGATCTCTCAAGATTCGAGCTGCCTGCTTCTGGCTAGCATGCCCAGCTTCGAAAAAATAAGACACGCTGCCCTGAATATTATTTTTCTGCATCCAACCTCGCACATGATGGAGGCAGAAGCTGCAGCAAACGTCATATGGCGTCATCTTCCTTATGCCTGATGTCAAAGCACTAGGAAGGTCGGCTGCAAATCGCGTATCGAAATTCACAGCAAAACCGCATTCCATATGTTCCTTCAGCAGATCCATCAATAGGATGCCAATTTCGGAACATTGTTGGGGCGTCAGATGAGCAAAGCCTTTGCTGTTTCCGGCGCATTCGACCATATGAAAGTACCTGACGCCGAATCGCTCAAGAACCTCAGTCCACTTTTGCTCAAGCGCACGAGCTTTACTTGCCTCGAACACATACCCAGCAACGCAAATGATTTTTTCGGCTGGACTCTCGCTCTCATCAAAGTAGACCTCATACTCGCCCATCAAACTCCCCCGGTGGACCGAGATCTCTTTCGCTTACTTCAAGCTTGAATGGCCCGGTTTTTTACTCGATACAAAGCGCGCTTAACGACAGAATCAGACACACTATATCGCCGCGCTAACACGGCAATGGTGTGCCGGCCTGTTTGATTGAGCCGCACCGCCTCAGCCTCATCATCAGGTGACAGGGAGCGAGGACGGCCAGGAAGATTGACACGGTCACGCGCCGCACGCTGGCCCGCAATAGACCGCTCACGAATGATGCCCCGCTCAAGCTCAGCAACGGCGCCCAAAATCTGAATGGCGAATGAGCCCATAGCCGTGGTCGTATCGAGCGGCTCAGTGAGGCTTTTAACCAGCGCACCAGCGGCCTTTATGTCGGCCAGGATTGAGAGCAAGTCAGGCAGCGAACGCGCAACTCTGTCGAGCTTGTAAATCACAAAAACATCGCCAGGACGCAAAGCCGCGAGGCAACGACGCAACTGAGGTCGTGCTCCCACGGAGCTAGCCTTCTCTTCAAAAATCTGCGTGACGCCAGCACGCGCAAGCGCATCAAGCTGCAAGTCTGTTTCTTGGTCTTTCGTAGATACACGCGCATAGCTGAGATAGCAAGCGTAGACAGGCTACGAATGATCTTCGAGTACTTCAAAGACTCGTTAGATGCGACGGATAAATACGAGGCTCAAGCCAAAGCCACAATCCGGGCAATGCTTGACGCATTCCCACCGGAAACAGATGGGTTAACAGCGCCCAAAGAAAAACCCCTGCAAGCAAAAAGCCCACAGGGGTTATCTTGGCGGAAACGGACGTTTCCAAGCCACCTCAGATGCTATCGCTACCGGCAAATACCGGTTAGAACGCCCCCAGCTATTCTCGGCCTCGAATTGCTATCCAGAACATCAAACTGGCGAGTGCAAGCAGGAGCCCACGTACGCCCCAAGGGCCGAGCAGGTAGTGGGTGAATTGAAAGACCGGTTCAAGCAGATTGCCGCAACCAGACGCGCATAGAGTTGGCTTGATAAAGCTTAGCAGGGTAACGCCGAAGAGAAGCAGTCCGAGCACTGCAGCGACAAGTCTCGAATTCATTGGGTTGAGGCTTTCTTCATCAGTTGCCAGCTCAGGCTGCAGCGCCACAGACTCTTCCTTTTAGACGTCGTCAAGTGTTAACTGAAGGGCAACCATGGAACGAGCCTTTCGCGGCCCGACCAGTGCTATGGCCCACTCCAACGCAGCGCAACGCCACGCCTTCTCGCCAACGCCTTCCAACACACGCAGAAGCAGTTTGACGTCCTTGCAGTAGATATGCACGAATGCATCAAGTTCTGCCAACGCTCTTCTGCGCGGCAGGTCCTTGCGCCCCAAGCTCTCGTTCAGGCGCTCACTTTTGTACAACAGATAGTCTTCCGGATGGGGCAAAAATTTCTTGGCGAGTTGATAGTCCCCGGCTTCGATGATGCTCGGAAGCGCCAGGTCCGCGCATTTTTTCGCTTGATCAGGATTCTTCTTCATCAAGGAAAGGAAGAGCCTGTAGGTCTCCGGGCTGCGCCCCAATTCGTGGTCGATCGCCACCACATCGTGAAAAAGAGTACGGGTATTGCCGCCAGCCTTTAGCAATGCAGCAGCAGTTTCGTCCCTGACCGCCTTCATGGCAGCAGCGGCGGGTGGATAGACGTCGGAGAGCTCTTTCCAATACCCCAGCGCAAAAGAAAGTCTGACGCCGTAGTACGACCGGTCGCGTTTCAAGGCGTTCCTGTGGAACCATAAATAGTCCGCCAGCGCCTGTTCGTGCCGCCCTTCAGATGCGTTCGTACGCCCTCTTTGCAGAATATCCCCTGGGTCCATGTGCAGCCTAATGTTTGTCAGGAGCTGCGACTGGCGGGCGCAACCCGTTGGAAGTCAGCTCGATGAAATGGTGAGGCCCCATCATGCCTTGTTCTCGCTCTGCCTATTTTTTGCTCACGGCTCTATCCACGGTAGAACGGACGGCACGGCCAGACGACACGCGCAGAGGTTGCGAGGCCGGGGAAATTAAGCTGCCGGCGAACTTTGCCCCCAAGCCTTTGCCTGGAGTCAGGCGCGGCGGCTGATGGCGCAGGGCATAAAAAAACCGACTCCTCCTTGCGGAGAGAGTCGGCAGTTTTGGCGGAAACGGAGGGATTCGAACCCTCGATGAGGCTCTACACCCCATACTCCCTTAGCAGGGGAGCACCTTCGGCCACTCGGTCACGTTTCCAATAAATCGATTATCTCACGACTTTCCGGCCGTTTTCAGGTGGACGGCTGGTCCAGGTCAAAAGCCTTGTGCAGGGCGCGCACGGCGAGCTCCATGTACTTCTCGTCGATGACCACGGAGGTCTTGATTTCGCTGGTGGAGATCATCTGGATGTTGATGCCCTCCTCGCTCAGCACGCGGAACATCTTGCTGGCGATGCCCACATGGCTGCGCATGCCGATGCCGACGATGCTGACCTTGCAGATCTTGGCGTCGCCGGTGACTTCCTGGGCGCCCAGCTTGGGGACAACCTGGGTCTTGAGCAGGTCGACGGCCTTGGAGTAGTCGTTGCGGTGGACGGTGAAGCTGAAGTCGGTCTTGCCGTCCTTGCTGACGTTCTGGATGATGACGTCGACCTCGATGTTGGCGTCGGCCACGGCGCCCAGGATCTGGTAGGCGATGCCGGGGGTGTCGGGCACGCCGAGCACGGAGATTTTGGCTTCATCGCGGTTGAAAGCGATGCCCGATACGATGGCTTGTTCCATGTTTTCGTCTTCCTCAAAGCTGATCAAAGTGCCTGACTTGGCTTCTTCGTTGATGTCGATGTCCCATTCGGTGAAGCTGGACAGCACGCGCAGCGGCACCTTGTACTTGCCGGCGAATTCCACCGAGCGGATTTGCAGCACCTTGGAGCCCATGGAGGCCATCTCCAGCATCTCTTCGAAGCTCACGGTGTGCAGGCGGCGCGCCTCGGGCACCACGCGCGGGTCGGTGGTGTAGACGCCGTCGACGTCGGTATAGATCAGGCATTCATGCGCCTTGAGCGCCGCGGCGATGGCGACCGCCGAGGTGTCGGAGCCGCCGCGGCCCAGCGTGGTGACGTTGCCGCCCTCGTCCACGCCCTGGAAGCCGGTGATGATGACGACCTTGCCGGCGTCGAGGTCGGCGCGCACGCGCTCGTCGTCGATGGACTCGATGCGGGCCTTGGTGTAGGCGTTGTTGGTCTTGATGGTGACCTGCCAGCCGGCGTAGCTCACGGCCTGCATGCCTTCGGCCTGCAGCGCAATGGCCAGCAGGGCGCTGGAGGCCTGTTCGCCGGTGGCGGCCAGGGCGTCGAGTTCGCGGCTGTAGGCTTCGCCGGCTTTGGCGGGCGCCAGTTCCTTGGCCAGGCCCAGCAGGCGGTTGGTTTCGCCGCTCATGGCGCTGGGGACGACGACCATCTGGTGGCCGGCCCGCGCCCACTTGGCCACGCGTTTGGCCACGTTGCGGATGCGCTCGGTCGAGCCCATCGACGTGCCGCCATATTTATGAACGATCAATGCCATTGCAGGATGTCAATCAGAAGTTGTTGCGAATTTTTTGCGGGCTGTTACCGGCAAAAAGCGCTGTTTGAGAGGCTTTTAGCGGTGCTGCGGCGCCAGCAAAGCCTTCAATTATACCTAGGACTACTACCTGGTTAAGCCGGCTTATCCGCCGCGGCTTCGTAGCGCAGGGCCGCGCCGGCCCGGGTGACATGGCCGGTCGCGACCTTGAGGTGGATGCGGTGGCCGCGGGTGGTGCAGGCGGCGATCTGCGACAGCAGCTGCTCGAGCTGCGCGGCGCTGGGTGTGGCGCCATGCGACTCCAGCAGCCAGTGGCGCAGCACATTGGCCTGGCGCGGCGCGGACAGCGCCTGCAGGGCCGCAATGGCGGGTGGCGTGCCGACACGGGCCAGGTCTTCACGGGCCACCTCGGCCAGCAGGGCCTGCGCCTGGGCCGCGTGCTGGGCGCTGCGCGCGAAGGTTTCTCGAAACTGCGGAAAGGATTCGGCCAGGGCCGGCAGCAGGCGGGCGCGTATGCGGTTGCGGGTGTAGCGCTCGTCGCTGTTGGTCGGGTCGTCGACAAAGGGGATGTGCTGCTCCAGCAGCCAGGCGCGCAGGGCCGCGGCGGGGACTTGCAGCAGCGGCCGCAGGAACAGCACGCCGCCGCGCTCAAAACGCGCGGCCATGGAGGCCAGGCCCGGCAGGCCCGCGCCGCGGCTCAGCGCCAGCAGCAGGGTCTCGACCTGGTCGTCGGCATGCTGGCCCAGCAGCACCGCGCCCAGGCCTTTTTCGGTAGCGGCCTGCGCCAGCGCGGCATAGCGCGCCAGCCGCGCCGCATCCTCGGGGCTCTGGCCCGCCGCGTTGCCGGCCTGCACACGCAGCACCTGAAGCGGCACCTTCAGGCGCGCGCAGGTGTCGTCACAAACCCGCGCGAAGTCGTCGGCGGCGGCCTGCAAGCCGTGATGGATGTGCAGCGCCGTCACCTGCCCCGGCCAGCGCTGCGCGGCGGCCAGCAGCAGCGCCGTGGAGTCGGCGCCGCCGCTGTAGGCCACGCCCACAGGTAAAACGGGATCAAGGGATTCCAGCGCCGCCAGCGCCGGCAGCGCCGGGTTGGGGCCGCTCACGCCGTGCCCGGCGCGCGGGCAGCCGGCAGTTTATTTAGCGTCGGCCTTGGTGTCGGTAAAGCGGCCATAACTTTGCAGGCGTTCATAGCGGCGGTCCAGCAACTCCTTGACCTTCAGGTCGCTGACCTGGCGGAAGGCGTCGTTGAGGGCGCGCTTGAGGAAGGCCGCCATCTGCTTGTGGTCGCGGTGGGCGCCGCCCACGGGCTCGTTGACGATCTTGTCGATCACGCCCAGGGCCTTGAGCCGGTGCGCGGTGATGCCCAGGGCTTCGGCCGCTTCCTGGGCCTTGTCGGAGGTTTTCCAGAGGATGGAGGCGCAGCCTTCGGGGCTGATGACGGAATAAATCGAGTACTGCAGCATCACCACCTGGTCGGCCACCGAAATCGCCAGCGCGCCGCCGGAGCCGCCCTCGCCGATGATGGTGGTGATGATGGGCACTTCAAGCTGCGCCATCTCGAAGATGTTGCGGCCTATGGCCTCGGACTGGCCGCGCTCCTCGGCGTCTATGCCGGGATAGGCGCCGGGCGTGTCGACGAAGGTGAACACCGGCAGCTTGAACTTCTCGGCGGTCTTCATCAGGCGCAGCGCCTTGCGGTAGCCCTCGGGCTTGCTCATGCCGAAGTTGCGCAGGCCGCGCTCCTTGGTGTCGCGGCCCTTCTGGTGGCCCAGCACCATGCAGGCCGTGCCGTTGAAGCGGGCCAGGCCGCCGACGATGGACAGGTCGTCGGCGAAGTGCCTGTCGCCGTGCAGCTCGACGAAATCGGTGAAGATTTCATTGATGTAGTCCAGCGTGTAGGGACGCTCGGCGTGGCGGGCGATCTTGGTGATCTGCCAGGGCGTCAGGTCGCTGTAGATGTCTTTGGTGAGTTGCTGGCTTTTTTTGGCCAGCTGGTCGATCTCTTCGGAGATATCGACGGCCGACTCGGTCTGGACGTAGCGCAGTTCTTCAATTTTTCCTTCGAGTTCCGCGATCGGCTGCTCGAAATCAAGGAAGGTTTTCTTCGCCATGTGTTGCTCCTCAGGGCTTCTTCAAACTTAGATCTTGCTCGGTGCCGCCAGGGGCACCCAGGACCGGCAAGGGATCCAGAGAGCGCCAAATATACCAAGTTGCGACGCTGCAGTACGGCGCCCAGGCGGCGGCCACCTCGCGCGCGTCGCTGCGGCTGACGGATTCGCCGGAAAAATAGTTCTGGCTGATGCCGCTGATCAGGCCGATGTCGTCCAGCGGCAGGACATTGGGGCGCATCAGGTAAAAGATCAAAAACATCTCGGCCGTCCAGCGGCCTATGCCGCGGATGGCAACCAGCTCGGCGATGATGGCCTCGTCGTCCATGGACTGCCAGTCCTTCACGTGCACCGTGCCGGCGTCGAAATTGATGGCCAAATCCACCAGGTATTCGACCTTGCGCGCGCTCAGGCCGGCGGCGCGCATGTCGTCGACCTTGAGCCTGAGCACATTGGCCGGCGTCATCTTTTTGGGCAGGGCCTCGAAGCGGTGCCACACCGTTTGCGCGGCCTTGACCGAGATCTGCTGGCCCACGATGCTGCGCGCCAGCGTGCTGAAGGCGTCGCCGCGGGCCTGCAGGTGGGCGTCGCCGAACTGCGGGATCAGGCGCTTCATCACGCGGTCCTTTTTGACCAGGTGCTTGCAGGCCTCGGCCCAGTAGGCGGGGGCCGCGGCGACCGGGCCCGGCACGTCGGCCAGTTCGGCGCTGGCCGGGCCGCTTTTGACGACCTGTTTCATGGCGCCTTGCGCAGGGTCTGCGGGTTCAGCGGCGGCCGGGGGCCGACCGGTCGGGCAAGGCTCACGACTGGACCTCCCAGGTCGTGCCCGCAGCGGAGTCCTTGAGCACAATGCCCTGGGCCAGCAAATCCTGGCGGATGCGGTCGGCCTCGGCGAAATTTTTCGCGGCCTTGGCGGCGGCGCGCTGGGCGATCAGGCCCTGGATGCTGGCCTCGTCCAGGCCGGCGCCGGCCTGCAGGTAGGCGCCGGGCTCGCCCTGCAGCAAGCCCAGGCAGCCGCCCAGGCTTTTGAGCAGGCCCGCCAGCGCGGGCGAGCGCGTCTTGTTGACTTCCCCAGCCAGATCGAACAGCACGGCCACCGCCTCGGGCGTGCCGAAGTCCTCGTCCATGGCCGCCTTGAAGCGGGCGGCGAAGGGCTGTGTCCAGTCGATGGCGACGGTGTCCGCTGCGACCCCATTCAGCGCGGTATACAGGCGCTTGAGGGCGTTGCGGGCATCGTCCAGGTGGGCGTCGCTGTAGTTCAGGGCGCTGCGGTAGTGCGTGCGCACCAGGAAGAAGCGGATGGTCTCGGCGTCGTAGCGGGTGAGCACGTCGCGGATGGTGAAAAAATTGCCCAGCGACTTGGACATTTTTTCGTTGTCCACCCGCACAAAACCGTTGTGCACCCAGAAGCGGGCCAGCGGCTTGCCGCTGGCGCCCTCGCTCTGGGCGATCTCGTTTTCATGGTGCGGAAACTGCAGGTCGGCGCCGCCGCCGTGCAGGTCGAAGGTCTCTCCCAGGGTCTGGCAGCTCATGGCCGAGCATTCGATGTGCCAGCCGGGGCGGCCCGGGCCGTAGTCGCTGTCCCACTTGGCGTCTTCGGGCTCGGTGGGCTTGGCGCTCTTCCAGAGCACGAAGTCCAGCGGGTCGTCCTTGCCGTCCAGTACCGCCACGCGCTCGCCGGCGCGCAGCTCGTCCAGGGACTTGCCCGAGAGCTTGCCGTAGCCGGGGAACTTGCGCACCGCGTAGTTCATGTCGCCGGTCGAGCCCTTATAGGCCAGGCCCTTGCCCTCGAGGGTGGCGATCAGGCCCAGCATCTGCGGCACGTACTCGGTGGCGCGCGGCTCCAGCGAGGGCGGCTCCATGCCCAGCGCGCCTATGTCCTGGTGCATGGCCTGGATCATCTCGTCGGTCAGCGCCCGGATGCTGATGCCGCGCTCAACCGCCCGCTTGATGATCTTGTCGTCGATGTCGGTGATGTTGCGCACATAGGTCACGCGCAGGCCGCTGGCCTTGAACCAGCGCTGGACCACGTCGAAAGCCATCATCATGCGCGCATGGCCGATGTGGCACAGGTCGTAAATCGTCATGCCGCACACATACATGCGAACATGGCCGGGCTCCAGGGGGGAAAATTCTTCCACGGCACGCGACAGCGTGTTGTAAATGCGAAGGCTCATGAAATTGGGGCGGCGGGAGACATCGGTCGAAAACCGACTATCAATTGGACAGGGGGAACAGAAAGGTTTATCTCACGGACACCAGGGGCGGACAAGGGCCGGTTGGCATACGCGCAAAAACCTGCGACAAAACGGAAAAGTACGGAATCCGGGCGGCCATGGACTATACCCCCTCAGCTACAATCGGCCAGTATATCCAGCCCGATGGACAACATTCAGCGGCCCCTCTGGCCACCTGAAAAGCCGGGCTGTTTATGGCAACTTTCGACCCACGGCCCTCAAACAGCCCCAGGGGACCCAAAACAATAGCGAGAAGTTCTTATGCCCACGCAAAACTTTTTTAAACGCAAACCCCTGTCAGCCGTCCTGCGCCTGCTGGTGGCTGCCGCCGCCCTGTCGATGTCCGCGGCCCATGCCGACGACTACGCCGATGTCAGCCGCCTGATGCGCGCCGGCCAGTTCGCCGAGGCGATGGCCAAGGTCGACCAATACCTCGCCAGCAAGCCGCGCGACCCGCAGATGCGTTTCTTCAAGGGCGTGATCCAGACCGAGACCGGCAAGGCCAACGAAGCCATCGCCACCTTCACCAAGATCACCGAAGACTACCCCGAGCTGCCCGAGCCCTACAACAACATGGCCGTGCTGTACGCCGGCCAGAGCCAGTTCGACAAGGCCCGCGCCGCGCTGGAAATGGCCATACGCACCAACCCCAGCTACGCCACCGCGCATGAAAACCTGGGCGACGTCTATGCCCGCCTGGCCAGCCAGGCCTACAGCAAGGCACTGCAGCTGGATGGCGGCAATGCGGCCGTTCCGCCCAAGCTGGCCCTGATCCGCAACCTGTTCTCGGCCGACGCCAAGGCCCAGCCGCAAGCCGCCGCCAAGCCCGCCGCCGGCGCCCAGGCTTCCGGCCAGGTCACGGCCGCCGCGCCGGCAGCAGCCCCGGCACCGGCCGCCAAGCCCACACCCGCGCCTGCGGCCGCTC
>NZ_JBFUJQ010000012.1:0-141486 GCF_056401275.1 Polaromonas sp. P4_F6 | reverse complement strand
TCCCTGGCAACGTGGCCGCAATGAGAACATCAATGGCCTGATCAGGCAGTACCTACCAAAGGGCACAGACCTGAGTGTGTACAGCCAGCGCCAGCTCGACCAGATCGCCTGGAGCCTGAACACGAGGCCACGGGCAACATTGGACTGGAAAACGCCCGCTCAAGCCTTCTTCGAAGACTGCATCGCGCACAATGCCCAGATTCCCCCAGGTGTTGCACTTGGTCCTTGAGACCGCCAAGCAAAAGAAAGTTACTTGCCGCCGGGCAACCCCGGCCAGCAGAACCAAGAAGAGGAAGGAGGAGGTGGAAGGAGAAGAGCGCGCTCAGCCGGCGCAAGACCCGGCAAACTTCTCAAGCCGAGTACGGCGTAATCGCCACCTTCCCAAGCGAAGGATCCCCCGCATGGATCGCAAGAACATTGATCCCCATCTGGTATTGCCGGTAACCCTGCGCATCGAGCAGGCGGCGCAGCGCCTCGCCGTCGGTTTTGAGCGACTCGATCAGCATCTGGGGTTTGTGGGCTTCGAGGGTTTTGAGCGCACCGGCCAGGCCTTCGAGTTCCATGCCCTCGATGTCCATCTTGATGAAGTCCAGGCGGGGGAGCTTCAGGCCGTCCACCGTGATCATCCTGACCGTCTGGCTGCCCTGGGCCGAATAGTCGATGGGCTGCCCGATGAATTCGTTTTTCTCGCTCTGGCGCAATTCGAGCGAGCCGAAGCTCGCGGGCTTGAGGTAGTCGGGCCTGGGAATCTTCAGCTCGCCTTCCTGCGCGCCAAGCGCGGCGTGATGGGCCGCCGCGTTGAAGCAGTTGTTGATGGCGATGTTGCCGGCTAGGGCGTAGAAAATCCGTTCCTGGGCTTCGACGGCGATGACCTTGCCCCAGCCATGCATATGCCTGGCCCACTCGACGGTGTGAACGCCGATGTTGGCGCCTATGTCCAGCGCCGCCACCCCGTCACCGAAAAGCTCCCGGCGCAAGGTCAGCAGCTGCAGGACCATGGCGACTTCCTGCGGATCGAACTGGGAGTTCTGGAAAATCTGGTGCCCGACGCCGTAGCCGTCCGTGTCGTTGAGCATGTGGTAGTCGTTGCGGTTGACGATCATGGTTCCGTGGTTGGAGGAAGCCAGGACAAAAGGCAGGGGGCGAGAAACAAAGGTCATGGCAGGTTTTCCCGGTTGCGCAAAAATCTGGAGGAGGCAGGCCGGCCCGAGATCAGGTGCCCGGCGCGGCGGCGCCGCTGAACTGCCGGCGCAGCGCCTCGCCGGCAATGCCCGCCGCCTCTTCCCAGGCGCCCAGCGCCGGGGCTCTTGCGATGGACATGCCCGGGTACCACGGTGACGCCGTGGGGTGTTTTTCCCAGCGCCACTCGGCCGCATGGTTGGCCAGCAGAATCGTCGGCGTTCCCATGGCAGCCGCGCCGTGGAGCAGCCCGCTGTCGATGCTGACCAGCGCATCGAGCTCGCCGGCCAGCGCGATGCTGCGGTCGAAGGGCAGCGATACCGGAACCGTCGTGAAATGCCGGGTGTCCCGGCTGCGGGAGTCTTCAAGCCAGCGCGCGCGCTGGTAACCGCGCTGAAAGACCACCCAGTGCACCTCATGCATCGCCAGCAGTTCGTGGAGTTGCTGCAGCTTCAGGCTTCTGCTGCCGAACATGGCCGGGCTTTCATTGGCCGACCAGAAAAGCCCGACGCAGGGCCGGCCCCCGGCGTTGGCGCGAATCGAATCCAGCAGCGCCGTGTCCTGGTACGCGGGCGACTTTGCCACGTAGCGGCTTCTGGCGGCATAACCGAAGTCTGGGAAAAGCGCCGCAAACAGGGTGAAAGGGTCCGTCCACAGGGCCTCATCGGAAGCGCCCAGGCGGTAGCCGCGCTGCGCCAGCAAGGGCGCGACCTCGTCACGCTCGGCCGGCAGAAGCTGCAGCACGTCCGGATCCCAGCCGGTCAGCTCGACCTGCACGCCCGCGCACGCGAGGATGGCCGCATACCGCAGCCACTGCATGCGGTCGCCGATCCCGCCGCGCCCCTCCAGCCGCAAAACCCGGGGCAGCTCCTTGCCGCCGTTCCAGTAAGTGCCGGTATCGAACTGCGGGTACATGCAGTTCCAGGCCGCCGGCGTGCAGTAGCTTTCGTGATAAGCCGGCACACCGCCGGCAATGCCGTGCAGGCGCATGCGGCTTTGCGCCGCCATCATGAGCCGCGTGTGATGGTTGAGCTCCCCGCAGGAATTGCCCGGCTCCAGCGCCAGGGTTTCCTTGTCGAAGCCCAGGGGCGACCAGCCTTCGGCAAACATTTGCGCATTCAGCCCGGGATGCATGCCCGCCCGCTCCGCCATGCGCGCCAGCTCGAACCGGCCCAGTTCACGCAGCCCCAGCTGGGCGCAGACGTCGGTCAGGTGGTAGCGGTGGTTCACATAGCCGGGGAAGTCATGGCCGGTCTTGAGGTACAGGTCCAGGGCCTGGGTGAACTCGCTCGCGCGGTAATGCGCGTCCGCCCGGCCGGCCCAATATTCCGGCGTGCCGGATTCGCTGTGGTGCACTCCGTCAAGAAAGGCGCGGCACTCCTGCAGCCGGCCTTGCAAAAGGCCGTCATTGAAGTTTTGCCAGTTGATGGAATCCGTCAATGGGAGTGCCTCGCCGCGGCAAGGCCGTTCATGCGCGCATCAGGCGCTCAATCTCATCCCCATCGACTGGCACCCCCCGCGTCATCAGCTCACAGCCCTTGGCCGTCACCAGGGCATCATCCTCAATCCGGATACCAATGTTCCAGAACTCCTTGGGAACGTTCTTCCCAGGGCGGACATACAGGCCTGGCTCTATCGTCATCACCATGCCGGGCCGCAGGATGCGCGAGGGCTTGCGCATGATGGGCTGGTTCATCGCGTCCTTGTCGGGGCGGGGTTTGCTGCCGGGCTCGCTGTAGTCGCCGCAGTCGTGCACGTCCATGCCCATCCAGTGGCTGGTGCGGTGCATATAAAACTGGCGGTACGCGCCGGACTCGAGCACGTCGTCGACCTTGCCATGTTTGGCCTTGGGCAGCAGGCCGGTGTCCAGCATGCCCTGGGCCAGCACGCGCAGCGCGGCCTCGTGCGGGTCGTTGAAGCGCTTGCCGGGTTTGGTGGCCTTGACCGCGGCGTACTGGGACTCCACCACGATGTCGTACAGCCTGCGCTGGGCCGGCGTGAAGGTGCCGCCGGCCGGGAAGGTGCGCGTGATGTCGCTGGCGTAGCCGTCGAGCTCGCAGCCGGCGTCTATCAGGCACAGCTCGCCGGCCTTGAGTTCGGCGTCGCCGGCGCGGTAGTGCAGCACGCAGGCGTTGGCGCCTGCGGCCACGATGCTGGTGTAGGCCGGGAACTGCGAGCCGTGGCGGCGGAACTCGTGCAGCAGCTCGGCCTCCAGGTGGTATTCGCGCAGGCCGCCCTTGACGGGGTTGCGCAGCATGGCTGCCGAGGCCTGCATGGCCCGCACATGCGCGCCCGCTGAAATCTTTCCGGCGCGGCGCAGGATGGCGATCTCGTGGCTGTCCTTGAAGAGGCGCATCTCGTCGAGCACGCCGCACAGGTCGTTGCGGCTTTGCGGGCATTCGTCGCCCAGGCGCACGCGGGCGCGCACCTTGTCCAGCCAGCCGTCCACGCGCGCGTCCAGGCCCTCGTGCGTGGCAAACGGAAACCATACCGACTTCCTGTTGGCCAGCAGGGCCGGCATCTGCGCATCCAGCGCCTCGGTGCTGAAGGCCGCATCCACGCCCAGCCGGGCCGGCGCGGCCTTGGGGCCCAGGCGTATGCCGTCCCAGATTTCGCGCTCCAGGTCCTTGGGGCGGCAAAACAGCGTGGTCTTGCCGCTGGCGTCTATCGCCAGCCAGCTTTCAGGTTCGTCAAAGCCTGTCAGGTAATAAAAATAGCTGTCGTGCCGGTATGGAAAGTCGGTGTCGCGGTTGCGCGGGTATTCACGCGCGGTCGGCAGCAAGGCGATGCCGCCGCCGGCCGCCTTGAGTGCGCGGGCCACGGCGGCACGGCGTTTCTGGTAAATCGTGGTGGTGCTCATGGTGCGCTGCGCTTTTTTTGGGTTGTTGTTCAGTGTGTGGTGCTTGCCTGGTTCAGCTCGTCCAGCCGGGCCGGCGTGCCCACGTCGGTCCAGGGTCCGGGGTACAGCTGGGCGCTGACCCGGCCATTGTCCATCGCCGCGCGCAGCAGCGGCGCCAGTGGGGCTTTCAGGCCCTGCGGGTTGCCGAAGGGCATCGTGTTGAAGAATTCCCGGCGATACAGGCCTATGGTGCTGTAGGTGAACTTTGGCTCAGCACTGTCTTTGGGCAGATTCAGTGCCAGGCCGTCAGCGCCCAGGCCGAAATCGCCTTTGGGGTTGTGGGGCGGGTTGGGCACCAGCCAGAGGTGTGCCAGCTTGCCGCCAGCGGCGAAACGGCCTACCGCAGCCTGCGTGAATTCAAAGCCCGGCACAAACACGTCGCCCGCCAGCAGCCAGAACACATCGCCCAGCAGCGGCAGCGCGCGCGCGATGCCGCCCGCGGTTTCCAGCGCGCCGCCGAAATCGACGCCTTCGTGTGAATAGGCGATGGACAGCGGCGTACGGCCTTGCTGCCCGAAGTGGTTCTCAATCTGCTCGCCGAGCCAGGCGGTGTTGACCACCAGCTCGGTGAAACCGCCGCGCGCCAGCGCCTCGGCATGCCAGTCAATCAGCGGCTTGCCGCGCACCTTGAGCAGGGGCTTGGGCGTGCTGTCGGTCAGCGGGCGCATGCGCTCGCCGCGGCCGGCGGCCATGATCATGGCTTTGATGGGTGCAGAGGGCATGGCGGCAGTTTAACGGGAGCCGCTCATGCAGAATGCAGGACCACCGAAACCCGAAAGCCTGAGCATGATTCCTCCCGAGATCCACGCTGAAATCATGAACCGCCTCGCGGCGACCGAACGCGAGCACGGTGTGCGCATCCTGATGGCGATAGAGTCCGGCAGTCGCGCCTGGGGTTTTGCCTCGCCGAACAGCGATTTCGACGTGCGTTTCATCTATGCACGGCCAGCCGACGACTACCTCTCGCTGGACCTTGAGGACCGGCGTGACGTCATTGAGTACCCCATCGTCGACGACATAGACCTCAACGGCTGGGACCTGCGCAAGGCGCTACGTTTGTTTTGGAAGTCCAACCCGGGTTTTGTCGAATGGATCCAGTCGCCGATCAAATACATCGAAAACGGTGCGTTCGCTGAAGCGGCGCGGCGGCTGTTGCCCCAGGTTTACTCGTGCGAGCGGGGCATCCACCATTACCGCAGCTCGGCCAAGGGCAACTACCGCGAGCACCTTCAGGGTGAGATGGTGCGGCTCAAGAAGTATTTTTATGTGCTGCGGCCCCTGCTCGCGGTGCGCTGGCTGGAGCGCTACGGCACAGCCGCGCCCATCGAGTTCGCCAGCCTGCTGCACCTGATTGAGGGTGAAACGGAGCTGCTCGCCGACATCGCCGACATGCTCGAACAAAAACGCGGTGCGCCCGAACTGGGCCTGTCGGCGCCCTACCCGCGGGTCAACGCCTTTATTGAGGCTGAACTCGCCAGGCTGGATGCGGCGACTCCCGCGCCCGACGACCTGCGGCCGGTGCTGCCCTCGCTCAATGCCTTGTTTCTGGCGACCGTGCGCGAAAGCTGGTGAACCGGCTTATTGGGTATCCCCCCGGTCCAGCGAGCGCTGTTCGGTCCATTCCGGGTTGAAGCGCCGCACCAGCGCGTCCATCAGGCTGCGCGCCCGGGCCGAGTGGTCACCGCCAAAATTGCAGACATAAACATCCAGCGTCACAGCCTTCTGCTCGGGCCAGGTGTGCACGCAGACATGGGATTCGGCCAGCAGCACCGTGGCCGTGATGCCGCCCGGACCGTGTTCGGTGTCGGGAAAGGTGTGGAACAGCTGGTTGACGGCCTGCAGGCCGGTGGCCTGCACGGCTTGCACGCACCAGTCGCCCAGGCGGGCGGCGTCGGTGAGCCAGGCGGGATCGCAGCGGCATTTGTAAAGGTCGGCGGTCAGGTGTAGGCCTTGCATCCCCCGACTTTAGACGATGGGCGCCATCAACTGGGGTCAAAACCCGCCAAATCGCCGGGCTGGGGCCAGACGGTAAAATACCGGGTTACCCCTGATCTTTTCCCCTCCGGAGCAGCCAACATGGCAAACACGCAAATGATGGCGAATGCGATACGCGCACTCGCAATGGACGCCGTACAACAAGCCAATTCCGGACATCCCGGCGCCCCCATGGGCATGGCCGACATGGCCGTCGCCCTCTGGGGCAGCCACCTCAAGCACAGCCCGCACAACCCCAACTGGTTTGACCGCGACCGTTTTGTGCTCTCCAACGGCCACGGCTCCATGCTGATTTACGCCGTGCTGCACCTGACTGGTTACAAACTGCCCATAGCCGAACTCAAAAACTTCCGCCAGCTGCACAGCAAAACTCCCGGCCACCCCGAATACGGCTATACCCCCGGCGTGGAAACCACCACCGGCCCGCTGGGCCAGGGCCTGACCAATGCCGTCGGCATGGCGCTGGCTGAAAAGCTGCTCGCCAAGGAGTTCAACCGCGAAGGCCACAGCGTCGTCGACCACAACACCTATGTGTTCATGGGCGACGGCTGCCTGATGGAAGGCATCAGCCACGAAGCCGCGGCCCTGGCCGGCGCCTGGAAGCTCAACAAGCTGATCGCGCTCTACGACGACAACGGCATCTCGATTGACGGCCAGGTCGCGCCCTGGTTCATCGACAACACCGCCGTGCGTTTTGCCGCCTACGGCTGGAATGTGCTGGGCCCTATCGACGGCCACGACGCCGAGCTGGTCTCGCAGGCCATCGAAGGCGCGAAAAAATCGAACGACAAGCCCACGCTGATCATTTGCAAGACCCACATCGGCAAGGGCTCGCCGAACCGCGCCAACACCGCCAAGGCCCACGGCGAGCCGCTGGGCGCCGAGGAAATCAAGCTCACGCGCGAAGCCCTGAACTGGCCTTATGCGCCGTTTGAAGTGCCCAAGGAAACCTACGACGCCTGGGACGCCAAGGCCAAGGGCCTGGCCGCCGAAGCCGCCTGGGACGCGAAATTCGCCGCCTACAAGGCCGCCCACCCCGAACTCGCCGCCGAACTGGTCCGCCGCATGAAGGGCGAGCTGCCCAAGGCTTTTGCGCAGCTCGCGGTCGACACCGTCATTGGCGCGCACACCAAGGCCGAAACCGTGGCTTCGCGCAAGGCCTCGCAGCTCGCGCTCGAAGCCTTCACCGCCGGCCTGCCCGAGATGCTGGGCGGCTCGGCCGACCTGACCGGCTCCAACCTGACCAACACCAAGTCCACGCCCAGCCTGCGTTTTGACATGAACGGCGAGGTCGTGCTGACGGCCAACGCCGAGGGCGTGAGCGCCATAGGCCGCCACATCAACTACGGCGTGCGCGAATTCGGCATGGCCGCCATCATGAACGGCATCGCGCTGCACGGCGGCTACATCCCCTACGGCGGCACCTTCCTGACCTTCAGCGACTACAGCCGCAACGCCATCCGCATGGCCGCGCTGATGAAGCTGCGCGTGGTGCATGTGTTCACCCATGACTCCATAGGCCTGGGCGAAGACGGCCCGACGCACCAGTCGATCGAGCACGCCGCCAGCCTGCGCCTGATCCCCAACCTGGACGTCTGGCGTCCGGGCGACACGGCCGAAACGGCCGTCGCCTGGGCCGTCGCGCTCGAGAACAAGACCAAGCCGACCGCCCTGCTGCTGAGCCGCCAGAACCTGCCCTACGCGCCCAAGAAAGACCTCGGCAACATCAGCCGCGGTGCCTACGTGCTGGCCGGGCCGGAAGAAGTGGGCCTGAACAAAAAGGCCCAGGCCGTGATCATCGCCACCGGCTCCGAAGTGCAGCTGGCGCTCAAGGCCCAGGAACTGCTGGCCGCCCACAAGATCGCCGTGCGCGTGGTTTCCATGCCCAGCACCACCACCTTCGACAAACAGAAGACCGCCTACAAGAGCGAAGTCCTGCCCGAGGGCATCCCCCGTATCGCGGTGGAAATGGGCGTGACCGACGGCTGGTGGAAATACGGCTGCGCGGCCGTTGTCGGCATCGACAGCTACGGCGAGTCCGCCCCCGCCCCGGTGCTGTTCAAACACTTCGGCTTCACCGCCGAGAACGTCGCCGACACCGTGCGCACGGTGCTGCGCAAATAAGCGCACGCATCAGTACACGGCCCGCCGATTCAACGAATTTCAACTTCCAGGAGCAACAGAAAATGACGATCAAACTTGGTATCAATGGTTTTGGCCGTATCGGCCGCAACGTGTTCCGCTCGGCGATCAAGAGCTTTAGCGACATCGAAATCGTCGGCATCAACGACCTGCTCGAGCCCGACTACCTGGCTTACATGCTGAAGTACGACTCGGTGCACGGCCGCTTTGAAGGCGACGTGTCCGTGGACGGCAACACCCTGATCGTCAACGGCAAGAAGATCCGCCTGACGCAGGAACGCGACCCCGCCAACCTCAAGTGGGGCGACATCGGCGCCACCGTGGTGCTGGAATCGACGGGCCTCTTCCTGGACAAAGCCTCCGGCGAGAAACACCTGGCCGCCGGCGCCAAGAAAGTCATCTTCTCGGCGCCGTCCAAAGACGACACCCCGATGTTCGTCTTCGGCGTCAACGACAAGACCTACAAGGGCGAGGCCATCATCTCCAACGCCAGCTGCACCACCAACTGCCTGGCGCCCGTCGCCAAGGTGCTCAACGACAAGTGGGGCATCAAGCGCGGCCTGATGACGACTGTGCACGCTGCCACCGCCACGCAAAAAACCGTGGACGGCCCGAGTAACAAGGACTGGCGCGGCGGCCGCGGCATCCTGGAAAATATCATTCCTTCTTCCACCGGCGCGGCCAAGGCCGTGGGCGTGGTGATCCCCGAGCTCAACAAGAAGCTGACCGGCATGTCCTTCCGCGTGCCGACCTCCGACGTCTCGGTGGTCGACCTGACCTGCGAACTCAACAAGGAAGCCACGCTGAAGGAAATCTGCGCCGAGATGAAGGCGCAAAGCGAAGGCGCGCTCAAGGGCATCCTGGGCTACACCGAAGACAAGGTGGTCGCCACCGATTTCCGCGGCGAGACCTGCACCAGCGTGTTTGACGCCGACGCCAGCATCGCGCTGGACGGCACCTTCGTCAAGGTCGTGGCCTGGTACGACAACGAATGGGGCTACTCCAACAAGTGCCTGGAAATGGTGCGCGTGGTTTCGAAGTAATTTCGCCACGGTCCTCCATGAAAAGCGCCTTCGGGCGCTTTTTTTTCGGCTTCGCACATCAAAAGGCCGCGGGCGGTCAATGTCCGTTGACCTACACCCGGCCAGCCCGTATGGTCCCCGCATGCCGCGCCCATGCCGCGCGGCGCAAGGGAGGAATGACCATGGCAGAGCAGCCGTTCAGGGATTGGCTCGTCCAGAAAAGCTGGGCACAGGGCGTGTATTACAGCAAGGCCGTGGCCTGGCTGTTGCCGCCGGCGGCGCTGGCCGCCGATGCGGCTTACTTCAGCATCGCGCGGCCGGACTGGCCGCCGGGTGTGGCCGGCCTGCTGGCCTGGCAACTCACGGCCGAGCTGTTTTTCATCGCCGTCATCCTGGCGGACCGGTTTGCGCCGCGGCTGCGCGGCCGGGAAGGGGCGCTCAACGCCGCCTGCGCCTGCGCCATGCTGCTGGCCACCTGGATAGGCGCCGTCCATGGCGCGATGTGGGGCGATTTGTCCATCTATGCGGCGGGGGCGACCTTTGTCGCGGCCGTCATGTGCACGCCCAGCCCGGTGCGCAGGCCCATGTACCTGCTGAGCTTTGCGGCGCTGGGCCTGGCCGCCGCCCTGCGCGGGCACGTGGGCCTGGGGCTCCTGGCCGCGCTGGTCAACCCCTTTTGCATCCTGGTGCTGTGCGTGGCGCTCGACAAGCTCATGCTGGCGCGCAATGCCGAGCTGTACACCGAGATGCAGCGCGCCGAGAGTGAATGCGCGCGCGCCGACAAGGTGCTGTACAACGTGCTGCCGGCCTCCATCGCCGATGAACTCAAGCGCGAGGACAAGGTCAACGCGGTGAAGTTCGACAACATGGGCGTGCTGTTCGCCGACATCGCCGGCTTCACGAGTTTTTCACGCGCCTTGCCGCCGGACGCGCTGGTGCTGGTGCTCAACCAGATCTTCTCGGCCTTTGACGGCCTGGTGGAAAAGTACGGGCTGGAAAAGATCAAGACCATAGGCGATGCCTACATGGTGGTGGCCCACCACCGGCTCGACAGCCTGGGACGGCTGGCCCTGGACATGGGCGAGGCCTTGCGGCGCTACAACGCCGCCAACGGCACGCGGCTGGCCATGCGCATAGGCATGCACGCGGGACCCGCGGTGGCGGGGGTGATAGGCGTCAAGCGTTTTCTCTACGACGTCTGGGGCGACACGGTCAATGTGGCCAGCCGCATGGAGGCCAGCGGCGAGCCCGGCGCCGTCCACGTCAGCGAAGCGGTCTACCTGCAGACGCGGCAGCATTTTGCCTTTGCCGCGCGCGAGCCTATCGAGGTCAAGGGCCGGGGCCGCATGGCCACCTACTGGCTGCTGGGGCCCAGCGCGCCGCCCCGCTTCGGCATGGAGTGCGCGGGCGCTTGAACGGCCGACATGGCTTGCGGCAAGGCCGCCGCCAGGTGGTCTATCAGGGCGCGCACCGTGACGGGAACGCGCCGCGTCGCCGGGTACAGCGCGTAGAGCGCGATCTCCGGGGACTCCTGCCACTGCGGCAACACCGGCACCAGGCGGCCCGCCGCGAGGTGTCTGGCCGCCAGGAACTCGGGCTGCAGGACCAGGCCGGCGCCCGCGACGGCGGCCTCCACCAGCAGGTCGCCGTTGTTGGCGCACAGCGGCCCGCCGACGGCGATGTGCGCTGTTTCCCGGCCTCTCCCGAGGTGCCAGATGTGCCCCTTGTTGGCATGCGCGTAGTTCAGGCAGCGGTGCGCCTCGAGGGCCTTGGGTGATGCGGGCGTACCGTGCGCCCGCAGGTAGGCCGGGGCGGCGTACACGGCGCGGCGCACGTCGCACAGGCGGCGCGCCGCCAGCGAAGAGTCCGGTAGCTGCGCGATGCGCAGGGTGAGGTCAAAGCCGGTCTCATAGGGGTCCAGCATGCGGTCGTTGAGCTCCACGCGCAGCTCGACCCGCGGATGCAGCGCCAGGAACTGCGACAGCAGCGGCGCCAGCACCAGCTTGCCGAAGGACATGGGCGCGTTGACGCGCAGCGGCCCGGCCACCGCGCCGCGAATGGCCGCCATGGACTCGCGGGCTTCGGCGGCGATGGCCAGCAGGTCCACCGCGTAGTCGTGCAAGGTGGCGCCGGCGCTGGTCAAGGCAATCGCGCGGGTGGAGCGCACAAACAGCGCGCCGCCGTACTCGGTTTCCAGCGAGGCAATGAGCTTGCTGATCTGTGAGCGCGTCACGCCGAGTTCACGCGCGGCGGCGGCAAAACTGCCCAGCCGCGTCGATAGCACCAGGGCCTGGAGGGCATCAAGTCTGTCCATGATTGGTTCCTGTCTGGATACGGTTTGGTTCTAAAACACAGTCTAGTCAACCCATTGGCTGCAATTTAGCATTCCAGGCTTGTTTATCCACTCTTTCAAGGGACTCGCCATGGCTCAAGGAAAACTCGAACTGCTCACCCCCCAGAACTGCGCGCTGGTGCTGATCGACCACCAGCCGCAAATGACCTTTGGCGTGGCCAACATCGACCGGCAGCTGCTGAAGAACAACGTCATCGGCCTGGCCAAGGCGGCCAAGGTGTTCCAGGTTCCCACGGTGCTGACCTCGGTTGAGACCGAGTCCTTCTCGGGCAACATCTGGCCCGAACTGCTGGCGGTGCTGCCCGACAACCGGATTTTTGAGCGCACCAGCATGAACACCTGGGACGACGCGGGCGTGAAGGCCGAGCTGAAAAAATTCGGCCGCAAAAAACTGGTGCTCGCGGCGCTGTGGACCGAGGTCTGCCTGAACTTCCCCGCGCTGGAGGCCATGGCCGACGGCTACGAGGTGTATTTTGTGGAAGACGCCTCCGGCGGCACCTCGGTGGCGGCGCACAACATGTCGGTGCAGCGCATGATCCAGGCCGGCGCCGTGCCCATCACCTGGCAGCAGTTCCTGCTCGAAATGCAGCGCGACTGGGCGCGCAAGGAGACCTATGCGGGCACCACGGGCATCGTCATGGAGCATTCCGGCGCCTATGGATCGGGCGTCGACTACGCGATCACGCACGTGCACAAGATGCCCGCGCGCAAGCTGGGCTGAAAGCGCCATGAACAGCGCGAACAGCCCCGGCGAGCCGGCCGGCCCGTCCTCCGAAAGCGTCAGCCTTGTGGTGCGCCACCGCGTGCGCGCCGGCGCGCGCACCGCGTATGACGGCTGGCTGGCCGAGACCATGCGCACCGCATCGGCCTATCCGGGCCACCAGGGCGTGCATGTGGTCCGCCCGTCCGAGGGCGGCGTCGACTACCTCATCGTGGTGCGCTTTGCCACCACCGAACAGCTCAACGGCTGGTACCGGTCGGCGGAACGCGCGCGCCTGCTCGAGGCGGTGCAGCCGCTTCTGCAAGCCGGTGAACAGGTCAGCATGGGCAGCGGCATCGACTTCCTGTTTCCCCCTGAAGCGGCGGCCGGCGCAGAGGCGCCGGTCAAGCCCGCGGCCTGGAAGCAGTGGCTGATCACCACCTCGGTCATCTGGCCGCTCACCATGGTCGTGCCCTGGGCCATGGGGCCGCTGTTCAAGGCCGTCCCCGTGCTGGGCATGTATGGCGTGGCGCACGGCATACTGGCGGCCGTCATCGTGGCCCTGGTGGTCTGGGTGGTCATGCCGCCCTACACGCGGCTGCTGCACCCCTGGCTGTTCGCGCGGCGCTGACATCCCCAATCCAACGGAAACCCCATGAACCCTCCCGCCACCGCCGACCTTGTCTTCATCAACGGCCGCTTCACCACCCTGGACCGGCAGAACCCGGTGGCCGCCGCGGTGGCCGTGGCCGGCGGCACATTCATTGCCGTGGGCAGCCATGAAGACGCCATGCGCCACGCGGGCGCCGCGACACGGGTGGTCGACCTGGGCGGCGCGGCAGCCTTGCCCGGCCTGCACGACAGCCACACGCATTTGATACGCGCCGGCCTCAATTACGCGATGGAGCTGCGCTGGGACGGCGTGCCCTCGCTCGCCGACGCAATGGCCATGCTCAAGGCGCAGGCGGCGCGCACGCCGGCGCCGCAGTGGGTGCGTGTGGTCGGCGGTTTCACCGAGCAGCAGTTCGCCGAAAAACGCCTGCCCACGCTCGCGGAAATCAACGCGGCCGCGCCCGACACCCCGGTCTTCATCCTGCACCTGTACGACCGCGCCCTGCTCAACGGCGCCGCCCTGCGCGCCGTCGGCTACGGCAAGGACACGCCGAATCCGCCCGGCGGCGAGATCGCGCGCGATGCCCAGGGCAATCCCACCGGCCTGCTGCTGGCCAAACCCAACGCGATGATCCTCTACGCCACACTGGCCAAGGGCCCCAAGCTGGACCCGGATGCGCAGGAGGCCTCGACCCGGCTCTTCATGCGCGAGCTGAACCGGCTCGGCATCACCTCGGTGATCGATGCCGGCGGCGGCTTCCAGAACTATCCCGAGGACTACCGCGTCATCGAGAAGCTGCGCGATGCCGGCGAGCTCACCGTGCGCATAGGCTACAACCTGTTCACGCAGCGGCCCAAACAGGAAGCCGAGGATTTCCGGCAATGGACAGGCATGCTGCCGCCGCTGTCCGGCACCGACATGCTGCGCCACAACGGCGCCGGCGAAATGCTGGTGTTCTCCGCGGCCGATTTCGAGGACTTCCGCGAGCCCCGGCCCGAGCTGCCCGCGAGCATGGAGGACGAGCTCGAGCGCGTGGTGCGCCTGCTGGTGGAAAAGCGCTGGCCCTTCCGCCTGCACGCGACCTATGACGAATCGATAGGGCGCGCGCTCGACACCTTCGAGAAGGTCAACCGCGAGATTCCCTTCAACGGCCTGCACTGGTTTTTCGACCACGCCGAAACCATCAGCCCGCGCAACATCGACCGGGTCAAGGCGCTGGGCGGCGGCATTGCCGTGCAGCACCGCATGGCCTACCAGGGCGAATACTTCATCGAACGCTACGGCGCCGGGGCCGCCGAGCACTCGCCGCCGATTCGCCGCATGCTGGACGCCGGCCTGCCCGTGGGCGGCGGCACCGATGCGACCCGCGTCGCGAGCTACAACCCCTGGGTCTGCCTGTACTGGATGGTCACCGGCAAGACGCTGGGCGGCACCACGCTGTACCGGCCCGACAACTTGCTGGACCGCGACACCGCGCTGCGGCTGTGGACCAGCGGCAGCGCCTGGTTCGCCAACGCCGAGGGGAAAAAAGGCCAGATCAAGGTGGGCCAGCTCGCCGACTTCATCGTGCCCTCGCGCGACTTCTTCGGCATCCCGGAATCCGACATCAAGGACCTGGTCTCGCACCTGACCGTGGTGGGCGGCCGCATCGTGCATGGCGACGGCGGTTTCGCGAACCTCGCGCCGCCCATGCCCAAGGCCGCCAACGACTGGGTGCCGACAAAAGCCTTCGGCGGCTACTGGCGCGAACCCGCGGCGGGTGCCCAGCCGGCCGGCCGCGCCGCGCGCGCAATGCAGCCCTTTGCAGACTGCTGCGCCAGGCCCTGCGCGGTGCATGGGCACGGCCACACCCAAAGCTGGCTGGGCCATGCACCGGTGTCCGACGAAAAAAGCTTCTGGGGCGCGCTCGGTTGCGCGTGCTGGCTTTAAACAATACCTGGCAGGAAGAAAACCATGAACACACACGAGCCGCCTTTTTCAACACCGGCGCTCCGGGCCGCCAGGCTGTTGCTGGCGGTCGCCTTTGTCTACAGCGGCGTCTCCAAGCTGCTCAATTTCGACGCGGCCATCGGCGAGGCCGCGCATTTCGGCCTGACCCCGGCGCCCGTGTTTGCCGCCGTAGTGCTCGTCACGCAGCTGGCCGGCGCGGCGCTGATGCTGTTCGGCCGCGGCCTGTGGGCGGCGCTGGGCGCGCTTGCGCTGGCCGGGTTCACGGTGGTCGCCACAGTCATAGGCCACCCCTTCTGGGCCATGAGCGGCATGGAGCAATTCCACAACCGCAATTCATTCCTCGAGCACCTGGGGCTGGTCGGTGGCCTGGTGCTGGTGGCCGCGCTGTGCTGGGACCGCCGCGCCGCGCGCTGAAACGCGCCGTAGCGGCCGGGTCTGGAGGCTTAGCCGCCCAGCAATTCAGCCGGCAGCGACAGGCCGGGCCGCTCGTCGTCCCAGGCCATGGCGCTCATCTTCCAGCCTTCAGGTGTCTTGATGAACTGCGTGGAGATCACGCCGCGCGCCTCAAAAGCCTGGCCGCCCTGCGTCCCGGCCTTGCCGTAGGCGCTGTAGCGGTGGGCGATGTTGCCGAAGATTTGCGTGATTTCCGACAGCTCCCATTCCTTGAAGCGTGTGAGCGCCCCACTGTCCACCAGCGCCTGGCGCGGCGCGATGAATTCGGCGACGCTGGAGATCTCGGGCGTGGCCGCCGTGTTCTTGATCAGCAGGCCGGTGGCAATGAACAGGCCGTGGATGTCCTTGTAGGCCGGTTTGTCGCCGGGCTCAAATGACACCGCGCGGAAGAAGCGGGTGCTCAAGCTATCAAGCGCCTGCTTCACGGCAGTGTGGCTGGGGTCTTTGTCCATGCGGGCTCCTTCAGGATGCCGCAGTGTAGAAGTTTGCGGCAAATCCTGCAGGCGGCGGGGATACCGAACGGGCATCCCCTTTCAGCGGATTTTCACAAGAGCCGCGCAGGCAGGGCGGCGGCGAACGCCGCCCTGTGCTCAGCCGCCGGCTGGTTTTTCTTCCCGCCCGCCTGGGTGGCGCGCAAAGCGTGCCGGCTCACGGCCATGCACCGGCGCATCGTCGGCAAACGACCAGCCGCCGAACTGCGTGCGCCGGTAGTCGGCCATGGTCTGGGCGATCTCGGCCTGCGTGTTCATCACGAACGGCCCGTACTGCACCACCGGCTCGCCGATGGGCTTGCCCTGCAGCAACAAAAACTCCGCCTCTCCAGCGCCGGTGTTGCGCAGCGCCACGGCCTCGCCGGCGCGCAGCTCCAGCGCCGCATGCTGGTCAAGCTGCCGGCCGGCGACTTCAATGGACGTGCCTTTGAAGAAATACAGCATACGGCGCGTGCCGTCGCCGCCAGCCGCGGGCAGCTCCCAGCGGGCGCCCGGCGCCATGCGTATCGTCCAGATCGCCACGTCCGCGTCGGCCTGCGCCGCCCAGGAGTCCGGCGGCGGCGGCAGGGGCGCACCGGCGCCCGCCAGCTGGCCCGCCACCACGGCGACTTCGGTCGTGCGGCCATCGGCATCGGTGGCCGTCAGGCGCGGAATATCCTGCCCCCAGAACATGGTGAAGTGCGGCTCGCTCATCTTGCTGCGCGCCGGCAGGTTCAGCCAGATCTGGAACAGCTCCAGCGGGTTGTCATTCTTTTCGTCCAGCAGCGGGAACATCTCGGCATGCACGATGCCCTTGCCGGCGGTAAGCCACTGCGCGTCGCCCCGGCCGAAGCGCGCGGTCGCGCCCAGCGAGTCGGAGTGGTCGATCAGGCCCTTGCGTACCACCGTCACGGTTTCAAAGCCGCGGTGCGGGTGCGGAGGAAAGCCGGGAATCTTTTCGCCGTGGTACATGCTCCAGCCGTCCTTGCGGCTGAAGTCCTGGCCGATGTCGCGCCCGGCCAGCGAAGCGTCCGGGCCCATCTGCGCATTGGCGCGGGGGTAGGCGTCGTCGTGATAAGCGCAAAAGAGGAAGGGGTCGATGGTGGCCCACGGGAAGCCGAGCGGCTTGGCCTGGAGGATCGGACTGGCAGCGGAAGGGGTAGCGAAACCTGCGGTGGAGTCGGCAGACATGGCGAGGCCTTTCTGGCGTGAGATTTTCAAAGAAACCATATGGGGCCGGCTGCCCCTGCTTCAAGCACGCCGCCGGCCCGGCAGCCGTGGCCTCCCGCCGTGTTCCCAAGCTTTCTCAGGCCTTGAGCTTCCAGCCCGTGCGGAAGATCCACCACACCACGCCCAGGCACAGCGCCAGAAAGCCCAGGATGGCCAGCACGCTGAGGCCCACATTGACATCGGCCACGCCGTAAAAGCTCCAGCGGAAGCCGCTGATCAGGTAGACCACCGGGTTGAACAGGGCGATCTTCTGCCACAGCGGCGGCAGCATGTTGATGGCGTAAAACGCGCCGCCCAGAAAGGTCAGCGGCGTCACCACCATCAGCGGCACGACCTGCAGCTTCTGGAAGTTGTCGGCCCACAGCCCGATGATGAAACCGAACAGGCTGAAGGTCAGCGCCGTCAGCAGCAAAAAGCACAGCATCCAGAAAGGGTGGGCGATCTCATAAGGCACGAACAGCCGCGCCGTCGCCAGGATCAGGAGGCCCAGCATGACGGATTTGCTCGCCGCGGCGCCCACATAGCCCATCACCACCTCCATGGAGGACACCGGCGCCGACAGCAGCTCGTAAATCGTGCCCGACCATTTCGGCATGTAGATGCCGAAGGCGGCATTGGAGATGCTCTCGTTGAGCAGCGACAGCATGACCAGGCCGGGGATGATGAAGGCGCCGTAGCGTATGCCCTCGATGTCGCCCATGCGCGAACCGATGGCGGCCCCGAACACCACGAAGTAGAGCGAGGTGGAGATCACCGGCGAGGCGATGGACTGCATCAGCGTGCGGAAGGTGCGCGCCATTTCAAAGCGGTAGATCGCGCGGATGGCGTGCCAGTTCATGCGGCCTCCTTCTGGGTGGCGGGTTGGCCGGCATGCACCAGGCTCACGAAGATGTCCTCGAGCGAACTCTCGCTCGAATGCAGGTCCTTGAAGTCGATGCCGAGTTCGGCCAGCTGCCTGAGCAGGGCCGCGATGCCGGTTTCCTCGGTCTGCGTGTCAAAGGTGTAAACCAGGCTGCGGCCTTCCTGGGCCAGCTCCAGCGGCAGCCCGGCCAGCGCGGCCGGAATGTTCTGCAGCGGCGTCTGCAGCTGCAGGCTCAGCTGCTTCTTGCCGAGCTTGCGCATCAGCACGGCCTTGTCTTCGACCAGGATCAGCTCGCCCTTGTTGATCACGCCTATGCGGTCGGCCATTTCCTCGGCCTCCTCGATGTAGTGCGTGGTCAGGATGATGGTCACGCCGCTGTCGCGCAAGTCGCGCACCATTTGCCACATGCCCTTGCGCAGCTCGACGTCGACGCCCGCGCTGGGCTCGTCCAGGAACAGGATGGTCGGCTCGTGCGACAGCGCCTTGGCGATCAGCACCCGGCGCTTCATGCCGCCCGAGAGCGTCATGATCTTGCTGTCCTTCTTGTCCCACAGGGACAGGTCGCGCAGCACCTTTTCGATATAGGCCGGGTTGGGCGCCCTGCCGTACAGGCCGCGGCTGAAACTCACGGTGGACCACACGGTTTCAAAGGCGTCGGTCGACAGCTCCTGCGGCACCAGGCCTATCTTGGCGCGGGCGGCCCGGTAGTCGCGCACGATGTCGTGGCCGTCGGCGGTCACCGTGCCCGAGCTGGGCCTGACGATGCCGCAGATGATGCTGATCAGGGTGGTCTTGCCCGCGCCGTTGGGGCCCAGCAGCGCGAGAATTTCGCCGCGCCGTATCTCCAGGTCCACGGACTTGAGCGCATGAAAGCCCGAGGCGTAGGTTTTGCTGAGTTGCTGTATCGAAATAATGGGATTGGCTTGCACGCGGCATCCTGATGAAAGTGGCACCGGAAGACTGGTGCCAGAAGAGACCCGGATCATTCTATAGAGCGCGGGTGAAAAATGCCCGCCAGGGGTTTTCTGCGCGGCGCGGCCGTTTGTGAGGGCGCGCTGCCGCTGATTCGGGACAGGCTGTCGTGGGCCCGTCCTACAGCATGCACGGCCGTCCATGGGTAACTTGGACATTCATCCTGTTGTCTGCATCGGAAATGATTCTTTCAAGGCAGCCAGGCATACGGCGACCGCTGCGCGGTTTCCGGATGTTTGTGCTCCGGCAAAGCGTTGTGGCCGATATCGGTTTCATGCACATGGTCCGTAAAAAAAACAGTTTACGGTCAGGTCCTGTTGACAGGCCCTGGGAACGAACTGTTGGCGCACGCTATCCGTGCGAATTTCTCACCAAGGACCTCTTATGAAATACCCCCTGCTTTTAGCCGCACTTGCCGGCACGCTGGCCCTGAGCGCCTGTGAACGCACGGTTGTCGCGCCGCCTGCCGCCGTTGTCACGGTTCCCGGCCCCGCCGGCCCTGCTGGCGCCACCGGCGCCTCCGGTACCGATGGTGCCAAAGGTGCCACGGGCGCGGGCGTGGGCATTCCCGGCCCGACGGGCGCCACCGGCGCGACAGGTGCAACCGGCTCCACCGGCTATGAAGGCGCCACGGGTGCCACGGGCGCAACCGGTGCCACCGGCAATACCGGAAGGACTGGCCAGACCGGCCAGACCGGTGACACGGTCGTGATCGTTCCCGCACCGGCCCGTTAAGTCGCCAACAGCTTGTAGGCTGCACAGGCCGGCGCATACGCCAAGCGTTCGCCGGCCTTTATTGATTCCGCGGCGGATCACGCGGCCGCGGCGGCCCGCAATGCGGGAAAAGGCTCGCGCCAGGCCGGCAGTTCGTTGAGCTGCGCATGCCAGCGCCGGATTTCCGGAAAGGCCTGCAGCGGCAGCCCGGTCTTGCCCGCATAGGGCAAGGTGATGGCCACCGCGAAGTCGGCCACCGTCAGCGCGTTGCCCACCAGGTAGTCGCGGCCTTTGAGGTGTGCCTCCAGCACGCCGGCGTAGCGTTCGAAGGCCGGTGTCACCCTGGCGATTTCAGCCGGGTCGGCTTCGCTGCGCAAAAAACGCGGCTTGATGATGTGCTCGAAATAAAACGTGGCGGCGGCCGGCTCGAACTCGGTGGCGTCCCACATCAGCCAGCGCAGCACCTCGATGCGGCGATCGTCCCGCGGCCACAAATCCGAGCCGGCTTTTTCGGCCAGGTGGCACATGATGGCGTTCGATTCCCACAGCACCAGTTCGCCGTCGACCAGCACCGGCACCTTGGCGTTCGGGTTCATCGCGCAGAATTCCGGCGTGCGGTGCTCGCCCTTTTCGAGCGCGACGTGGATGAACTCCACGGGCAGCTTCAAGTGCCTGGCGACCGCGCAGGCTTTTCGCGGGTTCAGCGTGTCCGAGTAATAAAGCTTCATGGGCATCTTTTCGTGCTGTGTGTTTTACGCGGCCATGCGCGGCAGGTCGGACCACACCGGCCTGACCTCTATGGTCGCGGCGCGGGCCATGGGGTGACCGGCCGCGATGTCGATGGCCTCCTGCATGCCGGCGCATTCAATCAGCCCGTAGGCCGCCATTTTTTCCGCGCTGTCGGTGAAGGGGCCGCTGCTCACCTTGCGTTTGCCGCCGCGCACCCGCACCGTCATCGCGTCGCCGGGCGGGCGCAGCGGGTTGCCGTGCTGGAGGATGCCGCGGCCCTGCATGTCGCGGACCCAGGCGCCTATCTCGGCCACCAGCGCCGGTGTGGGCGCGAAGGCCGCGTCGTGGCTAATGATCAAAAGGAACTGCATGTGCCGCCGCCTCAGGGCATGGGCAGGGGCTTGATCACCATCCACGACACGCCGAAGCGGTCGACCACCATGCCGAAGGACGAGGCGTAAAAGGTTTTCATGATGGGCATTTCCACCTTGCCGCCGTCGGCCAGCGCATTGAAGAGGCGATTGGCCTCGGCGTCGCTGGCCGCGGTCAGCGACAGCGAAAAGCCCTTGAACTCCGGCTGGCCGGTGCCCATGCCGTCGGAGGCCATCACTTCCGATTCGCCAATCCTGAAGCAGGCGTGCATGATGTTGTCGCCGGGAATGGCGGCTCCGCCGGGGCCGCAGCCCTCGGTCATGGGTTCGGGGTTTTCCTTGAAGCGCATCATCATCTTCACTTCGGCGCCCAGCGCCTTGCGGTAAAAGTTGATGGCCTCTTCGCAGCGGCCGTTGAAAAACAGGTAGGACTGGACCAGCATGGTGGGCTCCTTGGTGGATAAAGGGTTGATGGGGATTGGTGGGGGTGGGGATTTCAGGCGTTCTTTTGCGCGGCGTGGGCTTCAACGTTCATGTGAACCAGCTCCCAGATGTGGCCGTCGAGATCCTCGAAACCGTGCTGGTACATGAAACCGTGGTCCTGCGCCTTGCTGGGCGTGGTCGCGCCGCCGGCCACGGCCTTGCGGACCATTGCGTCTATGGCCTCGCGGCTGTCCGCCGAGAGGCAGATCAGCACCTCGGTGCTCTTGCGCGCGTCGACCACCGGCTTGGGCGTGAAGGTCTTGAAATAGTCCTCGACCAGCAACATCACAAAATTTTCCTCGCTCACGATCATGCAGGTGGCGTTCTTGTCGGTGAATTGCGGGTTGAACCTGAAGCCCAGCGCGGTGAAAAATTTCACCGACCTGTCCAGGTCTTTCACGGCCAGGTTCACAAACATCTTGGTGCTCACGGAGATCTCTCCTTGGGTGAATAGTGGGTTGAATAAAACGGTGTCTGGATTCCTCAGGCCCTGTCGTAGGCTTCCTTGAGGTCCTTGATATTGATCTTGCGCATCTTGAGCATGGCGCCCATGGCGGCGCCGGCCTTGGCCGGGTTTTTGTCGCCCAGCATTTCGCCGAGCGCCGTCGGGATGATTTGCCAGGACAGGCCGAACTTGTCCTGCACCCAGCCGCACTGGTTGGGCGCGCCGCCGGCCGACAGCTTGTCCCAGAGCTCGTCCACCTCCTCCTGCGTCTTGCAGTCCACGAACAGCGAAATCGCCGGCGTGAAGCTGAAATGCGGGCCGCCGTTGAGCGCCATGAATTCCTGGCCCTCGAGCACGAAGCTGCCGGTCATGACCGAGCCCTCCGGCCCCGGGCCTTCCTTGCCGTAGCGCCTGAGCATGGTGATCTTCGAGTTCTTGAAGATGGAGACATAAAAGTTCATGGCCTCCTCGGCCTGGTCGTTGAACCACAGGAAGGGGGTGATTTTCTGCATGCTCGTCCTTCTTGAAAAAGTGTTTGCCAGAGGGGAAATCCAGGATCCGGGGTCTTGTGCGGGGGCCGGATCAGCAGTATTGTGTACACCGTCCACAAAAGAATAGCAAAGATAATGAACGCTGTCCACATAAATAAGTAACAAGCCATGTCGAGCGCGCCCCAGATACCGTCACCCCGCAGCACTTACCGCCACGGGGACTTGCGGCGCGCCCTGCTGGACGCCGCCGTGGAGCTGGCCCGCGCGGGCGGGCCCGAGGCCGTGGTGCTGCGCGAAGCCACGCGCCGCGCGGGCGTTGCGCCCAATGCCGCGTACCGCCATTTCGAAAGCCGCCAGGTCCTGCTCTATGCGGTGCGCTCCGTCGCCCTGGCGGCCGTGGCCCGCGCCATGGAGGCCGAGCTGGCCGCGCTGCCGCCGGACCTATCGCCCGCCGAATTCGCCCGCGCCAACCTGCGCGCGGTCGGCACCGGCTACCTGCGTTTTGCGCAGGCCGAAAGCGGGCTGTTCCGCACGGCCTTCGGCCCTTCGGATGATTTGAAGGAAAGAGCCCAGGGCGCGCCCGCGGACAGCGAGCGCAAAGGCCAAAGCGGGCTGGATCCCTTTGAGCTGCTGGGCGCCGCGATCGACAAACTGGTGGGCGCAGGCCTGCTGCCGCCCGGGCGCCGCCCCGGCGCCGAATTCCTCGCCTGGTCGGCGGTGCACGGCCTGGCCATGCTGGTCGTGGACGGTCCGTTGGGCCCGCTCATGGGCCCGCAGATGCAGCAGATCGGCCAGCGCGTGATCGATATGGTGGAAAAAGGCCTCTGCGAGCAGTAGGCCTGTCCGGCTGGCTGGCCGCTCAGAAGTTGTGCAGGATGCCCACGCCGTAAACCCGGATCAGGTCGTTGGCGACACGGTTGTTGGGATCGGTGCGGTCATAAAAGGCATACAGCGAGGTGCGGTTGCTCATCTTGTAGGAATACCCCGCCTGGAAGCGTTTGAGTTTTCCGGCCGGATCGCTCTGCACATCCTTGCGGATGTAGTTGCCCATGATCTTGCTGCTGGGTGTCAGGTCCCAGGAGGCGCCAATCATCTGCGCATCGACCTTGCTGCGTGACAGCGGGCCGCCCACGAAGTTGTCGCGGTTGTAAACCGCCCAGGCCCGCACTTCGCCGAAGTCGTAGGAGCCGACCAGCATCCACTTGTTCCTGAAGTCGTTGAGCAGGGCGCCACCGCGCTTGCTGTCGCTGCCGTAGCCCAAGCCCAGCCCCAGGGGGCCGCCGCCTTCGCCGTAGCTGACCGACACATCGGTCTGCTTGTAGTCGCCCTCAAAGCGTATCGGGCCGGCCGGGTTTTCCGCCAGGCCTTCGCCGTTGAGGTAGTGGCCGGCGCGGAACACAACATTGCCGATGACCGGGCTGGCGTAGCCGATGGCATTCGACACGCGCGTGCGCGCATTGAAGATGGAGGTGCCTATGGCCGTGGCGCCCGCGTCGTGGATCACGTACTCCACATTCCGGCTCAGGATGGCATAAATCGGCGTGCGGCTGGGCGCGGCCGAATCAATGCGGCCGATGTTGACGACGCCGAAGTCGCCGCCAATCCCCACGTAGGAGTTGCGGTACATCGGCGTGCTTGATGCCCCGGTGTCGGAAGAGATTCCCATCTCGAGCCCAAACAGGGCTTTGAGCCCGCCGCCCAGGTCTTCGACGCCCTTGAAGCCCAGGCGGGAGGCGTTGCCCGTGATCAGGGTCTGGGAAATGGAGCCGGTCTTCGAGTTCTCAAAGCTCGTGTCCATCCTCCCGTAAATCGTCACCGTGCTTTGCGCCAGCGCGGCCACGGGTGTTATTGCACCGGCGGCCATGGCGGCCAGGCAGATCATCTTCAGTTTCATCCCTCACTCCTCAAATGTTTTTGTCGATGGCGGAGATTCATCACCGCCGCTGGGGTTTTCGCGGGCAAAGCTCGCCCAGGCCGCTGAAGATTTCGTCTTCGGCGGGCAGCAAGAAACTTCAGGGGGAAAGGCGTGGGTGTCAGCCGTCCGGCTGGGGCGTGACGCCAGGGTGGCGGGGATTCATACTCGCCTAGTCCAGCACAATCTTGTTGGCCTGCGCGACGTTCTTGAAGAACTGGATGCGCTGAATCACTTCCTGCCGGTACTCGGCGGGCCGCACATTCTCGGGAAGCATGGCGCCGCGCTTGCGCCAGGTTTCCTGCGTGTCCTTGTCGCGAAGAATGCTGCGCATCGCGTCATACAGCGTCTGGATGATGGGCTCCGGTGTCTTTGCCGGTGCGGCCAGTCCCGTCCACGAGGTGAGGTTCAGGTCGGGCAGCTTGAGCTCGTCAAAAGTCGGAACATCCGGCAGCTGCGGCACGCGCAGCGGCGCCGCGACGGCCAGTGCGCGCAGGCTCCCGTTCTGCAGCATGCCGAGATTGGAGGACAGGTTGTTCCAGGTCAGCTGCACCTGCCCCGACAGCAAATCCGTCAGCGCCGGCCCGGAACCCCGGTAAGGAATGTGCGTGATGAACAGGCCCAGCTTGGCCTTGAGCAGCTCCATGCTCAGATGCGCGACTGAGCCGTTGCCCGATGAGGCGTAGTTCAGCTTGCCCGGATTGGCCTTGGCGTAACGCACAAACTCGGCGAAGTTCTTGACGGGCAGCTTGGCGCTGGCGACCAGCACATTGGGCAGCCTGTCGATCAGCGTGATGTAGGCGAAATCGTTGACCGCGTCATACGGCAGGCTGCTTGACACCGCGGGGTTGACCACATGGGTCGACTGCGAGGTGACCACCAGCGTGTAGCCGTCGGGCGCGGCCTTCGCGCCTATGCCGGTGCCTATGGCGCCGCCCGCGCCGGCCTTGTTGTCGATCACCACCGGCTGGCCGAGCAGCCTGCCCAGCTTGTCGGAGACGGCGCGCGCCGAAATGTCCACCGCGCCGCCGGGTGGAAAAGGCACGATCAGCGTGATGGGTCGGTTGGGCCAGGCGCGTGCCTGGCTGAAGGCCGGGCAGGCCATCACGCCGGCAGCGCCGGCCGCCATGCCGAGAACCTGCCTGCGGTTGCGGATAAGTGTCATGCTGTGTCCTTGAGCTTGGCCTTGCGTTCGGCCTGAACGGTTTCTTCCCTGATGTAATTCGCGATGTCCTGCAGCACCAGGTGGATGCGCTTCCTGAGTTCAGGAAACCGCCGCTTGGGCTCGCGTGTTTTTTCGTCGAGGTAAAGGCCCCTGTTGATCTCGACCTGCAGGCTGTGCTGCCCGAGCGCGGGCCGGCCCAGGCTGCGCACCAGGTCCTGGCCCGCATAAGGGTCGTTCAGTGCCACCGTGTAACCGTGCCGCCTGAAGGCTTCGCCCACAACATCCACAAACGCCGCGTCGCAGCTTGCGCCGTGCAGGTTGCCCAGCACGATGTCGGCCAGGGGCTTCTCCGGAAGTCCCAGGCGCGCATAGGCATTGCTGGGCATGGAATGGAGATTGAGGTGCCACCACCCGCCCTGCCGTGTGCTTGCGCCGGTCAGCGCATCGGCCAGCGCGCGGCGGTACGGCCGCCAGCAGCTTTCAATCCGTTGCGCAATCTCGCGGGCGTGGAGCCGGCGGTTGTAAATCGGCTCCAGCGTCGGTGTCTTGCTGAAGACCAGGCCGTTGCCAAGCCGCAGGCAGCGATCGGAGGGCGCCACCGGCCCGGACCATTCGCCGTCCAGCATCGCAAGGTCTATGTCGTCCTCAGCGCGGTTGGTGTCGATGTAGCTGCGTGGAAAGGTCGCGTGCACCAGCGTCGCGCCCACCAGCGGGGCGGCGTCCCACAGCTGCTCGATCAATGTGTCCTCGCATTGCCGCAGCTGCTGCAATTCGATCGCGAAATCGAAGTCTTGCGGATAGCAGGTGCCGCTGTGCGGTGAATCGCATACCAGCGCGATGGGATTGTCGGTAGGGCGAATGACTTTGACGGGCTCGGTGTTGCTCATGGGCCGCAGTGTGCGGCCGCGGCCGCCGCAGGGCAAACGACAATTTCAAAGCAGGTGATTAGATGATCTAATGCGCTCCATGAAGTTCAAGTCACCGTCGCTGGCCGAGCTGCACGCCTTTCTCGGGGTCTGCCAGCTCGGCAGTTTTCGCCGCGCGGCCGAGGTTCTCTCCGTCACCCAGGGCGCCGTCAGCCAGGCCATCCTGCGGCTGGAGCAAAGGCTGGGCTGCAGCCTGTTCGACCGGCAAGCCACGGGCGTGGTGCCCACGGCCCGCGGGCGTGAATTCCAGAAGCTGGTGGAAGCGCATGTGGCCGGGCTGGAGTCGGCGGTCACGCAGTTCGGCGGTGCGCCCGCACAGCGCAAGGTCCGGGTCAGTGTGCTGCCGACCCTGGGAACGCGCTGGCTGGTTCCCAGGCTGGCAGGCTTTCAGTCCCTGAACCCGGGCATCGAAGTGGAACTGCGCCAGTTCCGCTTTGATGAAGACTTCACGCGCGATGACGTCGACCTGTGGATCGCGCTCAAGCGGCCCGGCAAAAAGTGGCCGCGCGGCATCCAGGGGCGCTACCTGCTGGGCAAGGAGATCACGCCGGCCTGCACGCCCGCGCTGGCGCGCAACCTCAAGCAGCCGGCGGACCTGGCCACGCGCCCCCTGCTCCATCACATCAACTACCCGGGCAACTGGGCCGTCTGGATGGAAGGCGCGGGCGTGAAAAAAACCCTGCCCGCGCTGGGCCCCGGCTTTGACCTTGGCAACAACCTCATCGTCGCGGCCACCGCCGGCATGGGTGCCATCGTCATCCAGCCCTGCCTGATCGAGAGCGAGCTGCGCAGCGGCCAGCTGGTCCTGCCTTTCGACATCTGCGTTCCCACCGGCCGCGGCTACTACCTGTGCCAGCGCTCGGCCACCGCCAACACGAACCGCGCAGTGGACGTGTTTGCCGCCTGGCTGCTACAGCAGGCTGTGGACACGGCCCGGGTTTAGCCCGGCAGCCGCGCCCGCTCAGGCGGCGCCCATCGGTTCCGGCCGCGTCGGCAGGCCCATGCCCGGGGGCAGGCCCTCGCGCAGCGCCTCCACAAAGCGGCGCAGTTTGGCCGGGTAAAAACTCGAATAGGGATAGATCAGGTAAACCGGCAGCGGCGCCGCGCACCACTGGGGCGCCAGGTGCAGCAGCCGGCCCTCTGCCACATCGTCGGCCACCAGCCAGGTCGAGGCGATGCTCGCGCCCAGGCCCAGCAGCGTGGCATTGCGCAGCGCGAACAGGCTGTCGGTGCCCAGGCGCGGCCGTATCGCGAAGCGGTAGTCCTCGCTGTCCCGGCCGGCGTGGCGCCGCGTCAGCGCCACCTCGTTGCGGTAAAAAGTCTGCAGCGCCAGCCAGGGCAGGCCTTGCAGCTCGGCCGGCTGCAGCGGCGGCGGCCGGCCCTGCAGCAGCGACGGTGCGGCCACCACGATGCGCCGGACTTCGGCGATCTTCACGGCCACCAGCGAAGGGTCTTCCACCGCGCCCACATGCACCGCGCAATCGATGCCCTGGGCGATGAAGTCCGGCGTGCCGTCATGCAGCAGCCATTCCACCGTCACGCGCTCGTGGCGCCGCAAATAATCGACCACCGGCCCCACCAGCTGCTGTTGGCCCAGCGCGTGCGGCACCACCACGCGCAGCGTGCCCTCCGGCACCTCCTGGGTGCCGCGCAGGTCGGCCTCAAAAGCGTCCCAGTTGCCCAGCAACTCCTTGGCGCGGCTAAAGCAGCGCTCGCCGTCCTCGGTCAGCTTCATCGCATGGGTGGAGCGCTGCAGCAGCTTGAGCCCCAGCGATCGCTCCAGCGCCTGCAGGCGCCGGCTCACCGTGGGTTGCGTGGCGTTCATCTGCGCGGCGGCGGCCGACAGGCTGCCCGCCTCCACGATGCGCACAAAGGTCTGCATCAGTTCAATCCGGTCCGGCGCGGTTTTCATGGGGTGTCCGTTCTGCGTTCTTGCATGCGTTTGACGTATGACCATTGTGCCCAATAGCCGCCTTCACAGTGCAAAACCCGGCCCGCATACTCGCATCCTGCTTCAAACCTGGACTCCTGCCATGACCTCCACTCTTTATACGCATGACCACGCCGCGCCGGCATTGCCGCTTTCGCTGATCCTGCTGCTCGCCACCGGCGCCGGCCTGGGCGCGGCTTCGCTGTATTACAGCCAGCCCATGCTGGCCCTGCTGCTGGCCGAATTCAAATCCACGCCCGCCGCCATAGGCCTGGTGCCCACCTTGACCACCCTGGGTTATGCGCTGGGCATTGGGCTGCTCGCGCCCCTGGGCGACCGCTATGACCGCCGCCGCATCATCCTGGGCAAGGCCGTCGCCCTGGTGCTGGCTTTGCTGCTGGCCGCCGCCGCGCCTTCGGTGGCGGTGCTCGCGCTGGCCAGCCTGGCGATCGGCCTGGCGGCCACGCTGGCGCAGGACATCGTGCCGGCCGCCGCCACGCTCGCCCCCGAAGCCCAGCGCGGCAAAACCGTGGGCACGGTGATGACGGGGCTGCTGCTGGGCATACTGCTGTCGCGTGTGGTGGCCGGCGTCGTGGCCGAGCAGCTTGGCTGGCGCAGCATGTTTGTGGCCGCGGCGCTCAGCATCGCGCTGCTGGGCGTGGCCGTGTGGCGGCGCCTGCCGCGTTTTGCGCCGACCACGCAACTGCCCTATCTGGCGCTGCTGGGCTCGCTGGCCACGCTGTGGAAGCGCCACGGCGCGCTGCGCCGCGCGGCCCTGGCCCAGGGGCTGATCAGCATTGGCTTTAGCGCCTTCTGGTCCACCCTGGCCATCATGCTGCACGCCGCGCCCTTTAACCTGGGCAGCGGCGCGGCCGGCGCCTTCGGCCTGGCGGGGGCCGCCGGTGCGTTGGCCGCGCCGCTGGCCGGCCGCCTGGCCGACAGCAAAGGCCCCGAAGTCGTGACCCGGCTGGGCGCGGCGCTGGTGGCCGCCGCCTTTGTCGCCATGGCTGCCGGCCCCGACCAGCTGTGGCTCATTGCTTTAGGTGCGGTGGTGTTTGACCTGGGCGCGCAAGCCACGCTGATCGCGCACCAGACCATCATCTACGGCATAGAGCCCGCCGCGCGCAGCCGCCTCAACGCCGTGCTGTTTATCGGCATGTTCAGCGGCATGGCCAGCGGCGCCTGGTTGGGCAGCGTGGTGCTGGCGCGGGCCGGCTGGCAGGGCGTGTGTGTGATGGCGGCGGTCGCTGGTGCCGCCGCGCTGGTGGTGCGCATGTGGCCCGCGAAAAAACTCGCACCCTGCGCGGCGTGATCTTCGTTGCACAAAAAAAGGCCTCTCGCGAGGCCTTTTTGATTGACGCACCGCAGCTCAGGCTGCCAGCGCTTCCGTGGGGAAATCCGTCGAGGCGGCCAGCGCCTTCCAGTCCTTCAGTTCAGCGTTCACAAACGCATGCTTGTCCGCAATTGTTTGCAAGGTATCGGTGCCCAGCGGCAGGCGCAGCGGCGGGGCGCTTGCATCCACCAGCGCCAGCATGGCCTGCGCCAGCCGCAGCGGGTCACCGGCCTGGTTATGGTTGATGCGCGTGGCGGCCACGCGCACCTGGCCGGCGCTGGCGGCATAGTCGTCCAGGATGCGCGGCGACACCGCCAGCGAGTTGCTGTCCAGGAAGTCGGTGCGGAAATAACCCGGCTCCACCACCGTCACATGGATGCCCAGCGGCGCAAGCTCGCCGTGCAGCGCTTCGCTCAGGCCCTCGACCGCGAATTTGGTTGAGCAGTACACGCCAAAGCCCGGGCCCGACTGGTAGCCGCCCAGCGAGGAGATGTTGATGACGTGGCCGCGGCGGCGCGCGCGCATGGCCGGCAGCACGGCGCGCGTCACGTTGAGCAGGCCGAACACATTGGTGTCATACAGGCGCCGCACCTCGTCGGCCGTGGCTTCTTCCACCGCGCCCAGCAGGCCGTAACCCGCGTTGTTGACCAGCACGTCGATGCGGCCGAAGCGCGCCAGCGCGGCCTGCACCGCCGTGGCAGCCTGGGCTTCATCGGTCACGTCCAGCGGCAGCGCCAGCAGCGCGTCGCTGGCAGGAAAGCGCTTTTGCACCGAAGCCGCGTCGCGCGAGGTCGCCACCACCGCCTCGCCGCGCGCCAGCGCCGCTTCGGTGATGCGCGCGCCTATGCCGCGCGCCGCGCCGGTGATCATCCACACCCGTTTGAAATCCGTCTTTGCATTCATGGCCTTGCCCCTTGAAAAAAAGTAGTTGAGGAGGGCAATGTAGGTTTTCGATTGCGTGTTGAATAGCTGGCAGTCGCTGGGTTCATAATCAAGCAAATCGTGATAATTGTCGTCCCAGCCCCAGGAGAGCCGCCATGGCACTGAACGAACTGCGCGCCATCGCCACCTTCGTCAAGGCGGCCGAACTCGGCAGCCTGCGCCAGGCCGCCGCGGCCCAGGCCATCACGCCGCAGGCCGCCAGCCAGGCGCTGGTGCAGCTGGAGCGCCACCTGGGCGTGCGCCTGTTCCACCGCACCACGCGCAGCCTGAGCCTGACCGAAGAGGGCCAGCAGTTTCTGCAGGCCGCGCAGCCCGGGCTGTCCACCCTGCAGCGCGCCCTGCACGGCGCGCGCCGCGGCCGCGAAGAGATCGCCGGGCTGCTGCGCATTGCCGCGCCGCGATCCATCATGCTGGAGGTGCTGTGGCCGGTGCTCGAGGAATACTGCCGCCGCCATCCGCAGGTCGAGCCCGACATCCAGATGGACGACCGTATTGGTAACTGGGTCGAGGACCGCGTCGACGTCGGCTTTCGCGCCGGCTCGCCGCCCGAGGGCGGCATCATCTCGCGGCGCATCCTGCCGTTGCAGCTCGTCGTCTGCGCCTCACCGGCCTACATCGCGCGGAACGGTGCACCCCAGACCATTGAAGACCTGGCCCAGCATCGCTGCACCGGCTTTCACCACACGGGCACCGGCAAGACCATGCCCTGGGAATTCAAGGTGGGGGAAGAGGTGGTGGCCCGCACCGTCGCGACCTCCTTCCTGAGCAACGACGTGGACCTCGAAGCCCGCGCCGTCGTCGCCGGCCAGGCCATAGGCCAGCTCATAGGCGCGACCGCCGCGCCGCTGGTGCGCGCCGGCCTGCTGGTGCCGCTGCTCACGCAGCACGTCACCGAGCACCTGGGCCTGCACGTCTACTACGGCAGCCGCAACGCACAGCCGGCACGGGCGCGCGCCTTTATCGACCTGGCGGTGGAGCGCTTGGTGGGCAACACGCAGTTTTTCCTGGAGCCGCATGAGCTGCGAATGCCCGGCAGGGCCGCGACGAAGGGCACCCAGGCCGCAGCAAAGAAAAAACGTGCGGCTTGAGTCCCGCGGCTAAGGTTTGGCGGGAGGGGTTTTGCTTTCGACGGCCGGCGAAGAGGCGGACTCGCTCAGATTAAGCACCTGTACCGGGTAGACCTCTTTGACGTAGAGGTAGAAGAACGCCAAGGAGAAACCCAGCACGAACAGGCCGATGATCTGCGAGCTGAGCTCCATGCCCGCGGCGGAAATTTTCATCGTGCCGGCGAGGGGCGCCGGGACGGCTTGTTGCCCCGCGCCGTCGGCGGCAACCGCCGCGCCTTTTTCCTTTCTGCGGCGATGAACTTGCTGCAGCCCGTAGTCCCGGTTGAATTGCAGATAGGTCATCCACAAGCCGAAGCCGACGATGGCCAGCACGATGCCAAACATCAAAACAGTTGAGTAGAAATGCCAGTTCCAGGAGCGCTGCGCGAACTCGTGCTGCCAGGCGAGGTAGGCATAGTATTTTTTCAGTGCCTCGGCCGCGGCCGCCTCATTGCCCGTGTTTGCCGGAACACCCTGTGGCGCCGCGGTCGTGCTGGCCTGCGCCGCGACTTCCTTGAAGTTGATCCCGGTGTCCTGTGCACGGCCGGAGGACGACAAAGCCATGCAGAAAAAAACAAGAAAGAAAATTCTGGAGAGTTTCATTTTTTGTTCTCCTCCGGAAACAGTTTTGCCGTCACGGAAAGGTAGTAGCGCAGCCGGCTCAGGTCGCAGCCCTTGGGTGTGCTCTCGTTGAATTCCTTGACGTCTTTAGGCCTGGCCGACAGCGTTGTGGCCAGCAACTGGTGCATGGCGGCCAGTTGTTTGGCGTCTGCATTGCTTGCGCAGGGGTCCGGGGTCTCCTTGCCGAAGACTTTGAGGTCCGGAAAAATCCCGGGTTTGGATTCCGGGATTTTCATGCTCGCTTCCTTCGGGATGAGGATGCGCTGGTCGTAGTGCTTCAACAGATTTCCCAGAACAATGTTCTGGTTCTCCGCGGAGAGGCTGGTCCCCGTAAAAAGGCTTTCCTTGGTCAGGAGTTCAGGGGTCTTGGAAGCCTTGGCCTTGTCCGCGGTTTGCCCATGAACAGGCATCGCAAATTGAAGCGCTGCAAGGCTGAAGAAAACTCCGGCGTGAACGAGGTTTCGAAAGACAGGCATGGCGGTTCCTTTCGACATCGAAAGGGCTGCAAGCGGGTGCGGCCCGGAACAGGTAGGCTTGACGGTTATAGCGCGCCAGGCCCAACCCTCGCATCCTCCAACCGGAGGAGGAAACCAGCTTGCCGGCTTGGCGCGCCTGCGCTCAGTCCAGGAACTGCGGCAGTTCAGAAAACACCTGCTCGGGTGCATCTTCCATTAGCCAGTGGCTTGAGCCTTTCAGCACCACGCCCTTGACGTCGTTGGCCATCAGCCGGCCCTGCTCGATCAGGAAAGTGCCGCCGGCATCACACCTCGATGATCACCTTCAGCGCCTTGGTGTCGGCGGCCTGGCTGAAGGTCTCATAGGCCTTCAGGATCTCACCGAGCTTGAAGCGGTGGGTGATCAGTAGCCCGGCATCGATGCCTTTGGACTGCACGGTCTTGAGCAGCATGGGGATGGACATGGTGTCGACCAGCCCCGTGGTGATGGTCACGTTGTGCGACCACAGCCTTTCCAGGTGCAGGTCCACCTTGCTGCCATGCACGCCCACGTTGGCAATCGTGCCGCCCGCGGCCACGATGTCCTCGCAGAGTTCAAAGGTCGCGGGAATCCCCACAGCCTCGATGGCCGTGTCCACGCCGCGCCCGGCCGTCAGCGCCATGATCTGCCGGGCCGCATCGCCGTTCTGGCTGTTGACCGTGTCGCTGGCGCCAAAGCGCCTGGCCACGGCCAGCCGGTGCTCGTCCACGTCCACCATGATGATGCGCGCCGGCGTGTAGAACTGCGCCGTCAGCAGCGCCGCCAGCCCTATGGGTCCCGAGCCCACAATCGCGATCGCGGAGCCCGGCACCACCTTGCCGTTGAGCACGCCGCATTCAAAACCCGTGGGCAGGATGTCGCTGAGCATCACCAGCGCCTCCTCGTCCGCGCCGGCCGGGATAGGGTACAGGCTGGTATCGGCATGCGGCGTGCGCACGTACTCGGCCTGCGTGCCGTCGATCTGGTTGCCCAGGATCCAGCCGCCGGTGGTGCAGTGCGAATACATGCTGAGGCGGCAGTACTCGCACTTGCCGCAGGACGAGATGCAGGAAATCAGCACCCGGTCGCCGGGGCGAAACGCCGTCACGCCCGCGCCCACCGAATCGACCACGCCCACGCCCTCGTGCCCCAGGATGCGCCCCGGCGCGCAGGTGGAAACATCGCCCTTGAGGATGTGCAGGTCGGTGCCGCAAATCGTGGTTTTGGTGATCTTCACGACCGCGTCGCCGGGCGCCTGGACCTCCGGCTTGGGGCGGTCTTCAAGGGCCTTGAGGCCCGGCCCGCCGTAAACAAGTGCTTTCATTTTTGGTGTTCCCCTGGGTTGCCGCCATGCGAACCCGCAGGACTCCACGATGACGCATGCCGTGCCCCCCAGCAGGCGCGCATTCGGCGCGCGGGTCTGTTCGCTGGCGCACAGAACCGGGTTGGGGCCAGGGCCTTCCTACAGACATCTCAGCCCGAGGCTGACGCGCGTGGCGGCGCGTGCGGACTAGATTGGTTCCACAGCCGCTGTGTTTTTTTGACGCCTCCATGCCAGGCCCATGGCTGAACCGCGCGGTCCAAAGAACACAAGAACACAAGAACACAAAAACACGAAGAACAAAAATGCCGACTTACAACCCCTCCCCTGTCAACCCCGCGCTCAAGCCTGTCGACCCGCTCAAACGCCGCACGGCCTGGGCGGCGGGCCTGGTCCTGCTGGTGCTCGGTGTGCCCCTGCTGCTTGCCGGGTGCTGGCTCGTCGTGCTGGGCGGCAGCTCCTACTACCTGCTCGCGGGCCTGGGCTTTGTGCTGGCGGGCGTGCTGCTGGCACGCCGCAGCCCGTCCGGCCTGTGGGTGTTCGCCCTGGTGGTCGGCGGCACACTGGCCTGGGCGCTGTGGGAGGCCGGGCTGGACTGGTGGCCGCTGGCGGCGCGCGGCGGCGTGGTGTTTCTCATCGGACTTTTCCTGCTGACGCCGCGGGTCGCCCGCACCTGGCCCATCCACGCCATCGGCCACGAGGGCTTTCTCGGTGCGCGCGGCGGGCGCTGGGCCCTCGGTTCGGCGCTGGGCGCCTTCCTGGTCGCGGCAGTCGTGACCTGGTTTCACGATGACAACCGCGTAGTGGGCATGCTGCCCCTGCCGCCCATGGGCGCCAGCGCCGCTGCGCAACCGGCCGACACCGTGCCGGCCGATGAATGGCATGCCTACGGCCGCAGCGGCCTGGGCCAGCGTTATTCGCCGCTGGCGCAGATCACGCCCGACAACGTCAAGAGCCTGGAGCTGGCCTGGCAGTACCGCACCGGCGACATGCGCGGCCGCCCCGGCGACCCGCAGGAAACCACCTTCGAGGTGACCCCGCTCAAGGTCGGCAACCGGCTGTTCTTCTGCACACCGCACCAGTCGGTGATCGCGCTGGACGCCACCACCGGCGCCGAGGCCTGGCGCTTCAACCCCGAGATCCAGGACAAGCTTGCGCTGCAGCACCTGACCTGCCGCGGCCTGTCCTACCAGCCGCCGGCCACCGCGCCTAAACCCCCGGCCGCCGACGGCTGCACGGCCAAACTTTTTATGCCCACGGCCGACGGGCGCGTGATCGCGCTGAGCCCCGAGACCGGCAAACCCTGCACCGCCTTTGGCGGCGGCACCGGGCAAATCGACCTCTGGGCCGGCATGCCCAACCGCAAGCCCGGCGCCTATTACTCGACCTCGCCCGTGGTCGTGACTTCGCGCCTCATCATCGTCGGCGGCACCGTGCTCGACAACGTCTCCACCCAGGAGCAGTCCGGTGTCATACGCGCTTTCGACATCAACACCGGCGCCCTGGTGTGGGCCTGGGATTCGGGCCGGCCGGGCAGCAGCGCACCACTCGCGCCCGGCCAGACCTACACCGCCAATTCGCCCAACAGCTGGTCCATCTCCAGCGTCGACGAGGCGCTGGGCATGGTCTACGTGCCCCTGGGCAACCAGCCGCCCGACCAGTGGGGCGGTAATCGCAGCCCGGCGGTGGAAACCTATTCCTCCTCCGTCGTCGCGCTGGACCTGGCCACCGGCAAGGTGCGCTGGAATTTCCAGACGGTGCACCACGACCTCTGGGACTACGACGTGCCGGCCCAGCCCAGCCTGCTGGACCTCAACATAGGCGGCAACAAGGTGCCCGCCCTCGTGCAGCCCACCAAGCAGGGCGAGATCTTTGTGCTGGACCGCCGCACCGGCACGCCGCTGCTGCCCGTTACCGAAGTCCCCGCGCCGCAGGGTGCCGCGCAGGGCGACCGCAGCGCGCCCACGCAGCCGAAGTCGGCGCTGTCTTTTAACCCGCCGCCGCTGACCGACCGCGACATGTGGGGCGCCACCATGTTCGACCAGCTGTATTGCCGCATCGCTTTTCACCGCCTGCGTTATGAGGGCCGTTTCACGCCGCCGTCCACCCAGGGCACGCTGGTCTACCCCGGCAACTTCGGCGTCTTCAACTGGGGCGGCGTGGCCGTGGACCCGGTGCGGCAGATGGTGTTCACTACGCCGACCTACCTGGCCTTTGTTTCAAAGCTGGTGCCGCGTACTGACGACACGACACTGATGGTCCAGGGCAAGCAGCGGCCCGAAGGCAGCCTGCCCTCGCTCAATGAAAACTTCGGCGCGCCCTTTGCCGTCAAGCTCAGCGCCTTTTTGTCGCCGCTGGGCATCCCCTGCCAGGCGCCGCCCTGGGGCTATGTGGCCGGCGCCGACCTCGTCACCGGCGCCGTCGCCTGGCAGCACAAAAACGGCACGGTGCGCGACCTCACCCCCCTGCCGCTGCCGTTTCGCATGGGCGTGCCCAACCTGGGCGGCCCGCTCGCCACGGCCGGCGGCGTTGCCTTCCTCTCCGGCACGGTGGACGACTATGTGCGCGCCTACGACGTCAACAACGGCGACGAACTCTGGAAGTCCCGCCTGCCTGCCGGCGGCCAGGCCACACCCATGAGCTATGCCGTCGCCGACGGCCGGCAGTTTGTGCTCGTGGTGGCCGGCGGCCACGGCTCGCTGGGCACGCGCGCGGGTGACTATGTGCGCGCTTATGCGCTGCCACTGGCGCGTTGAGTTCTCAGCGCGCGTGGGCCATGACGTCGGCCACCCAATCTACGAATACCCGCACGCGCGGTGAGAGCTGCCGGTGGTGCGGATACAGCACTGACACCGGCATGGGCGCCGGCCTGAATTGCGCCAGCACTTCCACCAGTGCGCCCGCCTCCAGCTGGCCGGCCAGGTGGTAGCGCGGCACCTGGATAAAACCCAGGTGCGCGGCGCAGCAGGCCTTGTAGGCGTCGGCGTCTGTCACCGCCACCGAGCCCTTGAGCTGCACCTGGCGCGGCATGCCGTCCACGATGAAATCAAAAGGCAGCGCCTTGCCCGTACGGCTGGATAAAAAATTCACCGCGCGGTGCCCGCGCAGCGCCTCCAGCGTGTCGGGCTTGCCGTGTTTGGCAATGTATTCGCGGCTCGCGCAGGTCACCTGTTCAAGCAAGGCCACGCGCCGCCCCACCATGCTGGACTCGGCCAGCTCGCCCACGCGCAGCACGCAGTCCACGCCCTCGCGCACCAGGTCCACCAGCCGGTCACCCATGCCGATTTCGAGTTCGATGTCCGGGTAGCGCGCAAAAAAATCGCCGATCACCGGCAGCAAAAAATGCTTAGCCAGCGTGCCGTGCAAGTCCACGCGCAGTTTGCCGCGCGGTTTGCTGCCCACGTTCACAAACGCCGACTCGGCCTCTTCCAGGTCCGTCAGCAGGCGCAGGCAGCGCTCGTAATAGGCCGCGCCGTCCTGCGTGGGGCTTACGTGGCGCGTCGTGCGGTGCAAGAGCCGCGCGCCCAGGCGTTTTTCCAGCTGCTGCACCGCATGCGTCACGGTCGCGCGCGGCAGGCCCAGGTCGTCGGCCGCCTTCGTAAAACTGCCCAGCTCCACGATGCGGGTAAAGAGCTGCATCGAACTAAAACGGTCCATGGATCGTAGCCTGATTGTTGGCGTAAATTGAATAGTGAAGGCAAGTTTACGGTATTTATGGCATGTGGATTGAATAGAACAATGGCGTCACTGGCTCACCAAATCGCTCAAACAAACAAAGCGCCGCGGGCAGTCAGAGCAAACCAACCCATCAACCCAGGAGTTCCAAATGACCGCTTCCGCATCCCCCCAAGTTGCCATCGTCACCGGCGCCTCGCGCGGCATAGGCGCGGCCGTCGCCCAGCGCCTTGCGCAAGAGGGCTACGCCGTCGTCGTTAACTACGCCGGCCAGGCCGGCGAAGCCCAGGCCGTGGTGCAGTCCATCACGTCCGCCGGTGGCAAAGCCGTCGCCGTGCAGGCCGATGTGGCCAGCCCTGCGGCTGTGAAGCAGCTGTTTGACGAGAGCATCAAGGCCTTCGGCCGCGTCGACGTGCTCATCAACAACGCCGGCATCATGCCGCCCACGCTGCCGGCGCTGGCCGATACCGACGACGACACCTTTGACCGCCTCTTTGCCGTCAATGTCAAAGGCACGTTCAACACCCTGCGTGAAGCCGCAAAGCGCCTGCAGTCCGGCGGCCGCATCGTCAATTTCTCGACCAGCGTGATCGGCCTGGCCTTGCCCGGCTATGCGGTCTATGGCGCCACCAAGAGCGCGGTAGAAACCTTTACCAACATCATGGCCAAAGAGCTGCGCGGCAAGAACATCCGCATCAACGCGATCGCCCCCGGCCCCACGGCCACCGCCCTCTTCCTCAACGGCAAGACGCCCGAGACGGTGGAGCGCATGTCCAGGATGGCGCCGCTGGAACGCCTGGGGACGCCGGAGGACATCGCGAGTGCGGTCGCTTTCCTTGTGAGCGAGAACTCTGCGTGGGTGAACGGCCAGACCTTGCGCGCCAACGGAGGCGTGGTTTGAAAGGGGGGCAGCTTTCTACTGCGCGCCCCGATCTCAGGCTTGCGCTCCTCGCCGTACGGGTGTACGGCTCCGGTGCTCGACCTGACCTCGGGCCGCTCGCTACGAAATCTGCGCGCCCTTTCGCCAGTCCACAAACACCTTTTCAAAATTCCAATCCACCTTCAGAAAGACACGCATCATGAAATCCGTCATCCTCGTCACCGGTGCAGGCACCGGTATCGGCCACCTCAGCGCCCGTTCGCTCGCACAAGCCGGCCACACCGTGTATGCCAGCATGCGCGACATCCAGGGCCGCAACGCGCCCAAGGTGCGCGAGCTGCGCGACTGGAGTTTTGCCAATGGCTTTGACTTGCGCGCCGTTGAACTCGACGTGCTCTCGCAGCCGTCTGCCGACGCCGCCGTGGCGCACATCGTGGCCGAGCAAGGCCGCCTCGACGTCATCGTGCACAACGCCGGCCACCTGGTCGTCGGCCCCGCCGAGGCCTATACGCCCGAAGAAATCATCAAGGTGCTGGACACCAACTTCCTGGGCAGCCAGCGCGTGAACCGCGCCGCGCTGCCGGTCATGCGCAAGGCGGAAGCGGGCCTGGTGCTGTGGGTCAGCAGCAGCACGGTGCGCGGCGGCTTCCCGCCCTTCCTTGGCCCCTATGCCGCCGCCAAGGCCGCGATGGATTCGATGGCGGTCACGATGTCCTACGAGCTCGCCCGCTTCGGCATAGAGACCTCCATCGTCGTGCCGGGTGCTTTCACCAAAGGCACGGACCACTTCCCCAGCGCCGGCAAGCCGGCCGATGAAGCGACGACAGCCGCCTATGCCCGCTATGACGGGGTGATGGACAAAGTCGGCGAGCGCCTCTCGGCCCTCAGCCCCGAGCATGCCGACCCGCAGGCCGTGGCCGACGACATCACCCGCATCGTCGGCCTGCCCGCCGGCACGCGGCCCTTCCGCTCGGTCACCGACTTCATCGACGACGGCGCCGCTGAAGTCACGGTGGTGGCCGAACGTGTACGCGAGGAATTCGCCCGGCGCATAGGCATCGCCGACATGCTCAAGCCTGCGGTGCGCCGGGCGGCTTGAGACTCGTGCCGGGGCGGGTGGCGCAAGCCGCACCCCGCCCCTCACTCAAATCTCTTCAGAAAGCACACCATGAACCCCGCTCTCATCGCGGCCTTGGCCCGGACACTGATGGCCCTGGCCTTCATAGGCCCCGGTGCCTCACACTTCCTCGATTCGGCAAAGCAGCGCAACTACATGGGCGCCGCCATCGGCGCGGTCGAGGTCGCTGCCGGCCTGGCGCTCGCCTTCGGCTGGCAGGTGCGCTGGTTCGCGTTGGCCGCCGCGACCTTTTTGCTGGCCGATGCTTTCATCGCCCACAACTTCTGGGCCGCGACGCCGCAAGCGCTGCGCAACCAGGTCCTGCACTTCTTCAAGAACCTCGCGCTGGCCGGCGGTTTTGTGCTGCTGGCCTTGGTGCCGCAGGGCCGCTAGGAAATCGCCTTGGCTCCCTTGGCCCATTCACGCGGTGAGACCCTCGTCTTCTGCACAAACAGGCGCGACAGCGCCGAGGCGTTGGCATAACCCAGCTGCACGGCAATCGCCTTGAGGGATTGGCCGCCGCGCAGCTCGGCCTGGGCAATCGCCAGCCGCCAGGTGGCCAGGTAGTCCGCCGGCGTTTGCCCGACCTTCTGCTTGAATAGCAGCGCGAAGGCGCTGCGCGACATGCCGGCGGCTTGCGCCAGGCGCTCCAGGCTCCAGGCCTCACCGGGCTTTTCATGCACCGCGGCCAGCGCGCGCGCCAGGCGCGGTTCGGCCAGGCCGGCCAGCAGGCCCTCGGGCGCGCCGCCTTCCGGTGGATGGTCCAGCAGCCAGCGCAGCATCTGCAGCAGCAACACCTCAAACAGCCTGTCGGCCAGCAGGCGCTGGCCGCAGCGCACCTGCTGCGTTTCGGCAAACAGCAGCGCCAGCGTGTGCTCCAGCCCCTGCACGCGCGCCAGCGGCAGCACCACCAGCGCCGGCAAGGCGCGCGCAAGCGGGTGGCCGGCGCCGCCGTCAAAAGCCAGCGTCGCGCAAGTGAAGTCCGCGCCTTCCACCGGCGCATTGTGAAAGTCGTGTGCCAAAGGCCTTGGGTAAAACACCAGGCTGGGCTCGGTCACCTCCACGCGGCGCGGCGCGCCTGTGCCCGCGCGGTGCGTCACCACCATGGTCCCGCGCCGCATCACATGCAAAAAACCCAGCCCGGCCTCGGGCGTGAAATGCGTGACGCCGCACAGCGGCCCGTTGTGGAACATGTGGGCCCGCACGCGAAAGCGGTCCATCAGGGCAGAAAGCCGGTCCAGTCCTGGGTTCATGGGGAGGCTTGCGTTGGGCATGTCTGGATGATAAGGATGATTTGATGGATTAATTGATCCAATCAGTCCAGATTGTCGCGGGAAACTGCATCCCGTGCCGCCAAGGCCTTCAGGCCCGCCGCACGAAATGTTCAGCCCTTCACTTCCAACCCTTCAAGGACTCCACCATGTCACGCATCCCATTGATAGACCGCAGCGCCACCACCGCCGAGCGCAAAACCCTGCTCGACCAGGTCCACCAGGCCTTCGGCGCCACGCCCAATATGTTCAAGGCCGTTGCCAATTCGCCGGCCGCGCTCAAAAGCATGTGGGGCTCCTTCGGCGCCTTGGGTGGCGGTGTGATTGATGCCAAACTCGGCGAGCAGATTGCCGTCGCGGTCGCCGACCGCAACGCCTGCGAATACTGCCTGGCCGCCCACACCGCGCTGGGCCGCAAGGCCGGCGTCAGCGCTGAAGCCATAGCCGCCGCGCAGCGCGGCGAATCCGCCGACCCGGCCACCGCCGCGGCGCTCGCGTTTGCGCTCAAGCTCGTGAACGAACGCGGCAACGTGTCCGAGGCCGACGTGCAGGCCCTTCGCAAGGCCGGCTTCAGCGATGAGCAGCTGGTCGAGATCCTCGCGCATGTGGCGCTCAACCTCTTCACCAACTACGTCAACGTGGCGTTTGCGGTGCCGGTCGATTTCGCGCCCGTCAAGCTGAGCCGCGCGGTCGCCTGAGGCTGCGCCGCTACTGCGGGTACAGCTTGGCGCCTGCCGCGAACTCCGCCTTGAACACCTCCGCCACCCAGTCGGCAAAGGCCCGCACCTTGGCCGTCAGGTGGCGGTTGCGCGGGTACATCACCACTATGGGCAGGTCTTCGGGTTGCCAGTCGGGCAGCACGCGCACCAGCGCGCCGCTGGCCAGCAGCGCGCAGGTACGCCGGGTCAGCGGTGGCTGCGACAGGCCCAGGCCGGCCAGCACCGCGCTCATATGGCTGTCGGCGTCGTTGCAGGTCACCCAGTGCGGGCGGTTGATTTGCCGCAGCTCGCCGTCCTTTGAGAACTCGAATGGAAAGATCTTGCCGGTCTTGGCCGAATGGAAGTTCACGAAGCGGTGCTGCTCCAGGTCCTCCAGGGTTTTCGGCGTGCCGTACTGCGCCAGGTAAGAGGGCGCGGCGCAGGTCACCACCTTGAGCCGGCCCAGCGGCCGAGCCACCAGGGTCTCGTCGTGCAGCAGGCCGCCGCGAATCACGCAGTCCACGCCCTCGGCCACCAGGTCCACCGGCCTGTCGCTGCTGCCCAGCTCCAGCACCATGTCCGGGTAGCGCTTGAAAAATTCCGGCAGCGCCGGCGAGATCACATGCCGGCCCACGGCGGCCGGCACATCCACGCGCAGCCGACCCGCCGGCGTGGCCACAGAGCGGCGCAGCGCGCCTTCGAGCTCGCCCATGTCCTGCAGCATGGCCAGCGCGCGCTGGTGGTACAGCGCGCCGTCGTCCGTCAGGCTCAGCCGGCGTGTGGTGCGGTTCAGCAGGCGCACGCCCAGATGGGCTTCCAGTTCCTGCACCGTCGTCGTCACGCGCGCCTTGGGCATGTGCAGCGCCGTGGCCGCCGCGGTAAAGCTGCCCAGCTCGACCACGCGGTTAAACACTTCCATCGCTTTGTAGCGGTCAACACTCATGAATCCAACCTTATTGTTCTTGAATTGGGTAACAGTTATTTCAGTAGTTGGCAGTTTATTCCTGTAATTGAAATCAATACAGTCCTTCTACCCAAGCATCCATGCACTGACTCCGAATTCAACGAAAGGCTCCCCATGAACACCACCACCCTTGCCCAAACCCGTCTGGGCGCCAAAGGCCCGCAATCCGTTTCCGCCATAGGCCTGGGCGCCATGGGCATGTCCGGCATGTACGGCGCCAGTGACGAGGCGCAAAGCATCGCCACCGTCCATGCCGCGCTCGACGCCGGCATCAACCTGATAGACACCGGCGACTTCTACGGCATGGGCCACAACGAGATGTTGCTGGGCCGCGCGCTCAAAGGCCGGCGCGATGAGGCGCTGGTCTCCGTCAAGTTCGGCGCGATGCGCGACCCCAGCGCCGGCTGGATCGGCATGGACGGTCGGCCCGCCGCCGTCAAGAACTTCCTGGCCTACAGCCTGCAGCGCCTGGGCACCGGCCACATCGACATCTACCGCATCGCGCGGCTGGACCCGAATGTGCCGATTGAAGACACGATTGGCGCCATCGCCGACATGGTCAAAGCCGGTTTTGTGCGCCACATCGGCCTGAGCGAAGTCGGCGCCGACACCATCAAAAAAGCCCACGCGGTGCACCCGATCACCGACCTGCAGATCGAATACTCGCTGCTCAGCCGCGGGCCCGAGGCCGACATCTTTCCCGTGCTCAAGCAGCTGGGCATAGGCGTCACGGCCTACGGCGTGCTCTCACGTGGCCTGCTCTCGGGCTCCAAGCCGACTGGGCCGAATGACTTCCGCACCCACCTGCCGCGCTTCACCGGCGACAACGCCGCCAAAAACCAGCAGCTCGTCAATGTGCTGCAGCAACTCGCCGCCGGCCTGGGCGCCACGGCTTCGCAGGTCGCGATTGCCTGGGTGCTCGCGCGCGGCAAGGCCCTGGGCGTGGACATGGTGGCGCTGGTCGGTTCGCGCACCTTGAAGCAGCTCGACGAATCGCTGGGTGCGCTCAAGCTCTCGCTGGGCGGCGAAGAGCTCCAGCGTATTGAAGCTGCGCTGCCCGCTGATGCCGTGGCCGGCACGCGCTATGCCGCTGAACATATGGCGCATTTGGACAGCGAGAAGTAAGAAGAGAAGAAGAACGGCTCCAGGCCTGAGGTCAGGCCGGCGCCTTGTCCTGATTCCAGCCTTCCACATTGACGGCGTAGCGTGTTGCCTTGCCAACGCCGGTCACCATGAGCAAGCCATGCTGCAGCAACTCCGTGAGGTCGCGGTTTGCCGTCGCTTTGGAGGTGCCCGTGATCTTGCTGTATTTGTCGGTCGTCATGCCGCCCAGGAAGCCGCCGTCGCCCGCCTCCAGCAGGCGAGCCAATATCTTGCTCTGCCGCTCATTCAGGGACAAGCCGGAGGCGCGCAGGCGGAACGCCGTCTTTTGCAGCGCCTGTGTCACCACGGCCTGCGATCTGAGGCAGCAGGCCGTGAAGGCGCGCACAAACCACTGGACCCAGGGCGTGACGTCCAGCCCGCCCCGTTGCGCCTGATTCAGTGCGTCGTAGTACGCCTCCCTTGACTCGAACATCTGCCGCGAGAGCCCGAACAGGCGCGCCGATGAGCCGATGTCCTGGGCGATCGCCATGTCGACGATGGCCCGTCCGACCCGGCCGTTGCCGTCTTCAAACGGGTGTATCGACTCGAACCACAGGTGCGCGATGGCGGCGCGGGCGATGCCGTTGATGGAAGGGACGACGGACTGGGTCGCCGTGCGCTGCGCGGGGCGTGTGTCTTCAAACCAAGCCAGAAACAGCTGCATTTGCGCCGCGACGTCGCCCGATGCCGGCGCGATGTAATGCACCTTCTCCCGTCCCAGCGGGCCGCTGACGATTTGCATTTCGTCCGCATGGTCGCGGTAGCGCCCCACAGCGACTCTGCGCAGGCCCGATGTGCCGCCGGGGAACAGGGCCGACTGCCAGCGGCACAAGCGGTCTTCATCCAGCGCTGATTGATAGCCATCCGTCGCGTCCTGCATCAGCTCGATCAAGCCTTCCACGTGACGGTCCTGCGTAGGGAGGTCCGCCAGTCCCAGCCGCCGGCACACGGAGGACCGCACCGCGTCCAGGTTGAGTTTTTCACCCTCAATAGCTGCCGTGGCCATGGCTTCCTGCACCCACAATTCGCCGGTGATCGCCTGCGCGTCCGCCAACCCGATAGCCTGCATTTGTCCCAGCAACCGGCCTTGCTCCAGGCGCGCAATGTTCAGGTCATGCTCAAGAGCGCTGGCGTCAAACACCAGCGCCGGCCAGCCTGACTGTTGCCACACATAGGCCGGCTTGGGAAACGAGGTTTGGGAGGCCATGAGACGTATTTTAGCAAATACGCATCAAAAAATGAGGCGTATTTATCAAAATACGCCTCAATCTCGGCCTTTTCCCCCGCAAACCTGCCTTTTCCGCCACTTTGCTGCGGGTGGTGATGACCTTGGTGCTGGCCGTGCTCTCGGTGCGTACCCTGCATTGGGTGTTCAGCGGCAAGTTGTTCGCGGTGTGAACCGGCGGCCTGGCTTAGATCACATTCTTCTCAACCAGGGCTTCACCGCTTACCAGCCGCCCGGCCGCCAGCGGCGACAAATCCAGGCTGGTGTAAGCCCCCTCGCTGATCCATTCCGCCAGGCCGCGCCCCACGGCCGGCGACTGCTGCAGGCCGTGGCCGCTGAAGCCATTGGCCAGCAGCAAATTCGGCAGCAGCGGGTGCGGCCCCAGCAGCGCGTTGTGGTCCAGCGTGTTGTATTCGTAATAGCCGGCCCAGGCGCGCTGCAGGCGCAGCGCCTCAAAACCCGGCACGCGGTGCGCCAGCGTCAGCCAGGCCTGGTCGAAGAGTTCGTGGTCCACGTCCAGCGGTGCATCGTTGTCGTCATTGCCCTCGGCAGGCGGCAGGCCGCAAATCCAGATATCGCCCTCGGGCCGGAACCACAGGCCGCTGGTGTCTATCACCAGCGGGCAGCCCGGCGTCTTCGCGGGGCTGGCAAAGGCATAGACACAGCGCCTGCGCCCATACACCGGCAGGTCCAGCCCGGTGCCTGCCATCAACGGCCGCGCCCAGGCGCCCGCCGCGTTCACCGCCCAGTCGCAGGGCAGTTGCGCGCCGTCCTGCAAGCTCACCGCCGTCACGCGGCCCGCGTTGTGCACAAAGCCCGTGGCCTCGGCCTTCACATACTGCACGCCCAGGCTGCGCGCTTTTTGTTTAAAGGCCATCAGCAGGCCGTAGCCGTCAAACCAGCCCTCGCCCGCCAGGCCCAAAGAACCCAGCGCGAGGTCGTCCACATTGAGCCAGGGAAAGCGCTGCCGCAATTGCGCGGGCTCCAGCAGCGCGACCTCCACGCCCATGGCGCGCTGCGTCGCATGGTTCTCGTGCAAGGTGGCCGCGCCGGCATCGGTTGCCAGATAAAGATAGCCGCGTTCGGCCAGGCCGATCTCGGGCACGCTGCCGTCAACGGCCAGGTGCTGGTGAATGTTGCGCAGGAATTCAATGCCGAACTGCGAGACCGCGATGTTTACCGGTTGCGAGAACTGCTGGCGTATCGAGCTGGCCGACAGCGCCGACGAGGCCTGCGCATAAGTCGGGTCGCGCTCTATCACCGTGACCTCGCCGGCAAAGCGCGGATGGCTTGCAAGAAAGTAGGCGATCGCGCTGCCGATCACGCCGCCGCCCGCGATGACGATTTTTTGGGAGGGTGTTGTGTTGCGCATGCCGTTCGCTTTTGTCCTGCAGTCTCGATGCGCCACATCCTACATGGCGGCCATGCTGGCCACGCACTTGTCGCCGCACAGCGACAAAAAAGGTTAAGCGCAAGCCCTCAAGTGCAACGGTGTGTGTGCGGGGTCAACAGCGCGCGGCGCCATGCCGTTGAACACGAGGCTACGTGATATCAACGATTCAACCTTCCATATCCAAAGGACTCTCTCTCATGAACAAACTGCTCGCTACCCTGATCGCCACCCTGTTCGTTGGCATCGCTTTCGCACAAACCCCCGCCCCCACCGCACCTGCCGCTCCGGCCGCTACCAAAGCTGAAGTCAAGGCGGAAGCCAAGGCCGACAAGGCCGTCGCCGGCGCCGTGAAGAGCGAAGCCAAGGTTGATGCCAAGGCAGACGCCAAGGTCGCCAAGGCTGAAAAAGCCGCGGCCGCAAAAACCGCCAAGGCCGATGCCAAGGCTGCCAAGGTGAAAGCCAAGGCCGAAGCCAAAGCTGCCAAGGCCGACGCTGACGACCAGGCCAAGGCCAACGCCAAGGCTGAAAAGACCGGCATCAAGGCAGATGCCAAAGCCGCTTCCACCAAGGTTGACGCCAACGCCAAGGTCGACTCGCTGAAAGTGGAAACCGGCGCCGACAAGGCCAAGGCCAAGCTCGACACCAACGCTGTCAAGGCAGAAGCCAAGACCGACGTGAAAGCCGCCGCAAGCAAGTAAGCAAGCGCGCAAAAAAAGGGGCAGCTGTTTCAGCTGCCCCTTTTTGTTTTTCCGCCTGGCCTGTCGCGGCTCAACCCTTCTCCAGCTCCTGCTTCGCATGGCCCGCGCCCGGCCCCGTGGGTGCCAGCTCCAGGTAGGCGCGAAAGGCTTTCTTCGCCTTCTCGCCGTCGCCGGCCTTCACATGGGCATCGCCCAGGTTCAGGTAGGCAATCGCGCGTGAAGGGTCCATCTTCACCGTGTTCTCAAACCAGCGCGCCGCTTCCTTGAACTTGTCCTGCTTGAAGTAAACAAAGCCCAGGTTGTTGGCAGCCAGCGCAAAATCCGGCCGCAGCTTCAACGCCTCGGTGAACTGCGCCTCGGCCTCGGCATACAGCTTTTCCTTGTAGAGCTGAAGGCCGCGGTCGTTGGCGCGCTGCGCGAGTTGGCGCGCCGAGCTCGGCACGGCCAGCGGCGTGACGATCTTCTGCTCGCCGCCCTGCAAATCCTTCACCACCACCGTGGCCGATACCGGCAGCGCGGCGGGGCTCTCGGCAGCGGGTGCCGGTGCCGGCACAGCCGGCCGCGTCGCATCCAGCTTGCTGTTCAGCGCAATCGCGTCCCCCGACAGCTGGCTGGTCTGCGCGCTCAAAAACTCCGCCTCCACCGGCAGCGCGAACACAAAGTCACCGCCTTCCGAACCCGGCAGGCTGCCGAAGGCCGGCGTCTGGCGCGACACGGCCGACACCGCCGGCGCCACATAAGCGGCCAGCTCGGTCGCGGTGATCAGGCCGTCGCCGTTGAGGTCGGCCTTGCCGGCCAGCGCCTGCAGCAGCGTCCAGGTAAACACCGAATGCCCGTTGGGCCCGCCGTCGGCCACCAGCTGGTCGGCGCCGCCGGCCGTCAGCATCTGCCGGCCCAGGCGCTTGGCGTTGTCGCGCAAGAAGTTGCTGCTGCCCGCGCCGCGCGTCAGCCCCAGGCCGCTATAGCAGGCGTCCATCACAAACAGCACATGCTTGGCCGTCACGCTTTCGGCGATGTTCTGCAGCTCCGTCATGGGCACCGCGTCGGTCGCGAGTTTGTTCGGGTCCGAATCGGCCGGGATGATGTAGCCCAGGTCGCGGCCCGAGCTCAGCTGGCGCGTCGCGCCGTGGCCCGCGAAGAACACAAACAGCCTGTCGTTCTTTTTCATGCCGCTGCGCGCCAGCTTGTCGTTAAAGGCCGCGAGTATGCCGGCCCGCGTCGCTTCGCGGTTTTCCAGCGACAGCACATGCTCGGCGCTGAAGCCGAAGCGCTGCACCAGCGTCTCGCGAATCGCCCGCGCGTCGCGCACCGCGTACTGCAGCTTGGGCCAGTGGGCATAGTCGTCAATGCCTATCACCACGGCCCATGAGTCGCTGTAGCCCGGGTTGGCCGCCACAGGGGCCGCCGCCGCCGCCGCGCCCTTGGCAACGCTGAAACCGCTGCCGTCCCAGTTCGCGAACTGGTAGCCCTCGGCCACCAGCCGGTCCAGGATGGCCGGCAGGGCTTTGACCGTGCGCTCATGGATGTCGTGGAACAGGATGATGCCGCGGCCTTCCTTCTCCACCGTGCGCAGCACCCGCTCCACAATCGAGCTGGGCACCGGGTCGGCCCAGTCCAGCGAATCGATGTTCCACATCACCGAGCGCAGCTGCGCGCCCGACAGCAGGTCCAGGCCCTCGTCATTGCGCGCGCCGTACGGAAAGCGAAACAGCGGCGAGCGCCGCGCATCCACCGCCTTGAGCAGCTCGTCGGTGCCCAGCACCTCCGACTTGAGCCCGTCGCCCTTGAGCTTGGAAAGCTGCGCATGCGTCATGCTGTGGTTGGCCAGGGTGTGGCCCGCCTCCAGCAGCTTGCGGCTCACCTCGGCGCGCGGGCCGAGTTTGGTCTTGCCGTCGGCCCCCACCGTGCCCAGGTTGCTGCCCACCTGGAAGAAGATGGCCGGCGCGCCATACTGCTTGAGAATCGCCGCGATCTCCGCCGTGTACACGCCGTGCGGGCCGTCGTCAAAGGTCAGCACCACGGTCTTGGGCGGCAGGCTGTAGCCGAAGACCTCGCCCTCTTCCTCGCCCTTGGCCTTGCGCGTGGGCGCCTTGGGTGCCGGGTAAGGCATCACCACACCGAAGTCTTTCAAAATCTGCGCGCGCGTGTACAGCTTCTTGAGGCTGGCCACATAGTCTTCCCAGCGCTCGCGTTTCAGCTCGATCGCGCGCGGCTCAAAGCGGCCGAACACCAGGCGGATTTCTTTCTCGTAATTGCGCTCTATCTCCAGCAGCGCGTCCAGGTCCTCGCCTATGCGCTTGTGCAGCTTGATCGCCGGCAGTGAAGAGTCCGCCGCCACCGCGGCCTGCAGGCTGCGCAGCAGTTCGCGAAAGGCCAGGCGGTCCGCATCGAACAGGGATTTGTCGCTCTCGATGTAGTCCAGCAGCCCGGCCATCGCGTCAAAGCGCTGCGCGTTACCCGAGGCGGCCAGCGCCGCCATCTGCGCCTCCAGAGCGGCCACACGCTCGCGGTTTTCATGGAACAGGCCCTGGCCCACCTGGTTGGCCATGGCGCGCTCGTTCACGCCCAGGCTTTTTTCATCGGCAAACAGCACAATGATCTTGCGGTAGCCGGCCAGCACCTCCTGCATGCCCGCGAGGATTTTGCTGGTGTCCGGCGGCGCGGTGACGGCAGTCGCCACGGCGGCTGCCATCGCCTTGTCCTGCTTGCCGCGCCAGGCCCGGCTGTCCACACTGATCAGCACGGCCGTCGCAACCGCCAGCAGCAGCACGGCCCCCGCGGCCCCCAGGGCCAGTTTGGTGTTTCTTTTCATCATGGTTCTTGTGTTGTGGCCAGCCCGGCCGCCCGGGTCCTGCTTCACTTGCCCTCCGGCGCACCGCAGGCCTGGCCTGTGGCGGTGCGCCCCCTCTGCGCTGGATCATAGCTTTGCGCCGCCGGCCGCCGGCCCCCATCCCTGCCTTCCCCCCGCGGGGCAAGGCGCAAGGCTACAAGGCCTTCGCCAGCGACTCCATCAATGCCCTGAGCCACGCCTGGGCCGGGTTGGCTTCGCTGCGCCGGTGCCAGATAAGGTCGAACTGCACTTGCGGCAGCGCGACGGGCGGCGGAAACAGCACCAGCATGCGCCGGGCCGGCGAATGCAGGGCCACCCGCTTCATGACCGTGGCGGTCATCCGGGTCTGGGCGACCACCGCCGGCACCGCGAACATCTGCGGCAGGCTCAGCGCCAGCTTGCGGCGCTTGCCGAGCTGCGCCAGCGCTTCGTCCACCAGGCCATGGCGATCGCCTTCGGGCGAGGCCAGCACATGCGGCAGCGACAAAAAGGTTTTCAGGCTCATGCCGCGCCGCGCGTCGGGATGGTCGCGGCGCACGAGGGTGACGAAGTCGTCGTACAGGATGGGGCGGGTCAGTATCCGGCTTTCCGCCTGCGTGGGCGGCACGCCGACCGCCGCATCGATCAAGCCGGCGTCCAGCAGGTCGACCGCGCTGTCCCGGCTGCTGAAGCTGCGCACGCTCAGCGAGATGCCGGGCGCTTTTTTCTCCAGCGCATTCAACAGCGCGGGCAGCAGCACGAAGGCGGGGTAGTCCGACAGGCCCAGGGTGAAATCCATGGTCACCTGGGCCGGGTCGAACTCGGGCTTTTTCACCAGGGCCGCCTCCAGCCGCCGCAGCGCATCCGACACGGGCCCGGCGAGGTCCCTGGCGCGCGGCGTGGGCAGCAGGCCTTCGGCGCTGCGCAGAAACAAGGGGTCTTCAAACAGCGTGCGCAGGCGCGACAGCGCGGCGCTCATCGCCGGCTGGCTCACGCCCATGCGCACCGCGGCGCGGGTCACGTTGCGCTCCTCCACCAACGCGTCAAAGGCCGCGAGCAGGTTCAGGTCTATCCCATGAAAATCCATAAATCAAATACTCATTTATACAGATCATTTGTTGGACAGATGGTAGCGCGGTGCCCAGAATTCCGCCATTGCCTCACCACTTCACCACCCCAACAAGGATCACTTCATGAGCCATTCAAACCCCGGCAACCGCAGCGCGCAGGAGCACGCCCGGCGCCAGTCCATAGACCTGCTGTACCGCGCGTTCAGCGACCAGAACCCCGACCTGATGGATGACGCTGTCACCGCCGACTGGGACGACATTCCCCTGGCGCCCGGCCAGGGCCCCGGGCCCGAAGGCCTCAAGCCCATCATCCGCGGCTTCATCGAAGCGCTGCCCGACGTGCGCATCACGGCCCACGACGTGCTAATGGACCAGGGCCGCGCCGCGGTGCGCGCCGAGATCACCGGCACCCACCTGGGGCCCCTCTTCGGCATCGCGGCCACCGGCAGGAAGGTCAGCTTTCGCATCCATGAGTTCCACGAATTCGAGGGCGAGCGCATCAAGCGGACCTGGCATATGGAGGACTGGTTCGGCCTGTTCCAGCAGCTGGGCGCCTTTCCGGCACTTGATAAGCAAGCCACCGAGGACACGCCATGAAAGCGCTGCGCATCCACGAATTCGGCAACCCCAGCCTGGCCGTGCTCGAAGACCTGCCGCCGGCCGAACCCGGCCCAGGCCAGGTGTCCCTGCGCATTGAAGCCGCCAGCGTGAACCCGCTGGACCTCAAGATGCTGGCCGGCCATATGCACCAGGTGTTCCCGGTGAACCTGCCCTACACGCTGGGCACCGACCTGGCCGGTGTGGTCCTGCAGGCGGGCCCCGGCGTGGCCCGGTTCAAACCCGGCGACCGCGTGGTGGGCCGCCTGGAGCCCATCGCCGGCGGTGCGTTTGCGCAGGCGGCCGTCGTCCCCGCGCAGGCCTTGAGCCCCATGCCGGCCGACATGAGTTTCGAGCAGGCCGCCGCGTTGCCGACCGCCGCGGGCACGGCCTGGCTGGCCCTGTTCGGCGCCGGCAAGCTGCAAGCCGGGCAACGCGTGCTCGTCCATGCGGCAGCGGGCGGTGTCGGCAGCTTCGCCCTGCAATTCGCCAGGCAGGCCGGGGCGCATGTCATCGCCACCGCCTCGGCGCGCAACCTGGGCCTGGCCGGGGAGCTGGGCGCCCACGAGGTGATCGACTACCAGCGCCAGGACTTCGCCGGCCTGCTGCGCGGGGTGGACCTGGTCCTCGACACAGTGGGCGGCGACACGCTAGAGCGTTCATGGCAGGTGCTCGCGCCCCGGGGCGCGGTGGTGAGCACCGTCGATTTCGCCGTCAAGCCCCGCGGCAAGCAGGCGGGCACCTTTGTGTTCTTCCAGCACGATGCCGAGGCCCTGTCCGGCATTCTGGAGACCTTCAAGGCCAAGCAGCTGCAAATCGTGCTGGACACGATCCACCCACTCGACGACGCGCGCGCCGCCCTGGAACAGGTGGCGGGCGGCCATGCCCGCGGCAAGGTCATCGTGCGGGCATCGCACTGAACGGCTTGTTTACCCACAACACGGAGTCAACACATGAAAAAAGCCCTCACGGCCCTTGCCTTGGCAAGCGGCCTCGCCGGCGCGGTCCAGGCCGCCGACCGGGATGTGGTCCTGGCGCTCTACAGCGAAGTGCTGAGCGGCACCACCAGCCCCGACCTGCCGGCACGCATGGCCAGGGTGCTCTCGCCTGGCTGGCAAAGCATAGGCGACTACGCGAGCCCGGTGAAGACGCGCGACCAGTTCCTCGCGCAGCTGCAGCGGGTGGGCGGCGCCCTCCCCAACCTGAGCTGGAAGGTCGAGGAAATCCTGCAGGCCGGCAATCGTTTTGTGGTTCGCGGCCGTGCCACCGCCACGCCCGTCGCGCCCTTCATGGGGGCGCCCTTCACGGGCCGCGGCTTCGAGATCATGGCCATCGACATCCACACCGTCGAGGACAACAAAATCGTGCTGAGCTACCACGTGGAAGACTGGCACGGGGCGCTGGAGCAGCTCCAGCGGCACTGAAGCCGCGGCCGCGCAAGGCATGGCGCACCGGCCTGGCCGGTGGCATCATCCCCTTCATGCCCGCCCCGCCCTCGCACCAATGCCGCGTCCTGGCCACGCCCTGGGACGGCGTGTATGGCACGCACATCGACAGCGCGCGCCACTACCGCCGCCATTCGCATGCCGTCTTTGGTGTGGGCTGGCTGCAGCAGGGCGCGCAAACATCGGCCAGCGGCCGCGGCCAGGTTGAGGCTTATGCCGGTGACATCCTGATGTGCAACCCCGGCGAGGTGCATGACGGCCAGCCGCTGGGCGGGCCTTCGCGGCGCTGGCGCATGCTGTACCTGGAGCCCGCCGCCATGGCCGCCGCGATGGGCGTGCAATATGCGGCCGCGCTGGAGCTGACCCGCCCCGTCGCCCAGGATGCGCGGCTCAGGCTGGCGCTGGAGCAGCTGCTGCTGCGCCTGCAGCAATGGAGCGGCGGCAGTGCCGGCATCGATGCACTCGCCTGCGAAGAGTCGCTGGCGCGCGTCTGTGAACTGCTCACGCAACGCCACACCCTGGCCGCTGAGCGTCCCGCCAAACCTGTCACGGCTGTCGCGGCCATTAGCCCGCACATCCACCAGGTGCGCGAGCGCATCGCCGCCGACCTGCTCGCGCCACCCACCCTGGCCGAGATGGCAAGCATGGCGGGCCTGAGCCGCTTCCAGCTGCTGCGGCATTTTGAAAAAGCCTTTGGCCTCACGCCCCACGCCTGGCTGCTGCAGCAGCGCGCCGAGCGCGCGCGCAGCCTGATACGCGGCGGCGCCGGCCTGGCCCAGGCGGCCGCCGCCTGCGGCTTTGCCGACCAGAGCCATATGACGCGCCTCTTCACGCGCCAGTTCGGCTTCACGCCCGGCGCCTGGCAACAGGCGACCGCGGCCACGGCACGCGCGGCCAGCCTGCGCGGTGTTTCTCCTCCTCACAGACCACCGGAGCGCCGTACATGTTCTTTCGCCATTCAGACGCCCTCTGGGCCGACTACCCCAACCTGGTGCCCGGCGTGCTGCATGCCGGCGGCATCAGCGCGAATGTGGACGTCGCCCCGCAGGTCGCCCGCTTCAACGCCATCGCGCAAGCCCGGCTGGCCGCCGGCCCGGAAAGCGAGTTTCCCGAAGTGCAGGCCTGGCGGCGGGTGTTTTCCAGCATGGGCCTCAAGCCCACGCAATACCGCTGCGCCTCCGAGTCGCTGCTGCGGCGCTTTCGCAAGGAGAATGCTTTGCCCCCGCTGCATCCGCTGGTCGATTTGTGCAACGCTATCTCGCTGGCCTTTGCGATCCCGGTTGCCGTGTTTGACATCGCCAGGGTGGCGCAACAGCTTGAAGTGCGCTACGCCACAGGCGCGGAGAACTATCTGAGCTTTGGCGGCGAGATCGAACACCCCGAACCCGGCGAGGTGATATTCGCCGACGCCGCCGAACCGCTTCCCAACGCCCATGCGCGCCGCTGGACGAACCGGCAAAGCGGCCTGTCCGCCGTGAGCGCGGGCACACGCGCCGTGCTCATCGTGGCTGAAGCCCTGCATGCCTCGGCGGCCGAAGATGTGGCGCGGCTGCTCAGCACCCTGGCGCAGGAACTGACGGCCGTCTGGCCCACCGAGCCCAGGGTGCAACTGCTAAGCCGGGCCTCACCGCGCTTTGAGTTTTAAAAAAACGGGGACTCAGCTCACGGGCTTGTTCACAAACGCTATCACCAGCCCCCTGGCCGTCACCGTGATGCTGCCCGGCTGCACGCCCATGCTGTCGGGCAGCGCCAGGTCTTGCGGTTTGAGGGTGTGCAGCACCGCGCCTTGCAGAGCCTGCTCGGCCAGCTGCGGCCCGTAGCTGGCCAGCAGCAGGGAGACCTCGGGCGGCACGCCCTCGAATTGCAGCGTGTTCACGCGCAGCTCGTGCGCGCGTATGGTCATGTCGCTGGCCTCATAACGCAGCGCGAAGTCCAGGTCAAAGGTACCGGGGTAGGCGCGCCGCAGCGCTGGGCCGCCGGCTTCGACGGCCATTACCGCGCCCAGCCGGTTCAGCTCGGGCATCATGCGCAGCTGCGGCGCCTGCACCGTGATGTCCAGGATGCCCTCAGCGCGCTTGCGCAGCGGAAAGCGTTTGGCAATCGCGTCCTGCAGCTGCGCCGTCGTTACCGTGTAGCTGGGCTGGGCGCGCGCGCCAGACAGCGCGAACCAGGCCGCGCCGCCTATGGCCAGGCGTGTGGTGGCAGCCAATAAGCGGCGCCGTTGCAGTGAGTGTTGTGGGTCGAGGGCTTTCATCATCCCTTCGATGCTGCACCGCATCCGGAGTTTCCGGCGTCAGCCAATGCCGCAATCGCGTGAAACTTGCGTAAAGCAGGGGTCCTTCAGCGCCCCGGCCTTCTGGTTGGTTTTGTCGTTTTCGTATTCCCAGCGTGTGCCGCCCTGTCGCCGGCTGAACCGCGCAATTAGCGGGTTCCTGCGTTCATCCCCTATGATTCCTCAGCGCTGTCATCTAAAGACAGCTTCGGCCGCCCAACGCCAACCTTCGACATCATGAACTCATCGCCAGTTGAACTCGCTCGAAGCGCTATCCCCCTTTGGTACGCAAATGTTGCGTGGGCCAAGGAGCTCCTCGTGCGTTCCTTCAACCTCAAAGATCCGCAAGACATACTGCGGGCCCCGAACAGGCACTTTCAACAGATCCCAAACACTTGCTGGTTTGTTCGCCCACACGGGATCGGAGTTCATGTTTTTAAAACACCGGACGCCGGAGGCGTGGATTTCGACTTTGACAAACCGCATCCGGACGAGTGGAGGCTGGCCCGGTTCATTGAGGCGCAGGTGAATGATGGCCAGCTGCCGTTCGAACTCTATCGACAGCTGGTTGAGGATGAAGAAGTCATGAAGTCGTCCATCCAGGAAGCGCTTCGTGGTGTGTGACCGTTATGAATACGGACATTCCCAACTGGCTGTTTTCTGTGGGCGCCGCTCCCGAAGTACTCCGGGAACTTGAGACCGCCGTTGGGCCATTGCCTGCAGCTTATCTGGAGCTTCTCCGTATGGGCAATGGCGGGGAGGTTGGCCTTTGCGTTGATCCACTGGTTTTCTGCCTGGAGCCGGCAGAATCTGCTCTTGGCTACTGGCGCAGTGGCACGTACACGATGGAAGGCGTTTTTGTCTTTGGAGGCAATGGAGGCGGTGATTTGCTTGCCTTCGATCTGCGTATCCCCGGGCAGTGGCCGGTTGTTTGCTTTGACCCCATCGACCCAGAAGGCAGCGTTCAACGCATTGCGCCCAGTTTTGAGGGTTTGCTGGCTCTGGTCGAAACCGATAGCGCCTGATATCTCCATCTATAAGAGTTCGAGAAGCGGCTGCGGCCGGAATCGACCCCACCCGCTCCGCTGGCCAGCACGCGCGTCTGCGACCTGTTGCCGTGCGGCCATTAGTCAGGGCGGCATCTTTGGCAATACGACGCGCATAAAAAGCAGTCTCTGCTTCATCTCCACGCTCTACCCCATACTTCTCCACCGCAGACTTTAAGAGAGGACGAATCGTGAATGCTTATTACAAAGTAGCCCAGAACTACTTCCGGCATGTGGAAGGCTGGCATCTATATCCAGGCCCGCGCGAGCCGTGGATGTGGGCATGGATGACGCTTGCTGTTGCGTGGGTGGCCTCATTGGTGTGGACTTTCCAGAGGGTTCCCAATATTTTGAGTTGGCAGTTTGCCTTGGTAATCGCGTTAGAGCTTGCCCTCATTCTCGTGGGTGGCTGGATATCAAGCCGGAAGGATGCCGCGTTGTTTGGCGTGCCACCAGGTCAGAAAGTCAACTCGTCCGACTTGGAGGCATTCCGGAGCAAACTTCTCTGTGAATATCTCGCTGTATCGCCAGACGAATTTCTTCGAGTCGCCAACGAGATCAGCAGCCTTATTGATATGCGAAAGAAGTTCCGCAGGCCTAGTGAGATTGATTGGGGCCTCATTTTTAGAAAATTCTACGATCCAGACTCAAAACAACGCTTACTGGCCGTGTTTTTAGCCGGGCTAACCGTGTTTACCGCGCTAACCCTAAAAATCGGAGACTTACCCACCATTTTTGAAGCCTTGGATAGCCAAGACGTTCATCAATTGTTGGGCGGTGTGTTGACCATCACAGCACTAGTTTTCGTCGTATTTATAGGCGTACAGGTACTGAGTGCAGTGCTGTGGAATGCATTGATCATCTGGGTTGCCAAGTCCCTAAAAACCTCGTTCAGCGACGAAGCTGCATTGCGATACCTGGTGAGGGACCTCTTGCTTCTGTATCGTCCTTTCGATCTTGAGAAGGTGGTGCAGCCAAGCGCCACACCTGCCGTACCAGATCCGACGGCCAACTCAATGATCTGCGAGTGCACAGATTAATCTGCGTGCTGAAATTCCGTTCGCGCGGGCTTAAGCCAGCCGAACCCGGGCGGTCCTACCGCCCCACCACCGACCAGCCGGCCTTCTGGTTGGTCTTGTCGTTCTCGTATTCCCAGGCCGTGCCGCAGCGGTCGCATTTGTAGCGTGTGATGGTGATCAGGCCATGGCGGCGCGTTTCATGGCGCGGGTCGCCCTGCACCAGCTCCGGGTGGCCGGGCGCCTTGCGCCAGTGGCGCTGTATGCCCGCGCAGGAATCGCAAAGTTCCATCTTCTTGAGTTCCTGTTCGCGCTGGGGGTCTTGGGTCATGGGCTGCTTTGTGGGGTCGGGGAAGTCGTCGGAAAAATCGGGGCTGAGTTCCGATTGTCGCCTGTGTAATTCCCCACCGCCAGTGCGGCGACCCTGCTGGCGCAGGGGCGATCATTTGACCGGCACCCACGGCAGGCCTATTCTGGAATCGCCCAGTCACTTCATTCGGGAGACACATCATGTACAAACGAATTTTGCTGGCTTACGACGGTTCCACACCCGGCCAGAAAGCCTTGCTGGACTGCCGCGAGATCGCGCAGTGGAGCGGGGCCTCCCTGACGCTGGTCGCCGTGATGTCCCTGCAGCGGCGCGTGGTCGCCGCCGAAGGCGTGATCTACGAACAAAGCATCATCGAGGAAGACAAACAAAGATACCAGGGCATCCTCAACGACGGCTTGCGCCGGCTCATAGAAGCCGGCCATGAGGCCAAGGGCGAAGTGCTCTACGGCGAAACCGTCGATGAAATCGCGAACTACGCCAAACAGATGGACGCCGACCTCATCGTCGTCGGCCACAAGCACCTCGAAGGCTGGGCCGCCCGCTGGTGGCGCGGCTCGGTCTCCAAATCACTGATCGCGCATGCGCCCTGCAGTGTGCTGGTGGTGATTACCCGCTGAGCGCCGGCGAGCGAGACAGATCAAAGTCTTTTTGATCCTGTTGCTCAGGATGTCTTTATCTGCGTTCATCTGCGTCATCTGCGGATGAATTCGGGTCCGCAGATTTCAAATCCGCAGATGACGCAGATTTACACAGATTAAAAACAAGGGATCCGCATTCAAGACGGAAGTCTTGGCAAGGTGGCCCAACAATGCCGGCAAGATTTTCAAAGCTTTTTTTATCCTGTGGTCGGATGTCTTCATCTGTGTAAATCTGCGTAATCTGCGGATAAATTCAAATTAAGGGCCTGCATTCAAGGCACAGGCCTCGGCACAACGACCCAACAATGCCAACAGGGTTTTTTCGGCGGACCCGCTTGACTTAGAGCGCGCTCGAAGTCTTAAAGTCAAGCCATGACTGATGCACCCACCGTTTCCCTGACCATCGCCGAAGCCGCCCAGGCCTCGGGCCTGAGCGCCTACACCCTGCGCTATTACGAGCAGATAGGCCTGATCGCCCCCATAGACAGGCGCAGCGGCGCGCGCCGCTACAACGATGCCGACATGCGCTGGCTGGACTTTCTGGTGCGCCTGCGCGCCACCGGCATGTCCATGCGCGACATGCAGCGTTATGCCCAGCTGCTGCGCATAGGCAATTCTTCCGCCGCCAGCATGTCCGAGCGCCAGGCCCTGCTGGAGGCCCACGCCGAGCGCCTCGAGGCCGAGATACGCACCCAGCGCGAGACCCTGGCCTATATACGCAAAAAAATCCGCCTCTATGAAGAGATGCGCGACCAGCCCCAATCCGCCAAGCTCGCCAAACGCGCCTGAACCCCATAACCCCATTCATCCTCCAACCCACTCAAAGGACAAACACCATGATCAAAACCCGTACCCTGGGCCGCAAAGGCCCGCAAATTTCCGCCATCGGCCTGGGCTGCATGGGCATGAGCGAGTTTTATGCGAACCGCGACGACACCGAATCCATTGCCACCATCCACCATGCGCTGGACAAAGGCCTCAACTTTCTCGACACCTCCGACATCTACGGCCCGCACACCAACGAGCTACTGATAGGCAAGGCCATCGCCGGCCGCCGCAAGGACGTGTTCATTGCCACCAAGTTCGGCATCACCCGCGATCCGGCCAATGACGCAGTGCGCGGCGTCAACGGCCGGCCCGAGTACGTGAAAGCCGCCTGCGAGGCCAGCCTCAAGCGCCTTGGCATAGAGCAGATAGACCTCTATTACCAGCACCGCGTCGACAAAACCGTGCCGATTGAAGAGACAGTGGGCGCCATGGCCGAGCTGGTGCGCGCCGGCAAGGTGCGTTACCTGGGCTTGTCGGAAGCCTCGGCCGAGACGATCACGCGCGCCTGCAAGGTCCACCCGATTGCCGCGCTGCAAAGCGAATACTCGCTGTGGACACGCGACCCCGAAGCCACAGGCACCCTGGCCGCCTGCCGCGAAAACGGCGTGGCCTTTGTCGCCTACTCGCCGCTGGGCCGCGGCTTTTTGACCGGCGCCTTCAGCAAACCCGAAGACCTGCCCGCCGACGACTACCGCCGCAAGTTCTCGCCGCGTTTTGCCGAAGAGAACTTCAAGCGCAACCTGGCCCTCGTAGACGCCGTCAAAAGCCTGGCCGCCGCCAAGGGCGTGACCGCTTCGCAAATCGCACTGGCCTGGGTGCTGGCCCAGGGCGAAGACATCATCCCGATTCCCGGCACCAAGCGCCGCACCTATCTGGACCAGAATATCGCGGCACTCGACGTGGAGCTGAGCACCGCAGAACTCGCCGAGCTGGACAAGGCTTTCCCGCCTGATGCTGCTGCCGGCTTGCGTTATCCGGCGTCCTTCCTGGGCTTGGTCAACGCGTAAAAAAACGGCGGGCTCCAGGCTCACCGGCCCGGCCGGGTGTTACTTGTCCCCGTCAGGAAAGTAAGGCGCGCCCTGTATCGCCGTCAGTGGCAGATAAAAAGTTTTTACCGGCACCAGCGGCGGCGGTTTCACGGAGGTCGCGCGTCCGGCCGCTATCTCTGCGGCTTCTTCCTCGCTGGGGCGTTTGGGTTCAGCCAGCGCTGGCTGTATGCAGGCGGTGCGAATCCTTTGCAGCGCTTTTTCCGGCAGTTCCTTGCGCACGCCAAAGCGGCGGCCGTCCACATGCAGCACCTCGTCGTCTTTCAGTGTGGCGCGCAAGTCCAGCGGCGGGCTGCCAAACGCGCGGTTGTAGCCCACGCGCAGCATGTTCACATCGCCACGCCGGTACTGCACCACGCGCAGCCGCTTGGGTTGGCGCATGTCATCGCCTTCCACGTCGCCCATGTAGAAGTAGCGCACCTGCGCCGCCGGCATGGGCGGCAGCTTGTAGCTTGAAGACCAGCCGTTGTGGTCGGCGTTGAACAGCGGACGCATCGTGGTGGGCAGCGCCTCGTCGCCCGAGGTGGCAAACACCGGTGACGTTGCGTCAGAAAGCGAGCTGCCATGAAAGTCAAACGCCACGCTCGCCTTCTGCTCAGCCGCCGCGCGGCCAAAGGCGGGGAAGACAGAGCCGATTTGCCGCACTTCCTCCAGGCGCACTCCATTGCCCTCGGCCTTCCAGCGTCCGCCCGCCAGCATGTCCAGCGAGCCGCCCATAAAAGCAAAACAAAAGGTGTTGTCATCCAGCAGCATCAGCTGCGCCCGCGAATCCACCGAGCCCTGGGTGTAGCCGCCCACATAGGGCTTCTCGGCCTCGGTCAGCGCCTGCGCGGCGGCCAGCGGCAGCAGGCAGAGGGTGAAAGTGGCAAGCGTGGTGTTCAGAAGCTGAAGGCGTGGGTGCATGGGCAGTCTGGTGAAGTTGGGTCAGTAAATATATGGCAGTTGCGTTTGCCTAGAGAAGGCCCAGGCAAGCGCGGTAGGTGTCCGTGGATACCCGGTCTTGAACAAACATCAAGGCCACCGCGCTGCCAAGAAAAAGCGCGGCCCATAGCCAGCCTCTGAAAACCATGGAGTCGAGCTCTGCATCCTGGAGCTTCTTATGCTCACCTCGCCACAGGTACTGCTGCATGGCAGCGCTCTGCATGTCACCCTCCACAAACCAGAGCTTGCGCTGGGCCAGGTCCGCCCACACCTCGGGATGCTTTTGTTCGAAATGGGATTGCAGCTTTCCGTCGTGCAGCGCCCCACCGATGAACGCGCCCACCAGCCCGATGAGGGACAAGGCATGCAGCAGGACCAGGGGGCTGCACATCAGGACGCACCTGCGGGAGGCAACGGTGTTGCCCCTGATTGCAGCCCGCTTAAACGCCGGTGCGCCGCGTCTTCCAAATCCAAAGGCTGTTGCTGCTTGGCTTTTAAGTAGTGGTTCGTGAAAACATCCAGATAAGCCTCCAGCGTCTCGGCCACCTGCGCCTCACCGGCCAGCGCAAAACACAAAGCCGCGACTTCCGAGGTGCAGAAATGCTCATCGCGTTGCGAGCGCCTGAGCTTGTAGCGGGACAGCTGCTCGCTTTGCAAACTCAGCACCGGCAAATGGTTGAGGTAAGGGCTTTTGCGAAACATCTTTCGCGCCTCGGGCCAGGTTGCGTCCAGCAGCACAAACAGCGGGCGTTTGGCTTGGTGTTTGTTGTTGCTGCCATCGGCTGGCGCGATGGTTGGCAACTCGGTCACCACCCGCTCCGCCGCTACAAACTCGCCGGGAAAGACTAAATAGGGTTGCCACTGCGGGTCCGCCAGCAAAGCCAGCAAGCCGGGCTCCACCTCGGTGCGCGCCCAGCCAAAGGCAAACGTGTCGGCCACCACATCGGCAATCAGCCAGCCCGTGTTGCTGGGCTTGAGCGCCTCGATATCCGCCATCACCAGGCAGACACCGGCATTGACGCCAGGCGTCACCGGCCGCAGGGCACACATGCAATGGCTGGGCACCAGCCGGCAACCGGCACAACGCACATTGCGCGGCCCGCCGCGGGCTAAAAAAGGTTTGGAGGCGCGCGCCAGACGGGCTGTGCGTAGGCGGGAGACGGCGTGGGGAACTTTGCCGAGGTGTGATGGGTATTCCAATGGAGTTCAGTAAAGCTGTGGCAAGCCACGTCGAAATTACACCTCCGAACAAGCGAAGGAATTTTTTATTGATCTAGCGAAGTATGAGCCAACTGATGCTGCGGAAATCAATTCTTGGTAGACATGCTCCGGGACATCAAAATATTGATAGACACGCCCCGTATTAAATTCAATTTCTAGAGTTGAGCTGGATGGCTCATAGCCAACGGACGCCAAATTTGAAGAACTCACCGGATTTCGTTGCATATTAATCCTTCGGTTTGGTTTCTTGGTTGCGCCACGCGGCTATTAAGTCCGCATATATTTCTTCCCCTAGCGGTTCGCTCCAACGCTCAGCAATCTTGGGATCGCTGCTGTTTGGATATCTATCTTCTGGGAGCATGTTGAAGCGGCAGCGGGTGGGAAGCTGTGCCGCTTCACCCACAATAATTGCCTCACCAGTTCGCAGCACTGGTAGGGAGTCAATTATTCCTGCAAGCCCTTCGGACATTGCAGCTTTAACGATTCCACGATCAGTGGAGTTGTTGATCCTTAGGGAAATAATCGTCCCGCATTGCGACAAAATAGTTTCGTCGATCTCGGAAGGGCGTTGACTTACTATCATCGCTCCAACACCAAATTTTCTACCTTCTTTGGCTATTCGTTGGACCATTTCTTTCGCCAGCCCGGGCTCCGCTCTACCCAAATACCGATGAGCCTCCTCCAGCACTACTAAAAGTGGCCGCTCGCGCATCCCCTCTTTCAGGCTTCTTCCCCAAATTGCAGCTTCGAAAATTATGTCGAGCACAGCACCTAGCAACAGACTAAGCCTTGCAGATGGCATCCCTGAGAGATCAAAAATTGTGATTGGCTTGTCATGGCCGATCCAATCTTCAATCAAGGCATCCAAGTCTTGCTCGATTTTTCCATCCGCATCCGGACTCCACGGCCCTGGGTCAAGCAAAAATGAATATTGAGTGTCAACCAGACGGGATTTCATCATGTCCAGTTGTCTCTTCATGATCCCCGAGCCGCCCTTTTTTGGTAGAGCCGGACCCGATCCCGGTGGCTGAAATTTCGGTGCAATTAATTTTGAAAAATCTCCCATGCCATCAACCGCGTATGCAGGGATGGTCATATTCAGGTCCGACCAATTTACGGTATCTTCATAAGACAGGTCGTACCACATCTTCTTTATGCGGTATGGCAATGGAGTGCTGCTAGTCACCTTAGTTTGATCGATATCTGGAATACCATTTTTTTGTATTGAGAGTTTTTTCTCCTCTACGGTTTTGTCCAGAAATTGAGCTTTTTGTGATTCGTTTGGGCTGTTACATAGAAATTCAAGAAGCTTGTCCGGTGAGATGCACCAGTACGGGATATAGAGTTGATTTTCGTCAGAAGGCAATACTGAAAAGACTTTTGCCACATCCTTTAACGCGGGCGCATATTCACCATGTATATCAATGAGAAGAATTCTCGCGGAAGGGAGAGTGGCTTCCTCGCCGCGCAAAACCATTGACCGCAGCAAACTAGCTGTGCTTGTGGATTTTCCGGAACCAGTCGAGCCGAGAATGGCCGAATGCCTTGCAACCAGTTTATCTAGATCAAGGCTTACTCCGATACCCTCTGAACTAGAAAGTCGTCCGACATTGAACTGGTTTCCAGAGGTTCTTCTAAAGATGTTCTTAAGGTCACTGTCCACGACAAAATGAACCTGGTCGCCGATGCTTGGATATTCGCTAATGCCGCGATCAAAAGAATCGCCTAGCGACTCCCCAACCAGTTCCACCTTGATCCATTTCCGATCCTTGGAAATACCTATCTCGGTGTCGACGGTCGACGACTCGTTTGATTCAGAAATGACGCCATACAGGTGGTTGTATCCGAGGGGGATTTTTACGAAACTTCCTACTTGCCCAATTCGATAGTTTCGCCCTTCAAGCACTACTATTCCCGACTCGACAGAAATGGCGAGATCGACGGAAACCGATGAACTGGACACTCCAGTGACTATTCCCAGCAGAGTAGGTTGATTAATCATTTCGCTGGCGCCACGTCTTCTTCGGCAATTGCATCCTGCGAGATATCGCTTCCCGCAGTGGCAAGGAATCGAGCGAGCTTCTTAAAATCACCAAGCAGAAATTTGTTGTCTTTGTAGTATTCAGCCCTTATTTCGTGCCAATTCTTTGTCGGCGGAGTGCCGATCTTCCATTTGGCTTGAATGCCGTTAATGATTGCGCCGTCGCTACAAAATACGCTAATACCAGGGCACTTCATTGCCAATTCAGTAACGTTCTTCTCATTTTCAAGAGTTCCAAACTGAAATGCGAAAAGAGCAGAGGATGGATTTGCTAGAAGACATTCAAGTAATTTGGAAGATATGTGAGCATCGGCAAATGAGAATCCGCTTGTCAGCAAAAATGTGTCCGGCGCCATTAAAAAATCCTTGAGGCGTTCAAAGAGTGAGGAAAAAGGCGCAGCCTGTGTTTGGTCATACTTAATGTGTGACGGATAAACCATATTGGCGTTTGTAGAGTTGGGGACGCGCACTACTTCACCAATATCATTGCTTTCCCAGCCTATGGATCCATGAAGTTTCCACAGTCTCACCCATCGGGGTGGCAAATCATTTTTGGAAATACTTGATGGATCAAAGAATGCGTTCTTTGATCCACTGAAGCCATCGAAGTATGGCGTTTTGGCTCTTTCCAGCGCGGTCTCAAAAAGTAGGTCGTAGTTAGTTGTAAAGATCTCTACGCCGTACTTGCGGCTTATTCCATTGATCCAAGAGACGACCTCGGAATAGGGGTTAGGTGGCATGGGGAGATCTTTGCTCACCACATCACGTATTACGCCGCAGACGCACTTTGATAGATCCAGGAAATCTGCCGAGCTGTAATCGAAGATCTTGCTCGTTCCCACGACTTCAGCAAGCATCCGAGTTTTGGAAAGTATCTTTTCTAAATTTGGATTTGTGATGGATTCTTTTATTAGCTCATACACTTTTTTATGAGGAGCGCTTAACTTCGCCAGGACGATGGCCTCCAGGCCGGCTATGTTCGGAATAAGCGGCTCCCACTCACCGTTAGTTCCAACATCAATACTCACCGGCGCCCCCGCACCGATTAAAAGTCCAATTCGCTTTTTGCCGTTTGTTGCGATCTGTCGCAACCCAAACATGTGCTGATCGGGGTTATGAGCAGTGTTTTCCATTTAATGCTTCTCGTTTTAATATTTGGTGAATAGCCACCTAAGCGCGGTCACTCCAGCATGTATGCTTAACGCACATACTGAAGGCGCACGTTATTCATGATGAATGTGTTTAGCCCTCTGCCTGCTGAAGCCAACAACTTCATCCGCTCGACATTTGCAGTCCCCGCGCTTGCATAGCTGTATACGTAGACTTTTCTTCCTTTGATAAATTCAACGGCAATAGAGTCCGCTCTTATTTCATAGCGCGAGACACCAGAGTCTCTATTCAAATTTTTATAGATCTCCATGAGTTAACTCCCTTCATAGTTGCCGAGCTTGGTCTCACTAACACTTTGTGACAACCATCATGAACCTGAAGTCGTGTCTCAGCTAGGGTGCTTCTGCGGTTCCGATAACCAAAACGCACCCATCTCGCAGGTGAATATTCACCAAAACCCCGCTCCCGTCCGACTTCTCCGCTTTCCCCCTCCTCCCTTGTCCTACGCCACGCCCCGCGCGCCCGGCTTACCTTGTTCCCTTTAAGGGGACAAGCCATGAGCCAGCACCAGGACTTCCAATCCTTTATGAAGGCGCGCCAGCATGCCGCAAGCGCCTATGTCAGCGGCAATGCCGCGCCGCTTGCGCGTGTGGTTGCGCATGCATCGCCGGCCACCTTTATGGGGCCGGGCGGCGGTACCGTGCAGGGCGCGGACGCGGTGTGGTCGCGTTATGAGCACGATGCCCAGCTGTTTGAGCCGGGCAGTACGACGGAGTTTGAAATTTTGGACATGGCGGCGGGTGACACCGTCGCCTACTGGACGGGCTACCAAAAAGCGCAGGCCCATATGAAGGGCCAGGCCAAAACCATTCCCATGACCTTGCGGGTGACCGAGGTGTTTCGGCTGGAGGGCGATGCCTGGAAGCTGGTGCACCGGCATGCGGACCCGCTGGCTGAGGCTGGGGCCAAGAAGCCTTAGCTGGGGGAAGGTGGGGCTGGTGGTGTGCCCCCTCGCCGTGTTGGCTTGAAGGCCGCTAGCCCTCACCCTAACCCTCTCCCAGGGGGAGAGGGAATAAGTTCAGGGTGAGGGTTGCGCCTCTACTGACCCCGCTTAAGCCACCTTGACGTTGATACGCCGCGGCTGCGCGTGCGCGGCCTTGGGGATGCGCAGCTTGAGCACGCCCTGGGCGAGCTCGGCCGTCACGTTCTCGGTGTCCAGCTCCTTGCTGAGGTTGAAGACGCGGTGAAACCGTCCCAGGCCCACCTCGGTGTGGCTGGACTGCAGGCCTTCGGGCGCGGCCAGGGCGGAGTCGGCCTCAATGGTCAGGGTGTCGGCCTCGACCTGCAGCTTGAGGTTCTCCTTGGGCACGCCGGGAAGGTCGGCATACAGGGTGATGCCGGTGCTGTCTTCGACCACGTCGACGGGCGGCGTGAGCGTGGCGTTGGCATAACGCGCCGGCTGCCGGCCTCGCTGTTGCGACTGCCGCGCGAGCTCGGTGGACGGGTCGCCGTTTTGCATGGCTGCGTTGCCGTAGCCGCTGTTGGCGGGGTTGGTGGTGTTGGTGGTGTTGCTGGTGGTTTGGGTGGATTTGCTGCCGAACATGCTTGGCCTCCTTTCCTTGTTTGCCAATCTGTGTCAGTTAGTGGATGGTGATGCGGCGCGGTTGTGCGGCCGCGCGGCGCCGGATGCTGATGTGGACCAGGCCGTCCTTGAAGCTGGCCTCGACGGCGTCGGGGTCGGCGTCTTCGGGCAGGCTGATCACGCGGCGGAAGCTGCCGGCAAAACGCTCGTTGATGTGCAGCGTGGACTGCGCGCCGGCCTGGGCCTGGGGCAGCTCGGACTTGCGCTCGCCGGCGATGGTGAGCATGCCGCGCTCCAGGTCAATTTCCAGGGTTTTGGGGTCTACGCCGGGGGCGAAGGCATAGACCTCCACCGTCTGCGGCGTGCCGCCTATGTTGAGGGCGGGAAAGCCGCCGCGGCCGAAGCCGCGTATGTTGGGAGACAGCTCAAGCGCCTGCTGAATCTCGCGTTGCAGGCGGTCCATCTCCCCGAACATGTCGTAGGGAAACAGGGATCGAAACATGGCGATTACCTCCATTCAGGTTGAACATGGTCATGAATGGCGCCGGACCGGCGGCTCGGCGCCCGGATGGAGGAATTAGGAATTCGCCCGCGAATTTCAAGAGGGGCAAAAGCGCAGTTGCGTTTGCTGGTTGTTGCGGCGGTTTGTTGCGCGTGCGCGACGGCTTTTTTTAAGACTTTTTTCGCAAATCGCGGGGTGGCGTTTAAGGCCGGCGCTCAAACGCCAGCTTGAGTCCCAGCCCGACCAGGATGGCGCCGCTGCTGCGGTACACCCATTTGAGCACCGCGGGCCGGGTACGCAGCCAGCCCGAAAGCCTGCCGGCGCCGTAGCCGACCGGGCCTTTGACGACAAAGGTCAGGATGGCAAAACTCAGGCCCAGCGCAAAGACGGCGAGTGTGGGGTGGCTGGCGCCGGGGGTCACAAACTGCGGCAAAAACGCAAAATAAAAGACTGCGACCTTGGGGTTGGAGACATTGGACAGCGCGCCGTCCAGGAACAACCGGCCCATGGAGCGCGGTACCGCGCCTTCGACCTGCAGCGTGCTGTCCTTGCTGCGCAGCAGGCCTATGCCGATGTAAATCAGGTAAGCGGCGCCCACCAGTTTGAGCGCGACAAACAGCCATTCCGAGGTGCGCAAGATCGCGCCCAGGCCCAGGGTGGCCAGCACGGTGTGGCCTATGAGGCCGACGCTGACACCCGCGGCGGTGGCCACGCCGGCCGCGGAGCCCTGTGCGACGGAGCGTGACATGACCAGCACCATGTCTTGCCCGGGCGTGATGATCACGACCAGCGAGGTGAGGATAAACAGCAGCCAGGAGACTTCGGTTAGCAGCAACAGCATGGCGGTTTCCTTTGGGTGAGTTGCCACTATATCGCTGCGTTGAATTAGAGGCCACCGGCCCCCACCCCACCCTCCCCCAGCGGGGGAGGGAGTGAAACGGGGAACTGCTTAAACGCCTACTTTCGGCTGATTACTACCGCGCCACCCACACCCTTGGAATCCGAGTTATTGCCGCGCAGCAGGTTGTTGCTGCCTATGGTCAGCGTGTAGTTGTCGGCGTTGTAGACGCCTGTGCCCTGCAGGTAGACGGGGTTGCTGCCGTTGATGATGACGCTGTTGCCTTGCACGGTGATGGCCGCATCCTGCTGCACGCGTTTGGCGATACCTTCGGTGTTGACAAAAGCCAGCACCAGCACGCCGCGGTAGCTGCCGTTGCCGGTGCTCTGGATCACGCGCAGGCTGCCGTTGGCGGTGTAGCCGGTGGGCGAGACATAGTCCACCAGCCATTCGCCCAGCATGGCGAAGCCGCCGGCGGCCGGTTTGCTGGTGTTATTGCTGTTGCCGCTGCCCTGGGGTGTGGGCGCTGCCTCGGCCGAGGTCTTGGTGGCATCACAACCCCAGGAGCGCACCTTGCAGCTGGAGCCGCCTCTTTCGCGGCATTCAGACATGGCGCGAGCCTGGGCGTTGGAACTGTTGGCGGCCGTGCCCCAGCCATAGGCGTTGGAGCCCTTGGCCTGGTCGGCGGCATAGGCGCCGCATTGGCCCCCGCCAAAGCGCAGCACCACGGCGCAGTCGCTGCCGCATTCGCGCATGGCGCGCGCGTCGGCCTGGTCGGTGCTGGGGTGGTTAAACGAGAAGCCGTATTTTTCGCCCTGCAGCGAATCGATGGCCAGCGAGCCCGCGGCCATGGCCTGGCCGCCGGCAAACAGAACAAACATGCCCAGCGCCAGCCTGGCGACGAGCGCCTTCAATCCCAAAGTCATCATGGTTCTTTCCCTCCAAGGAAATGGTGTTGTTGTCATTGCCGCGCGGCCTGGGCCCGTGCTGGCATTTGTAGTCCTTTAGTAGACAGGGAAATTATGGGGGGGAATTGGAGTCTGGGGTGGAGGGGTTTTTCCGGGGCCGTTAGCCGCCAAACAGCTCCGTCATGAACTGCGTGGACTTCAGCCCCGTGCCGGTCAGCAGCACCACCGTGGTCTCACTCGCCTTGATCGCCCCCGAGGCCTGCAAGAGCTCCAGCGCCGCGGCAGCCGAGGAACTGGTGGGCTCGGCATACAGGCCCATGCCGGCCAGGCGGCGCACGGCCGCGGCGATCTGCGCTTCTGCCAGCGCCAAGGTGCCGCCGCCCGATTCGCGAATCGCCTTGAGCAGTTCCGGCAGGCGGATAGGCCGCTTGATGGCCGTGCCTTCGGCAATCGTGGGTTTGACGGCGCGCTCCACGGGGCCATCGCTGCCGGCCTTGAAGCTCGCGTCTATGGGCGAGCAGTTGAGCGGCTGGGCCGCAAAGAGTCTGGGCAGCTTGCTGATCTGGCCCGAGGCCAACAGCTCGCTGAAACCGATATGGCAGCCCAGCACATTGCTGCCGGCGCCCGCCGGGATGATGACGTTGTCGGGCGCCTTGAAGCCCAGGTCTTCCCAGAGTTCATAGGCGATGGACTTGGTGCCCTGTAAAAAGAAAGGGTGCCAGTTGTGGCTGGCGTAGAAGATGTTTTCCGACTGGCGAATCGCCTCGTACTCGGACTCCTCGCGTGGGCCCTCGACCAGCTGCACCTCGGCGCCGAAAGCGCGTATCTGCGCGACCTTAGGGCTAGGCGTGTAGCTGGGCGCGAGGATCTTGACCTGCATGCCGGCCGCCGCGCCCGCGGCCGCAATCGCCGCGCCGCCGTTGCCCGAGCTGTCTTCGAGGATGTGGTTGATGCCCAGCTGCTTGAGGAAGGACACCATCACGCTGGCGCCGCGGTCTTTAAAACTGCTGGTGGGGTTAAACCATTCGAGCTTGAACAAGGGCGAAAGCCCGCCCCAAGATTTTTCGACCAGGGGCGTGCAGCCCTCGCCCATGCTGGCGCGGCTGTCTATGGCCAGCGGCAGGGCGGCACGGTAGCGCCAGAGCGAGCGCTCGCGGGTGTCGACGTCGTCACGGCTGATGCCGGGCAGCGCGCTCAGCATCAGCGGGTTGCCGGCGTCGGAGCGCCAGCGGCGGTCAGTCAGCGGGTAGTGTTTGCCGGTGCGGGGGTCTAGGTAGTGGGCTTGCATGGGGGGGCTTTCAGGTGCTTGAAACAAAGTCCAGTTTCTGGATAATATATCCAGTACTAGACAAATCGTCAAACACCTGCTCTCACTCCCTCCCCCGCTGGGGGAGGGCGGGGGTGGGGGGCAGCGACCTGCAAATCCACACACTCGGATACGATGGGCCACCAGACAATTTGTCTGAATTCTGAAAACCACCGCCATGCCCAAAGCACCCGCCAAGCCCCCCCAGCCCGCCAGCAAGCCCAGCAACAAGCACCTGCTCGCCGAGCTGAAAAACATCGCCGAAGGCCTGGGCAAGACCTTTGCGCCCTTTTGCGAGGTGGTGGTGCACGACCTCACGCATCCCAAAAACGCCATCCTCGCGATTGAAAACAATCTGAGCGGCCGGCGCGTGGGCCAGCCCGCGACCGAGCTGGGCCTGGCGCGCATCCAGGACCCGGACTACCCGGCGGTGATCGCCAACTACGCCAACCAGTTCGCCGACGGCCGCAAGGTCAAAAGCACCTCGGTGGGCATACGCAATGAGGAAGGCGACTATGTGGCCGCCATCTGCCTCAATGTGGACCTGACCCTGTTCAACGGCTTCCAGGCCGCGATGGGCCAGTTCACCGCGATTGAAAGCAGCGCCGTGACCGAGACGCTGGACGCGGCGAACGCCGACCGCATCCAGCAGTGCATAGACGACTTCGCCGCCGCGCGCGCCACCACCGCGCGCTCGCTGCGGCCGGCGGACCGCAAGCAGCTGGTGCAGGACCTGAAGAAAGCCGGCTACCTGGAGATACGCCGCGGCGCGGAGATCGCGGCTGCGCACATGGGGGTGTCGCGGGCTACGGTGTATAGCGACGCGAAGTAGGATTCGGCGGCCGCTGGTTTATCCGCAGATTACGCAGATTTACACAGATTAAAGAGAAGAATTTACTCCCGACTTTATCCATCCCATAGGTGGCCACACGACTTTGCATAGTGACATCCCGATGTCTTCATCTGCGTAAATCTGCGTAATCTGTGGATGAATTTCTTGATCGTCAGATTACGCAGATTGAAAACAAGACGTCTGTGGACATGGCTGCACCAAACAGGCCTTGGCGGGGATAGAGGCAAAACCCTTACAAATCAAATCGTCCCCGTCGTGCAAATCACGGCGCTTGACCCGATGATGATGGTCGCGGCAGCAGCCGGACAACACCACGGAGGACGAGATGCAAAACACCATCACCACAGGCCTGGGCCTGCTCACGGCGGCCGCCTTGCTGGCCGGCTGCGGCAGCGGCGCGGGCGAACCCAAGAACACCAAGCCGGCCTTTCTGGGCCCCATCAGCGTCGGTGTGTATGACGGCGGCAATGACGACCTGCTGACCGCGGGCCTGGGCAAGACCGGCTTGGGCGGCGCGGCGCCGCAGCCGGCGGACCCGCTGAAGCCGACGCCGGCCGAGCTGCGGCGCATTGCGATCTACAACAACTACCGCGCCATCCTCGACATCTCGCCGGCCGGCGGCTACGGCACGCTCTACGGCCCGAATGTGGATGCGCGCGGCGTCGTCACCACCGGCGAAGGCAAGATCCCCGGCAGCGAATACATCGCCTACTCTGACGACGGCAGCGGCCGCCACAATGTGACCATGATGGTGCAGGTGCCGGCCAGCTTCAACCCGGCCAGCGCCTGCATCGTCACCGGCACCTCCAGCGGCTCGCGCGGCGTTTACGGCGCGATAGGCTCCTCGGGCGAATGGGGTTTGAAGAACGGCTGCGCCGTGGCCTATACCGACAAGGGCACGGGCAGCGGCATGCACGACCTGCAGAACAACACGGTGCATTTGCAGAACGGCCTGCGCGCCGATGCGGTGGCGGCCGGCATCACTTCCAACTTCACGGCCGCCATCAGCCCGGCCGAGCGCACGGCCTTCAACGCGGCCACGCCGAATCGCTTCGCCGTCAAGCATGCGCATTCGCAGCAGAACTCCGAAAAAGACTGGGGCCGCTTTACCTTGCAGGCGGTGGAGTTTGCCTACTATGTGCTTAACGAGCGTTATGGCGCGCCGGCGCGCGACGGCGTGTCGCGCCTGCGCACGCTGACACCGGCCAACACGATCGTGATCGCCTCCAGCGTGTCCAACGGCGCGGGCGCGGCGCTGGCCGCGGCCGAACTCGACACGCGGGGATTGATCAGCGGCGTGGCGGTCGGCGAGCCGCAGGTGCAGCTGGTGCCCGACAACCGGCTCAGCGTGCGGCACGGCAACGTCACGCTGGCCGGCACCGGCCGGCCGCTGTACGACTACACCACGCTGGCCAATCTGCTGCAGCCCTGCGCCGCGCTGCTCTCGCCCGCCACCAATGTGTTTAACACCATCAACCCGGCGATTGCCGCGAACCGCTGCGCGACGCTCAAGGCCCAGGGCATTGTCAACGGCAACACCCCGGCCGAGCAGGCGGCCGGCGCCATGGCGGTGCTGCAGGCCGCGGGCTGGCAGCCCGAAAGCAATGACCTGCAGGCCTCGCACTATTCATTCGCCACCTTGCCGGTGGCGCTGACCTATGCCAATGCTTATGGCCGTTTCGGCGTGCAGGACAACCTCTGCGGCTACAGCTTTGCCGCCACCGCCCCGGCCACCTCGCCCACACCCAATGTACCGGTGCCGGTGTCCCCCGCCGCGCTGGCGACTTCCTTCGGCACCGGCAACGGCGTGCCGCCCACGGCCGGCGTCAGTATCGTCAACAACCTCAGCGTGGGCGGCCCGCTGCTCGACGCAGCCTCGGTGTCGGCCGGCAATGTGCAGGACTACAACAGCCAGGGCGCGCTGTGCCTGCGCGCCCTGGTGGCCGGCAACAGCCCCGCAAGCCTGCGCGTGCGCGAAGGCATACAGCAGGTGCTGCGCACCGCCAACCTGCAAGGCAAGCCGGCCCTCATCGTGCACGGCCGCTCCGACACCCTGGTGCCGGTGGCACTGACTTCGCGGCCCTACTTCGGCCTCAACAAAATGGCCGAGGGCCAAGCCAGCAAGCTCTCCTACATCGAAGTCACCAACGCCCAGCACTTCGACGCCTTCCTGGGATTTCCGGGCTATGGCGCGCGCCTGGTGCCGCTGCACCGCTATTTCATCCAGGCCATGGACATGATGTATGCGCATTTGAAGAGCGGTGCGCCGCTGCCGGGGAGCCAGGTCGTGCGGACGGTTCAGCGTGGTCAGGTTGGCGGCGTGGCCAACCCGATCACGCTTGCCAACGTACCACCGATCCAGTTGGTGCCCGGTGAGGCGGACCGGATCAGCTTTGCCAATAACGTTGTGACGATTGCTGATTGAAGACTTGGCTGCGCCGGCAGCGTGCCCACTGCATGGGCTTGCTGGCCGGGGGTTGCCCGGCGGCAACTCACTTTTCTTTGCTTCGCCAAAGAAAAGTAAGCAAAAGAAAGGCGACCCTGGTTGCTGCGTCCCTCCGCTTCGCTGCGGGCAACCTGCGGTGCTCGGTCCAGCCGGGGTCTGGCTAAACTCGCTGCGTTTCACTCCGCTCAGACAACGCCAGCCCTGATCCGTCTGGCCCTGCGCTCCTCGGCGCATCCTCAAGGGGTGGGAGAAAAATACCAATACCTAAAACCACAAGGACACGCCATGGCGTGTCCTTGTTTGTATTGGTCTTCTTTGTCTTTTGGTATTCGGTTCCCGATCCCGATTGCCCCGTCCTGGCTGGGCCGAGCAGCGCAGACGGAGGAGGGATAAGGGCTGGCGTTGTCTGAGCGAAGCGCAGCGTAGCGAGTTTAGCCAGACCCCCTCCGCAGTCGAGCAGCGCAGGTTGCCCGCAGCGCAGCGGAGGGACCCAGACTGCGGGTCGCCTTTTCTTTGGTGACTTTCTTTTGGCGAAGCAAAAGAAAGTTACTGGCCGCCGGGCCACTCCCGGCCAGCAGGAGTCAGAGGGGGAGCGCCCCGCTGGAGCAAGACCCGGCTCACTGCGTAGGCGGCAAGACCCCATCGAGGCTGTCAGCGTGCCGCTGACAAAACCTCACCAGCTTCTCCACATCATGCGACTTGTCAAAAATCTCATCCGCCCCGAGCTCACGGCAACGAATCATGAGGTTCTCCTGGTTGTGGCTGGTCAGCACCACGACCTTCTGGCTGGGCTTGCGGCGCTGGCAGTCCTTGAGGACGCCGAAGCCTGAGCCTTCGGTGAGGAACAGGTCGACGATGGCCAGGTCCCAATCCTGGTGAGAGCCTAACCACTGTCGTGCGCCGGTCTCGGAATCAGCATGGCCGACAAAGCGCAGCGGCGCGATTTCTTCCATGGCCTCGACCAGGGTATTGCGTATTTCCGGCTTGTCTTCGACAAGAAACGCGTTGATGACCATGGAGCCCCCGAAGTTAATCCATGAAGTTAGCCGCCATCCCGCGCCCTACCTGTCGTCGGGCTCCTTCGGGATGTGTAGGCTGAGTCCCACTTTAGGACAACGGCCGTCTTTTAGCCGTAACTACGGGTAACGCGGGCAATATTACCGGCCTCCATCCGCCGGCCGGTTGGCTGGCGGCGACCAGTGGCGATTTGTAAATATCAGTGGTGGTGGCCGTGCTCGCCGTGGACGTGGCGGTGGGCGATTTCCTCTTCGGAGGCGGCGCGCACGTCGGTCACCTTGAGGGTAAAGCGCAGGGCCTTGCCGGCCAGCGGGTGGTTGCCGTCCAGCATGACGGTGTCGCCCTTGATCTTGGTGACGTTAAAGACATGCCGGCGGCCGTCCTCGCCGCGGCCCTCGAGCTGGCCGCCGACCTTGACCCCGGGCGGGAACTGCGTGCGCGGGATGGTCTGCACCAGGCTTTCGTCGCGCAGGCCAAAAGCGTCCTGCGGCTCCAGCGCCAGCACGGTCTGGAAGCCCGGCTCCTTGCCGTCCAGCGCTTCTTCGATCTTGGGCAGGGTGTTGCCGTAGCCGCCGTGCAGGTAAACCATGGGCGCGTTGCTTTGCTCAACCAGCTTGCCCTGGGCGTCCGCCACCTTGTAGCTAAGTGTGACGGCGGTGTCTTTTGCGATTTTCATGGTGTTTTTCCGGGTATCCGGGATGCATGTCCCGTGCATAAAAGCGCTGATTTTCGCCCAGCCGGCGCCGGCGGGCCGGACGGCACCGGATTCGGCGGCATTGGCCCCAGGCCGCGTGGGGCTTTGGGGCGTCCCGGCCGGCGCTTGCCGGCCGCATCCCTAGAATCATGCAACATGATAAGTTACATGAAATCCAAAGGCCGGCTTTCGGCCGTGCTGCATGCCCTGCTGCACATGGCCCACCGCGGCGGGCCCATGACTTCGGAGGAACTCGCGGCCTGCCTGCGCACGCACGCGGTGGTGGTGCGGCGCACCATGGCCGGCCTGCGCGAGGCGGGTTTTGTGGTGTCCGAGCGCGGCCACGGCGGCGGCTGGGTGCTGGCGCGCGACCTGGCATCGGTCACCTTGCTTGATGTGCAGATGGCCGTTGGTGATGCCGGCGGCGCGGCGGATGGCGACGGCCCGCATGCCGACGGCTGCGTCATCGAGCAGTCGGTGCAGCGTGCGCTGGCCGGCAGCCTGCGCGAGGCCGAGGCCTTGCTGATGAAGCGCCTGGGCGAGGTCACGCTGGCCGACCTGTCGGCCGACTTCAACCGTGCCATGGCCGCTCATGCGGCGCGCCATCCCTCGCCGGAGGCCCCCCATGCTGCATGACGCCATCATTGTGGGCGGCAGCTTTGCCGGGCTGTCCGCCGCGCTGCAGCTGGCGCGTGCCAGGCGGCAGGTGCTGGTGATAGACGCGGGCCTGCCGCGCAACCGTTTTGCCGCCGAATCGCACGGCGTGCTGGGCCATGACGGCAAGCCGGGCGCGCAGGTCCTGGCCGAGGCCAGGCAGCAGCTGCAGGGCTACCCGACGGTGAAACTCTTCAGCGGCCGCGTGAGCCGCGTGGACAGCGGCGAGACCGGTTTTGTGGTGGAAGCCGATGAGGGCATGCGCTGGTTCACCGGTCGCCGCCTGCTGCTGGCCACCGGCGTGGCCGACGTGCTGCCCGAGATACCCGGGCTGCAGGAACGCTGGGGCAAGACCGTGGTGCACTGCCCTTATTGCCATGGCTATGAAATCGGCGGTGGCGCGGTGGGCGTGCTGGGCGCCGGGCCCATGTCGGTGCACCAGGCGCTGCTGTTTGCCGACTGGGGCGAGGTGACGCTGTTCACGCAAGGCCTGGTGCAGCTGTCGCCCGAAGACAGGGCCTCGCTGGCCGCGCGCAAGGTGAAGGTCGAGGCTTCGCCCATCACCGAATTGCAGGGTGCCGCGCCCGCGCTGGACGGTGTGCTGCTGAAGGACGGCCGCCGGCTGCCGCTCAAGGCGCTGCTGGTGGGCGCCCAGGTGCGCATGGCCTGCCCGCTGGCCGCGGCGCTGGGCTGCGCCTTTGACGACACGCCCATGGGGCCCGTGGTGCGTGTCGATGCCTGGGGCCAGACCAGCGTGGCCGGTGTCTATGCGGGCGGCGACATGGCCCGCGTGCCGCACAGCATCACTTTTGCCTGCGCGAGCGGCGTGGCGGCCGGCATAGGCCTGCATGCCTCGCTGGTGATGCAGGACGCGCACAGCGGCGAAACGGCCCCGGCATAGCGGGCTCGGCTAAAGTGGTTGAAAGCCGCCGCGAAGGCCCCAAGTGCCTTTTTTCAGCCCCTTTTCAGCCTCTTTAACCGCCCTGCCCCGCCATGAATCCCCTGGACACCGTCACCATTGAACTGCTGCCTGCCGGCGCCACACCGCGCCAGCTGTTTGTGCTGCTGCACGACGCGGGCGGCTCGGCCGCCGACATGCTGGAGCTGGGCAATCTGCTGGGCGGCGCTTTTCCAGAGGCCGCCGTGCTGATCCCCGAAGGCCTGACGGGCCCGCATGCCGATGCGGCCGGTGCCGCCGCGGCTGGCCTGGACGATGCGGCAGCCCTGGCCGCGCGCGTGGAAGTGCTGGCCGCCTATTTGCGCGCGCAGCAGCAGCGCTTTGAGGTGCTGCAGTCGGACACCGCGCTGGCCGGCTTTGGCGCGGGCGCCAGCCTGGCGCTGGCGCTCAGCGATGCGCATGACGGCCTGGCGGGCCGCCTGCTGTCCTTTGGCGGCGGCTACCAGGTCTGGCCGGCCCGCGCGCCCGCGCTGACCACCCTGCATTTGCTGCACGGCCAGAACGACGAGATCGTGCCGCTGGCGCGCACACGCAGCGACTTTGACCACCTGATGGAGCTGGGCGCCGACGCAACCCTGGACGTGGCCCGCTCGCTGGGCCATGAGCTGCATCCGGCGCTGATGGACCAGGCGGTGACGCGGCTACAGACTTGCGTGCCGCTGCGGGCTTGGAAAGCGGTGTAGCAGCCCTGCTTGCCGCCCGTCGCGCGGCTCAGGGCCTGACGACGCTGCAGCTGTCGTCCTTGGCCCAATCCGAAAAGCTGAGGTAATAGGCCGACACATCCGGCAGCCCGGCCTGCACCGCGGCCAGCGCCGCCAGGGCCGCGCGGCCGCCGGCGTCGCAGTGGGTGACCAGCGGCCGGTCCGCGTCCAGTCCGGCCTGCGTGAACTGCTCGCGTAATTCCCCGGCGGACTTGAGCCGGCCCCGCCCACCCAGCAGGCCGGCGTGCGGCAGCGAGCGCGCGCCGGGAAGGTGGCCGCCGCGGGTGTTGGCGCGCAGGTCTTCGCCGCGGTACTCGGCCGCTGTGCGCACGTCCAGCACCTGCACCTGGCCGCCCAGTTGCCGCTTGAGCGCGTCACGGCCGGCCAGCCCGGCGGCCGGCAGGTGGCCCGCGGGCCTTGCATAGCGCGCGGCCGCGGGCTCGTGCGTTTGCCGCGAAAGCACGAAGCCCGCCAGCCGCAGCGCCTCGGGCCAGCCGCCGTCCAGCACCCGCACGGCCACACCGTGCCACTGCAGGATGAACCAGGCGCGCGCGGCTTCGGTCATGCGGCCGTCGTCATATACCAGCACCTCGCGCGTGCCGTCTATCCCGAGCGCGCCTATGGCCGCTTCCCAGGCTTCGGTGCGTTCCAGCGCGCCTTCATCCGACCTGGCCAATGCTTCCCAGGAACGGATGTCCAGCCAGTACGCGCCCGGCCAGTGCCCTGCTTCGTAGGCGGCCTTGTCGCGCACGTCCAGCACATAAAACTGCGGCGAGGCCAAAGCGCGTTCCGCGCTGATGACGTGGGACATGGGACGCTCCTGGGGCGGTGAAGTATTGGGATGGTGAAGACGCGAAGTGTCCCCTGCTTCAGGCGTGCGCGCGGAATTTTTTCCGCATGTGCTTATGCGCCTGCCCGCGTTCCCCGCATGCGTGCGCCGCATGTGCTGCGCGGGAAAAGTTTTCTACATATCTTTAGGCGATCTTGGTCGTTGTACGGCGCGGGGGCGGCCGCTAACCTGCATGCACTGCCTGAGCGCAAGCGGGCATTTTTTGAAAGCCGGTACCCGTCAAGGCACCGAAACATGGGGTGGTCGTGTCTCCTGGGGATTGGGAGGTGCTGGGTACCGGCTTTTCTTTCAAGGGGAACAGGACATGGACATCCAACGCAGACAACTTCTTCAAGGCCTGGGTGCCGGCGCCCTGCTGGCCGGCGGTGCCGCGGCGCGGGCGCAGGCAGTGCCGCCCACCGTGATCCGCTTCGGCGTGGCGCAGCCGGCCATAGGCAACCCGCCGGGCTTTTACGGCAGCTCGGTCTCCATCGCGCATGCCAAGGGCTGGATAGAGGACGAGTTCAAAAAAGACAACATCAAGATCGAGTGGTTCTTCTTCAAGGGCGCGGGCCCGGCCGTCAATGAGGCGCTGACCAACCGCCAGCTCGACTTCGCCTTCCAGGGCGACCTGCCGGCAATCGTGGGCCGGGCCGCGGGCTTGAAGACGCGGCTGGTGCTGGCCACCGGCGTGCGCTCCAACATCTACCTGGCGGCGCCGCCCGATTCGCCCATCCAGTCGGTCAAGGATTTGCGCGGCAAGCGCGTGGCCATCTTCAAGGGCACGAATGCGCAGCTGCCCATCAACCGCCTGCTCGAGGCCCACGGCCTCAGCGAGAAAGACGTCAAGCTGATCAACCTGGACACCGCCACGTCCAAGGCGGCGCTGGTGACCAAGGACATCGACGCCGCCTTCGGCGGGCTGGACCTGATCCAGCTGCGCCTGAACGGCACGGCCAAAATCGTTTACAGCAGCAAGGGCGACTCGCCCATCTTCACGCGCCAGGGCCATGTGCTGGTGACCGACGAGTTCGCCGAAAAATTCCCCGAACTGACCACGCGCGTGGCCAAGGCGGTGGTGCGCACCGCGCGCTGGGCCTCGGACGACCTGAATCGCGACGAGGTGTTCCGCATCTGGGCGCGCACCGGTTTCCCGTACGAGGTATGGAAGGAGGACTACGAGGGCGAGCCGCTACGCATACGCTTCAACCCGCAGTTCGATCCCTTCCTGACCGCCCGCTACCGCGATGCGGTGGAGCAGGCCTACAAGTTCAAGCTGACCCGCGCGAAATTCGACGCGGACAAATGGATAGACCGCCGCTTCCTCAACGCGGCGCTGCGCGAACTCAAGCTTGAAAACTACTGGCCGGTGTTCGAGGCCAACGGAAAAATCCTCGGAGCCTGACACCATGAGCAACACCACCAAGCCGGACACCAAGCGGCAGATTCGCCTCAACGCCTTCCTGATGGCCACCGGCCACCACGTCGCCGCCTGGCGCCACCCGGGCGTGCCCGCCGATGCGGCGCTGAGTTTTGAGAGCTACAAAAAACTCGCCCAGACGGCGGAGGCCGCGAAGTTTGACGCGGTCTTCCTGGCCGACAGCGTGGGCATACGCGACGCGGCGACCTCGCGCACCCTGCACCGCACGGCGCGTGTGGCCGGCTTCGAGCCGCTCACCCTGCTGTCGGCGCTGTCGGCCGTGACCAGCAAGCTGGGCCTGATCGCCACCGTGTCCACCACCTACAACGAGCCCTATACCGTGGCGCGCAAGTTCGCCTCGCTGGACCACCTGAGCGCTGGGCGCGCCGGCTGGAACGTGGTGACCTCGTCCAACGAGGCCGAAGCGCTCAATTTCAACCTCGACAGGCATCCCGAGCATGCGCTGCGCTACGACCGCGCCGGCGAGTTCGTTGACGTGGCGACCGGCCTGTGGGACAGCTGGGAGGACGACGCTTTCCTGCGCGACAAGAAAAGCGGCGAGTACTTCGACGCGGCCAAACTGCATGTGCTCAACCACAAGGGCAAACACTTCCAGGTGCGCGGCCCGCTCAATGTGGCGCGCGCGCCGCAGGGCTATCCGGTCATCGTGCAGGCGGGCTCGTCCGAGCCCGGGCAGGAGCTGGCCGCGCGCACGGCCGAGGTCATCTTCACCGCCCAGCAGTCGCTGGCCGGCGCGCAGGCCTTTTATGCGGGCTTGAAAGCGCGGCTGGCCAAATACGGCCGCCGGCCGGATGACCTCAAGATCCTGCCGGGCGTGTTCGCCGTGGTGGGCGACAGCGAGGCCCATGCGAAAGAAAAATTCGAACAGCTGCAGGAACTGATCCATCCCGACGTCGGTGTCTCGCTGCTGTCCACGGTGATAGGCGGCGTGGACCTGTCGGCCTACCCGGTGGACGGCCCGCTGCCCGACGACCTGCCGGAACCCAACGGCCCCAAGAGCCGCTTCAGGCTGGTGACCGAGCTCGCGAGGACCGAGAAGCTCACGATACGCCAGCTCTACCAGCGCATAGGCACGGCGCGCGGCCACTGGTCGATTTACGGCACGGCCTCGCAGGTTGCCGACCAGCTGCAGGAATGGTTTGAAAACGGCGCGGCCGACGGCTTCAACGTGATGCCGCCCTGGCTGCCGGGCGGGCTGGAGGATTTCGCCAACCATGTCGTGCCGGAACTGCAGCGGCGAGGCTTGTTCCGCACCGAGTACGAGGGCAGCACCTTGCGCGAAAACCTGGGCCTGCCGCGCCCCGCCAACCGCTACACGCAGGCCGCCTCGGCGCTGGCCGCGGCCTGAGTTCTTTTGAGAAGTGCACGCACCATGAATTTCCCATTGACCCCGGCTCGCCGCGGCTGGCTGCGCAGCGCGGCCGGCGCTGCGCTGGGCGCTGGCCTGGCCATGGCCTCGCTGGGCGCCCGCGCGCAGAAGCTGGAGGTGATCCGCTTCGGTGTTTCGGCCGCGCCCGTGGGCAACCCGCCGGTCTCGGCCGGCAATGCCGGCTCCATCGCGCACTGGAAGGGCTGGCTGGACGAGGAATTCAGGAAAGACGGCGTGCGCATCGAGTGGTTTTTCTTCCGCGGCGCCGGCCCGGCGGTCAACGAGGCCTTGATCAACCGGCAGCTGGACTTCGCCTTCCAGGGCGATCTGCCGGCCATCCTGGCGCGCGCCAGCGGCCTGAAGACGCGTTTGCTGATGTCCTCGGGAAGCCGCAACAACCTGTATGTGGCGGTGCCGCCCGACTCGCCCCTGCGCAGCATCGCCCAGCTGCGCGGCCAGCGGGTGGCGCTGTTCAAGGGCACCAGCGGCCAGCTGCCGACAAACCGCCTGCTCGAGAAAAACGGCCTCGCCGAAAAAGACCTCAAGGCCTACAACCTCGACTACGCAAGCATGCAGACCGCGCTGGCCACGCGCGATATCGACGCGGCCTTCGGCGGCATCGAGTTGCTCAGGCTGCGCGAGCAGGGCGTGGCGAAAATCCTCTACACCAGCCGCGACGACTCGCCCATCTTCACGCGGCAAAACCATGTGCTGGTGACCGAGGACTTCGACAAGGCCAGGCCCGAGACGGTGCAGCGCGTGGTCGACGTGCTGGTCAAAAGCGCGCGCTGGGGCTCGGATGAAAACAACCGCGAGGACGTGCTGCGCCAGTGGAGCAAGGCCGGCACGCCTTATGAAGCCTGGCGCGAGGACCTGCTGGGCCAGCCGCTCAAGGTGCGGCTGGCGCCGGAGTTCGACCCGCTGCTGGTCTGGCTCTACAAGGACGCTTCGCGCCAGCTCGTGAAATACAAGCTCGCGCGCCGCGAGGTCGACGTGGACGGCTGGATAGGGCGCGGCTACCTGAAGCGTGCGCTCCAGGCGCAAAAACTCGAAAACTTCTGGCCCCGGCTCGACCCGCAGGGCCGGCAGACCCTGGCGTGAGGACCCAGGCCATGCCCCAAAGCAGCATCACCGCATTGCGCCTGGCACCGGCCGAAGGCGGCCAGGCCCCGGCCGTGCAACCCTCGGCTGCGCCCCGCCCCGGCCGTCCCGCCAGCGGCGGCTCCCGGCCGCCCCCGGCCTGGCGCGGCCATGGGCTGCGCGTGCTGCTGGCCTGGCCGGTGCCGCTGGCCGTGCTGCTGCTGTGGTGGCTGGCGGCCCGCTACGAATGGGTGGCGCCCCAGGTGTTGCCCGCGCCCCAGGTGGTGGCCGCGACCTTTGCCGAGCTGTTCAACAGCGGCGAGCTGGCGGACAACCTGCGCATCAGCCTGTGGCGCGTGCTGGCCGGTTTCGGTGTGGGCGCGGCGGGTGGTTTGCTGCTGGGCGTGGCCATGGGGCTGTCGCCCACCTTCAAGGATTACGTCTATCCGCTGTTCAAGGCCTTCAGCCAGGTGCCGGTGCTGGGCTGGCTGCCGCTGCTCATGCTGCTGGTGGGGATTGACGAGGCGCTCAAGGTCATCCTGATCTCCAAGGCCGCGCTGGTGCCGATTGCGCTGAACACCTACAAGGGCATACAGAACGTGCCCTCGCAGTATGTGGAGGTGGCCAGGGTGTTTGGCTTCACGCGCTGGCAGATGCTGCGCAAGGTGGTGTTCCCGGCCGCGCTCGCGCCGATCTGGAACGGCATACGCTACGGCCTCACGCACGCCTGGCTGGCCCTGGTGGTGGTGGAGCTGCTGGCCTCTTCGGAAGGACTGGGCTTCATGATTGTCTACGGCCGCCAGTTGTTCCAGCTCGACGTGGTGATGGCGGCCGTGGTGGTGGTGGGCCTGGTCGGCTTTGTGCTCGACAAGCTGCTGGCGCTGGTTGAGTCGCGCCTGTTGCGTTGGCGCCGCGTGGGGCTGTGAGGAGCGATATGGCAGACGCATCTTCCTCTTCCAATGCAGTGCCCGCGGCAGCGCGTCGCAGCCACTTTGTGCCGCGCGCCCTGCGCGGCTGGGTGCTGCCGCTGTTGCTGCTGGCCCTGTGGTGGGCCGCGGTGCGCTTTGGCTGGTCGCGCTCGCCGCTGCTGGTGCCGGTGGAAAAAGTCTGGGCCACGGCGCTGGACCAGGCCGTCACCGGCCAGCTTTGGGACGCGCTGCGCGCCAGCCTGTGGCGCGACCTCGCCGGCTTTGCCATAGGCGCCAGCGCGGGCCTGGTGTTCGGCACGGCGCTGGGCCTGTCGCGCCTGTTTGAAAACCTCGTGGGGCCGAGCTTTCACACGCTCAAGCAGATCTCGCTGTTCGCCTGGATACCGCTGATCTCGGTGTGGTTCGGCCTGGGCGACGCGGCCAAGGTGGCTTTTCTGTCGCTGGCGGCCTTCTTCCCGGTGGTGCTCAACACCTTTGAAGGCATACGCAGCGTGCCGCGCGAGTTCATCGAGGTGGCGCGCGTGTTCGAGTTTTCGCGCTGGCAGCTGCTGCGCCGCGTGGTGCTGCCCTCGGCCTCGCCCTCGATTTTTGCCGGCATCCACCTGGGCCTGATTTACGCCTGGCTGGCCACGCTGGGCGCCGAGTACCTGCTGGTGGCCGGCAAGGGCATAGGCAACACCATGATCGACGGGCGCGAGCATTTCTGGATGGACCTGGTGCTGTTCGGCGTGATCGTGGTCGGCCTGGTGGGTTTCACGCTCAACTGGATTGCCAGCCGCATCGAGGCCAGGCTGCTGGCCTGGCGCGGCCGCTCGGTGGCCCGGTTTCAGTAACGCATCAAGAAGAGGAAATATCCATGGCCCACGCGGGAACCCTGGCGCTGAAAAATTTAAGCAAGCAATACGAGGTCAAGGGCGACAGGCTGGAAGTGCTCAAGGACATCACGCTGACGATTGCGCCCGGCGAGTTCGTCAGCATCGTGGGCTCCAGCGGCTGCGGCAAGTCCACCCTGCTGCGGCTGGTGATAGGCCTGGAGGAGGACTACCAGGGCGAAATCCTGCTGGACGGCCGGCGCATCGCGGGCACCAGCCTGAACCGCGGCATCGTGTTCCAGGAGCACCGGCTTTTCCCCTGGCTCACCGTGGAGCAGAACATCGCGCTGGGGCTGCAGAACTCGGACCTGACCGAAGGCCAGAAGCGCATGACGGTGCGCGAGCATGTGGAACTCGTGGGCCTCAAGGGCTTTGAGAAAGCCCACCCTTACCAGCTCTCGGGCGGCATGTCGCAGCGCGTGGCGATCGCACGGGCGCTGGTGAACCGGCCCGAAATCCTGCTGCTCGACGAGCCCTTCGGCGCGCTGGACGCGCTCACGCGCGCCCACCTGCAGCAGGAGCTGCACCGCATCTGGCAGCGCGAGGGCATCACCATGGTGCTGGTGACCCACGACGTGGAAGAAGCCATCTACCTGGGCGACAAGGTGGTGGTGATGGAGCCGCGCCCGGGCCGCATACGCCGCATCGTGCCGGTGCCGCTGGCGCACCCGCGCGACCGCGCCGGCTTCAGCTTCGCGGGCGTCAAGGACAGCGTGCTGCGCGAGTTTGCCGGCCATCCGGCGGCCGACCTGATAGAGCGCCCCCTGCGCGAAGGCCCGGGGAGCGGGGGCGGCCTGCCGGCCGGCATCGCCTTCGCGTTTTGAGAGCCGCCATGCGCCGCACGCCAACCCCCTTCCCCCAACAGCCGGCCGCCGCATCCATGCTGCGCCGCCGATGTTGACGGCCGCGCCCGGCCGTTTCTTTCCTTTTTTATCCAGACAACACATCCATGAACACACCTCTTTTGCCAGGTGTGCGGGGCGCGCTGCGTGCGCTCGGGCACATCACCTTTTCCCTCTCATCCCTGCTGCTGGCGGGCGGCGCGGCGCATGCCGACGTCGTCACCGACTGGTATGCCACCGCCTCCGCGGTCACGGCCGCCAACAACCCCGGCGGCGTGTTCGTGCCGCGCAGCCTGGCCCTGGTGCACCTGGCCATCCACGACGCGGTCAACGCGGTGGACCGGCGTTACGAGCCTTATGCGGTGGACACGCGCGCGCCGGCCGGCAGCTCGGTCGAGGCCGCCGCCGCGGGCGCCGCGCACGGTGCGCTGGTGGCGCTGTACCCGGTGCAAAAAGCCTTTCTCGACAATGCGCTCAAGGCCTCGCTGGCCAAGCTGCCGGAAGGGCCGGGCAAGGCGCAGGGCGCCGAGTTCGGCCGCGGCGTCGGCGAGAAGCTGGTGGTGCTGCGCAAGGACGACGGCTCGGCCACCGACGTGGCTTACACCCCCTTGGGCACGCCCGGCGCCTGGAAGCCCACGCCGCCCGCGCCCGGTCCGCTGAGCATCGCGCGCTGGCCTGGCGTCAAGCCGCTGTTCCTCAAGTCGGGCGACCAGTTCAAGGCGCCGCCGCCGCTGGACCCCAGGAGCGAAGCCTATGCGCGCGAGGTCAACGAGGTCAAACGCCTGGGCGGCGTCAACAGCACCGAGCGCACCGCCGACCAGACCGCGCTGGCGATCTTCTGGGTCGCGCCGACCTGGCACCCCTACCTCGCGGTGCTCAAGCAGGAGGCCGAGCGCAAAAACCTCAGCGTGCACGACAACGCGCGGCTGTATGCGCTGCTCAACGGCATCAGCCTGGACACCTACATCGCGGGTTACGGCGTCAAGCTGGTCTACAACCAGCAGCGCCCCATCACCGCGATCCGCGAGGCCGCCACGCTGGGCAACCCCGGCATCCAGGCGGCGCCCGACTGGCTGCCGCTGGTGCAGACGCCGCAGCACCCCGACTACGTGTCGGGTCACGCCATCCAGGCCGGCGGCTATGAACGCGTGCTGCAAAAGCTGCTGGGCGGCGACCAGCTGTCGGCGCCCGCGGCGGCCGAATGGCCGGCCGGCACGGTGCGGCGCGTCTACACGCGCTGGTCCGAACTGACCCGGGAAGACAACGACGCCCGCATCTTCGGCGGCATCCACACGCGCTCGGCCACCAATGCCGGCGACGCGCTGGGCTACCAGATCGGCGAGTACGTGGCCGCCAACCTGCTGCGGCCGGTGGCGCGCTGAGCCGCTTTTTCAAAAACCTCCTTCAAGGAAACGAGCACTTCATGAAAAAAAGATACTTCCTCGCAACCCTGGCCCGGCTGTCGCTGGCGGTGCTGGCCGTGGCGGCCGCCTGGCCCTCGCGCGCTGACGTGGTGACCGACTGGAACCAGACCGCCATCAAGACCGTGCAGGAAAACCCGCCCGGCGGCCTCACCAGCATCCGCAATCTGGCGATTGTTCACCTGGCGGTGCATGACGCCGTCAATGCCGCCCAGCCGCGCTACCAGCCCTATTTGAAGGACCTGGCGGCAGCGCCGGGCGCATCGCCCGAGGCCGCGGCCCTGGCGGCGGCGCACGGCGTGCTGGCGGGCCTGTACCCGGGGCAGAAGGCGGTGCTGGACGCGGCCCTGGGCCGCGACCTCGCCAAAATCGCCGAAGGCGACGCCAAGGCGCGCGGCACGCAGCTGGGCCAGCAGGCGGCCCAGCGCCACCTGGCGGCACGCCAGGGCGACGGCGTGGAGGCCAAGGCCGAGTACCTGGCCCCGCAAATTCCGCAGGCCTGGAAGCCGACCTTCCCGGCCTACCTGCCGGCCTTGCTGCCGCAATTCGGCCAGGTGAGAACCTTTTTTGCCAGGGACGCGTTGCAGTTCGACCCGGGCGCGCCGGTGCCGCCCTCGAGCAAACAGTTTGTCGAGGAGTTCAACGAGGTCAAGCGCCTGGGCGGCAAGAACAGCACGGAGCGCACGCCCGACCAGACCGCGGTCGCGGTTTTCTGGACGGCGCCCAGCTATGTGGTGTTCAGCGCGGTCGCGCGCCAGCTCAGCGAGGCGCGCAAGCTCGACCTGCACGACAACGCCCGGCTGTTCGCGCTGCTCAACGGCGCGACGGCCGATGCCTATATCTCGGGCTGGGCCGTCAAGTACAAATACCCGACGGCGCGGCCCATCACCCTGATCCGCGAAGCCGACAGGCTTGGCAACCCGGAACTCAAGGCCGACCCGGCCTGGGAGCCGGTGCTGGTCACGCCCAACCACCCCGACTACATCTCGGGCCACTCGATCTATGCCGGCGCCGCCGAGAAGGTGCTGCAGGGCGTGTTCGCCACCGACGCGATCCCGCCGGTCAGCGTCACCTACCCCGCCAACGGCATCACGCGGCGCTACAGCCGGATTTCGGAGATCGCCGAGGAGAACGACAACGGCCGCGTCTGGGGCGGCATCCACACACGCCAGACCGTGGGCCGCGGCGGCGCCGACCAGGGCCGCAAGCTCGGCGATTACGCGGTCAGGAACTGGCTGCTGGCGGGCAAGAGCTGATGGCGTTCCCTTTGACGGCATTCACCATGAGAAAACCCTTGATTTCCCGGTTCAGACGCGGCGCGGCGTTTGCCCTGCTTGCCGGGTTGGCCTGCGCGAGGGTGTGGGCCGCGCCTTCCGTCGCCGAACGGCAGGCCGTGGAAAACCTGGCGGCCCGGATCGCCGCCGAGCTGCGCGCGGTCTGCCCCATTGCCGACCCAGCCGGCCAGGCCGCTTTTGACCGCTGCCGGCAGGCGCTGTTCGGCGATTCCCGGCTGCGGCAAAGCCTGCCGCCGGTGCTGCTCTGGGGCCGCCAGGCCAAGGATCCGGCCACGCCGCTCAAGGAGACCTCGCTGACGCAGTTCGCGCCCGAGGTCTGGGTGGGCCTGTATGCGCCGGTCTTCATGTTCGACGGCAGCCACCAGGTCAGCTGGGTGGAGCGCGAACAGCTCTACCAGGTCAGGCTGGGCGCGACCTTTCGCAACCGGCTCGCGCCGGGCCAGTTCCCCTACCCCTTCTGGCATGACGCGGCCAAGTGGGGCGCTTATGAGAACGCCAACGCGCTGCTGCTGTGGGTGGCGCCCGGGGCGGACAAGGTCAAGGTCGCGCAGTTCTCGTGGCAGGACGGCCCTTTGGCCGGCATCCAGGTCACGCCGGTGGCGCACGGCAAGTTCGACGGCCAGTGGCTGTGGACGGACAGCCAGGGGCAGACGCAGCCCGCGGTGACCTTGTTTGACGGCTTGTTTTCAGCGCAGAACCCTTACAAGCGCCAGCTCGAAAAAGACTACCGCGCGCTGGCCGTGAGCCTGCGCGACGGGCAATGCCTGTCCTGCCACGTGCCCAACAACCCCGACAAGATGAAGCGCCTGGTGCTGCTGCAGACGCCGGCGCATGCGGCCGGCGAGATTTCGCGCATCCTCAAAAGCGTGCGCAACGACCGCATGCCGCTGGACGAAGCCGGCATCGAGAAGGCGCTGGATCCGCAGCTCAAGAAAAACCTGCTGGAGCTGGGCGCGGTGTTCGAGAAAACCGTGGAATCGGCGCGCCGCTGGGAATCGGATTCGGCGCTGGCCCTGGGCAAGGCCCCGCCGGCTGTGAAATAGGGGTGCCGCGGTCGGCCGGGCTCAGGAGCAGGACTGCAGGGGCTTGCCCGCCAGCTGCGGCTTGAGCGCCTCGAGCTTGGCCTTGAGCGCCGCATCGGCGGCCGGCAGCTTGAGCAGCTGGCCGCGCGATTCGGGCCGCTCCAGCACCACCTTGGCGGTGCGCACGCCGCGCGTGGCGACCTTGGCCAGCTCGCGTTCGGCATCGGCCTGGGAGGTGTAGTGGCCCAGTGACAGGCCGGGCCCCAGCGCGGGATTGACCAGGGCTTCAAAGGACACGCCCATGCCGCGCAGCTCGCTGCGTTTTTTGTTGAGGGCGTCCTCGTTGCCGTACTTGCCCATGTAGACGATCCAGCGGCCCGGCTCCACGCCGCTTTCCAGCGTCCAGCTGCCTATGGGGAAGCTGCTTTCAAGGCCGGCGCGCAGCGCGCTGCTTTGTTCGGGGCTGAAGAGGCCGGCCTGCAGGCATTCGGGGGCGGGCTGCGCCGCGGGCGCGGGGCTGGGCTCGCTTTCGATCTGGCGCGCCTCGGCGCTTGTGAGCAGCCGCATGGCCTCGGGCCGGATCTGCTGGCCCAGGCGCTGCGGCTCGGCCTGGACGGCCGGGGCAAAACCGTAGTCGGCCAGCAGGCCTTGCGTCCAGGCGAAGTAGCCGGCATTGGCCAGCAGCAGGGCCAGCACCAGCAGCCTCAGCATGGGCGCGCGCCTTGCGGGTGGTGGGCCGCCACGGGCCGCACGCTGACTTCGGAACTGGTGATTTCTTTCATGCCAGCCGCAGTATGCACCAGCAGCGCGCCGTTTTCGGCGACGCCGTGGGCCGTGCCGGTGGTGCCGTCGGACAGCTGCACGGCCCGGCCCGCGAGCACGTCGCGCGCCGCGAAACGCGCCTGGAAGGGCGCGAAACCGAAGCGCTCAAAGGCCTGCACCGCCTGCACCAGCGGCGGGACAACGCGCAGCAGCGTGGCCGGCGCGTCCAGTCCCGGCAGCAACTCCTGCAGGCCGCCTGGCGGGACGCTGGGCAGGGCCGACGCGGGCAGCGCCGGATCGAGCGCCACCGCGCGGATGTTGATGCCGATGCCGATCACCACATAGCGCAGGCCTTCCCAGCTGGCGGTTTCGACCAGGATGCCGGCCAGCTTGCGCTCGCCGTCGGGTGTGGACAGCCACAGGTCGTTGGGCCATTTCAGCCCGATGCGGGGTTTGCCACCGCCGCCCGCTGCCAGGGGCTCCAGGCTGTCGGCCACGCTGACGCCGGCCACCAGCGACAGGCCCGACCAGTCGGTGGGCGCCAGCGGCAGGCCCAGGGAAAACATCAGGCTGTCGCCGCGCCGGCTTTGCCACTGCCGGCCCAGGCGGCCGCGCCCGGCGGTCTGCTGCTCGGCGACCAGCAGCAATGGCTCGGGACGGGGTTCTACCGTGGGGCTGCCGCGGAAGCGGCGCATGAGTTCGGTGTTGCTGGAATCGATCTCGGGCAGCACCTCGACCGTGAAGCCCGGCAGCGAGGGCGCCAGGGCCTCCCAGAGGGCCTCGGCGGGCCAGCGGATGGGGGTTGGTGAGGGGATGCTCATGAAAAGCTCAGGGAGGGCCTGGCCGGCGGTGGGGCCGGCCCTGGGGCGGCTGAAGGACCGGCTCAGTCCTTCTTTTTCTTCTTGGGCTTTTTGTCGGCTTTCTTGTCAGCCTTTTTTTCCGCTTTTTTCCTGTCGGCTTTGGCTTCGGCCTTTTTGTCGGACTTCTTGGCGGACTTTTTCTTGCCCTTGGCTTTTTTCTTTTCGTCGTCCTTGGGCGCCAGCAGGGTGCCGCGGCAGTTTTTGGCGCCGCACCAGCAGGGGTATTCGGCCAGCAGCTTCTTGGTATAGGGCGCGTCGATGATCAGGCCGTAGTCGTAGAACAGCTCTTCGCCGGCCTTGATGTTGCGCAGCGCCTTGATGAAGACCCGGCCGTCCACTTCGTCGGCTTCGCAGTTGGGCTTGCAGCTGTGGTTGATCCAGCGCGAGGAATTGCCGCCGTGCTTGGCGTCAATCACATGGTCTTCGTCGATGTGGAAGTAGAAGGTGTGGTTCGGGTCCTTGGGGTCGTGCGGGTGGCGGCGCAGCGCTTCCTTCCAGTTGATGACCTCGCCCACGTACTCGATCAGGGTCTCGCCCTCGGCCAGGTCCTGCACGGCGAACACGCCCTTGCCGTGCACGCCGGAGCGCCGTGTCTGGATACGCCGGCCGTCGGCGGCGGGCGCCGGCGCGGGGGGCATGGAAGAAAGGGGCGCGATGGGCGCATTGGCCTGGTTTTTTGACACGGGATATTTTTTTGGTATGGTTAATTCATGCATGTGCGCGTGCGCGCGTATGCGTGCGCACCCGCGCGCGTACATGCGCGAGAAGCCGCTATTGTAGTGATGCATCGTGACGCACCCCAGGAGCCCCTCATGTTCAAGCGCCGAAACCTGTTGCAGACGACTGCCGCCCTTGTGGCCGGGCTGGGCCTGCCGGCGTGGGCCAAGGACGGGGAAAGCCCCCTGCCCAAGGTCGGCAGCAGCCTGGCTTTGCCGGCCGTGGCGCTGCTGGACGGCAGCGCCTGGAAGCCCGCCGATGTGGGTGGAAAGACGCTTGTGGTGTACTGGTGGGCCAGCTGGTGCCCTTTTTGCGCGGTGCAATCGCCCCATATAGAAGCGCTGTGGCGGGCCCAGAAGGCCAAGGGGCTGGAGGTGCTGGCGCTGTCCATCGACAAGCAGCCGGCCGCCGCCGCGGCCTATATGAAGGCCAAGGGCTACAGTTTCCCCGCCGGGATGCTGACGCCGGAAGTCGCCAGGCGCCTGCCCAAGCCGGCCGGACTGCCCGTGGTGGTGGTGCTCAAGGTGTCGGCGGACGGCCGTGAAGGCAAAGTCGTATTCGCGGAAAGCGGGGAAATGTTCCCCGAAGATGTAGAAGGTTTGAAGAAGTACATATGAAAACCCTGGTGATTGCAGAAAAGCCCTCGGTGGCGCAGGACATCGTCCGCGCCATCACGCCGACGGCGGGCAAGTTCGAAAAACACGATGAATATTTCGAGAGCGACGAGTGGCTGGTGACCTCGGCCGTGGGCCACCTGGTCGAGATCCAGGCGCCCGAGGAGTTCGACGTCAAGCGCGGCAAATGGAGTTTTGCCAACCTGCCGGTGATCCCGCCCTACTTTGACTTGAAGCCTATCGACAAGACCAAGACGCGGCTCAACGCCATCGTCAAGCTGGCCAAGCGCAAGGATGTGGGCGCGCTGGTCAACGCCTGCGACGCGGGCCGCGAGGGCGAACTGATCTTCCGGCTGATCCAGCAGTACGCCAGCAGCAAGCTGCCGGTCAAGCGCCTGTGGCTGCAGTCCATGACGCCGGCCGCGATCCGCGAGGGCTTTGACAGCCTGCGCAGCGAAAAGCAGATGCAGGGCCTGGCCGACGCGGCGCGGTCCCGCTCGGAGGCCGACTGGATGGTCGGCATCAACGGCACCCGCGCCATGACGGCTTTCAACTCGCGCGACGGCGGTTTCTTCTTGACCACCGTGGGCCGCGTGCAGACGCCGACGCTGTCGGTGGTGGTCGAGCGCGAGGAAAAAATCCGCAAGTTCGTGAGCCGCGACTACTGGGAAATCCACGCGACCTTCCTGGCCGAGGCCGGCGAATACCCGGCCAAGTGGTTTGACCCCAAATGGAAAAAAGCCGCGGCCAATGCCGCCAACGGCGAGGGTGCGGAGCCCGACCCCGAACTGAAGGCCGACCGTGTCTGGTCCGAGCGCGAGGCGATGGCGATTGCCGAGGCCGTGCGCGGCAAGGCCGCCACGGTGACGGAAGAAAGCAAGCCCACCACCCAGGCGGCCGGCCTGCTGTTCGATTTGACCTCCTTGCAGCGCGAGGCCAACGGCAAGTTCGGCTTCTCGGCCAAAACCACGCTGGCGATCGCGCAAAGCCTGTACGAACGCCACAAGGCGCTGACCTACCCGCGTACCGATTCGCGCGCGCTGCCCGAAGACTACCTGCCGGTGGTCAGGCAGACCTTTGAAATGCTGGCCGACAGCGGCATGAAACACCTGGCGCCGCATGCGGCGACGGCGCTCAAGGGCGGCTACATCAAGCCCAGCAAGCGCATCTTCGACAACGCCAAGGTCAGCGACCACTTCGCCATCATCCCGACGTTGCAGGCACCCAGCGGCCTGAGCGAGGCCGAACAAAAACTCTACGACCTGGTGGTGCGCCGCTTCATGGCGGTGTTCTTCCCGAGCGCCGAATACCTGGTGACCACGCGCATCTCGCAGGCCGTGGGCCACAGCTTCAAGACCGAGGGCAAGGTGCTGGTCAAGCCGGGCTGGCTCGCGATTTACGGCAAGGAAGCGGCCGACGAGGTGGCCGACGCCAAGGATGGCGACAAGGGCCAGAGCCTGGTGCCGGTCAAGCCCGGCGAGATGGTGCGCGCCGAAGTGGTCGAGGCCAAGGGCCTGAAGACCCGGCCGCCCGCGCGTTATTCGGAAGCCACCTTGCTGGGCGCCATGGAAGGCGCCGGCAAGACGATTGACGACGACGAGCTGCGCGAAGCCATGCAGGAAAAAGGCCTGGGCACGCCGGCCACGCGCGCCGCCACGATTGAAGGCCTGATCGCCGAGAAATACATGCTGCGCGAAGGCCGCGAGCTGATCCCCACGGCCAAGGCCTTCCAGCTCATGACCTTGCTGCGCGGCCTGGGCGTGGAGGAACTCTCCAAGGCCGAGCTGACCGGCGAGTGGGAGCACAAGCTCGCGCAGATGGAGCACGGCAAGCTCAGCCGCGAAAAATTCATGGCCGAGATCGCCGCCATGACGGAAAACCTGGTCAACAAGGCCAAGGGCTACGACAAGGACACGATTCCCGGCGACTACGCCACGCTGTCCGCGCCCTGCCCCAATTGCGGCGGCGTCATGAAGGAAAACTACCGGCGCTACACCTGCACCGGCAAAAACGGCGACGACGGCTGCGGCTTCAGCTTCGGCAAGACGCCGGCCGGCCGCACCTTCGAGGTGGCCGAGGTCGAGCAGTTCCTGCGCGACAAAAAAATCGGCCCGCTGGACGGCTTCCGTTCCAAGGCCGGCTGGCCTTTCACCGCCGAGATGGTGATCAAGTTCGACGAAGAGACGAAAAACTACAAGCTCGAGTTTGATTTCGGCGACGACAAGAACGCCGAAACCGGCGAGATCGTCGACTTCGCCGGCCAGCAGTCGCTGGGCCCCTGCCCGCGCTGCGCCTCGCGCGTGTTCGAGCTCGGCAAGAACTATGTCTGCGAAAAATCCGTGCCCACGCTGGCCCAGCCGACACCCAGCTGCACCTTCAAGACCGGCCAGGTCATCCTGCAGCAGCCGATAGAGCGCGAGCAGATGCACAAGCTGCTGGAAACCGGCAAGACCGACCTGCTCGACAAGTTTGTCTCCATGCGCACGCGCCGGCCCTTCAAGGCCATGCTGGCCTGGGACAAGGAGGCCGACAAGGTGAACTTTGAATTCGCGCCCTCCAAGTTCCCGCCGCGCAAGCCGGCGGCCGCCAAGACCGGCACGGTGAAAACGCCTTTCGGCAAGACCGTCGCGGCCAAGGCCTCGAAAGCACCGGCTGCGAAGAAGGTCGCCGCCAAGAAAACACCGGCCGCCAAAACCGCCAAGCCCAAGGCGCCGCGTGTCGCCAAGCCGGGTGCGGGCCTCAAGCCCAGTGATGCGCTGGCCGCGGTGATAGGCGCCGAGCCGGTGGCGCGCACCCAGGTCATCAAAAAGCTCTGGGACTACATCAAGGCTGAAGGCCTGCAGGACGCGGCCAACAAGCGCGCCATCAATGCCGACGCCAAGCTGCTGCCGGTGTTCGGCAAGCCGCAGGTCACGATGTTTGAATTGGCCGGGATTGTCGGCAAGCACCTGACGGCCGAGTAAGGCGCAAGCGCCGCGCGCCGGCGGCCTTTCAGGCCACCGGCTCGGGCAGCTGCCGCAGCGCGTGCAGCTGCGACGCAAAAATCACCGCCGCCTGCAGCGCAAAGCCGGCCAGCGCCAGCCACAGGCAGGCGGCTTCACCCATGGACGCGCCCACCACACCGCCCAGCGCCGCGCCCAGGGGGCGTGAGCCGGCATTGACGGCCAGGAACACGGCCGAGACCCGGCCCAGCATGGCGTGCGGCGTGACGCTTTGGCGCAAGGTGGTCGAGGTGATGGTCCAGACGATGGGCCCGACGCCGAACAGGAAAAACGCCGTGCCCGCCAGCACGCCGCTGGGAACAAACAGCGTGGCCGCCATGGCCGCGGCGGCCAGCACCGAGACGGCCGGGCCCAGCTGGATGGCGCGGCCAAAAGGCATGGCCGCCACCACACGCGGCGACAGCAGCGCGCCTACGACCATTCCCGCCCCATAAGCGCCCAGTGTGATGCCCACGCCCTGCGCCGTCAGGCCCAGCACGCGCACCGCATAAGGCACATAGGCGGCCTGCAGCACAAACCAGGAGATGTTCCAGACCGTGCCGGCGATCACCATGGGCCGCAGATAGGTCTGGCGCCAGACAAACTGCGCGCCGTCGCGGATCTCGAGCAGCGCATGGCGCCTCGCGGTGGGCGCGCGCGCCGGCTCGGCCAGTTGCAGCAGCAGGGCCACGGCCGCGCCGGACAGCAGGGTCGCCAGCACAAAGGCCGAGGATGCGCCGGCCCAGGCCACCAGCGCCCCGGCCAGCGCCGGCCCGGCCGCGAAAGCCATGCTGCGCGCCAGTTCAAGGCGGCCGTTGGCGCGCGCCAGCAGCGTGCGCGGCACGATGGCGGGCACCAGGGCCGGCGCCGCCACGCTGAAGCAGACCGTGCCCACGGCACCTATAAAACCCAGCAGCGCCAACCCGGCGATGGACAGCCGGCCCGTCAGCACCATGGCCAGCAGCGCCACCAGGGACAGCGCGCGCAGGCTCTCGGCCGCCACCATCAGGCGGCAGCGCGAGACGCGGTCGGCCAGCAGGCCCAGCGGAATGGCCAGCAGCAAAAAGGGCAAGGTCTGCAGCGCCGCGAGCAGGCCGATTTCGCCAGGCCCCGCGCCCAGCATCAGCACCGCGACCAGCGGCACGGCCGCCAGGCTCAGCTGTTCGGCCGATTGGGCCGCGAGGTTGGACCAGGCCAGGCGCTGGAAGGAAAGAGGAAGTGGAGGGTGCATAGGGGGAAGCCGGATGAGGCTGCCATTCTGCCCGCGATGGCCTGGCCCTGCTGGCCGTTAACGGACTTGCGATGGCCCCGGCGCCGCGCTCAATGCAGCTGCAATGCCGGCCAGCCGCGCTCGCCGCCAATCGCGGCCAGCGTCGCGTCGGCGTTCACCATGACCGGGTGCTTGACGGCTTCGAGCAGCGGCAGGTCGTTGATGGAGTCGCTGTAGGCCGTGCTCTTGCAGTCCTTGAAGCGCAGGCCGCGCGCCGTGAGCCAGGCATGCAGGCGTTCGACCTTGCCCTCGCGCATATTGAGCACGCCGGTGGTGCTGCCGGTGAACAGGTCGCCGCGCATCTCGGGTTCGGTGGCGATCAGGTGCTCGATGTTGAAGTAAATCGCCGTGAGTTCGGTGATGAAGCGGTTGGTGGCCGTGGTCATGACCACCAGGTCGCCCGCCTCCAGGTGTTTGTCGACCAGCGCGACGGCGGCCGGCGTGATGCGCGGCACTATCCAGTCGGCCAGGAACTCCTGGCGCAGCGGCTCCCACTGCTGCACGGTGCGGCCGGCCAGCGTGCCCACGTAAAAATCGGCGAACTCCTTGAGCCCGACGGTGCCGGCCTTGTAGCGCGCCGCCATGTCGGCATTGCGCGCGGTGAATTCGGTTTTCCCCAGCAAGCCCTTCTCGATCAGGAAGTCACACCACAGCACATCGCTGTCACCGTTGAGCACGGTGTGGTCCAGGTCGAAAAGGGTCAGCTTCATGGTTGGCGCAGGTGCCAGGCCTTGGGCCTTGTGAAGGTCTGTATTCCGTAGGTGGAAAGCGTCAGGCCCACGCCCGAATCGCCATAACCGCTCCAGGGCAGGCGCGGGCTCACGCGGTCGCAGCAGTTCCAGTAGACGCTGCCGGCATGGACCTGGGCCAGCAAGGCCTTGGCGCGTGCCTCGTCGGGCGTGAAGACGCCGGCCGTCAGGCCGTAGCGCGTGTCATTCATGAGCTTGACGGCCTCGGCATCGCCCGAGACCTTCTGGATGCCGATCAGCGGTCCGAAGCTTTCCTCGCGCATCAGCTCCATGCTGTGGTTGACGTTGCTGAACACCGTGGGCTCGTACCAGTTGCCGGGGCCGGCCCCGCGCTTGCCGCCTGCCAGCAGGGTGGCGCCCTTGGCCTTGGCGTCGGCCACCTGGGCGTCCAGCACGGCCAGCTGCGGCGCGCGCGTGATCGCGCCTATGTAGGTGTCTTCGCTCATGGGGTCGCCGGTCTTGAAGGTTTTTACCGTTTCCAGGAAGGCGGTGACAAAGGCGTCGTAAATTTTCTCGTGCACATAGATGCGCTCAACCGAGCAGCAGCTCTGGCCGGTGTTGTACATCGCGCCGTCGGCCAGCGATTCGGCCGCGTTCTTGACGTTGGCGTCTTCGCTGACATAGGTCGGGTCCTTGCCGCCCAGCTCGAGCTGCAGCTTGACCAGGCGCGGGCCCAGCGCCTGCGCGATTTTGGCGCCGGTGGCGTGCGAGCCGGTGAAAAACAGGCCCTCGATCTTTTGCTCCATCAGCGCCGCGCCCACCGCGCCGCCGCCTATCAGTGGGATGAACACGTCCTGCGGCACACCGGCGGCATGCAGCAGGCGCGCCATGGCCAGGCCCGACATCGCGGCGTATTCGGATGGTTTGTAGAGCACCGCGTTGCCCGTGAGTAGCGCGGGGATGAAGACATTGCCGCCCACAAACCAGGGGTAGTTCCAGGCCGAGATGTTGGCGACCACGCCCAGCGGCGTGTGCTCGATCTGCTCGGTCATGCCGCCCTCGTTGAACACGGTCTGCGTGCCGGTGGCGCCGCCGACCTCGGCCAGGAAAAAGTCTATGCGCCCCAGCAGGCCGTTCAATTCGTTGCGCGACATCTTGAGCGGCTTGCCGGTCTCGCGCGTCATGACGGCGGCCAGTGCGTCGAGCTCGGCCACGATGCCGGCGCGAAAGCGCGTGATGCAGGCCTTGCGTTCGGCCATGGGCACGGCCGCCCAGGCGGGTTGCGCCGCGCGGGCGCGCCTGGCCTTGGCGGCGACGGAGTCCGCGTCGTCGGCGGGCAATTCGGCGATCTGCGCGCCGGTGGCGGGATTGTGGACGGCGAGTGTGTTCATGCTTGTTTTGCCTTGTGTTTGGCGGCGGCCACGGCCGTGAGGAAGTCGTCGAGCACGGCGGCGTCGTCAATCGTGTCGGAGCCGGGTTTGTGGAATTCGGGGTGCCACTGGGTGGCGGCGATATAGCTCTTGCTCTTGTCCTTGCGGCGTATGGCTTCCACGATGCCGTCGTCCACGCTGAAGGCCTCGGCCTCGAACTCGGGCGACAGGTCCTTGATGCCCTGGTGGTGGATGCTGTTGACGCGCACGCGCTCCACGCCGGGGTACAGCGCCGACAGCCTGGAGCCCTGGACGATGTTGACGCTGTGAAAGTTCAGGTCGTAGGTCGCGGCGTCGCGGTGCACAAAAGACTCGGGCACCTGGGTGTTGATGTCCTGGTAGAGCGTGCCGCCGAAGGCGACGTTGAGCAGCTGCAGGCCGCGGCAGACGCCGAAGACCGGCTTGCCGGCTTTTTCGAACGCGGCCACCAGGGCCTTGTCGTATTCGTCGCGGATGCGGTCGCCCGACCATTTTTCGTCCAGCGGCTCCTCGCCGTAGCTGCCGGGCCAGACGTCGGCGCCGCCATGCAGCACCAGGCCGTCCAGCCACTGCGCATAGTGTTCATAGGTCACGTCGCCGCGCTGCGTGCTGCCCGTGGGGCAGGGCACCATGACCACCATGGCGCCCGAGGACATGACCCAGTGCGCGATGGATTGCTCGACGTATTGCAGCGTCTTGCCGGTGAAGAAGGAGCGCGTCGGGTCGGCATGCGAGAAGCAAGCCGAAAGCCCGATTTTTAAACGACTCGCCGCGATCATGAATGAACCCTCCTTAAAAGGGCGCGTGTATTTCCATTCCAGCAGGGGCCGCGGAACCGGCTTTGCCGGGCCGCAGGCGCAGCGGCCCCCGAGGGGCTGGAGCCCGCGGCTCCAAGCCTGCCTGCGCAGGCTTGGACGGGCGACAGAGGCGAAGCGTCTCGCGAGCCGCGGCCTGCAAGGCCTCGCGCATTACACGGAACCGAAGGCGAAGTGAAAAGCGTGGGGGTCATAAAGCCGCCTCAAACAATCGCTGGAAGTCCTCCGCCTTGCACGGCCGTGGATTGGTCTGGTGGCAGATATCGGCCGTGGCGATCTCGACCAGGCGCGGCAGCTGTTCGCGCTTGACGCCATGGGCCGACAGCGGGCCGGTGATGCCCACGCTTTCTTTCAGCTGCTTGAGCCAGGGCACCAGGGCCTTGCCGCCGCCGGCCACGCCGCAAACATGGGCCAGTTCGTCGAACTTGGCGGGCGCCGATTCGTAGTTCCAGGCCAGCACGGTGTCGATCATCAGCGCATTGGCCAGGCCGTGGTGCAGGTCGCAGACGGCGCCCAGCGCGTGCGCGCAGGAGTGCACCGCACCCAGGTCCTTCTGGAAGGCGATGGCGCCCATCATGGAGGCCATCATCATGTCGCTGCGCGCCTGCAGGTTGGACGGCTCCTTGACGGCCTTGAGCAGGGCATGGGCCGCAATGCGCGTGCCCTCGAGCGCGATGCCGTCGCACAGCGGGTGGTAGGCCGGCGAGAGGTAGCTCTCGATGTTGTGGGTCAGCGCGTCCATGCCGGTGGCAGCCGTCACATGGGGCGGCAGGCCCAGCGTGAGTTCCGGGTCGGCGAACACCACCTTGGCCAGGATCTTGGGGCTGAAGACCACGCGTTTGAGGTGCGTGTCGTTTTCGCTCACCACCGAGGAGCGGCCGACCTCGGAGCCCGTGCCCGAGGTGGTGGGCAGGGCCACGAAGTAGGGCAGCTCGTTGACGATGGGACGCACCTGGGGGTGGTCCCAGACGTATTCGAGGATGTCGCCCTCGTGCGTGGCGGCAATGCCCACCACCTTGGCCACGTCCAGCGCCGCGCCGCCGCCGAAGCCGATCACGCAGTCGGCCTTGTGGGCCTTGTAGGCCGCGGCACCGTCCATGACCTGGCTGCAGGTCGGGTTGCCGAACACGCCCGAGAACACGGCCACGTCCAGCCCGCCCAGGTGGGTCTTGAACTCGGCCAGCACCGGCAGCGCGGCCAGCGCCTTGTCGGTCACGATCAGCGGGCGCTTGCAGCCGGCGGCCAGCAGGGTTTCGGCGACCTGCTTGCGCGCGCCGGCGCCGAAACGGATGGCGGTGGGGAAGGAGAAGTTGGTGGTGCTCATGGGGTGTCTTCTTTGGAAGGGCTGTAAGGGTCAGATGGGGTCAGGTGGCGGAAGGCAGTTGCAGGACCATATGCTGTTTGCCGAACGGTACGCCGTTCACGCGTATGGCGTCGGGTTCTATGCCGAAGGGCGCGAAGCCGGCGCGGGCATAGAGGGCCGCGGCCTGCTTGTTGCCCTCGGTCACGGTCAGCACCAGCAGCTCCACGCCCGCGGCCTTGGCGGCCTGCACCACGGTGTTGACCAGGGCCAGGCCCAGGCCCTGGCCGCTGTACTCGGGCGCGACGTACATCGCGACCAGGGTGGCCTTGTGGCGGTTTTTCAGGCGCGTCTCGCGCGTCATGCCGACCACACCGGCCAGCGTGCCGCCCACAAAAGCGCCCCACATGATGGTGTCCGAGGCGGGCGACAGCCTCTTTTCGGTGTCGGCCGGCGGGCGCAGGTTTTCTTCCTCGAAGCTGGAGGTGAAGGCGTCGGGGTGCTCGCGCAGGCCGCGCAGGCGCAGTTCCCGGTACACCGGTGCGTCGGAGACTTCAAGGCGGCGAATCTGCATCAGGGGGTTCGGATGGTTCAATCAGATGATCTCGAAATAGCGTTTCATTTCCCAGTCGGTCACGGCGTCCAGCCATTGCCGCCACTCCCACTCGCGCGTGGCCGCGAAGTGATCCACGAAAGTATCGCCCAACCAGTCGCGCGCGATGGCCGATTTCTGGAAAATCCGCGTGGTTTCTATCAGGGTGCGCGGCGCGCGCGGGATGTGCTCGGCCCCGGCATTGGTGCCGGTGATGGGCGCGCCCAGCTTCAGGCCTTTTTCGACGCCGTGCAGGCCGGCCGCGATCACCGCCGCCATGGCCAGGTAGGGGTTCACGTCGGCGCCCGGGCAGCGGGTCTCCAGCCGGGTGGCCTTGGGGCTGCCGGCGATCACACGAAAGCTCGCGGTGCGGTTGTCCATGCCCCAGGTCGGCTTCACCGGCGCCCAGAAGCCGTCGACCAGGCGCTTGTAGCTGTTGATGGTGGGCCAGATCATGGGGCCGAACTCCATCATGCAGGCGACCTGGCCGGCGATGTAGCTTTCGAACAGCTTGCTCATCTTGCGCGGGTTCTTCGCGTCGTAGAACAGGTTGTTCTTGCCGTCGGACAGGCTTTGGTGGATGTGGCCGCTGCAGCCCGGCAGCTGCTGGTGGGGCTTGGCCATGAAGCTGGGCATGATGCCGAAGCGTGAGCCGATTTCCTTGGTGCCGGTCTTGAACAGGATGGCGCGGTCGGCCTGCTCCAGCGCCTCGCTGAAGGCGATGGCGACTTCATACACGCCGGGGCCGGTTTCGGTGTGCAGGCCCTCGATGGGGATGCCGAAGGCCAGCATCTCGTCCATGATGGCGTTGAAAAAGCCCTGGTTCTGGTTCATGCGCAGCAGCGAATAGCCGAACATGCCGGGCGTGAGTTTTTCGGCGCCCACGCCGTTTTTGGCGGCCCAGCTGTGGGGCGTCTCCAGGAAGTTGAACCACTCGAATTCCATGCCCGTCATGGGCATGAAGCCCATTTTTTCGGCGCGCTTCAGGACACGCTTGAGCGTCTGGCGCGGGCAGACGGCATGCGGCGAGCCGTCGGCGTTGACGAACTCGCCCAGCACAAAGGGCACCTGGTTGTCCCAGGGCACGTGGCGCAGAGTGGCCAGGTCCAGCCGGGCCAGCGCATCGGGAAAGCCGTGCTGCCAGCCGGTGACCGTGGTGTTGTCGTAGCAGCTGTCCATCATGTCCCAGCCCATGACCACGTCGCAAAAGCCGAAGCCGCCGGCCGGGTAGGGTTCGGCCGCGCCCAGGAATTTGTCCCGGTGCAGGTATTTGCCGCGCAGCACGCCGTCGATGTCGCTGACGGCGACCTTCATCTTGTTGGCGCCCGACTTGCGCAGGGAGTCCAGCACGCCGCGGGATGCGGAAGGGGTGGGAGCTTTTTTGGCCATGGTGTGTGCGCCTTGTGGTTCAGGTAGAGGCGGCAGCCCGGCCTTTTTCGGCCAGGCTGATCGCGAATTCTTCTTCGGGCGAGAGGATCAGGCGGTGCCGGCCGGCCACGGCAAAGTAGCTCACGCCGATGGCGAACCACAGCGCGACCCAGAGCACGCCGACCCTGTAGACCGGGTCGCTGAGCTGGAAGTAAATGGTGACCAGCGCGATCAGCAGAGTCAGCACGGCGCCCGCCACGCCCAGCGGGCTGCGGTAGGGGCGCTCCATGTGCGGCAGCTTGCTGCGCAGCCGTATGAAGGACAGCGCCTGCATCACATAGGAAAACATGGCGCCAAAGACGGCCATGTTGAGCAGCGTGCCGCCAATCACGGCCGAGCCCTTGTCCACGCCCAGCGAAAACCACAGAACGAACATCACCACCAGCGCGACCACGGAACCCACGACCATGGCGATGTGCGGCGTCTTGCGGCTGCCGTGGGTGACCGACAGCGCCGAGGGGAAGTAGCCGGCCCGGCTCAGCGAATAGATCTGCCGGCCCTTGGCGAAGATGATGGTGTGGAAACTCGCCACCAGGCCCAGCACCGCGACCAGCGCCAGCACCTTGGCGATGCCGCCGCCGTAGATGGCCTTGAAGCCGTCCAGCAGCGGCTCGGCCGAGGTGCTCAGCGCGTGCGAGCCTATGCCCGCGACCGAGGGGTTGAGCCACAGGATCATGAAGGCCGAGAGGATCAGCGTGAAGATGCCGGCGATGATGCCGCGCGGCATGTCGCGGCGCGGGTCCACCGATTCCTCGGCTGCCAGCGGCAGCTGCTCAATCGCCAGGAACAGCCACACGGCAAAAGGCAGGGCCGCGAGCACGCCGCCCAGGCCCAGCGGCAGAAAGGGGCCGCGGCCCTCGGGCAGCGCGGCGCCGCCGGCGCCCACGTTCATGGCCCAGCGCGCGAAGTCTATGCGCGGGAAAGCGCTGACCCAGAAGGCCACCAGGCAGGCCAGCGCCAGCAGCGTGACGGCCAGCGTGATCTTGAAGGACAGCTCGACGCCGACGATGTTCAGGCCAATGAAGACGACGTAAAAGCCTATCCACCACAGCGGCTGCCAGGCCGGCGGCGTGCCGAAGATGCTGCCCATGTAGCTGCCGATGAAAAACACGATGACGGCCGGCGTCAGCACGTATTCCACGTTCTCGGCCAGGCCGGTCAGGAAACCGCCCCAGGGCCCCATGGCGGTGCGCGCGAAGGAATAGGCGCCGCCGGTGTGCGGCAGCGCGGGCGACATCTCGGCCAGCGAAAACGTCAGCCCCAGGTACATCACCGAAATGATGATGGTGGCCAGCAGCATGCTGCCCCAGCCGTTGGCCAGGCCCAGGTTCCAGCCCGCGAAGTGGCCGGAGATCACGGCGCCCACCCCCAGGGCCCAGAGCGACCAGACGCCGGCATAGCGGCGCAGTCCCCTCTTTTCAAAGTAGCTGCCGTCGACTTTCGCGTACTGGACGCTGGAACGTTCTGACATGGTGGCTCCCTAAAGATGGCTGGATGGGCGGCCCGGTGGGGCCGACTTGCATCCTAGGGCGGGGGCGGGCGCGCTGAAATCCCATTTCGGCAAATGATGCGCAAGAGATGCCAGCGAAGTGAGCGCAAGTAAGTCGAACTGTTTCAAAGCGTAGCTTGCATGCGGCACGAATCCTGCAAGAATGCGGCGATGGCACATCCTTCCGATACCGCTGAGCCGGCCCCACCGGCCCTGCTGTCCCGCGCGTCGTTTGCCGATGCGGACGAGCAGGCGGCAGCGCTCACGGGCTGGAATCAGAGCTACCTCCAGCTCTCGCGCGGCGCCTTTGGCGGCGAGGTGCGGCAGCTGGAATTCGCGGGCCTGCGGCTCTTTGTGGAAAGCCTGCGGGAGTCGGTGTACCAGACAGGCCAGATCCGTGACGGTGCACTGGCCCTGGGTCTGCCGCTGCAGGTCCAAGGGCCCAGTGTGTTTTGTGGTGCGCCCAGCGATGCTGATGCGCTGCATGTGTTTTCGGGTGCGTCGGGTTTTGAGTTCCGCTCGTCCCGGCGCCATGTGATGCTGGGGCTGGAGCTTGATGAGGCCGCCTGGCGCCGCTGCGGCGAGCATGACCCGGCGCTGCAGGCCCGGCTGGGCGCGCAGGCCGGCTTGCGTCGGCTCGACGGCGCGGCGCAGGCGGGGCTCAGGCAGTGCCTTGTTGGGGTGCTGGATACGGTGGAGGCGGCCCCGGCGCTGCTGCAGTCGCCCGCCGTGCAAGCCGCCATGCTCGACAGCGTGGTGGAGCAGCTCGGCCGCGTTCTTGCGCCGACGGGCGGCGTCGATTCGGTGGGCATCCACGGGCATTGGACGCTGACGCGCCGCGCGCGTGAACTGGTGCATGCGCAGCTCGACCAGCCGCCCACCGTCCTGGCGCTGTGCGAGCAGCTCGGCGTGAGCCGGCGAACCCTGCAGAACGGCTTTCAGACGGCACTGGGCATCAGCCCATTGGCTTATCTGCGCGCTGTGCGCCTGAATGCCGCCAGGCAGGCGCTGAAGACCGCTACGTCCGTGACGGCGGCTGCAACCGACCTGGGGTTTTGGCATTTTGGTCATTTCGCGCACGACTACCAGCAAATGTTTGGCGAGCTTCCTTCGGAAGCATTTCGCCGATTCCATTAGGCCCCCACGGTCGCTCACTTCGTGTAGCTCCCTGCCCCCCGAGGGGGCCGCTGCGCCTGCGGTCTGGCAAAGCCAGTCCCGCGGCCCCGGCTGGGTTTAAGAGTTCAGGGGGTTCAACCAGCGGGGGCGGCGGAGCGTATGCCCATGTCCTGGAGGGCTGCGGCCACGGCCTGCACCGCCTGCGCCATTTCGTTGGGGCCTATGGCGCCTATGCAGCCGACGCGGAAAGTCTCCACCTGGGTCAGCTTGCCGGGGTAGAGGACAAAGCCGCGATTTCGCGCGGCGGCGTAAAAGGCCTTGAAGTCGTAGCGGTTGTCGGCCGGCGCGTGGAAGGTCACGATGATGGGTGCCTGGATGGCCGGGTCCAGGAAGGGCTTGAAGCCAAGTTTGGCCATGCCCGCGACCAGCGTGCGGTAGTTGTTCTCGTAGCGCGCCAGGCGCGCGGGCTGGCCGCCTTCTTCCTCGAACTGGGCAATCGCCTCGGCCAGCGCCACCACCACATGGGTGGGCGGCGTGAAGCGCCACTGCGTGGTTTTTTCCATGTAGGTGTACTGGTCGTGCAGGTCCATGGCCAGCGACTGGCTGCGGCCGGCGCAGCCCTCCAGCACCGCCTTGCGGATAAACACAAAGCCCATGCCGGGCACGCCCTCCAGGCATTTGCCGCTGGCGGCCACCAGCGCGTCGAAGTGCACCTTGCGCGCGTCGATGTCTATTGCGGCGAAAGAGCTCATGGCGTCGACCAGCAGGCCCTTGCCGTGGGTCTTGCAGACGTCGGCCACCTCCTGGAGCGGGTTCAGCACGCCGGCGCCGGTCTCGCAGTGGATCAGCATCACGTGGGTGATGCTGGTGTCGGCTTCCAGCATGGCGTCCAGCGCGGCCGGCGACACCTGGGCGGCTTCGTCAAAAGGCATGACGGTGCAGCGCCGGCCCATCAGCGTGGTGAGTTTGGCCGCGCGCTTGCAATAAGCGCCGTTGTCCATCACCAGCACATGGCCGTCGCGCGGCACCACGGTGGCCACCGCCGCCTCCACGCTGAAGGTGCCGCTGCCCTGGAGCGGCACAACGACGTGCGAATCCTGCCCATGGATGATGGCCAGCAGGCTTTTGCGTACGCTGGCGGTGACGGCGTTGAAATCGCTGTCCCAGGAACCCCAGTCTTTCAGCATCGCGAGCTTGGTGCGCAGCGTGGTGGTCAGCGGACCCGGTGTCAAAAGGATTTTGTCTCTGTCCATGGGTTTGTCTCTTCTCTTTTATGAAGTCGCGAAAAGGGTGGACGTCAGCGTGAACTGGTGCGCCAGGCTTGGGTGCGGCGGTTGACCCACCAGGCCAGCGCCATGAACAGCAAGGTGGCGATCGTGGAGGCCACGCCTATCAGCACGGCCATGGCCGCGGCCGCACCGATTTCGCCGGCCTCATCGAGGTTGAGGATGGCGATGGAGGCGACCTTGGTTCCAGGCGAGTAGAGGAAGACCACGGCGGAGATGGTCGTCATCGCGTTGATGAAAAAGTAGCGCGCGATGTCGACCAGGGCCGGCGTGCAGATCGGCAGCGTGACGCGCCAGAAGGTCTTGAAAAAAGGCACCTTGAGCGAGGCGCTGACGGCCTCGAATTCGCCGTCCAGCGCCTTGAGGGCCGTCACCGCCGTCAGGTGGCCGGTGGTGTAGAAGTGCACGATGGTGCACAGCGTGAGCAGGGTCAGCGTGTGGTACAGGCCGTTCAGCGGGTTGCCGGGGGCGTTGAAAAAGAAGATGTAGCCCAGGCCCAGCACCAGGCCGGGCACCGCCATGGGCAGCATGGCCAGCATGCGCACAAAACCGCGCAGGCCGTCCATGCCCTTGGTTTTCTCGAGCAGGTAGGCGCTGCAAAACACCAGCGCGGTGCCGAAGAAGGCCGTGCCCGCCGCCATCTTCAGGCTGTTGACGAAGCCGACGCCGACTTCCGCATCGACCAGGCCCATGGTGTAGTGGCGCAGGCTGGGTGTCAGGTTGTAGGGCCAGAAGCTGGCAAAAGAGGCGAACACCGCCATGCCCAGCATGGCCAGCACCAGGAAAGCGATGGCGCAGCAATACAGCGTCATGACCCCGTCGTAGCCGCGCGAGGGCGTGGGCCGGTAGGGCACGGCGCGCGCCGTCAGCATGGCGGTCTGGCGCTTGCTGACGTAGTGGTCGACCGCGAAGGTCAGCACGGCGGGTGCCAGCAGCAGGATGGCGACGACCGCGCCCTTGGCGAAATCCTGCTGGCCTATGACCAGCTTGAAGACGTCGGTGGCCAGCACGTTGAAGTTGCCGCCTATCACCTTGGGAATGCCGAAGTCGGTCATGACCAGGGTGAAGGTGACCAGCGCGGCGGAGATCAGGCCGTACTTGGCGCCGGGCAGGGTGATGGTGAAGAACTTGCGCCTGGCGCTGGTGCCCATGGCGTTGGCGGCTTCGTACAGGCGCGCGTCCGACAGCGTGAGCGCCGTGACCAGAATCATCAGCGCATGCGGGAATACCGCGAAGCATTCGGCCACCACGATGCCGGGCGCGCCGTAGATCTGCTCTATGCCCAGGCCCTGCATCCAGCCCTTGAGCACGCCCTGGTTGCCGAACCAGTAGATCAGCGAAATCGCCGACAGCAGCGAAGGCGCCAGCAGCGGGATCAGCGTGATGCCGCGAAACAGCGCCTTGTATTGCATGCAGGAGCGCGCCAGCGCATAGGCAAAACCGAAAGCCAGCGGCACGGCGACCAGCGTGACCACGCTGGAGACCCACAGGCTGTTCCACAGGCTTTCGAGCAGCGCCGGGGTCTTGGCGTACTCGATGAAGTTGTCGAACCAGATGAAGTCGCCGGACTTGCCCAGCAGCGCCTGCTGCAGGATGGCCAGCAGCGGCGCCGCGAGGAACGCGACCAGGACCAGCGCGGCCAGCGCCAGGGCCGCGTAGGCAAGGTGGTCTATCCAGTGCGCGCGCTGCCTGACCATGGGCGGCGCGGGGGGCGTAAAGACCGGCATCAGAATACCTTGATGCGCTCGGGCAGCAGCTTCAGGGGCAGCGAGGAGCCCACCTGCAGCGACTGCTCCGACAGGAAATTGAGCGAGAGGTAGACCGTGAGCTTGTGGCCGCCCAGCGCGGGCGAGGCCACGTGCACATGGCAGAAGGAGCCCAGGAACTCGATCTTCTCTATGGTGGCGTCAAACACATGGGGGTCGCCGGCGGCAATCGGCCGGGCCAGCACGTCCTCGGGCCGCAGGTAGATCTTGGCTTCGCGGTCGGCGCCGTCGCAGGGCAGGCACAGCGCGCCGAACTTCATCTGGCCTTCGCTCACGCGCACCGGCATCACATTGACCTTGCCGACAAAGTCGGCCACAAAGGGCGAAGCCGGCTCGCGGTAAATCTCCATGGGCGTGCCGACCTGCTCGATCAGGCCGTGGTTCATCACCACGATGCGGTCGGCCACGCTGAGCGCTTCCTCCTGGTCGTGCGTGACCATGATGGTGGTCACGCCCAGCTTTTGCTGCAGCGCACGTATCTCCTGGCGCAGGCGCACACGCTCCAGCGCGTCGAGCGCCGACAGCGGCTCGTCCAGCAGCAGCAGGCCCGGCGAGGTGGCCAGCGCCCGCGCCAGCGCAATGCGCTGCTGCTGGCCGCCCGAGAGCTGGCTGGGGTATTTGCTTTCGCTGCCCGGCAGGCCGACGAGCTTGACCAGCTCGCTCACACGTTTGGCGGCTTCGGCCTTGGGCGTCTTGCGGTTGACCAGGCCGTAGGCCACGTTGTCGGCCACGCTGAGGTTGGGGAACAACGCATAACTCTGGAACACGATGCCGTAGTCGCGCAGCGCCGGCGGCAGCCGCGAGATGTCGCGCCCGCCCTGGTGCACCTCACCGGAGGTCTGCACTTCCAGCCCCGCGATGATGCGCAGCAAGGTCGTCTTGCCGCAGCCCGAGGGCCCGAGGAAACACACAAACTCGCCCTTGCGTATGTCCAGGTTGATGTCTTGCAGCGCGGTGAAACCGCCGAACTCCTTGCGGATATGGCGCAGGTTCAGAAAGATGTCATTGTTCATTCGTGGATTACCTGGACGAGCGGCACAGTACCAAGCAGGCAGCCGCGTGGAACCGGCTTAGCCGGGCCACAGCGGCTGTCCCCCTGAGGGGGAGACAGCGGCCGAAGGCCGCTGACAGGGGGCTACTTCTTCTCGGTTTTGGAGTTATAGCGCTTGGTCCACTCGTTGAGGATGCGCTCGCGGTTGTCGGCGGCCCAGTTGAAGTCCATCTTGACGAGGCGGGCCTCATAGTCCTTGGGCACATTGGCCAGCGGCGGCGCCAGGCCGGGCTGCGCGGTGATCGCGAAGTTCTTGCCGTAGAGCATCATGGCGTCCTTGCTCGAAGCCCAGTCGGCCAGCTTCTTGGCGGCGTCCAGTTTTTTGGTGCCCTTGTGGATGGCAAAGGCTTCCAGGTCCCAGCCCAGGCCTTCCTTGGGGAACACCAGGTCTATGGGCGCGCCCTTGGCCTTGTTGGTGTTGCCGCGGTACTCGAACGAGATACCGGCCAGGAACTCGCCGGCGGCCGCCATGTTGCAGGGCTTGGAGCCCGAGTGGGTGTACTGCGCGATGTTTTCATGCAGCGCGTCCATGTACTTCCAGCCGCCGCCCTTGCCGTCCTTGTCGCCGAACAGCGTGAGCCAGGCGGTCACGTCGAAGTAGCCGGTGCCGCTGGAGGCGGGGTTGGGCATGACGATCTGGCCCTTGTAGATGGGCTTGGTCAGGTCCTGCCAGGTTTCGGGCGTGGGGATGTTTTTCTTCTTGGCCTCGACGGTGTTGAAGCACACAGTGGCGCCCCACACGTCCATGCCGAACCAGGCGGGGACTTTTTTCTTGTCACGGTACTGACTCATGATCCCGTCAAGATTGATGGGCGCATAGGGCTCGAGCATGCCCTGCTTGTCGAGCAGCGCCAGGCTGGAGGCGGCCACGCCCATGATGGTGTCGGCCTGGGGGTTGGATTTTTCCGCCAGCAGCTTGGCGGTGATCACGCCGGTCGAGTCGCGCACCCATTTGATTTCGATGTCGGGATACACCTTGTTGAAGCCTTCCTGGTAGGCCTTGATCTGGTCGGTTTCCAGCGCGGTGTAAACCAGCAACTGGGTTTTCTGGGCGAAGGCGCCGGTGGAGGCGGCCAGCAGGCCAAGAAGAGCGATCGCCTTTGACAGGGATTTGAGATGGGAAGCCAGTTGCATAAAAAGTCCTTTGTGGCAAAGCCTGCAATGTTGTTGACTCGTTCGTGTCGGCGCTGACACTGCGATGACCAACCTGAGTGCAGGCCCGTCAACCCAGCTCGTTTTTTATTTAACGCCGACCCTTCTATCTTGTCAATTGTTTATTGCAGATTGTTGACAATCTACATTTCTGTGCTTCAATTCAGGGCATGAACGCTGCTTTGCATCCCACCATCGCGCAACTCCAGAACAGCTCCCTCACCACAGTGGTGCAACAGGAAATCGAGCGCGCGATTCTTGCCGGCGAGTACGAGCCCGGCAGCAAATTGATTGAGGCCACGCTGGCCGAAAAAATGGGCGTCTCGCGCGGCCCGGTGCGCGAGGCCTTTCGCATGCTCGAAGAGGCCGGCCTGGTGCGCACCGAGAAAAACCGCGGCGTCTTTGTGCGCGACATCCCGATCGACGAAGCCGTCGAGATATTCGATTTGCGCGCGGCCATGGATGAACTCGTGGGCCGCCGGCTCGCGGAAAACATCACGGGGCCCCAGGTCAAGGAGCTCAAGGCCCTGGTCGACGCCATGGAAAAAGCCGTCAAGGCCGAAGACCCGCAGGCCTACCACCTGCTGAACCTGAGCTTTCACGACCGCATGGTCGAGATGGCGGGTAACCGCAAGATGACCGAGATCTACCGCAAGCTGATCAAGGAGCTGTCGCTGTTCCGGCGCCTGAACCTCGCTGACGGCTGGCTGATGCCGATGTCGGCCAACGAGCACCGGCTGATCGTCAAGGCCATTGCCTCGGGCGACGCCGACGCGGCCGGCCGCGCGATGTTCCAGCATGTGATCGAAAGCAAGGAGCGCACGATAGAAAACGACCTGCGGCGCCAGGCCGGGCAAGCCGATGCGGCGGAAGCGGGAGCGGAAAAAGCCGCGGCCAGCAAGCCGGTTCCGGTCAAGCTGGTCTCCAGCACCACGGCCGCGCGCAAGGGCAAGGACAAAAACAAGGAAGGACCGTCACGTGGCAAACACTGAGCCGAATGGCGAACTGACGGTGAACGGCAGGACTTACAAGCTGCCGACCCAGCCCACGGTGGTGGTCTGTGTGGACGGCTGCGAGCCCGACTACCTGGCGCAGGCCGTGGCCACGGGCCAGATGCCCTGGCTCAAGCGCACGCTGGCGCTGGGCTCCGGCCTGACGGGCGATTGTGTGGTGCCCAGTTTCACCAACCCGAACAACCTGTCCATCGTGACCGGCGCGCCGCCCAGCGTGCACGGCATCTGCGGCAACTACCTGTTCGACACGGCCAGCGGCACCGAGGTCATGATGAACGACCCCAAGTGGCTGCGCGCGCCCACCTTGCTGGCCGCGCTGTCCGGTGCCGGCAAATCCCTGGCGGTGGTGACGGCCAAGGACAAGCTGCGCAAGCTGCTGGGCCACCAGATGAAGGGCATCTGCTTTTCGTCGGAGAAGGCCGACCAGGTGTCGCTGGAGGAAAACGGCATCGAGGACGTGCTGGGGCTGGTGGGGCTGCCGCTGCCCAGCGTCTACAGCGCCGACCTGTCGGAGTTCGTCTTCGCGGCCGGCGTGAAGATCATGCAAAAGCACAAGCCCGACGTGATGTACCTCTCGACCACCGACTATGTGCAGCACAAGCACGCGCCGGGCACCGAAGGGGCGAATGCCTTCTACCGCATGATGGACGGCTACATGCAGCAGCTCGAGGACCTGGGCTGCGTGATTGTGCTCACTGCCGACCACGGCATGAACGCCAAGGTCGCCATGGACGGCACGCCCGACGTGATCTACCTGCAGGACTGGTTCGACAACTGGCTTGGCGCCACCATCGCGCGCGTGATCTTGCCCATCACCGACCCCTATGTGGTGCACCATGGCGCCCTGGGCTCTTTTGCCACGGTCTACCTGCCGGAGGGCACCAACATCGAGGTCGCGCGCAAGCGGCTGGCGGCGCTCAAGGGCATGGAGCTGGTGCTTTCGCGCGAGCAGGCCGCCGAACGCTTCGAACTGCCGGCCGACCGGATCGGCGACATCGTGGCGGTGTCCGAGCGCTTCACCGTGATAGGCACCTCGGTGTCGCGCCATGACCTCTCGGCGCTGGAAGTGCCGCTGCGCTCGCACGGCGGCATGAGCGAGCAGCGCGTGCCGCTGATCGTGAACCGCGCGCTGCCCAGGCTGGACCGCAACCGGCGTTTCCGCAATTTTGATGCTTTTGACCTGGCGCTCAATTACGCCCAGTAAGTCCAGGTCCCACGCCATGAAAGCCGCAGAGTGATTGACCAATACATCCGCGACCACCAGCTCAATGCCATGCGCCTGTCGGGCCGCAAGGTCGGCTCGGGCCGGGGCGGCGACCGCTCCATCGCGGTGTTCAACCCCTACACCGAAAAAAAACTGGGCACCGTGCCCAAGGCCACGCTGGAGGAGGTGCGGCAGACCTTCGCCAGGGCCCATGCCTACAAGCCCCAGCTCACGCGCTACGAACGCGCCGCCATCCTGAACCGCGCGGCCGCCATCATCCAGTCGCGCTTGTCCGAGGTCGCCAACCTGATCACCGCCGAAGCGGGCCTGTGCCTGAAGGACGCAATTTATGAAGCCGGCCGCGTCAGCGACGTGCTGCTGTTCGGCGCGACCGAGGTGCTCAAGGACGACGGCCAGATATTCAGCTGCGACCTCACGCCTCACGGCAAAAAGCGCCGGGTCTACACGCACCGCTCGCCGCTGCTGGGCGTGATCACCGCGATCACGCCTTTTAACCACCCCATGAACCAGGTGGCGCACAAGGTGGTGCCCAGCATCGCGACCAACAACCGCATGGTGCTCAAGCCGTCCGAGAAGGTGCCTTTCTCCGCCCTGCTGTTCGCCGACATCCTGTACGAGGCGGGGCTGCCGCCCGAGATGCTCAGCGTGGTGACGGGCGACCCGCGCGAGATTGCCGATGAGCTGATCACCAACCCGCTGGTCGACCTGGTGACCTTTACCGGTGGCGTGGCCATAGGCAAGTACATCGCCGCCAAAGCCGGCTACCGCCGCGTGGTGCTGGAGCTGGGCGGCAACGATCCCATCATCGTGATGGAGGACGCCGACATTGACGAAGCCTCCACCCTGGCCGTGCAGGGTTCCTACAAAAACTCGGGCCAGCGCTGCACCGCCATCAAGCGGCTTTTGGTGCACGAGGCGGTGGCCGGCGAGTTCGTGGAACAGGTACGGGCCAAGACACTGGCCTGGAAGTACGGCGATCCCACCGACAAAGCCAACGACATGGGCACGGTGATCGACGAGCAGGCCGCCATGCTGTTCGAGTCGCGCGTCAACGAGGCGGTGGCGCAGGGCGCGAAACTGCTGGCCGGCAACCAGCGCCGCGGCGCGCTGTATTCACCCACGCTGCTGGACCACGTGTTGCCGCAGATGACGGTGGCGCGCGAGGAAACCTTCGGGCCGGTTTCGCCGGTAATACGTTTTAAAAGCATCGACGAAGCCATTGAAATTTCCAATGGCACGGCCTATGGCCTGTCGAGCGCGGTGTGCACCAACCGCCTGGACTACATCAACCGTTTCGTGAGCGAGCTGCACGTCGGCACGGTCAATGTGCGCGAAGTGCCGGGCTATCGGCTGGAGCTCACGCCCTTCGGCGGCATCAAGGATTCGGGCCTGGGGTATAAGGAAGGTGTGCAGGAGGCGATCAAGAGCTTCACCAATCTGAAAACCTACTCGCTCCCCTGGGATGCCTGACTTCTGAGGAACTCACATGCTGAGCTTTGATGACATCGAACGACTCTTCGAAGAGCGCGGCGGCGAACAATACAGCGGCGAACCCGTGACGCAGCTGCAGCACGCGCTGCAGACCGCCGCGTTGGCTGAGGCTGAAGGCGCGGGCGACGCGCTGGTCACCGCCGCCCTGCTGCACGACCTGGGCCATTTGCTGCATGACCTGGGCGAGACGCCTTCGCTGCGCGGCGTGGACGACGTGCACCAGTACCGGGCCCTGCCATTCCTGCGTGGGCTTTTCCCGGATGCGGTGCTGGACGCGATCAAGCTGCATGTGGATGCCAAGCGCTACCTGTGCGCGGCACGGCGCGGCTACCATTCCAGCCTTTCGGCGGACTCCAAGCGCAGCCTGCTGCTGCAGGGCGGCATTTTTACGGCCGAGGAAGCCGCGCGTTTCATGGCCCAGCCCGGCGCGGAAGACGCGGTAAAACTGCGCCTCTGGGACGACCTCGCGAAGGACGCGAACAAGGCCACGCCGCCGCTGGCGCATTACCTGGCGCGGGCGCTGCGCTGCGCCCTTCCCGCCGCAGAGCCTTCGCTTGCCGCCTGAAATCCTGGCCCTGACCTGGCCGGTGCTGTGCGCCGTGCTGTTCGGCGCGCTGTTGCACGCGGGCTGGAACGCGCTGGTCAAGTCCAGCGCCGACAAGTCCATGGACATGGCGGTCATCCACCTGATCGGCTCGGTGCTGGCCTTGCCGCTGGTGCTGCTGGCGGGCCTGCCGCGCATGGAAGCCTGGCCCTTTATAGGCGCCTCGGTGCTGATCCACATCGGCTATTACATCGCCACCACCCAGGCCTATAAGCATGGCGACCTGGGCCTGACCTATCCCTTGATGCGCGGCGTGGCGCCGCTGCTGGTGGCGCTGTCGGCCACCTTCACGCTGGGTGAGACTTTGACGCCGCTGGCCTGGGCCGGCATCCTGGGCATCTGCTGCGGCGTGCTGGTGCTGGGCCTGAGCCGCCACGCGCTGCATGCGCGTAAGGCGGTCGGTTTCGCGCTGACCAATGCGGTCATCATCGCGATCTACACCGTGGTCGATGGCTTGGGCGTTCGGGCTTCGGGCAATGCGCTGCAATATGTCGCCACCCTGTTCCTGCTCGACGGCTGGCCCTTCGGCCTGCTGATGATGGCGCGCCGCGGGCGGGCCATGGCCGATTACGCGCGCCACCGCTGGCCGGTGGCCACCGGCGGCGCGCTGGCTTCGCTGGGCTCCTACGGCATAGCGCTGTGGGCCATGACGCGCGCGCCGGTTGCGACAGTGGCGGCGCTGCGCGAAACTTCGGTGCTGTTCGCCGTCTTGCTCGGCGCGATGTTCCTGAAAGAAGCCTTCACCGCGCGGCGCGCCATCGGCACGGCCGCCATCGTCGCGGGTGTGATGGCGCTGCGCATGGGATGACCCTCTCTATACTGACACTATGCCTTTCGTCTCATACACACGCAACTTCGAGGACGTGATGCTCAATCGCGTATTCGACTCGGTCCCGCAGGGCTTTTATGTCGATGTGGGCGCCTATCACCCGGCCATTGACAGCAATACCTACGCGATGTATCTGCGCGGCTGGCGCGGCGTGGCGATCGAACCGGCGCCTGCCATGGCGAGCCTGTGGGCCGAATTGCGTCCCGACGACGTCCTGGTACAGGCCGCGGCCGGCGCGGCAAGCGGCCACACCACGTTTTTCACCTTCGGTGACATTCAGCAGTATTCGACGACGACACCCCAGACCGCCGACCAGCATCGTTCCAAGGGCGCGCCGGTCAAGACAACGATGGTCCCTCTGGTTCCCCTGAACGACGTGCTCGCCAGGCACCGCCCCAGCGGCGACATTCACTGTATGAGCATCGACGTGGAGGGCGGTGAGCGGGCCGTGCTGGAGGGGCTGGACCTGCGGCGGTACCGGCCCTGGGTCATCATGCTCGAGAGCGTCGAGCCGGGACGGCCTGTGCCCAACCATATGGGCTGGGAACCCTTGCTGCTCGCCCGTGACTATGAGTTCGTCTATTTCGATGAGGTGAACCGGTTCTATGTTGCCAAGGAGCAATTGCATCTGAAGCGATTCTTTGCGTGCGGCCCCTGCGTCTGGGACGACTTCATCCACATCGACCTGGTCACGGCGCGCAGCGAGCTGGCGCAGGCGCGCGCCGAGCTGGAACAGCTGAGGCAGCGCGCACCTTGATGCTCCCTTCGCACGCACAGGTCGTGATTGTCGGCGGCGGCATCGCCGGCTGCTCGGTGGCCTACCACCTGGCCAAAATGGGCAAGACCGACGTGCTGTTGCTGGAGCAAGGCAAGCTCACCAGCGGCACCACCTGGCATGCGGCTGGCCTGGTCGGCCAGATGCGGCCCAATCGCAATATGACGCAGATGAGCAAGTACGGCATAGAGCTGTACGCCTCGCTGGAGGCCGAGACGGGCCTGGCCACGGGCTGGAAGCAATGCGGCAGCGTCAACGTGGCGCGCACGCCCGAGCGCATGAAGGTGCTCAGGAAGCAGGTGGCCATGGCCAACAGCTTTGGCGTCGAATGCCACGAGATATCGCCCCGGGAAGCCGGCGACAAATACCCCATCATGCGCACCGACGACTTGCAGGGCGCGATCTGGCTGCCGGGCGACGGCAAGGCCAACCCGGCCGACCTGTGCATGTCGCTGGCCAAGGGCGCGCGCAATCGCGGCGTGAAGATGCTGGAAGGCATCGAAGTGACGGGCGTCATCACCGAAAACGGCAGGGCGGTGGGCGTGCGCACCGCGCAGGGCGAGGTGCGCTGCGAGGTCCTCGTCAACTGCGCCGGCCAGTGGGCGCGCCAGTTCGGCCAGCTCGCGGGTGTGAACGTGCCCTTGTATTCGGCGGAGCATTTTTACATCGTCACCGGCAAGATTCCCGGGGTGCACCCCATGCTGCCGGTGATGCGCGACCCGGACGGCTACATCTACTACAAGGAAGAAGTCGGCGGCCTGGTGATGGGCGGCTTCGAGCCCCAAGCCAAGCCCTGGAAGATGGACCCGATTCCTTCGACCTTCCAGTTCGAACTGCTGGACGAGGACTGGGACCAGTTCGAGCCCCTGATGACCGCCGCGCTGCATCGCACGCCCTGCCTGGAGACGGCCGAGGTCAAGATGCTGCTCAACGGCCCGGAAAGTTTCACGCCCGACGGCAATTTCATCCTCGGGGAAGCGCCTGAGCTGCGCAATTATTTTGTCTGCGCGGGTTTTAACTCGGCCGGCATCGCCAACAGCGGCGGCGCGGGCCGGCTCATGGCCGAATGGATTGTGGGGGGCGAGCCCGGCGCCGATCTGTGGGACGTGGACATACGCCGTTTCGGCGGTTTCACCGGCAACCGCAAGGCACTGGCCGAGCGCACCGGCGAAACCCTGGGCCTGCATTACGCCATGCGCTGGCCGAGGCAGGAGCTGGAAACGGCAAGGCCGCTGCGCACCTCACCGCTGTATGACATCCTGGCCGCCAAGGGCGCGGAGTTCGGCAGCAAGAACGGGTGGGAGCGGGCAAGCTATTTCAGGCCTCAAGGCCTGCCCAGGCCTGAATACACCTTGGGCAAACCCGGCTGGCTGCCCTGGATGATGGAAGAGCAGAAGGCCACACGCGAAGCTGTGGCGCTCTACGACCAGACGTCCTTCTCCAAATACCTGCTGCAGGGCCGCGACGCGCTGGCCGTGTTGCAGCGCCTGTGTGCCAACGAGATGGACGTGCCCGTCGGCAAGATGGTCTATACCGCCATGCTCAATGAGCGCGGCGGTTTTGAAAGCGACCTCACGGTGATGCGGCAAGCCGTGGACCGCTTCATGGTCATCACCGGCTCGGCGCAGACCGTGCGCGACTTCGACTGGATCACGCGGCACATAGCCGACACCGAACACGCGGTGCTGACCGATGTGTCGGCCCTGTATTCGGTGCTCTCGCTCATGGGCCCGAAAGCGCGCGAGCTGCTGGCACGGGTCAGCCCCGACGACCTGTCGCCCGAGGCCTTGAAGTTCTCATGGACGAAAGAAATAGACCTGGGTTTTGCGCGCGTGCGCGCGGCGCGCATGAGTTATGTGGGCGGGCCGGGCTTTGAGTTGTACGTGCCGGTGGAAATGGCGCGCCATGTTTACCTGGCGCTCATGGAGGCGGGCCGGGCACTGGGCGTTCGCGACGCGGGCTACTACGCGCTGGATGCCTTGCGCATAGAACAGGGCCGCCGCGCCTGGGGCGCGGAGCTGGGGCCGGACGAAACGCCGTGGGAGGCCGGACTGGCTTTCAGCGTCAAGCTGGACAAGCCGGCCGATTTCATCGGCAAGGCCGCGCTGCTCAATTCACAGGGCTTGGCGCTGCGCAAAAAACTGGTCACGCTGGTATTCGACACCGGCGATGCTTTTGCCTGGGGCGGCGAGGCCATCGTGCTGGGCGGGCAATCGGTGGGCGAGATCTCCTCGGTCGGCTGGAGCCCGCTGGCCGGCGCCTGCGTGGCGCTGGGCTATGTACGCGGCGCCGGCGCCAACCAGTCGCATGACGGTACGCCGGCGCAGATTGAGCTGTGGGGCGAGCGTGTGGGCGTGAAGCTTTACGACCGTTGGCCCGCAAAGCCCTGAGCGCCTATACACCCTCGGGCAGATCCATGCCGACAAAACGCACGGTGACACGCGTGCCCGGGGTTTGTGGATGGCCCGGCAGGGCGGCATCCTCGATCGAAATCGTCGCGCCGTGCTGCTTGGCGATTTCCAGGACGATTGCCAGGCCCAGGCCCGAGCCGTCCACATTGGTGCCCAGCGCGCGGTAAAAAGGCTGGAACACCAGCTCGCGTTCCGACTCCAGGATGCCGGGCCCCGAGTCTTCCACCAGCAGCACCAGCACGCCGCTGAAACGGTCCGTCATCAGCCGCAGCGTGACCTGGCCTTTTTCGGGCGTGTAGTTGATGGCGTTGTCCAGCAGGTTGCGCACCAGCTCCTTGAGCAGGGTGGCGTTGCCTTCGAGCTGCGTGGCCTGCTCGCCGGCGTCGGGGCCGTCGTAGCCGAGGTCTATCTGCTTTTCGAGCGCGCGCGGCACCGAGTCGGCCATGACTTCCGAGACGATGTGCACCAGGTCGATATGCTGCTTGGCCAGGCTGCGGCCCGTGGTTTCGGCCCGCGCCAGGGCCAGCAGCTGGTTGACGGTGTGGGTGGCGCGAATGCTGGCGCGGCCTATGTGCTTGAGCGACTTCTTGAGTTCGTCGGCATCGGTCTCGCGCTGCGCCAGGTCGGCCTGCATGCGCAGGCCCGCCAGCGGCGTCTTGAGCTGATGGGCCGCGTCGGCCAGGAAGCGTTTTTGCGTGGTCAGCGAGACCTTGAGCCGGCTCAGCAGGTCGTTGATGGAGGACACCAGCGGCGCGACTTCCTCGGGCACCGCGGTCTCGTCCAGCGGGCTCATGTCGTCGGACTTGCGCGCGCGTATGCGCTTTTCAAGCTGGGCCAGCGGCTTGATGCCGCGCACCAGCGCCAGCCACACCAGCAGCACGGCCAGCGGCAGCGTGACGAACTGCGGCACCATGGTGCCCTTGACGATTTCGGTGGCCAGCGTCTTGCGTTTTTCCAGCGTCTCGGCCACCTGCACCAGAACCAGTACCGGCTGCGAGCCGGCGGGCGTGGCCTTCACGTCCACCTTGAGCCAGGTGTAGGCCACGCGCACGTCCTCGCCCTGGATCACGTCCTCGCGCAGCCGCACCTCGCCGTTGGTGGGCTTGTCTTCGTCGGGCGGCGCGGGCAGGTCGTGTTCGCCGCTCAGGTGCTCGCCCTGCGTGCCCACCACCTGGTAGTAGACGAGGTCGGTGTCGTCGGCGCGCAGGATTTCGCGCGCGGGCGCCGTGAGGGTGAACTGCACCTGGTTGTTCTTGACCACCACCAGCTTGGCCAGCGCCTGCACGTTGTATTCGAGCGCGCGGTCAAAAGGCTTGCCCGCGATGTTCTGCGCCACCAGCCAGGTCAGCGCCAGGCTGATGGGCCACAGCAGCAGCAGCGGCGTGAGCATCCAGTCGAGGATCTCGCCGAAGAGGCTGCGGCGTTCGCGCTGGAAGAGTCTAAGAGCCACAGATCAACAAACGTGGGAAGCGTTTGTCCGCTGGGCGTTTTCTTCACGCCAGCAGGGGCCGCGGAACCGGCTTTGCCGGGCCGCAGGCGCAGCGGCCCCCTCGGGGGGCAGGAAGCTACACGAAGTGAGCGACCGTGGGGGCATCGTTCACCCTGGTATTTTTTCGAGGCAGTAACCGAGGCCGCGCACGGTCGCGATCCGCACCGGGCCTTTTTCAATCTTTTTGCGCAGGCGGTGGATGTAGACCTCGATCGCGTTGTTGCTGACCTCCTCGCCCCATTCGCAAAGACGCTCCACCAGCTGGTCCTTGCTGACCAGCCGGCCGGCGCGCTGCAGGAGCACTTCGAGCAGGCCGAGTTCGCGCGCCGACAGCTCCAGCATCTGGCCGTCTATGGTGGCGACGCGGCCGGCCTGGTCGTAGACCAGCGGGCCGTGCTTGATGGTGCTGCTGGCGCCGCCCATGCCGCGGCGTATCAGCGCGCGCACGCGGGCTTCGAGTTCCTGCAGCGAAAACGGTTTGGCCATGTAGTCGTCGGCGCCGTAGTCCAGGCCTTTGACGCGTTCTTCCACGCTGTCGGCGGCCGTCAGGATCAGCACCGGCATGGCCGAGCCGCGCGCGCGCAGGCGCTTGAGCACCTCCAGGCCGTGCATGCGCGGCAGGCCCAGGTCCAGGATCAGCAGGTCGAATTCGGTGTTGGTGAGCAGTGCGGCATCGGCCTCGGTGCCGCTGGCCACGTGGTCGGCCGCCGCACCGGAGGCGCGCAAAGTGCGCAGCAGGCCATCGGCCAGCACCTGGTCGTCTTCGGCAATCAGAATACGCATGGTTGTCTCCAGTCTCCATTTGCCGGCCTGTTGCGGCCTGCGGGTGGGTTTGTGTTCTTCGGCAAATTCTAGGCTTTTGCGGCTTCAGCTTTGCTGACACGCCGGCACGGTCAAGCGCCGGCATAAGCCTCCAGCCCCAGCGCCACCACGGTGGCCACATCATGCCCCACGGCCTGGCGGAATTCGTCCTCGGCCTGGCGTACCGCCTGGTGGAAGGCTTCCAGCCAGAGCAGGCCTGACTCGGTGAACACCACCCGGCGGGCGCGTTTGTCATGCGGGTCGGGCTGGCGCGTGACCAGGCCCCAGGCCTCGCACTGGTCGACCAGGTCGCCCATGGCCTGTTTGCTCATGCCGGCGCTGTGCGCCAGCTCGGTCAGGCGCGAGCCGGCCACGGCCAGGTGGCGCGTGATGTGGATGTGGGCGGCGCCGACCTGGTCGCGCGCCGCCAGGTTGGACAGCGCCAACGGCACTTCCACGCTGCTGGCCATCAGGGAGAGCACGCGCTCGTCGAAGCGGCGCAGCGCATGGCCCATGAGCCGACCCAGGTGGGTCTGCCGCCAGCCGGCCTCGGTCGCGCCGAAGGGGCTGGGCATGGGGGCTGGGAGTGTCGTTTCTGCCATAAAAACCATGGTAAGCCATTTGATCAGGCAAACTGACTAAAAATAGGGTTTACTTATTTTTATAGCGCCCATAAAGTACTGGTCATGCATCCAGCGCTGTGATTAAAAGCAGAGGCCGGAATCCAGGCAACAAGTTTTACATCATTGATTTTCAAGGAGTTTTTCATGGAACTGACCAACAAGCTGAACCCCGCCCAGAACCCCGTGCAAAGCGCCGCCCTGAACACCGAAAAGGCCAAGGCCTTGCAAGCCGCGCTGGCCCAGATCGAAAAGCAGTTCGGCAAGGGCACCATCATGAAGCTGGGCGACGGCGAAGTGATTGAAGACATCCAGGTCGTTTCCACCGGCTCCCTGGGCCTGGACATCGCCCTGGGCGTGGGCGGCCTGCCGCGCGGCCGGGTGGTTGAGATCTATGGCCCGGAATCTTCGGGCAAGACCACGCTGACCCTGCAGGTCATCGCCGAAATGCAAAAACTGGGCGGCACCTGCGCCTTTGTGGATGCCGAGCACGCGCTGGACATCCAGTACGCGCAAAAGCTGGGCGTGAACCTGCAGGACCTGCTGATTTCCCAGCCCGACACCGGCGAGCAGGCGCTGGAAATCGTCGACTCCCTGACCCGCTCCGGCGCGGTGGACCTGATCATCGTCGACTCGGTGGCGGCGCTCACGCCCAAGGCCGAGCTTGAAGGCGAAATGGGCGACTCGCTGCCCGGCCTGCAGGCCCGTTTGATGAGCCAGGCGCTGCGCAAGCTCACCGCCACCATCAAGAAGGCCAACTGCACGGTCATCTTCATCAACCAGATCCGCATGAAGATTGGCGTGATGTTCGGCTCGCCCGAAACCACCACCGGCGGCAATGCGCTGAAGTTCTACGCCTCGGTGCGCCTGGACATCCGCCGCATCGGCTCGATCAAGAAGGGCGAAGAGGTGATCGGCAACGAGACCCGCGTCAAGGTGGTCAAGAACAAGGTGGCTTCTCCCTTCAAGACGGCGGAGTTCGACATTCTTTACGGCGAGGGCATCAGCCGCCTGGGCGAGGTGCTGGACCTGGGAGTGGCCGGCCACATCGTCGAGAAAGCCGGCGCCTGGTACGCCTTCAACGGCGAAAAAATCGGCCAGGGCCGCGACAACTCGCGTGAATTCCTTAAGGAAAACCCCGAACTCGCAATCGAGATTGAAAACAAGGTGCGTGAATCGCTGGGCATCCCTCTGGTGCAGGTTGCCGGCAGTGTCGACGCCCCGGCCGAGAAGCCGGCCAAGGCCGAAAAAACTGAAAAGCCCGCCAAAGCCGCAGCCTGATAGCTGGTAGCCAGCCTGGGAGCGGACAAGCGGCTGTCAAAGGCGGCGCTTGTGCGACCCCCATATTGACCATGGACAAGCCCTCAGATCGCAAACCCCCGAAACCCGCCACCCGTGCGGGTTTTGGCCTTTCGCTCAAGGGCCGCGCCCTGCGCTACCTGGCCGGGCGCGAGCATTCACGCGCCGAGCTGGAACGCAAACTCGCGTCCCATGAGGAAACGCCGGGCCAGCTGGCCCAGGTGCTGGACGACTTGCAGGCCAAGGATTTCATCAGTGAAGCGCGTGTGGTCGAATCGGTGATCAACCGGCGCGCGGGGCGTTTTGGCGCGGCGCGTATCAAGCATGAATTGCTGGGCAAAGGCCTCAGCGCGGAGCGCGTGGCCGGCGCCATGGACAGCCTCAAGGGCAGCGAGCTGGAACGCGCCCGCGAAATCTGGCGCAAAAAGTTCGAGGGGCCGGCGCCCGATGCGGCCGGCCGCGCCAAACAGATGCGCTTTCTGGCGGCCCGGGGCTTTGGCGGCGAGGTGATACGCCGCGTGGTGCAGGCAGATGAGGATTGAGCTTACAACCCGAGCATCAGCTTGAGGTTCTGCACAGCGGCGCCTGAAGCGCCCTTGCCCAGGTTGTCCAGCCGCGCCACCAGCACGGCCTGGCGGTGCTCTTCATTGGCGAACACGCGCAGTTCCATCTTGTTGGTGTCGTTGAGCGCCAGCGCATCGAGTTTGTTCGATTCGGGCGCGGCTTCCACGGTCACCCATTCGCTGCCGGCGTAATGTTTGGCCAGCATGTCCTGCAGCTGCGCGCCGGTCGGCTTGCCGGGCAGCAGGTCCAGGTGCAGCGGCAGCTGCACCAGCATGCCCTGCTTGAAATTGCCGACCGAGGGAATGAACACCGGGCGGCGTGACAGGCCGGTGTATTTCATGATTTCGGGCAGGTGCTTGTGCTTCAGGCCCAGGCCGTAGAGCTCAAACGCGGGCGCGGTGCCGGCTTCGTAGTCTTCAATCATCTGCCGCCCGCCGCCGGAGTAACCGCTCACGGCGGGAAGGCTCAGGGGGAAATCGGCCGGTATCGCGCCGGCGTCGACCAGCGGGCGTATCAGCGCGATCGCACCGGTGGCATAGCAGCCGGGGTTGCCGACACGATCAGCGGCGGCCACGGCGGCGCGCTGCGTCTGCGTGAGTTCGGGAAAGCCATAGACCCAGCCGGTCACGGTACGGTGCGCGGTGGAGGCGTCTATGACCTTGGGTTTTTTGCCTGTGAGCGAGTCGATCATGGCCACCGATTCGCGTGCCGCGTCGTCGTGCAGGCACAGGATCACCATATCCACCTGCGCCATCAGCGCGCGCTTGGCCGCCGCATCCTTGCGCAGTTCGGGCGCGATGCTGACCAGCTCGATCTGCGGCATGGCTTGCAGCCGCTCGCGGATTTGCAGGCCTGTGGTGCCGGCTTCTCCGTCAATAAAAACTTTGGGCATGAATGAGGACTTCCAGGGACTGCGAGAAAAAAGAAATATGCCAATAAGGCAAACACAGGGGGCGCCTTGGCAGGCCAAAAACACCTCAAAAATGCCCAATTCGGGGCTATTTTGGGGTGTAAGCCGGGCACAAGAATTGTGCGTCGCACCATGATACAGTTCTGCGTTGCTGCCTGCAGTGACCGCCGACGTGGTTTTTTGGGCCGGTGTGGCCTGTTTCCGACACCCCACAGCCCTGTCCAAATCCCAGTTGCACCCCCTCTTTTACTGAATTCTGAAGGTTTTTCATGAAAATTCACGAGTACCAGGGCAAGGAAATCTTGCGCAATTTTGGTGTGCCTGTGCCGCGCGGCATTCCGGCGTTCACGGTGCAGGAAGCGGTGGAAGCCGCCCAGAAGCTAGGCGGCCCGGTATGGGTGGTCAAGGCGCAGATCCACGCGGGCGGCCGCGGCAAGGGCGGCGGCGTGAAGGTCGCCAAGACCATTGAGGACGTCAAGCGCATCGCCGGCGAAATCCTGGGCATGCAGCTGAAGACGCACCAGACCGGCCCCGAAGGACAGAAGGTCCGCCGCCTCTATATTGAAGACGGCGCCGACATCCAGAAAGAATATTACGTCTCGGCCGTGACCGACCGTGAGTCGCAAAAAGTGGCCTTTATCGCCTCCAGCGAAGGCGGCATGGACATCGAAGAGGTGGCCCACTCCCACCCCGAAAAAATCATCAAGGTGTTTGTCGATCCGCTGGTCGGCATGACGGACGCCCAGGCCAAGGAAATCGCGAGCGGCATCGGCATGCCCGCCGACTCCGTGCCGCAGACCGTCGACATCCTGCAAAAGCTCTACAAGTGCTATATGGACACCGACGCCTCGCTGGTTGAAATCAACCCGCTGAACCGCAACAGCAAGGGCGAAGTCATGGCGCTGGACGCGAAGTTCAACTTCGACGCCAACGCGCTGTTCCGCCACCCCGAAATCGTCGCCTACCGCGACCTGGACGAGGAAGACCCGGCCGAAGTCGAAGCCAGCAAGTTCGACCTGGCCTACATCAGCCTGGACGGCAACATCGGCTGCCTGGTCAACGGCGCGGGCCTGGCCATGGCGACCATGGACACCATCAAGCTGTTCGGCGGCGAGCCGGCCAACTTCCTGGACGTGGGCGGCGGCGCAACGGCTGAAAAAGTCACCGAAGCCTTCAAGATCATGCTGAAGAACCCCGATGTCAAAGGCATCCTGGTCAACATCTTCGGCGGCATCATGAAGTGCGACACCATCGCCGACGGCGTCATCACCGCCTGCAAGGCCGTGAACCTCTCCGTGCCGCTGGTCGTGCGCATGAAGGGCACCAACGAAGACCTGGGCAAGAAAATGCTGGCCGACTCCGGTCTGCCCATCATTGCCGCAGACACCATGGCCGAAGCCGCGACCAAAATCGTGGCCGCCGTCAAGTAAGCCCAGGAGAACACAAGCATGTCGATCTACATCAACAAACACACCAAAGTCATCACCCAGGGCATCACCGGCAAGACCGGCCAGTTCCACACCCGCATGTGCCGCGACTACGCGAACGGCAAAGAGGCCTTTGTGGCCGGTGTGAACCCCAAGAAAGCCGGCGAAGACTTCGAAGGCATCCCGATTTTCGCCAACGTGACCGAGGCCGCCAAGGCCACCGGCGCCACGGTGTCCGTCATCTATGTGCCGCCCGCGGGCGCGGCCGCCGCGATCTGGGAAGCCGTGGAGGCCAACCTGGACCTGGCGATCTGCATCACCGAAGGCATTCCGGTCAAGGACATGCTGGAAGTGCGCAACCGCATGAAGGCCAAGGAAGCCGCCGGCGGCAAGAAAACCCTGCTGCTGGGCCCCAACTGCCCCGGCCTGATCACGCCCGACGAAATCAAGATCGGCATCATGCCCGGCCACATCCACCGCAAGGGCCGCATCGGCGTGGTCAGCCGCTCCGGCACGCTGACCTATGAAGCCGTGGCGCAGCTCACCGAAATCGGCCTGGGCCAGTCCAGCGCCGTCGGCATCGGCGGCGACCCGATCAACGGCCTCAAGCACATCGACGTGATGAAGGCCTTCAATGACGACCCGGACACCGACGCTGTCATCATGATCGGCGAAATCGGCGGCCCCGATGAAGCCGAAGCCGCCCAATGGTGCAAAGCCAACATGAAAAAACCCATCGTCGGTTTCATCGCCGGCGTGACGGCTCCGGCCGGCAAGCGCATGGGCCATGCGGGCGCGCTGATCTCCGGCGGCGCCGACACGGCCGATGCCAAGCTGGCCATCATGGAAGCCTGCGGCTTCACGGTGACGCGCAATCCCTCGGAAATGGGCAAGCTGCTCAAAGGGCTGCTGTGAATAAGCAGTAATACGAATTCCGGCGGAGGCAGCCGGGGCGTAAACTGAAAGCAACTTGAAAGAAAGCGCTCATTGGCGCTTTTTTTCATTCATAACAGGAGATAGCCATGATTTTCGGACTGGACCTCGCGTCCCCGCTTTTCTGGAGCGCTTTTGGCTCCATCATCCTCGCCAACATCGTGCTGTCGGGCGACAACGCCGTGGTGATCGCGATGGCGGCGCGCACGCTCAAGCCCGAGCAGCGCGGCAAGGCCATCTTCTGGGGCAGCGCCGCAGCCATCGTCATGCGTATCGTGCTGACCATTGTGGCCATCCAGCTGTTGACCCTGCCCTACCTGAAGCTCATAGGCGCCATCCTGCTGGTCTACATCGGCGTGGACCTGCTCAAGGGCGAGGAAGACGAAGACGGTGAAGGCCATGAAATCAACGGCATGATGGCCGCCATCCGCACCATCCTGATCGCCGACCTGGTCATGAGCCTGGACAATGTGCTGGCCGTGGCCGCCGCCGCCAAGGGCAACCTGCCGCTGCTGGTCCTGGGCCTGCTGGTGAGCATCCCGCTGATCATTTTCGGCGCCACCTTGCTGACCAAGGTCATGGAGCGTTTCCCCATCATCATCACCATAGGCGCCGCCCTGCTCGGCTTCCTGGCCGGCGAAATGCTGCTCACCGACCCGGCCGTGGCCGGCTATTTCGGCCCCGTCAGCGAGCAAACCGTGACCTTTGGCGGAATTCTGGGTGCCGTGCTGGTCGTGGCGCTGGGCACCTACCTCACCAAACGGCAGCAAAAAAACGCCCCCTCCGCCTGAATATCCGCCCGCCCGTCCCGCAGCCGCGGGGCGGAAGGCCTGCACTTGTCAGAAGCCCGCATGCCGCGGGCTTTTGCACATCTGCCGAAATACCACTTATTTGCAACAGTCGGCATGGCTGCCGTGCAAAAGTCCCTTGTCCAGCCGCACCCCGTCTGTTAATGTCCCTTATCAGGAGACTTGTAACCTGCCGAAACAAAGGGCGGCGGGCGGTGCTTGGTGCGCCAAAACGACGGCGTCGCCGGGCGGCCGGTAATACAAAGCAATTAAAAATCGTCTAGCTTATGCACAGCGAAACAGGACAAGGGACGGGTAGTGGCCAAATCATCTAGAAAGCTGAGTCAGTTCTGGCGGGCCGACTGGTTTGTCGGGGTCCTGGTGGTGCTGGCCGTCCTTTTTCTGCACGGGCTGACCGATTTCTTCGGCACGCTGGAGCGCCGCTATTACGACTACGCAAGCACCAGCACCTCGCGCCAGCCTTCCGACCGCATCGCGATCATCGCCATTGACGACCAGAGCATTGCCAACATCGGCCGCTGGCCCTGGCCGCGCGACGTGCATGCGCAGCTGATCGACCAGCTTTCGGCCGCCAAGGCCAAAACCATCGCGCACACGGCCTTTTTCTTTGAGCCGCAGACGGACCGCGGGCTGGTGTTCATCCGCAAGATGAAGGAAGCGCTCGGCCCGGCCGCCGATCCGGCGACGGCGGCTCAGGGTGGGCTGCCCGAGCAGCTCGGCAAGGTCATCGCCGAGGCCGAAGTCGCCCTGGACACAGATGCCAAGCTCGCGGCCAGTATGAGCAAGGCCGGCAATGTCCTGGTGTCCTCGGTTTTTCAGTTGGGGGTGCCGCAGGGCCGTCCCGACAACCCGCTGCCGCCTTATGCCCTGAAGAGTGCTCTGGATGAGACCAACGGCTTTTCGCTGGCGGCGCTGCGCGGACAGCAGCCCATAGAAATCATCGGCAATGCGGCTGCGGGCATAGCGCATCTGAACCAGATCACCGATGTGGATGGTGCAGTGCGGCAAGAGCCGCTGCTCGTCAATTACTTCGGCAAAGCGGTACCGTCCATGAGTCTTCTGGTGGCGGCTAAGAGCCTGAACCTTGGGCCGGCCGATATCAAGCTCAATACGGGTGAATCGGTGCAAATCGGCAAACTGATCATCAAGACGGACGAAGCTGCCCTGATGCTTCCGCAGTTTTATCGCGGCAAAGATGGTCGCCCCGCATTTACTGTGGACTCCTTCTACGACGTGATGTCCGGCAAGATCCCAGCCAGCAAATATGCCGACAAGATCGTGATCATCGGCTCAACGGCTACCGGCGAAGGAACTCGGTTCACTACGCCTGCCGGCCCAGGGCTTTCACCCGTTGAAACCATGGCGCACATCACCTCCAGTATTCTGAGCGAGCACTTTATCGTGCAGCCCGCGTGGGGCCTGTGGGTCACGTTGGGGGCGATGCTGGTAGTGTCGGCCTATTTGATCGCGGGCTTGCCCCGTTTGTCCGCAGGCAAAGCGGCCATCATTACGCTGGCTCTCTTCGTGGTTCTGCTAGTAACCGAATTCACCCTGCTGTCGGCGTCAGCTCGCTGGCTTCAATTCGTGTTTCCTGCTTCGCTGCTGGTCATAGGCCACCTGGCGCTGACCACCAAGCGCTTCCTCATGACCGAGGCGGGCAAGCTCAAGTCCGACGAAGAGTCGGCCGAAACCAACCGCATGATGGGCCTGGCGCTGCAAGGCCAGGGCCAGCTGGACATGGCTTTTGACCGCTTCCGCCGCGTGCCCTTCACCGACGCGCTGATGGACAACATGAACAACCTCGCGCTGGACTTCGAGCGCAAGCGGCAGTTCAACAAGGCCCAGGCCGTGTATGAGTACATGGCCACCTATAACAAGAACCACAAGGACCTGCAGTCCAAGCTCAACCGCGCCAAAAACCTGTCGGAGACGGTCATCCTGGGCGGCGGCGGTTCCCACCCCGGCGGCACCATGCTGCTGGACGGCGGAGCCGTCGAAAAACCCATGCTGGGCCGCTACCAGGTGGAAAAAGAGCTGGGCAAGGGCGCCATGGGCGTGGTCTATCTCGGCAAGGACCCCAAGATAGGCCGTGTCGTGGCCATCAAGACCATGGCGCTGAGCCAGGAGTTCGAGGGCGAGGAACTCGACGACGCGCGCGAGCGCTTCTTCCGCGAGGCCGAGACGGCCGGGCGCCTGCAGCACCAGAACATCGTGACGATTTTTGATGCGGGCGAGGAGCATGACCTGGCCTACATCGCAATGGAATTCCTCAAGGGCAAGGACCTGGCCGACGTCACCAAGGACGGAAGCCTGCTGCCGGTGCCCAAGGTCCTGTCCATCGTGGCGCGGGTGGCCGAAGCCCTGGCCTATGCGCACAAGCAGAACGTGGTGCACCGGGATATCAAGCCGGCCAACATCATGTATGAGATCGACAGCGATACGGTGAAGGTGACCGACTTCGGCATCGCCCGCATCACCGACTCCAGCAAGACCAAGACCGGCCTGGTGCTGGGCACGCCCAGCTTCATGTCGCCCGAGCAGATCGCCGGCAAGAAGGTCGACGGGCGCTCGGACCTGTATTCGCTGGGGGTCATGCTGTTCCAGATGCTGGCCGGCGTGTTGCCTTTCCGGGGCGATTCGATGGCCGAGTTGATGTACAAGATCGCCAACGAAGAGGCGCCGGACATCCGCATCATCCGCAAGGAGCTGCCCGCCCGGCTGGCCGAGGTGGTCGCGCTGTCGCTGGCCAAAAAGCCCGAGCTTCGCTACCAGGACGGCGACCGTTTCGCCGCCGACCTGCGCGAAATCATCGCGGCCATGGACGGCGGCGCACCCCTGTCCGCCCCCGCGCCGTCTCCCCATTCCGCCCCGCCGGCCGCGCCCGCGGCCACATTCGACGCCACGGTGGTGCAATCCGCCCCCGCCGCACAGGCGGCCGAGCCCAGGGCCTATGATGCCACCCAGGCCTTGAATGCCGGCGGCGCCCAGACCTTCGAAAAAACCGTTGTCTCCAGGCCGCCCGCCGCCGACAAAGATACCCAGTGACAGCACGAACAAGATGATTTACGAGATTTGTACACATACCGACCCAGGGCTGACGCGGGACAACAACGAAGATGCGGTGGCGTTTGACCCGGCGACGCGGCTTTGCATCCTGGCGGACGGCATGGGCGGCTACAACGCCGGCGAAATCGCCAGCGGCATGGCCGTGGCCTTCATCAAGTCGGAAATGGGACGCTGGCTGTCCCAGGCCGGCCGGCATGCGAATGCCAAGGAAGTGCGCCGGGCAATGGAAATCTGCGTGGAAAACGCCAACCATTCGATTTTCAACGCGGCCAACTCCAACCCCCAGTACACGGGCATGGGCACCACGCTGGTCGTGGGCGTCTTCCAGGACGGGCGCCTGATGCTGGGCCATATCGGCGATTCGCGCTGCTACCGCCTGCGCGGCCAGGAACTCCAGCAGATCACCAAGGACCATTCGCTGCTCCAGGAGCAGATCGACGCCGGGCTGATCACGCCCGAGCAGGCGCTGACCTCCCTGAACAAGAACCTGGTGACACGCGCCCTGGGCGTGGAAGACACCGTGCTGGTGGAGGTCAACGAGCACCGCGTGGAGCCGGGTGATCTTTACCTGATGTGTTCCGACGGCCTGTCGGACATGGTGGTGGACCCGGGTATTGCCGCCATCCTGACGGGCGCCGGGACGCTGGAGCAGAAGTCAAAGCAGCTGATTGCGGCGGCGAACGAGGCCGGCGGACGCGATAATATTTCCGTCTTGCTGGCTTATGCGAAAGAAGACTCGGCCAAGCGCGGCCTTTTGTCGAGAATGCTGGGAAAATAAGCGGTGACTGAAAATTTAAAAACAGACAGGAGTCGGCCATGCCGAAAATGATCGTCTCTATTGACGGCGTTGTGATCAAGGAAGTCCAGTTGACGAAAGACAGGACGTCCCTGGGCCGCAGGCCCTACAACGATATCGTCATTGACAACCTCGCTGTCAGCGGGGAGCACGCCGTCCTGCAGATGTCCGGCAACGAGGTGTATCTTGAAGACCTCAACAGCACCAACGGCACCTACGTCAACGGCAAGGCCGTGAAAAAACTGTTGCTGCAAAACAGCGACACGGTGGAAATCGGCAAGTACAAGATCAAGTACGTGAACGAGGCCCAGCCTGCCGGTTTTGAGAAAACCATGATCATCAAGGCCGGCTCCGCGGGCCTGGTCGCTCCTGCCGCCGGTGCGCCGGCGGCGGCGCCCGCCGCCGACGTGGGCGGCAACATCAGCGCCGCCATCAAGGTCATGTCGGGGGCCGCTGCCGGCCGCGAAGTGGCGCTGGTCAAGGTGGTGACCACCATCGGCAAGCCGGGCGTCGCGGTGGCCGCGATCACCAAACGACCCCAGGGCTTTGTCGTGGCCCACGTGGAAGGGGCCGGGAAGCCGACCCTCAACGGTGCGCCTATCGGGGCCGAGCCTGTCGTCCTGAAAAACGGCGACATGCTTGAGCTGGCCGGAACGCAGATGCAGTTCGTCCAACATTGACCCGGGTGCCCGCCCGGGCTTCGCCGTAACGCGGACCGTCAGCACCCAACACCCGAGGTCTCATGAGACTCCTCTCCAGGCACTGGCCCCGCATCGCTGTCACGCTGATCCCGCTTGTGTTTGCCCTGCTGCATGCCGGCGGAGTCATGCGCCTCGGGGTGCTGCAGCGGCTGGACGACATCATCTACGACGCGCGGCTTCGGGCAACGATGCCGCGCACGCTCGATGAACGCATCGTCATCGTCGACATCGACGAAAAAAGCCTGGCCGAGGTCGGCCGCTGGCCCTGGGGACGCAACAAGCTCGCGGAGCTGGTCGAGGAACTGCAGGACCGCCAGAAGACGGCCTTGCTGGGCTTTGACGTGGTGTTCGCCGAGGCCGATGAAAGCTCGGGCCTGAAACGGCTCAAGCAGCTGGCGCTGGCCGAGCTCAAGGACCAGCCCGGTTTCGCTGAAAAACTCAACCAGCTGCAGGCCGGGCTGGACTATGACGCGGTGTTCGCCAAGGCGATCGAAAAGCGGCCCGTCGTGATGGGCTATTACTTCACCAGCGACCGCGACGGGCGCGTCAACGGCGTCCTGCCGGCGCCAGTCATGGGCCGCGATGCGCTGGCCGGCCGCCCCATCAAGTTCACCAGCTGGAACGGCTACGGCGCCAACATCGAACAACTGGCCAAAGCCGCGCCGCTGGGCGGCTTTTTCAATTCCATCACCGAGGGCGACGGCGTGGTGCGCTCCATCCCCCTGCTGGCGGAATACAAGGGGCAATACTACGAATCGCTGGCGCTGGCCATGTTCCGCATGCTGGCGGGCCTGCCCCGGGTCGAGCCCGGGTTCCCGCCGGAAAAATTCCTTACGCGCAATTACCAGGGGCTGGAAAGCATATTGCTCAAGCAGGGTAGCAAGACCCTGGCGATTCCGGTTGATGACCGGGTCGCCACCTTGGTGCCGTTCCGGGGCCATGGCGGTGCCAACGGCGGCTCCTTCCGTTACATCTCGGCGGCCGACGTGCTGGGCAAGCGCCTGGCGCCCGGCGCGCTCAAGGACAAAATCGTCCTGATAGGCACCACGGCACCCGGCCTGCTTGATTTGCGGGTGACGCCGGTCGGGGAGACCTACCCCGGCGTGGAAACCCATGCCAACGTGATCTCGGGTTTCCTGGACGGTAAGGTCTTCGTCAAGCCCGATTACGCCGTCGGCTTTGAGATTGTCATCCTGCTGCTGTCGGGCCTGACGCTGGCTTTCGCGCTGCCCATGCTCTCGGCTTCCCGTGCGGTCGGGGTCAGCCTGGCCGTGATCGCCGCCATCGGCGGGCTGAATTTCTGGCTGTATGCGGGTTACGGCCTGGTGCTGCCGCTGGCCAGCGCGCTGGTCATGGCACTGACGGCCTTCGCGCTCAACATGAGCTACGGCTATTTCGTGGAAAGCCGCTCCAAGCGCGAGCTGGCCAACCTGTTCGGCACCTATGTACCGCCCGAGCTGGTCGACGAGATGGTGAAAGACCCCGACAGTTACAACATGAAGGCGACCACCAAGGAGCTGACCGTCATGTTCTGCGACATGCGCGGCTTCACCAAGATGTCGGAGACCATGGAGCCGACCCAGCTGCAGGCGCTGCTCAACAGCGTCTTCAGCCGCCTGACGGACCTGATACGCGGCAACCGCGGCACCATCGACAAATACATGGGCGACTGCGTCATGGCGTTCTGGGGTGCCCCTGTCGACACGCCCGACCACGCCGCGCTGGCCGTGAAAACCGCGCTCGAGATGTCAAACGCCGTGCGCAGGATCAATGAAGAGCACAGGACCAAGGGTTTACCCGAGATCGGCATCGGCATAGGCCTGAACACCGGCACCATGTGCGTGGGCGATATGGGATCGGACATCCGCCGCAGCTACACCGTGATCGGCGACGCCGTGAACCTGGGCTCGCGCCTGGAGGGCTTGTCCAAAACCTATGGTGTCGATATCGTGGTCAGCGAGTCCACCCGCAAACTGGCTGGGGACTTTGCATGGCAGGAGCTGGACAAAGTCCGCGTGAAGGGCAAAGATCAGGCTGTGGCCATTTTTTGGCCGTTGGCGCCGGCGGACCGGATTGACAAGGACAATGCCGACGAATTGAAGACTTGGGGCCTGGCTTTGAAGGCCTACCGGGCCCAGGATTGGGACCAATGTGACGTGCAGTTACTAAATTTGCAGCGAGCAAATGGCAAAAAGTTCCTTTACCGGCTGTATGCGGAGCGTGTAGCCTCGATGAGGTTGCTGCCGTTTGATCCGGAGTGGGATGGCGCAACCAATTTTGAGACCAAATAATACAAAGACCAACTCAGGGCCAACCGGAAAACCACATGAAAGTACGTGTACTAGGCTGCTCGGGAGCCATCGCCAAGGACTGCCGGACCACGTCTTTTCTGCTGGACCATGATTTGCTGGTCGATGCGGGCACGGGCGTGGGCGACCTCACGCTCGACGAAATGGCCGGCATAGACCACGTGCTGCTGACGCACTCGCACCTGGACCATGTCGCCGCGCTGCCGCTGATGGTGGACGCTATCGCGGCGCGGCGCACCACGCCGATACAGATACACGCACTGCAAGGCACGATCAACGCGCTGAAGGCGCATATCTTCAACAACACCATCTGGCCGGATTTTTCCAGGATTCCCACGCCGCAGGCGCCGTTCGTCAGCTTTCACCCCCTGGATGTGGGGCAGACCCTGCTGCTGGCGGGAAAGCACGTGGAAGTGCTGCCCGCCGTGCACACCGTGCCGGCCGTGGGATACGCCGTGGCCACCGGCAAGGGCTGCTGGGTATTCACCGGCGACACCGAGCAGAACCCGGCGCTGTGGGCCCGCATCAACCAGATGAACGTGGCCATGCTGGTCATCGAAACCGCCTTCAGCAACCGCGAGCGTGACCTTGCCAAGCGCAGCCTGCATCTGTCGCCCCATGCGCTGGCCAACGAGCTCGACTGCATAGAGCGCGGCAAAAATTATCCGATTTACATCACCCACACCAAGCCCGCCGAGACCGACCTCATCATGGCCGAGATACAGCGTTTCGACCAGACACGGCCGTTTGGCCCCAATGTGACGCACGACATCCGGTGGTTGCGGGCAGGCCAGGAGTTTGAACTATGAGCGCCGTATTGCAACGCGATCCCCAGGACGAATTTTTCGACTCGCAGATGCTGCCGCCGCAGGAGCGCGGCGTTACTTTCGAGGCACTGTACTTCCGGCAGCTGCAGCTGGTCACCAACCGCATCCATGAGACCGAAAACATCGACCAGATCATGCTGGAGGCGAGCCAGGACATCTGCAAGCTCTTCAACGCCGACCGGCTGACCCTGTACGCCGTCAACGAGGACCGCACATCCATCGTCTCCAAGGTCAAGACCGGCCTCAACACCAGCCGCGACCTGAAGCTTCCGGTCAGCGCGCAAAGCATCGCCGGCTATGTGGCCATGTCCCGGCAGATGGTCAACATCGCCGATGTCTACGACGAAGAGGCCCTCAAGAAAATCCACCCGGCCCTGAGCTTCCTCCAGGAGGTCGACAAGCGCTCGGGCTACAGGACCAAGCAGATGCTGGTGGCGCCCGTCATGGACGGCGACACGCTGTACGGCGTGCTTCAGGTCATCAACAACCGCAGCGACCAGCCCTTCGGCAAGCTCGAGGAGGACGGCGCGCGCCAGCTCTGCAAAACGCTGGGTATCGCAATACGCCAGCGCATGCAGAGGGCGGAGGACGGCCAGCGCCGCAAGGCGACCAAGTACGACGGGCTGGTTGCCGAAGGCGTGCTGTCGCAGGACGAACTGCAGCAATGCATCCAGCAGGCGCGCGAGGAAGGCAAGTCGGTCGAGCATGTGCTGATGGCCAACTACCGCATCCGCCCCAACCAGATCGGCCAGTCCCTGGCGAAGTTTTTCGGCGTGGGCTACGAGCCCTTCAACACCGGCCGCATACGCTCCGAAATGCTGCACGGCCCGCTCAAACGCGAGTTCATCGAGCAGCAAGGCTGGATGCCGCTGGAGGAAACCACCGAAGGCCTGGTGATCATGTGCATGGACCCGGAAGCCGTGCGCGGGGCGCGCGTCGTGCCGCAGGTGTTTCCACGCATCACCAAGTTTGCCTACCGCGTCACCACCCAGACCGAGTTTGAGGAGACGCTGAACCAGCTGTTCGGCGCCGGCGCGGACAGCAGTTCCATCGACCAGTTGCTGGCGGACATGGACTCGCCGCTGGAAGGCGAATCCGCCGACGATTCCTCGCTGGAATCCGCGGCGGCCGACAACGAGCTGGTCAAGTTCGTCAACAAGGTCATCATCGACGCCTACAACCAGAAGGTGTCGGACATCCACATTGAGCCCATGCCCGGCAAGGCAAAGACCGGCATCCGTTTCCGCGTGGACGGCACTCTGCAGCCCTATATCGAAGTGCCGGCGCAGTTCCGCCAGGCCATGGTCACCCGGCTCAAGATCATGTGCGACCTGGACATTTCCGAAAAGCGCAAACCGCAGGACGGCAAGATCAAGTTCAAGAAATACGGCCCGCTCGACATCGAGCTGCGCGTGGCCACGATTCCCTCGGCCGGTGGCGTGGAAGACGTGGTCATGCGGATCCTGGCCGCGGGCGAGCCGATTCCGCTGGAAAAGCTCGGGCTGACGGCCCATAACAAGGAGCGGCTGGAAAAAACCGTCTCCAAGCCCTACGGCCTCTTTTATGTCTGCGGCCCCACCGGCTCGGGCAAGACCACGACGCTGCATTCCATCCTGAAATTCCTCAACACGCCGGACACCAAGATCTGGACGGCGGAGGACCCGGTTGAAATCACCCAGAAAGGCCTGCGCCAGGTGCAGATCAACCGCAAAGCCGGCATCGACTTCGCGCTGGTCATGCGCGCCTTCCTGCGGGCCGACCCCGACATCATCATGGTCGGCGAGTCGCGCGACAAGGAAACGGTGGCCATGGGCGTCGAGGCTTCGCTGACGGGCCACATGGTGTTCTCGACCCTGCACACCAACTCGGCGCCCGAATCCATCACGCGCCTGCTTGACATGGGCATGGACCCCTTCAATTTTGCCGACGCGCTGCTGGGCATCCTGGCGCAGCGCCTGGCCAAAAAATTATGCGACTGCAAGGAGGCTCATGTCTTGAGTTCGCAGGAAATCAAGGATTTCATCAAGGAATATTCCGAAGAGCTGCGACACACCGACGCCTGGAAGGCCGATGAGGGCGGCGAGTCGCAAAAGCTGTTTGAAGACTGGATGGAGCGCTACGGCAAGGACGGCAAGCTCACCGTGTACCGCGCCGTGGGCTGCGATAAATGCGGCAAGACCGGCTACAAAGGCCGTGTCGGCCTGCACGAACTCATGATCGCCGACGACGCCGCGAAAAAACTGATCCAGGAGCGCGCCCGTGTCGCGGAACTGTTCGCCAGCGCGGTCAGCAGCGGCATGCACACGCTGAAGATGGACGGCATGGAGAAAGTGCTGATGGGCCTGACTGACTTGAAGATGGTTCGCTCGGTCTGCATCAAATGACGAGGAGGGCTCAACGATGTTTTGCGGCCCATGCAATTGCGTTTAAGGATGAACCTGCTGAGGAGCAATACGCGCTGCTTGGGAATACGTGGGATCTGTAGACGAATAGTTCAAGGCTCAAGTGGGGCGGCCTAGACCTGATAGTTTGAGCGGCGGAGTTTGGAATGGTTGCTTTGGGTGGCTTATGCCTGAGGCGACTGTGTTGCGCACCATGTCTGCCACATCCCCCGGAGCGCAACTTCAAAGTGTTTGGCAAAGCGGGGAGCGTCAAAAATGGGCGAATCCAAAACCCGCTGCCGTAAACCACTGCGCAGCAATGCCAGGCTCTGCAGATCACCGGCATGCAATATCACGCGGCGAACATAGTCCTCAGGATCGGAGGAAATCCAGTCAGGTAAGCCCACATTCATCATCACGCCGACGCCCTGGCGTGCCAGGAGGTGTTTGCCGGCCATGGTTACCGTCGGAACGCCCATCCACAGCGCTTCCACCGTCGTGGTTCCACCGGTGTATGGAAAAGGGTCGAGGGCGATATCCACCCGGTGATAGGCCGCCAGATACTCTGTGCGTGGAACCGCTTCGGCCAGTGTGAGGCGTTCGGCGTCGATGCCATGTATCGAAAATTTTTCAATAACCTCTTTTTGTATGGAGACCTCCGTAAACTGCGGGGCCATCAGGAAGAGGCGGCTCTCGGGTAGTGACAGCAGAATTTCGGCCCACAGGGCCACTACGGCGTCTGTCATCTTCGTCAAATTGTTGAAACAACCCAAAGTCAGCCGTCCCGAAGAAATTGCCGGAAGCGGGTTGACGCATAGATCGACCGCGGGTGGCGTGAAGCACAGCCGGGTTTCCGGCAACCGCCAGACTTTTTCGGTGAAGTTGGATTCCTCGCTTGCCGGCAATGTCCATGGATCGGCAATGAAGTAATCGATTGCGGGAACCCCCGTGGTTGCAAAATATCCCAGCCAGCTGATCTGTACCGGAGCCGGCTTCCATGCGAACACGGGCAGACGGTTCGATGCGGTGTGCCCTGAGAGATCGATAAGGATATCTATTCCGTCATTGCGGATTTGCTGGGCTACTACTTCGTCGGGTAGCCCGGTGATTTCACGCCATCCGTGGAAGCAGCTTTTGATTCGCGTGGTGGTGTCGTCGGCATTGAGAACAACAGGATACGCAAACAGCTCAAATTTGCCGGCTGTCTGTGTTCTGAATGCGGCGATAACCGCCTCAAAAAAGTACCCCACCGGATGCGCGCACAGGTTTGCCGACACAACGCCCACCCGCAGGCATCGCTGCGGGTCGGGAGAGCGGTCCCATGCCGTAAAGGGGTGAGCCAGGCGCATGACCAGCTCGCCGTACTGCTTGGCGTCGGCCAGCCGCTCATCTTCCGAAAGTTCACTCAGGAAATTTTGCACCAGGAGCAAATTGCTGCAGGCTCCCGCAAAATTCGGATTGACCCGCAAGGCCTCCCGGAAATTGACAAGCGCCTTTTCAGGTTGGCCCAGAATGCAGAGAATGGCACCCAGATTGTTGTAGGCTTCGGCGGAATCTGACGTGATCTTGATCGCAGTTTGGTAACAGGCAAGTGCATCGTAGGGCTTTCCAAGCTCCCGAAGCGCAACGCCTAACGTTATATGCGCATCCGAAAAGTCCGGTTTTAACGCGATGGCTCGCCGACAGGCCGCGATTCCCGCATCTGTCTGTCCCAGCCGAAGGTGCGCATTTCCGACGTTGTAGTGAAGGGCTGCCGAGTCGGATTTGAATTCCAGGGCTTTTTCATAAGCCTCCAGCGCCTTTGCTGAATCGCCTCGATCTAAAAAAATATTGCCGCGGTTGAAGTGTGCTCTTGCCAGCTCTGGCATCAGGTCGATCGCCGAGTCGTAGCAGCGCAGGGCCTCGTCAATCTGGCCCAGCTTTTCCAGGGTCATGCCTTCTTCGAGCTTGCGCTCGGCGTTTGCCTGCGCAAACTCCATCGTGCCGGGATCGCTTTTGGAATCGTGAGTTTCCGCTTTCAGCCAGCGACCAAATAGCCTCATTTCTCGCCTTTTCGGTTTTTAGTGGGATCGACCACTTTTATCACGGTAGATACGCCGGCGCGTTCGTCCCGGCCTGGTCCTGCAGGGTTTTGGGCGTGATCCCATCGGCTCTGATAGTGTTAACGGTCATTGGTATGGGAACACCACTTTCGCCATATTCCTCGCAAGGCGTCTTCAAAATGGCGGGCAAACCTCGGCGCATCAAAGAGGGGTGAGGCCAGCACCTGTTCCCTCATGCCGGCGCGCAGCGATGCCAGGCGCAGCAAGTCGGAGGCATGTGAGACCGCCTTCCTCACGTAATCATCGGCATCGTCAGCCACCCAGTCCGGCAAGCCGGCGGTCATCAGCAATCCAACACCCTGGCGGGCCAGAAAGCTCTTGCCCGCCAGTGTCAGCACCGGCACGCCCATCCACAGGGCCTCAGCCGTGGTGGTTCCACCCGTGTAAGGAAATGGATCCAGGGCGATATCGACCTGCTGGTAGGTCGCAAGATAGGCCGCGCGGGGCACCGCGCCCTGTACGATCAGCCTGTCGGCAGTGATGCCGTGCACGGCGAAACGTTCGGCAACGCTGCGCTGCACGCGGACTTCGTGGTCGCGCGGCGCCATGAGATGCAAGCGACTTCCAGGCACGGCATGCAGCACGCGAGCCCACAGTGCAACAACGGCATCGTTCATCTTTGACGGAGCATTGAAGCAGGCAAAGGTCACGTACCCATTACTCAGAGCGGGAAGCGGCGTGACGCCCACGTCGAACGCGGGTGGCGTGAAGCACAGCCGGGTTTCCGGCAGGCGCAGGATCTTCTCCGTGAAATTGCCCTCTTCGCTTTCCGGCAGGGTCCATGGATCGGCAATCAGGTAGTCGATGGCCGCGACACCCGTGGTGGCGAAATAACCCAGCCAGCTGATCTGCACGGGGGCGGCCTTCCAGGCAAAAAACGGCAGGCGGTTCTTGCCGGTATGCCCGGAGAGGTCAATCAGGATATCGATCTCGTCGTCGCGGACACGCTTGGCCAGGACTTCATCGGGTTGCCCCACCGTCAGGTACCAGCCTTGCAGGTGGGCCTTGAGCCGCTCCGTGACATCGTCGGCATCCGGCGAGTTGGAGTAGGCAAAGAGTTCCAGCCGTCCGGCCGCTTCGGTCGATAAAGCCGCCAGCACGTTCTCGATAAAGTAACCCACGGGATGTGAGCGCAAGTCTGCCGAGACGAAGCCGATACGCAGGCGTCTGTCGGGATCCGCGTGGTTCCTCAGGCTGACGGGGGGCGGGGCCAATCCGGCAACCATCGTGCCGAAGCGCCGGGCCTCATCCCGCAACTGGTCGGGTGAAAGGTCCGGTAAAAAATGCTGGGTCAACAAAAGGTTGCTTTGCGCGATAGGGAAATCAGGCTTGATGGCCAGCGCGTTGCGGTAACTTTTCAGCGCATCGTCGAATTGGCCAAGTTCTTTGAAGGCGGCACCCAGGTTGTGGTGCACCTCGGCATTCTGGGGCTCGAGTTCGAGCGCCTTGCTATAACTTGCCGCAGCTTCGTCGAATAACTGCAACCCCATGAAGATGTCGCCGAGATGGCAATGGGTGTTGACAAAATCAGGTTTGAGTTCCGCTGCGCGTTGAAGGGCGGGCATGGCATCACGCAACTGGCCCAGTGAGCGCAAGACCAAACCCAGGCTGTAGAGTATGTCCACATTGTCGGGCTCGAGTTCCAGCATCTGACGGTAAGCGATCACCAGCTCGCTGGAGCGCCCAAGCCGTTTCAGGAGGTCGGCCTGTTTTTCAAGGGCTGGGACATGGTCGGGCTTGATCTTCAAGGCGCGGTGGTAGCTCTCCACGGCTGCTTCGTCCTGCCCCATCTCTTCCAGCGCCGCCCCCAGGGCGACTTCCGCCTCCACGAACTCTGGCTTGAGTGCGAGTGCCCGTCGATAGGCCTGCGCGGCCGCCTCATGCTGAGCCAGCCGTGCGTGGGCGGCCCCGATGTTGAAGTGGGCGCCGGCCGAGTCCGGTTTATATTGCACAGCCTTGGCAAAAGCCCCTAGTGCATCCTGTGCATCGC